>NZ_JBEPLM010000003.1:0-631951 GCF_040545255.1 Mesorhizobium shonense
CCTATGGTGGCCATCGCCGCCGTCATGCGAAAGATCGTCGTCACCCTAAATGCCAGGCTCCGGGACGCCATGATTCCTCAGAGTTGATGACGAAGTGATGGATGGCGCTGGCGCATAAAAGACCACATGCTAGTCTTTTCCTGGCCTTGCTGAGTCGGTCGCTTTCCGTATCAGTCGCAAAATGAAGGGGCGCGGGCGCGCCCGGCAAGTTCCACGCAAGCAAACCTGCCTAGCTTTCTCTGCAGTGATTGTCGGTCGATGCGTCCAACAAAGAACTTGCCAGGGGAAAGGCGATGGAACGTTTTGTCGAGGACTATCAGAAACGACGCCTCACCGAACGGGTCGATATCATGACGGCGATCAACATCCTTATGTCGCAAGGCTACGACGAGGACGATCTGCTCGGCGAGATAACCAAGGTCTTCTACGTCGACCTCGACACCTACAATGAAGTGATCGGACGCCATTGACGGCTTTAGCCGCTAGAGTTTGACGCAATTCCGGACGGAAAACCGTTTCACACTTTTCCTGGAATTGCTCAGAGCTTCAAGCGCAGCGGCGGAAGTCGAGCACGCGATTGCGCCCGCCGCGCTTGGCTGCGTAAAGCGCCTTGTCGGCGGCGCTGAGCACCTTGTCGAAGCTCGTGCCTTCGTTGCTACCGAAGGCGAAACCGGCGCTCACCGTGCATCTTAACCGGCCTGTCTCGGTTTCGATCGCCCGCGCGGCGAATGCCATCCTTATCCGTTCGGCCGTACTCTCGACCATCTCAGGCAAGGCGCGCTTCAGCACCAGCGCGAATTCCTCGCCGCCCATGCGGGCAGCGACATCGTTCGGGCGCAGATTGCCGGACAGTTCTTCGGCGAACACCTTGAGCACCTCGTCGCCGGCGGCGTGGCCGTACTGGTCGTTGATCGCCTTGAAGCCATCGAGGTCGAACACCACCACCGCCATGAAGGCGCCGACGGGCAGCTTGCCGTGCAGGTCGAACAAGGCGCGGCGGTTGAGCAGCCCGGTCAGCGCATCGGTCTCCGCCTCGCGCTTGTGATGGCGCGCGAGCCGCCCCTGGTTGAGCGCCAGCGACAGCGCGCCGATGCCGGTCATCGAGGCGATGACGATGACCAGGCTCAGATCCTCCGCCCAGTTGTTCGGAGCGTGGCCAAGAACCAGCTTGCCGTCCCATGCCAAAACGACTGCGCACAGCACGAAGGACGAGGCGGTCAGCGTGTAGAGCAGCGCCACGCCAACAAGCTGCGCCGGCGCCTCCGCGCGGCCTTTCCAATAGTCATGCGCCGTGCCGAACAGGAGCAGCGCGGCGAGCGAATTCTCGAGCATGAAGCCCAGCCCGTCATAGCCGAGCGCCATGGGCGGCAGCGCCAGCGCGAAGGAGATGCCGGCGCCAAGCGCGATGCGCGGCAGCGGGGAGTGGCCGGTCCGGAACTGGTAGGCGGCGCCCAGCATCACCGAGAAGCCAAGCAGCAACAGCGCCAAGGTCAGGACGCCCAGGGCTGTTCCGGGCGCTTCGATATAGGCGTCATAGACAAAGACCTCGACTACCACCACCAGCACGCTGATTGCCCATGTCAGCAGGAACTTGTCGGAACGGGCGGTCAGCCAGGTTCCGAACAGGGTCAGGCTGAGGCAGGCGGCGGAGAAGCCGACGGCCAGCAGCAATGAGTTGTAGTCGAGCAGCATGCACCGTCCTTGCCAGCGCCGGGCTTCTGCAACCTGGCGTAGGTGCATTCATGCAGCAAGGAAGTATCGATTACGTTACGACAGCGGTGAGGACGCCATAATTCCGTAACGTCAGAGAACCGCCATCGACAACAGCAGGATGATGCCGACCGCCATCATCAGCAGACCCGGCCAATTCTGCGACAGGCCTAGGAAACCGAGTCCGCGCCGCCGCGGCTCCAGTGTCGGGCCCGGTGTTGCCAGGTTCGGCGCCGGGCGATCCGGCGCTGTGGGAGCTGGGTCACTCAGTCGTCCGCGCCTCAGAGCGGCGCCTGCCATGTACACGACGCCGGCGACGGTAAGCAACGCACCGAGGATGACGGTCATCTTTCCTCGCTCCTTTCCGGCGCTGCGGGATTTGGCGAGCATTTCGCGAGGCGGCAACCTCGCCGTAGCGACCTTTTGGCGAGATAACCTTGCGCCGACCTCGCGCGGTCGGCGACTCAGGCAGAACGGTCAAGATGGCCGGCGGGTTCCGACAAGCCAACCGCCGACCAGCGTCGCGTGGTGCGCCGTGCAGAGCTCAGGCGTTGGAACAAAGAGCCGGTAGAGGTCCGCAGTTCACATCTAGAGCATGATGCCGAAAAGTGTGAAGCGGTTTTCGGGCGACATCATGCTCTATCTCTTTGATTTAGAGCCGGATTCATATTTCAGGTCGGTTCGACCTGAAATCATCCGGCTCTAGGCTGTCACCCGCTTCATCAGCGACATGGCTCCGAAAGGCGCGCGCACCTTGCCCTCGGTGATGAAGTAGACGAACACATCGCGCGGCTTGACCGGCGCGTCGGTCTTGGGATCGGCGCGCGGCAGGTCAGCCGGCTGCTTTCCTTCCGCCCAGGTCTTTGTCCGCGCCGCCCATTCATCGAGCCCCTTTGGCGTGTAGCAGTCGGGATTGTCGTCGCTGCCGGTCTGCAGCCGCGCATAGACGAAATCGCCGGTGACGTCGGCTATCGCCGGATATTTGGCGTGGTCGGCATAGACGATCGCGGCGTTGTATTTGCGCGCCAATGCCGGAAATTCCGGCACGATGAAGCTGTCATGCCTGACTTCCAGCGCATGGCGCAGCGGCACGCCATCCTGCTTTTCGGGCAGCAGCTTGAGGAACGCTTCGAAATCGTCCGCGTCGAATTTTTTCGTCGGCGCGAATTGCCACAGGATCGGCCCGAGCTTGTCGCCGAGGGCGGCAACACCGGAGCCTAGGAAGCGCATCATCGAGTCCCCGGCTTCGCCGAGCACGCGGCGGTTGGTGACGAAACGGTTGCCTTTCAGCGAATAGACGAAGCCATCGGGTGCCTCGCTTGCCCATTTGACGAAGGTTGGCTCCTTGAAGCTGGAATAGTAGGTGCCGTTGACTTCGATGCTCGGCACCTGGCGGCTTGCATAATGGAGTTGCTTCGCCTTCGACAGCTTGTCCGGATAGAAGGATGTGTCCCACGGCTCGAAGGTCCAGCCGCCCATGCCGGAGCGGATCTTTCCTTGGCTGGTCATCGTCATCCTCTCAGGTTCGAAATGCGATCAGGCGGCTTTGTCGATGGGTTTGGCCATGTCGACCACGGTCCATCCCGGCCGGTACGGATTGGGCCGTCGGCCGGTCTCGCGATAGCCATAGGCCGTATAGAGTGCGATGTTCCGCTCCATCCGCGAATTGGTGTAGAGCCGCACCTCCGGCAAACCCCACAGTCGGGCCTGTTCGTCGGCGAAGTCCAGCAGCCTGATGCCGAGCTTCCTGCCCTGGAAGGCCGGCGCGACGGCGACGCTGAAGATCATGGCGTGGTCAGGATGCCGTTCCAGCACGATCAGCCCTGCGAGTTCGGAGCCTTCTTCCAGCAGCCAGATTTCGCCGCGCTCGATGCGCGGCGCGTAGTCCTCGGTCACCGGGATCGGCGCCGCGTCGAACAGGGCCGTGTAGGGCGCATAGGCGGCCGTGGTCAGCGAAACGATGGCGGCAAGATCTTCAGAGTGGGCCAGCCTCATGATTGATTGACTCCAGCAGCGGCCGCGACGACCTTTTCCATGCCCGCCGAAATGGCCGCAACGGCATCGCGGCTGGCGTCGCCAAGCCCATGCCGTTCGGCCAGCCAATGCGCATCGTTGTAGGACAACCAGACCTTGCCTTGTGCATCCTCGCAGGCTAGCGCCTTCACCGGCAGATCGATGCCGGCAAGCTGCTCATCCTGCATCAGCGGCGTGCCGCCTTTGGGATGGCCGAAGATCAGCAGTTCGGTCGGACGCAACGGCGCACCGATTTCATGCGCGCCGGCGGCATGGTCGATCCTGGCGAAGACACGCAATCCCGCACGGGTGACGGTTTCGACCAGTCTGTCGATGGTTTCGGCCACGCCGAAACGACTTTCGACGGAGATGAGGCCGGTGTTCGCCATCACTCCGCCGCTTCGCGTTTGCCTCCGGGGCGCCGCTCCAGCAGCTCCTTCAGGAACTGGCCAGTGTAGCTGCGCTTCTCGCGCACGATCGCTTCCGGCGTGCCCGACGCGACCAGCTCGCCGCCGCCGTCGCCGCCTTCGGGGCCGAGATCGAGCACCCAATCGGCGGTTTTTATCACCTCGAGATTGTGCTCGATCACCACCACAGTGTTGCCCTGGTCGACCAGCTCGTGCAGCACTTCGAGCAGCTTGGCGACGTCGTGGAAATGCAGGCCGGTGGTCGGCTCGTCGAGGATGTAAAGCGTCTTGCCGGTCGCCTTACGCGACAGTTCCTTGGCGAGCTTGATGCGCTGCGCCTCGCCGCCCGACAGCGTCGTCGCCTGCTGGCCGATATGGATGTAGCCAAGGCCGACCTGATTCAGCGTCACCAGCTTGTCGCGCACGCCGGGTACCGCCGAGAAGAAGTCGACGCCTTCCTCGACCGTCATGTCGAGCACGTCGGCGATCGACTTGCCCTTGAACAGCACGTCCAGCGTCTCGCGGTTGTAGCGCTTGCCGTGGCAGACGTCGCAGGTGACGTAGACATCGGGCAGGAAGTGCATCTCGATCTTGATGACGCCGTCGCCCTGGCAGGCTTCGCAGCGGCCGCCCTTGACGTTGAAGGAGAAGCGGCCCGGCTGGTAGCCGCGCGCCTTGGCCTCGGGGAGGCCCGCGAACCAGTCGCGGATCGGCGTGAAGGCGCCGGTATAGGTGGCCGGGTTGGAGCGTGGCGTGCGGCCGATCGGCGACTGGTCGATGTCGATGACCTTGTCGAGGAATTCCAGGCCCTCGATGCGGTCGTGCTCGGCTGGATGCTCGCGCGAGCCCATGATGCGGCGCGAGGCCGCCTTGAACAGCGTCTCGATCAGGAAGGTCGACTTGCCGCCGCCGGAGACGCCGGTGACGCAGGTGAAGGTGCCGAGCGGGATCTCCGCCGTGACATTCTTCAAATTGTTGCCGCGCGCGCCGACGACCTTGATCCGCCGGCTCTTCTTCGCCTCGCGGCGCAGCTGCGGCGTCGCCACTTCCAGCTCGCCCGACAGATATTTGCCGGTGATCGAGGCGGGTGTGGCCATGATCTGCTGCGGCGTGCCCTGCGCGATGATCTGACCGCCGTGGATGCCGGCGGCCGGGCCGATGTCGACGACATAGTCGGCATGCAGGATGGCGTCCTCGTCATGCTCGACGACGATCACCGTGTTGCCGATGTCGCGCAGGTGCTTGAGCGTATCGAGCAGGCGCGCATTGTCGCGCTGGTGCAGGCCGATCGACGGCTCGTCGAGAACATAGAGCACGCCGGTGAGGCCGGAGCCGATCTGCGAGGCGAGCCGGATGCGCTGGCTCTCGCCGCCCGACAGCGTGCCGGAATTGCGCGACAGCGTCAGATAGTCGAGGCCGACATCGTTCAGGAAGCGCAGCCGCTCGCGGATTTCCTTCAGCACTCTGACGGCGATCTCGTTCTGCTTCTCGTTGAGTTGCGCCGGCAGGTCGGTGAACCACTGGTCGGCCTTGCGGATCGACAGCTCGGTGACCTCGCCGATGTGCTTTCCGGCGATCTTCACGGCGAGCGCTTCCGGCTTCAGCCGATAGCCGTTGCAGGCGGGGCAGGGCGTCGCCGACATGAAGCGCTCGATCTCCTCGCGCATCCAGGCCGATTCCGTTTCCTTCCAGCGCCGGTCGAGATTGGGAATGACACCCTCGAAGGTCTTGGTGGTCTTGTAGGAGCGCAGGCCGTCGTCATACTGGAAGGTGATCTCACGCTCGCCGGTGCCGTGCAGCACGGCCTGCTTCGCCTCGGCGCTCAGGTCCTTGAACTTGTCGCCGAGCTTGAAGCCATAGGTCTTGCCGAGCGCTTCCAGAGTTTGAGCGTAGTAGGGCGAGGTCGATTTCGCCCAGGGGCTGATCGCGCCGTCGCGCAGCGAGACGTTCTCGTCCGGCACCACGAGGTTGGCGTCGATGGCGCGCTGGCTGCCGAGGCCATCGCAGGTCGGGCAGGCGCCGAACGGGTTGTTGAAGGAGAACAGCCTGGGCTCGATCTCGGGGATGGTGAAGCCGGACACCGGGCAGGCGAATTTCTCCGAGAACATGATGCGCTCATGCGTCTCGTTCTTCGACTTGTTGACCGAGTCCTCGCCCGTCTGACTCGCGTCGAGCGGCCTGTCGGCGAATTCGGCCACCGCAAGTCCGTCGGCGAGCTTCAGTGCGGTTTCCATCGAGTCCGCAAGCCGGGTCGCCAGATCGCCACGCACGACGATGCGGTCGACGACGACGTCGATGTCGTGCTTGTACTTCTTGTCCAGCGCCGGCACGTCGGCGATCTCGTAGAAGACGCCGTCGACCTTGACGCGTTGGAAGCCCTTCTTCTGCAGCTCCAGCAGTTCCTTGCGGTACTCGCCCTTGCGGCCGCGCACGATGGGCGCCAGCAGATAGAGGCGCGTGCCTTCGTCCAGCGCCAGCACACGGTCGACCATCTGGCTGACCGTCTGGCTCTCGATCGGCAGGCCGGTGGCCGGCGAATAGGGGATGCCGACGCGTGCGAAGAGAAGGCGCATGTAGTCGTAGATTTCGGTGACGGTGCCGACCGTCGAACGCGGGTTGCGCGAAGTGGTCTTCTGCTCGATCGAGATGGCGGGCGACAGGCCGTCGATCTGGTCGACGTCCGGCTTCTGCATCATCTCCAGAAACTGGCGGGCATAGGCCGACAGGCTTTCGACGTAACGACGCTGGCCCTCGGCATAGATGGTGTCGAAGGCGAGCGAAGACTTGCCGGAACCCGACAGTCCAGTCATGACGATCAGGCTGTCGCGCGGCAGGTCTAGATCGACGTTCTTGAGATTGTGTTCGCGCGCCCCGCGAATGGAAAGGTATTTTTGGTCGGCCATCGCCGGTCGCCGCCTCAGGTCTGGAATTTGCTGGATTGGCGGGTTTGTCCCGGCCATCCTCTATGTAGGTAGTTTGGCCGCCGCGTCGAGAGACGCCACAATCTCGACGGAAGCGGCCAACTATGGGTTTAACCGTCTTTCGCGTGGGCGGGCAAGCGGAAAGAACAAAGGCCGAACACGCTCCTGACAAAGCGTTGTGGAAACAATCGCGAGCAGCGCTGTGGAAACAGCGGTCGCAAGCCGCCAATCGGCAGACGGTATGGACTTACCTGGACGTAACCTCCAAGCAATCACATTTTTCGGTAACCGGCTATTCAACGGTTGACGCCGCCGACTCACGGGAGCAGTGTCGGGACGTCAGCGAAGCCGGCCGTCTGTCGATGGCCTCGCCACCCCAAGGTGGCCTGCGAGACGCCGCAGGCGTTTGCGACTAGAGCTTCGTAAGACAATGGTCGCAACGGACAGAAGGAGCGGAGCATGACGCCACCGGACAGTCCCTTGAGGCTCCACGAGTTGATGGAGCCGCGGCGGGCATAAGTGCCAGGGTAGGCGCGAGCGCCAACCCGACAAACCGTGACCTGCCGATTTCGTACAATCAGAGACCATAGTCGGATCGTCGGCCGAGCGCCGCGTTGCATCCGAAACAGAACGCCGGCAGTCCACTCCCGGCTAAAGTTGGGTTTCAGATCCATGAAAGCCCCGTCCACCTGCGGAAGCAGTGGCGGGGCTTACATTTTGTGGACAGAACGGAGGCTTATTCCCGCAGCCAGTCAACTCGCCGATCAATGATTGGGAGGCCTGATGCCGCCGGTCGCCATATCGATGGTGATGCTGCCGGAAATCCTGACATCGGTATCGCCGATCTTGAACGTACCATTGCTGCCGGCGGGCTGCGCGTCGTCCGGCTCAGGCTTGGCGATCCGATAGTCGCCGCTGACGCCAGGTAGCTTCTGCGCCGAGCTGTCGTTCGCGAAGGCTGCGCCGGCCATCAGGGTGCTGGCGAGCGCGGCAGCGGCAATAGCCGGTTTCTTGAAGGAACAGATCATCCGCCGACTATAGAGGCGCGCCGGAAGCGAAGCCAGACGCGCGGCAATCAAATTGCCGCGCGTCCCTCAGGCAGCCTTCTTGCGCGTGTCGTAGACATGGTCGACGAGGCCCCAGGCCTTGGCCTCCTCGGCGGTCATGAAATAGTCGCGGTCGAGCGTGCGCTCGACCTCTTCGTAGCTCCGGCCGCAATGCCTGGCGTAGAGCTCCGTCATATGACGCTTGGTGCGCAGGATGTCCTCGGCATGGCGCTGGATGTCGGAGGCCTGGCCCTGGAAGCCGCCGAGCGGTTGGTGCAGCACGATCCTGGTGTTGGGCAGCGCGATGCGCCGGCCCGGCGAGCCAGCCATCAAGAGGAAGGAGCCCATCGAGGCCGCAAAACCCATGCAGACCGTCGACACCGGGCAGGAGATGTATTGCATCGTGTCGTAGATGGCGAAGCCGCTGGTCACCACGCCGCCCGGCGAGTTGATGTAGATCGATATCTCCTTGTCGGGATGGTCAGATTCCAGCGACAGAAGCTGCGCGCAGACCAGCGCCGACACGCCGTCATTGATCTCGCCGTTGATGAAGACGATGCGTTCGCGCAGCAGCCGCGAGAAAATGTCGAAGGCGCGTTCGCCGCGGCTCGACTGCTCGATCACCATCGGCACCAGATTGGCAAAGGCGCTCATGGCCAAGTCTCCTCGGATTGTCGTTGGTCAAGCCGCGCGCAGCATCATGCATGGCGCATTGGCGGCGGTTGGATTCTTGCGTGCATTTAGCGAGAGTCCGCAGCCTGCGCCTGCAACGGCGAGGACAGGTTGCGCCGCCGGCACGAAGCCGTCATGGACGATGCTGAGATGCGTGCCGCCGGAGGGCGTGCGCGCGAGCGTGAAGGTGACGACGCTTTCGAATGCCGGCAACCGCTCGGCATCCCCAGCACTTGGCCGCTCGCGCCAGGAATAGCGCAGCAGCCTGCCCGGCTTGGCGTCTAGCACCTCGCATTCGATCGGCGCATCCGGTCCGGCAAAGGCGAAGCGCTTGCCGGTTTCCGGCTTCATGTCGTTCGGCATCATCCAGGCGGCGAGCAGTTCCGGCTCGGTCAGCGCTCGCCAGACTTTTTCCGGCGGATCGGGAAGCTCGCATTCGAAGCTGAGCGGCGCGTCGGTCACCATCGGATATTTCGTCATTGGTCCATTTCCTTCAGAACCGTCTTCAGTTTCTCGATGCGCTCTGGCCAGAAGGCGCGGTAGCGCTCGATCCAGCCGAGCAGCGGATCGAGACCTTGCGGCTCGGCGCGGTAATAGGCGTTGCGACCGGCGCGCCGCTCCGCCACGAGGCCGGCGCCGCGCAGCACTGCGAGGTGCTGCGAGACGGCGGGCTGCGACACGCTCATGCCGGCGCGCAGGTCCGACACCGTCATCTCGCCGGCTGCCAGCCGCTCATAGACGGCGCGCCGGGTCGGATCGGCCAGCGCCCGGAAAATTTCTGTTTCGATCATGATCAAAGCATAAGCCGATACTTATTGGTTTGGCAAGCGCGGTTTTAGGATGTCCAGCGTCTCACCGGCTCAGCGGCTCCGTCGAAGCTTGCCTCGAAGATCGGCGATGCGAGCACGGCATGGATGTGAAGCGCGGCGGAGCCGACGTTGCGAAAGCCATGCCTGCGGTGCGCCGGGATGATCAGCGACTGTCCGGCGGTTAGCGCCGCCCGTCGGTCGTCGATCCACATTTCGGCTACGCCGGCAATCACCGTCAGCACTTCCTCGACCGAGTGCACATGGGTCGGCGCGCCGGTGCCCGGTTCGACCCACTGCTCAAATATGCAAAGCCCGGCCGCGCCATTGGCCGCGGCAATGTGCATACGGGTTTCTACCCCAGCCCGCCACGTTTCGCGCGGCTGATCCTCATGCGAAACAATGTTCATTCCGATTTCTCCCTTTGTTTCCTGCGCAGGAATACTACCTTTTGCTGACATTCCTTGACAGAACTGGCGGTTGCGACTAGAACGAAAAGAGAACAAAAAACCTTGTGGGAAAAGCCAGCCTTAGCGGGCATGGGCGACCCACAGGCTGTAAGGTGAGCGACTTAAAATTTGTTTCGGATGAGCGCGGAGAAGTACGATGGCGGGTAGCGTCAACAAGGTCATTCTGGTCGGCAATCTCGGGGCGGACCCTGAAATCCGCCGCCTGAATTCGGGTGATCCGGTCGTCAACATCCGCATCGCCACGTCGGAAAGCTGGCGCGACAAGAACTCGGGCGAGCGCAAGGAAAAGACCGAGTGGCACAATGTCGTCATCTTCAACGACCAGATCGCCAAGGTGGCCGAGCAGTATCTGAAGAAGGGCATGAAGGTCTATGTCGAGGGCCAGTTGCAGACGCGCAAGTGGCAGGACCAGACCGGCAACGACCGCTATACGACCGAGGTCGTGCTGCAGAAATTCCGCGGCGAACTGCAGATGCTCGACGCACGCGGCGAAGGCGGCGGCCAGGTCGGCAACTATGCCGGCGGCGGCAACAGCCGCGGCTCCGATTTCGGCCAGTCCGGCCCGAACGAAGGGTTTAGCCGCGGCGGCGGTGGCGGTTCCAGGGGCGGTGGCGGCGGTGGCTCGTCGCGCGAGCTGGATGACGAGATTCCGTTCTGAGAACCGCGTGACCGGCATTTGAGGAGAGGCGATGTCGCTCGGACCTCTGCTTTCGGCGCCGCCTCCCATCCCGTGGCATGCGTTTGCCGCCTTTGCCGCGCTGGCGATAGGCGGAGCGCAATTGGCTCTGCCGAAAGGCACGCCGCGCCACCGCATGCTGGGCTATGTCTGGGCGGGGCTGATGCTGGTCGTCGCCATCTCGAGCTTCTGGATCCGGCAGATACGCCTGATCGGGCCATTCGGCCCGATCCATATCCTGTCGATCCTGGTGATCGTCACCGCGCCGCTGGCGGTATGGTATGCGCACACCCATAAGGTGGCCGCGCATCGCGGCGCCATGATAAAGCTCTATCTGTTCGCGCTGATCGGCGCCGGCATCTTCACGCTGCTGCCAGGCCGCGTCATGCACGCCGTCGTGTACGGCCAGTAGGGCGATCATAACCTCACAAGGAAGACTACAGTGAAAGCACGCGTAAAGTGGGTCGAGGAACGCACCTTCGTCGGCGAGTCCGGCAGCGGTCACAAGGTTGTGCTGGGCACGGCGCATGGACCGGACGGCCGGACGCCGGGGCCTAGCCCGATGGAGCTGGTGCTGATCGGCACCGGCGGCTGCTCGGCCTATGACGTCGTCCACATCCTCGAGAAAGGCCGCGAGGCGGTCGAGGACTGCGTGGTCGAGCTCGACGCCGATCGGGCCGAGACCGAGCCGCGCGTCTTCACCCGCATCCACATGCATTTTATCGTCAAGGGCCGCGCGCTGTCGCGTGACAAGGTGAAACGGGCGATCGATCTGTCGGCCGAAAAATACTGCTCGGCGACCGCTATGATGGCCAAGACCGCGACCGTCACGCATGATTTTGAAGTGGTCGACACAGCGGCGCAGTAGGGCAGTAGGGCAGTAGGGCAGTAGGGCAGTAGGGGTACTGTTCAAGCGGCCATCAGCGCCCTGACGCCGTCAGCTACGAACTGGACGGCAAGCGCCGCAAGGATGACGCCGAGCAGCCTAGTCAGAATTGAGCGGCCGGTCTGGCCGAGGATGCGATCGATGCGCTCGGCCAGCACGAACACCAGATAGGTGAGGACCAAGCAGATCGCGATGATGCCGACCAGCGCGGCTTGAGCGCCAAAGCCCTCGAAATGTCCCGATAGCAGCACGGTCGCCGAAATCGCGCCGGGGCCGGCGATCAGCGGGATCGCCAGCGGGAAGGCGGCGATGTTGTGAATCATGTCCTTGGTTATGGCGACGTCGCCGATCTTTTCCTTGCGGTCCTGGCGGCGCTCGAACACCATTTCGAAGGCGATGAAGAACAGCAGGAAGCCGCCGGCGACACGGAAAGCCGGCAGCGTGATGCCGAACACCGACAGGATCGAAGCACCTGCCACGGCGAACAGCGCCATCACCAGGAAGCCTATCACCGAAGCGCGCACCGAGACCTGCTGGCGCTCCTCGCGGTTCATGCCGCGCGTGACGGCGAGGAAAAGCGGCGCCAGCCCGGGCGGGTCGATGGTCACCAGGATGGTGACGAAGGCATTGAACAGGCTGTCGAAGCTCGGCATCGCTGGTCCCCTCCCGCCGGGCGACGCCCAAGCCCTGCAATTGGTAGAGCAAAGCCGGGGCGCTGGAAACAGGCGGAGGGGAAATCAGCCGGCTATTCGGCTTTGCCGCAATAGGCCTCGAGGCGATACCCATCGGGATCGATGACGAACGCAGCATAGTAGTTGTCGCCGTAGGCGGCACGCAGGCCGGGCTGACCATTGTCCTTGCCGCCTTTGCGAAGCGCAGCCGCATGGAACGCATCGACGCTGGCGCGTGTCGGCGCGGCAACGCAGAAGTGCAGGCCGGAGCTGGTGTCGGCCGGGACCGGTCGTGCGGCCTCATTGACCCAGAGCTCAACCGCTTCAGCGCCATAGCCGAGCGAACCGGGGGACTGGCTGAGGCAAGAATAGCCGAGCGGTTGCAGCGCGGCGTCGTAGAAGCGTTTCGAGGCGTCGGTATCGCGGACGCCGATCGAGACATGGTCGAGCATTGTTTTCTCCATGGTTACAATGGGTTGATTGCTCAGGTTGGAGTTGCGCGGCGGGCCAAAAACTCAACCTCGATGCGCCAGGTCGCGCCGCCGTCATGCGAGCGTTCGCCCAGCCAGCGGAACGAGTTCTCGGTGATGCGCGAGAAGCTCCAGCGTACCGAGGAGCCTGTGCCATCGGCGCCGATCTGGACGATCGTGTCACCCTCGGCGCGGCCGAGCTGCCGGCTGTAGTATTGGTTGCGTGGATCGCTCCAGAAGATGTGCCAGGCGTCCGCGCCGGGATCGTAGACACGCAGCGTCGTGCCGTAGAAGGTCCATGGTCCGAGCGAGGGCGAGGGGCCGGCATCGCGCGCGGGCAGGATCCAGACGTCCTGGACTGCCTTGCCTTCCAGGACCCAGCCGAAATGCACCTCGCCGCGCCCCGTCAGCTTGGTGCCGTCCTCGAGAATGCGCGTGGCGTCGAATGTCCAGGCGCCGATGAAGCGCCCATAGAGGTTCAGCTTTTCGGCGAGGTCCGGATTGGGCGCATCGCGGTGCAGGGCTTCGGCAAAAGTATCGGTCATGGCTGCTGCCTCTTTTGTCAGGAGAGGGCGAGCAATAGGCGCAGGGCGGGGTTCTGCGCTTGGGAAAAATTGCTATCTTTCACTCGATGACAACGACTGCGAAAAACCTGGCGTCGGGTCGAGGCTGGCAGGTGTCCGACGTAATCTGCACCGCCGTTGCCGGCGACAGACTGTTCGAGGAAGAGCACCGCAGTTTCTGCGTCGCCGCCGTGACGAGGGGCACGTTCCGCTATCGGACGAACCAAGGCACGGCGATGCTTGCGCCCGGCGCCATCCTGCTCGGCAATCCGGGCGCCTGTTACGAATGCGGGCATGAGCATGGCGCCGGCGACCGCTGCCTCTCCTTTCATTTTACCCCGGCCTATATGGAGCGCATCGTCACCGATGTGCCTGGCGCAAAGCGGCTCGGCTTCGCCGGCCCACGCCTGCCGCCCTTGCCGGCGCTGGCGTCGTTGCTGGCGCAGGCGGAGGCCGCCCGGGAAACCGGCGACGGCGAGGCGTTCGAGGAGCTCGGACTACGCATTGCCGGCGCGGCGGTCGCGGCTACAACCGGCTCTCCCGGCATCGCACCGACACCCAGCCGCCGCGACCAGAAACGCGTCGCCGAGGCGGTGCGCCTGATCGAGCTCAACGCCGAACAGCCGCTGTCGCTGACCGAGATCGCCGACAGCGCGGCGACCAGCCCGTATCATTTCCTGCGCACGTTCCGGCGTGTCGCCGGCATGACGCCCTACCAATTCCTGTTGAGGACCAGGCTGCACCGGGCCGCGGTGCGGCTGCGCGCGTCGGACGAGGCGATCTCGGCGATTGCTTTCGATGCCGGTTTCAACGATCTGTCGACCTTCAACCGCCGGTTCAAGCGCGAGATGGGAGAGACGCCGGGAACATATCGCGCCTGCCGGTCGAGCGCGAAATCATCCGGTTCGGCGGCTGGGCGGAGCCTGTGAGGCAAAGGTCGCCCAACGGCGGGAGCTGACGGCGTCGGCCCCTGGAGGGCTTCTGGCCAAATCGTCGCAATCAGCGGTATCCATTTGAAATTGCCACCGAAATTGTCTCTGGAAAAGTGCGGCCGCCATTGGAGTTTCGGCCCGGCTTCCTATATAAGCGGTGAGTGATTCCCGACAGGATTGTGACCTGATTTGACCGACCAGAAGACACCGCGCGGGCCGGAGGGCGGCCCCACCGGCATCGAGCCGATTTCGATCATCGAGGAGATGCAGCGCTCCTACCTCGATTACGCCATGAGCGTGATCGTCAGCCGCGCGCTGCCTGACGTGCGCGACGGCCTGAAGCCCGTGCATCGCCGCATCCTCTACGCCTCGCATGAGAGCGGCTACCATTGGAACCGCAAATATGTGAAATCGGCGCGCCCGGTCGCCGACGTGATGGGTAAATACCATCCGCATGGCGACGCCTCGATCTACGACGCGCTGGTGCGCATGGCGCAGGACTGGTCGCTGCGCGTGCCGCTGATCGACGGTCAGGGTAATTTCGGCTCGATCGACGGCGATCCGCCGGCGGCGATGCGCTACACCGAGTCGCGTCTGACCAAGGTCGCGCACGAGCTGCTGGAAGACATCGACAAGGAAACCGTCGATTTCCAGGACACTTACGACGCGTCGGGCAGCGAGCCGCGCGTGCTGCCGGCCCGCTTCCCAAACCTTCTCGTCAACGGCTCGGGCGGCATCGCCGTCGGCATGGCCACCAACATTCCGCCGCACAATCTGGCCGAGGTCTGCAACGGCGCCATCGCCATCATCGACAACCCGGCCATCGACCTGCCGTCGCTGATGGAGATCGTGCCTGGTCCGGATTTCCCGACCGGCGGCATCGTGCTTGGCCGTTCCGGCATCTACAACGCCTATTCGACGGGCCGCGGCTCGATCGTCATGCGCGGCCGCGTCAATATCGAGGCGCGCGGCAACGACCGTGAATCGATCATCGTCACCGAGATTCCCTATCAGGTGAACAAGGCGGCGATGATCGAGAAGATGGCCGAGCTGGTGCGCGAGAAGCGCATCGAGGGCATCTCCGACATTCGCGACGAGAGCGATCGCCAGGGCTACCGCGTTGTCATCGAGCTGAAGCGCGAGGCGGTCGCCGACGTCATCCTCAACCAGCTTTACCGCTTCACGCCGCTGCAGACCTCGTTCGGCGCCAACATGGTGGCGCTCAACGGCGGCAAGCCGGAAGTGCTGACGCTGATCGACATGCTGAAGGCCTTCGTCGGCTTCCGCGAGGAGGTGATCAGCCGGCGCACGAAGTATCTGCTGCGCAAGGCGCGCGAGCGCGCCCATGTGCTCGTCGGTCTGGCCATTGCCGTCGCCAACATCGACGAGGTGATCAAGCTGATCCGCACCGCGCCCGATCCGCAGACGGCGCGCGAGCAGTTGATGGAGCGGCGCTGGCCGTCCCACGACGTCGCTCCGCTGATCCAGCTGATCGACGATCCGCGCCACCGCATCAACGAGGACGGAACCTACAATCTCTCCGAGGAACAGGCCCGCGCCATCCTCGATCTGCGCCTGCAGCGCCTGACCGCGCTCGGCCGCGACGAGATCGCCGACGAGCTGAACAAGATCGGCGCCGAAATCGTTGATTACCTTGATATTTTATCTTCCCGCGCGCGCATCCAGCAGATCGTCAAGGACGAGCTGATCGCCGTCCGCGACGAGTTCGGCACGCCACGCCGCACCGAGCTTGCCGAGGGCGGGGCGGACATGGAAGACGAGGACCTGATCCAGCGCGAGGACATGGTCGTCACCGTCAGCCATTCCGGCTACATCAAGCGCGTGCCCCTCTCGCTCTACCGGGCGCAGCGCCGCGGCGGCAAGGGCCGCTCCGGCATGTCGACCAAGGAAGAGGATTTCGTCACCCGGCTGTTCGTCGCCAACACGCACACGCCGGTGCTGTTCTTCTCCTCGCGCGGTATCGTCTACAAGGAAAAAGTGTGGCGGCTGCCGGTCGGCAATCCGCAGTCGCGCGGCAAGGCGCTGATCAACATGCTGCCGCTCGAGCAGGGCGAACGCATAACCACCATCATGCCGCTGCCCGAAGACGAGACGAGCTGGGGCGAACTCGACGTGATGTTCGCCACCACGCGCGGCACGGTGCGCCGCAACAAGCTGTCCGACTTCGTCCAGGTCAACCGCAACGGCAAGATCGCGATGAAGCTGGAGGAAGAGGGCGACGAGATCCTCGGCGTCGAGACCTGCACCGACAATGACGACGTGCTGCTGACCGCGAATTCCGGCCAGTGCATCCGCTTCTCGGTCGGCGACGTGCGCGTCTTCCAGAGCCGCAACTCCGTCGGCGTGCGCGGTATCGCCATGGCCGAGACCGACCGCGTGATCTCGATGTCCATCATCGAGCATGTCGACGCTTCGCCCGCCGAGCGCGCCGCCTATCTCAAGCGCGCTGCCGCCGAACGCCGGCTTGCCGTGGGTGGTGCAGCCGAGGAGGAAGAGATCGCGCTGACCAATGAGGAGATCGGCGAGGAAACCGAGCTTTCCGACAGCCGTTACGAAGAGCTCAAGGCGCATGAGCAATACGTGCTGACGGTGACCGAATTCGGCTACGGCAAGCGTTCATCGTCCTACGATTTCCGCCTGACGGGCCGCGGCGGCAAGGGCATCCGCGCCACGGATGTGTCGAAAGTGGCCGAGATCGGGCGCCTTGTCGCGACTTTCCCGGTCGGCAACGACGATCAGATCATGCTGGTTTCGGACGGCGGCACGGTCATCCGCGTGCCGGTCAATGGCATACGCTTCGCCAGCCGCGCCACCAAGGGCGTGACCATCTTCAACACGGCCGAAGGCGAGAAGGTGGTTTCGGTGGAGCGGATTTCGGAGCCGCAGTCGGACGAGGAAGCCGAAGAGGCGCCTTCGAGTGAGGCTGGCACCACAGAGGATGCGGGCGAGAGCAATCCCCAATAGGCTTTGGCTACGCCACCGGCCCTTGGGGCCGGTGCGATCATGGCTGGAAATCAGTGGCGACGGTAAGCATTGCGGGCAACGAAGCCGTCGAGCCGCTTGGTGTTGGCCTTGACGCGCACTCGCGCTGCCTCCTGATGCAGGCCGAATGCGGTTGCGATGAGCATCACGATGGTCATTGCAGTGGCAAGCATGTAGATGAGCATTTGCGTGTTCTCCTGCACTCACAACGATAAGATGGGGTTTTGGTTTCATCTCCTGAAGCGGCAACCTAGTGAACGCTGCGTGAAGTGTTCGTGATTGTCGCATTCATCCGTCGTTCACGTCCGTGAAAAGGTTCACGAGCGGGCACATCAATGGGATTTGCCTTTGTTCGAGAGGCTCGCTAGAAGCCTGCCATGACCGAACGCACCGCCCTTTACGCCGGCTCCTTCGACCCGCTGACCAACGGCCATCTCGATGTCTTGAAGGCGTCGCTGGCGGTGGCCGACACAGTCTACGCGGCAATCGGCATCCATCCCGGCAAGACGCCGCTGTTTTCCTTCGAGGAACGCGTGAAGCTGATCGAGACCGCGACCAAGGCGGAGTTCGGCCGCGACAGCGATCGCATCAAGGTCGTTGCCTTTGATGGCCTGGTTATCGACGCCGCCAGGAAGCACGGTGCCGCGATCATCATCCGCGGCCTGCGCGATGGCACCGACCTCGACTACGAGATGCAAATGGCCGGTATGAACGAGACCATGGCGCCGGAGCTGCAGACGGTTTTCCTGCCGGCCAGTCCCTCGGTGCGCACCATTACCGCCACACTTGTGCGCCAGATTGCGTCGATGGGCGGCGATATCCGGCCATTCGTGCCGGCGGCAGTTGCTGGCGCGCTCACCGCCAAATTCGCGAAGTAACCCTCCCGGAGATCCCCATGCAGCTGAAAAAGCTTGCTTCGTTCCTTGTCGTGCTTGCCGGACTTCTGGCGGCATCCTTTCCGGCCTTCGCCGCCGACAAGGAAAACACCATGATCGTCACGCTGAAGGACGGCGACGTGACGATCGCGCTGCGCCCGGACCTTGCGCCCAAGCATGTCGCGCAGATCAAGAAACTGGTGCGCGAGGGCGCCTATGACAATGTCGCCTTCCACCGCGTCATCGACGGCTTCATGGCGCAGACCGGCGACGTCAAGTTCGGCAACATGAAGAAGGGTTTCAACCCAGAGGCCGTCGGCACCGGCGGCTCCGAGCTTCCCGACCTGCCGGCCGAGTTTTCGCAGACCGAGCAGTTCACGCGCGGCGTGATCGGCATGGCCCGCTCGCAGGACCCGAATTCGGCCAACTCGCAGTTCTTCATCATGTTCGCGCCGGCACCGAACCTGGACGGCCAGTACACGATCGTCGGCAAGGTCGAAAGCGGCATGGATCTGGTCGACAAGATCAAGAAGGGCGATGAGGCGGACAACGGCACGGTCACGGACCCCGATCGCATGATCAAGGTTCGCATCGCCGCCGACGGCAAATAACTTCCTCAATTTTCAAAAGGATTTTCTGACATGGCTGAGATCAAGGACCGCGAGAACGCGCTGATCATGGAAACGACCAAGGGCCAGGTCGTCATCGAAATGTATCCCGACCTGGCGCCCGGTCACGTCGCCCGCATCAAGGAGCTGGCGCGGGAAGGCGCCTATGACGGCGTGGTCTTCCACCGCGTCATCGACGGCTTCATGGCGCAGACCGGCGACGTCAAGTTCGGCAATTCGAGCAAGCCCACCTATGCGCCTTCCCGCGCGGGCATGGGCGGCTCCGACAAGCCGGATCTCAAGGCCGAGTTCTCCAATGCCAACCATGGCCGCGGCACCTGCTCGATGGCCCGTGCGCAGAACCCGAACTCGGCGAATTCGCAATTCTTCATCTGCTTCGACGACGCCGCCTTCCTCAACCGCCAATACACGGTCTGGGGCCAGGTCATCGAAGGCATGGAGAATGTCGACAAGATCAAGCGCGGCGAACCGGTGCAGGATCCCGACAAGATCGTGTCGCTGAAGGTCGCGGCCGACGTCAAGTAAGGCAGAATGACAACGATGGGCGCTGTCTGGTCCCTGCTTGGCATCCTGTCCGGCGCTTTCATCGCCATCCAGGCGCCGATCAATTCGCAACTGGCACGCGGTCTCGGCCTTCCGGTCGCGGCCGCAGCCTTTTCCTTCCTGTCGGGCGCCATCGTGCTCGGCATCATCGCGGTCGCGGTGGTCAGGCTGCAGGGCATCTCGCTCGACTGGAAGGCGCCGGCGCCGTGGCTGTTCATTGCCGGCGGCATGCTCGGCGGCTTCTATGTCACGCTCTCCACCATCCTCACGCCGCGCATCGGCGCGGCCGCGCTGATGGCCTTCCTGGTCGCCGGCCAGCTGATCGCCGGCATGCTGGTCGACCGCGCCGGCTTCCTCGGTGTCGCGGTGCGCGAGATCTCGCTTGGCCGCGTCGCCGGGGCCGTGTTGCTGCTCGTCGGAGCGCTGCTCATCCGGCTGTTCTGATGCGCGTCGACCTGTTCGACTTCGACTTGCCGGAGGAGCGCATCGCGCTGCGTCCGGCAGAGCCGCGCGACAGCGCCAGGATGCTGATCGTCAGACCGGGCGAAGGCCTGGAGGATCGAACGGTGCGCGATCTGCCGTCGCTGCTGAGAGAAGGCGACGTGCTGGTGTTCAACGACACCAAGGTCATTCCGGCGCAGTTGAAAGGCATCCGCAGGCGCGGCGAGGCGATGGCGCAGGTCGAGGCGACGCTGCACATGCGGGTGGCGCCCGACCGCTGGCTGGCTTTCATGCGGCCGGGCAAGCGCATAGCCGTGGGCGACCGCATCCATTTCGGCCATGACCAGAATTCCTGCTTCCTCGGGCAGCTCGATGCGACGGTGATCGAGAAGGGCGAGGCCGGCGAAGCGCTGCTCGGCTTCGATCTTTCCGGCCCATTCCTCGACGAGGCGATGCACGCCGTCGGCCACATTCCGCTGCCGCCCTACATCGCCTCGAAGCGCGACGATGACGAGCGCGACCGCAGCGACTACCAGACCATCTATGCCAGGGAAGAAGGCGCGGTCGCGGCGCCCACCGCAGGACTGCATTTCACGCCGGAGCTGTTTGCCGCGCTCGACGCCAAGGGTGTCGAACGCCGCTTCGTCACGCTGCATGTCGGCGCCGGCACCTTCCTGCCGGTCAAGGCCGACGACACCGCCGACCACAAGATGCATGCCGAAACCGGCTCGGTGACAGCCGAGACGGCGGATGCGCTCAACGCGGCCAAGGCGCGGGGAGGGCGGGTCGTCGCCGTCGGCACGACGTCGCTGCGCCTCCTGGAAAGTGCCGTGCGCGACGACGGCAAGATCGAGGCCTGGTCCGGACCGACCGCTATCTTCATCACGCCCGGCTACCGCTTCCGGACGGCCGACATGCTGATGACCAATTTCCATCTGCCGCGCTCGACGCTGTTCATGCTGGTCTCGGCCTTCAGCGGGCTGGAGACGATGCGTTCGGCCTATGCGCATGCCATCGAGAGCCGCTACAGATTCTACTCCTACGGCGACTCCAGCCTGCTTTTCCGAGCGGAGACGAACGATGGACGATGATCTCGACACGATGGACCGCGACGCTTTGATCGCGGAAGTGAAGAAGCTGCGCGCCGGCATCCGCGCGCACCGCGACGCGACCGGCCATGATCTGTGCTGGCATCATCCGGGTCTTTGGGACCTGCTGCCGGAAAAGACCGAGCCGGCGATCGCCGTGCCGCCCTGGCCGAAATTCATGCGCGGCTGCATCCGCTACAGGCAGTCGCTCGACCAACAGGCACCCGGCGCGCCGGTGCATGACAAGGAATTCGATGGCTGAGACTTTCTCCTTCAAGCTCATCGCCATCGACGGCAAGGCGCGGCGCGGCGTAATAAGCATGCCGCGCGGCGAGATCCGCACGCCGGCCTTCATGCCGGTCGGCACCGGCGGCACCGTCAAGGCCATGTATATGGACCAGGTGCGCGGCGTCGGCGCCGACATCATCCTCGGCAACACCTATCACCTGATGCTCAGGCCAGGCGCGGAGCGCGTGGCGAAGCTCGGCGGCCTGCATGAGTTCGCGCGCTGGCCGCACCCGATCCTGACCGACAGCGGCGGCTTCCAGGTCATGTCGCTGTCGAAGCTGAGAAAACTCAGCGAAAAGGGCGTCACCTTCCGCTCGCATATCGACGGCGCGCCTTACGAGATGTCGCCGGAGCGGTCGATCGAGATCCAGGGGCTGCTCGATTCCGACATCCAGATGCAGCTCGACGAATGCACGGCGCTTCCGGCCAAGCCGACGGAGATCGAGCGCGCCATGGAACTGTCGCTGCGCTGGGCCGAGCGCTGCAAGACGGCGTTCGGCGACCAGCCGGGCAAGGCCATGTTCGGCATCGTGCAGGGCGGCGACAGCGCGGTCATGCGCGTGCGCTCGGCGCAGGCGCTGAAGGCGATGGACCTCAAGGGCTATGCCGTCGGCGGGCTGGCGGTCGGCGAGCCGCAGGCCGTGATGCTGGAGATGCTGGAGATAACCTGCCCGGAACTGCCGGCCAACAGGCCGCGCTATCTGATGGGCGTCGGCACGCCCGACGACATCTTGAAATCGGTGGCGCGCGGCATCGACATGTTCGACTGCGTGATGCCGACGCGCGCCGGCCGCCATGGCCTCGCCTACACGCGCCGCGGCAAGATCAACCTGCGCAACGCCCGCCATGCCGATGATCCGCGCCCGCTGGACGAGGAGAGCGACTGCCCGGCCGCCCGCGACTATTCCCGCGCCTATCTGCACCATCTGGTGCGCTCGCAGGAGTCGCTGGGGGCGATGCTGCTCACCTGGAACAACCTGTCCTACTACCAGAAGCTGATGCAGGACATCCGCGCCGCGATCGAGGCCAAAGCCTTCGAGACGCGCGCGGCCGAGATTTCGGAAGGCTGGGCGAGAGGCGATATTCCGGCCATCTAGCCGCTCCGTCCCCGCAATTGACGGGCGGCCGCTCCCGGGAGCAGACTTGGTGCCCTGGGGATCAGCATGAACGTAACATACGACTTTGCCGGCAAGACGGCGATCGTGACCGGCGGCTCAAGGGGCATTGGCAGGGGCGTCGCCACGCTGTTGGCCCGGTCGGGTGCAGACGTCTGGATATGGGACGCTGACCCTGCGCCTGCCGACGGAATCCGCAGCCAGACCGTCGACGTTACCAAGGCGCAGGACATAAGCACTGCCCTTGGCGAGGTCGTCGCCAGGACGGGGCGGGTCGACATTCTCGTCAACAATGCGGGCTATCTTGGTCCCTACCTTGGCTTCGAGGCTTTCGATCCGGCCGAGTGGCAGCGCATCGTTGGTGTGAATGTCATCGGCACCTTCGAGGTCACGCATCAGGTCCTGCCGGTCATGCGCAAGGCCGGCAACGGCCGCATCGTCAATATGGGGTCGCTCGCCGGCAAGGAAGGTTTGCCGAACCTTGCGGTCTATTCGGCGGCGAGCGCGGGCATCATCGCCTTCACCAAGGCCCTATCGCGTGAGGTCTGCGACACCGACATCCGCGTCAACTGCGTCGCGCCGGGTCCGATCGACACCGATCTTATCCGGCGTCTCGGAAACGAGGTCGTCAGCGACATGGTCGGCGCCAGCCCGCTGAAAAGGCTCGGAGCGGTGGAGGAGGTCGCGGCGCTGGTTCTCTGGCTCTGTTCCGACGCCTCAAGCTTCAATACCGGCGCGGTGTTTGACATGTCTGGCGGCAGGGCGCGGTATTGATCGACCGCGTCAAGTACTGACCGAGGTCGAGGCGCGCAGGCTGCAGCCGGTGATCTTGAAGCTGCCGTCCGGCTGCTGCTCCAGCGTATAGACCGCCTCATAGTCCTTGCCGTCGGGTCCGACGATCAGCACCTGCTGGATGATCGAGGCCGGTCCGGTCTGCTCGACCCTGCCGAAGGAATAGCTCTGCGGCCTGCGCACCGGCGCATAGCCGTTGGTCACCATGTTCATGAAGGTGTCGACGGTCGGGAAGATCCGCTTCACGTTCGGTGCCGCGAAGCTGTAGGCGGTGGCGCCGTCATCGGCGAGGAAAGCTTTGAGCTGGCTGTCGATGACCGTCTGCGCCGCCTTGATCTCGGCGTCGCCGGCGGAGGCGATCGAAGCGATGAGCATTGGAATGAGAGCTAATGCGAACAATAAGCGGCGCACGGCCTGTCTCCCGGAATTCGCTTTGCTGACGCAATCTAACATACGCGCGTCGGCACGCTACGGTTTCATCGCTGCTGGAAGATTCTTGGCGCCACCGATGGGCCAGACCGATCCTCGGCTGTGGAGCACTCCGACGCTCGTTGCTGGCGGCAGCCTGTACCGGCGCGGCACGCCGGTCGGGGGATTGCGGCAAGCGGTCGCCAAGGCGCGTGCAGCCTGATGCTTGAAAGCCCGTCGCCAGTCTGCCACAAGGGCCGCTTATTCGCGTAGAAGCTCACAGGATCGGCAATGAAGGCATTTTTCGTGCAGATAAAGTGCGATCTGGGCAAAGCCTATGAGGTCGCCAGCGCGCTCGCCGATGCCGAGATCGCCTCCGAAATCTACTCGACCGCCGGCAATTATGACCTGCTCGCAAAATTCTATGTCGATGACGAGGAAGACATCGGCCACTTCGTCAATGAGAGGGTGCAGATTCTGCCCGGAATCAAGGACACCTTCACCATCGTCACCTTCCGGGCGTTTTGATCGTCCCGGCAGTGCCCGGCCGCGAGGCATAGCCTGACCCGGCATCGCTCGCGCTGCCCTAATCTTAGGCAAATTGCATCGAGCGGCCGCCGCCGCCTCTCAAATCACCGATTGCGCTTGCTTTTCTCAGTCGAGGCCAGTGAAATGGCTTCAGAGGGGAGTACGCGATTGGCAGCGTTCGACGAAATGCTTCCGGAAGTCTCCGGATTAAGAAGACCATATCAGGCTTACGATCGCTGGCTGAAGGAACAGGACCCGGCCAGGCTCACCCAGAAAATGCAGGACGCCGAGCGCGTCTTCCGCAAAACCGGCATCACTTTCGCCGTCTATGGCGAGCAGGAAGCCTCCGAGCGGCTGATCCCTTTCGACATCGTCCCGCGTATCATTTCCGGCCAGGAGTGGCGCCGGCTCACCCAGGGCATCGAGCAGCGCGTGCAGGCGCTGAACGCCTTCCTCGACGACATCTATCACCGCCAGGAAATCCTGCGCGCCGGCCGCGTTCCCAGGGATCTTATCGCAAAGAATGAAGCCTTCCTGCCCGAGATGATCGGGGTAAGACCGCCGGCGGGCGTCTACACCCACATCATCGGCGTCGACATCGTCCGCACCAGCGAGAACGAATTCTACGTGCTCGAGGACAACGCCCGCACGCCGTCCGGCGTCTCCTACATGCTGGAGAACCGCGAGACGATGATGCAGCTCTTCCCGGAACTGTTCCAGCAGATCAAGGTGCGGCCGGTCGAGAATTATCCGCAGCTCTTGCGCCAGTCGCTGGCGGCGGTGCGGCCGCAAGGCGCCAAGGGCGCGCCGACCATAGCCGTGCTGACGCCGGGTAGCTACAACTCCGCCTATTTCGAGCACGCCTTCCTCGCCGACCAGATGGGGGTGCAACTGGTCGAGGGGCAGGACCTGCGCGTGGTCGACGGCCATGTCACGATGCGCACCACAGAGGGCTACAAGCAGATCGACGTGCTCTACCGGCGCGTCGACGACGCCTTCCTCGATCCGCTGACCTTCCGGCCGGATTCGGCGCTCGGCGTGCCGGGCATCATGGATGTCTATCGCGCCGGCAACATCACCATCGCCAACGCGCCGGGAACCGGCATCGCCGACGACAAGGCGATCTATTCCTACATGCCGGAGATCGTCGAGTTCTACACCGGCCGCAAGGCGATCCTCGGCAACATCCCGACCTGGCGCTGTTCGGAGCCGGACAGCCTGAAATATGTGCTCGAGCACATCGGCGAGCTCGTGATCAAGGAAGTGCACGGCTCCGGCGGTTACGGCATGCTGGTCGGCCCGGCGGCGACCAAGAAGGAATGTGAGGCGTTCGCCAAGAAGCTGCAGGCAAAGCCGGCGAACTACATCGCCCAGCCGACGCTTGCGCTGTCGACCTGTCCGATCCTGACCGAGAAGGGACTGGCGCCGCGCCACGTCGATCTCAGGCCCTATGTCCTGGTCTCGGACCGGATCCAACTCGTGCCGGGCGGCCTGACGCGCGTTGCCCTGAAGGAAGGCTCGCTGGTGGTCAATTCCTCGCAGGGCGGCGGGACGAAGGATACGTGGGTGCTGGATGATTGAGATGAGCGAGTAGGGAATAGCGAATAGCGAATAGCGAATAGCGAATAGGGAAGAGGGGGATACGACGGCAATCAATTCTTACAGAGACCTAATTGTTTGGAAGGCGGCCCTGCGTCTGGCAGTGGATTGCTACTCGGCCACGAAAGCTTTTCCTAACAGCGAAGCATACGGAATGACCTCTCAGGTACGACGCTCGGCGGCTTCCATCGCGGCGAATGTCGCGGAAGGTCATGGCCGAGAAAATACAGGAGCTTTCATCCAATTTCTTCGCGTGGCGCAGGGTTCCCTGAAAGAATTGGAGACACATCTCATTCTGTGCGGAGAGGTAGGATTGATGGTCGAAGCGGAGGTCGCCAGCTTGCTCGGCCAAACTGATGAAATCGGGAAAATGCTGCGTTCGATGATCCGGAGCCTGCAACAAAAGTCATGAAGTGCTTTTTCCGCTACTCGCTACTCGCTATTCGCTATTCGCTCGACACCGGAGCAAGCTGATATGCTTTTGGGCCGCACCGCCAACGGTCTCTACTGGATGAACCGCTATATCGAGCGGGCCGAAAACATGGCGCGCCTGGTCGATGCCGGCCTGCGCATGGCGCTGACGCGCACCCAGAACGCGTCCGAGGAATGGAACTCGGTGCTGCTCAGCGCCGGCTCCGACGTTGCCTTCAGCCAAAAATACCAGGATTACACGGTCGGCAATGTCTCGGATTTCCTGCTGCGCGACACGTCCAATCCGTCGAGCACGATGTCGTCGATCGAGACGGCGCGCAACAACGCGCGCATGGTGCGCACCGCGCTGACCCGCGAGACCTGGGAGAGCATCAACGAGGCCTGGATGTCGCTGAAGCGCATGCTGGCAACGCCGATCGACGAGCGCGACCTGCCGACGGTGCTCGATGCCATCAAGCGAGAGACGGCGCTGATCCGCGGCTCGTTCTACGGCACCATGCTGCGTAACGAGATCTTCGACTTCTCGCAGCTCGGCACCTATGTCGAGCGCGCCGACAACACGGCCCGCATCCTCGATGTGAAATACTATGTGCTCTTGCCGTCGATCTCCTGGGTCGGTTCGACGCTCGACAATTATCAATGGGAATCGATTCTGCGCTCGGTGTCGGCGCACCGTTCCTATCGCTGGGTCTATGACGCCGACTACAAGCCGACCAACATCGCCGACTATCTGATCCTCAATGTGCGTATGCCGCGCTCGCTCACCTTCTGCTACCGCTTCCTCGGCGAGCACCTGAAGTTCCTCGCTGACGACTATGGCGAGCGCCATGCCTGCCATGCCACGGCCGAGAAGACCCAGGCGATGCTGAAGAAGGGGTCGATCAAGGATATTTTCGACCACGGCCTGCACGAGTTCCTGGCCGAATTCATCCGCGACAACACCAGGCTGGGCGACGAGATCGCCCAGGACTACCGGTTCTACTGAGCATGATCCCGAAAAGTGGAAACCGGTTTTCGGACAAGATCATGCTCGCAAACGGAAAATGACGCCATGCGGCTCAAGATCACCCACCGCACCGAGTATCGCTACGACGCACCGGTGCAATATCTGCTGCAGCGGCTGCGCCTTCTGCCGGTGAGCGGACCGACACAGACGGTTGTGTCCTGGGCGATCAAGATCGATGGCGCCCGGGAGGAAGTGCGCTTCACCGACCATTTCGGCAACGACACGCGACTGGTGAGCGCCGAAGGCGGCCACAACATCATCACGGTCGAGGCAGCGGGAGAAGTGACGACGCGCGACACGGCCGGCGTATCCGGCCCGCACCATGGTTTCGCGCCGCTCTGGCTGTTCGCCCAGGAAACACAGCTCACCACTGCCGGTGACGGCATCCGCCAATTGGCCACATCGGTGGGCGAGGGGACCGATATCGAGCGGCTGCACAGGCTAATGATGACGATCCGCGAGCGCGTCGACTACAAGCCGGGCACGACCAGCGCGGTGACGCCGGCGGAAGAAGCGCTGACGCTGAAAGCCGGTGTCTGCCAGGACCACAGCCATATCTTCGCCGCCGCGGCGCGCGTGATGGGCTTTCCCGCGCGCTACGTCAGCGGCTATTTGATGATGGACGTTTCGGTCGAGCAGGCGGCGAGCCATGCCTGGGCTGAAGCGCATGTTGCGGGTCTCGGTTGGGTTGCCTTTGACCCTGCCAACAGTATCTCTCCCGACGAACGTTATGTGCGAGTGGCGACGGGTCGCGATTATCGCGATGCCTCGCCGGTTTCCGGGATACTGCTGGGGCAAGCGGAGGAGAAGCTTGCAGTCACCGTCACGGTCGAGCAGTAATCGCCGTTAGAGCAGTTCAACGTTCGATGGAATCGCTGCACTGCTCTAACTATTTGTCGTCTTTAGGCAATTCCGTACGGAAAACCGCCACACACTTTTCCTGGAATTGCTCTAAGGTTCACCAGAAGAGCGACCATGACCTATTGCGTCGGCCTCAAGATCGATCGCGGGCTCGTGTTCATGTCGGACACGCGCACCAATGCCGGCATGGATTCGATCTCGACCTTCAAGAAGATGCATGCCTGGGAGGAACCTGGAGACCGCGTCATCGTGCTGATGTCGGCGGGCAATCTCGCCACGACCCAGGCCGTTGTCAGCCTGCTCGACGAGCGCAACAAGGCGGTCGGCGACCGCCACGAGAAGCTGCTCGAAACGCCGTCCATGTACCAGACGGTGCGGCTGGTCGGCGACACAGTGAAAGAGGTCATCGCTCAATCCTCGCCCGCCGGCGACAAGGCCGATTCCTATTTCAACGCCTCCTTCATCCTTGGCGGCCAGATCAAGGGCAGCCCGCCCCGGCTGTTCATGATCTATCCCGAAGGCAATTTCATCGAATCGACCGACGACACGCCGTTCTTCCAGATCGGTGAGACAAAATACGGCAAGCCGATCATCATCCGCGCCTATGACCGTGCGATGAGCCTGGCCGAGACGGTGAAACTGCTACTTGTCTCCTTCGATTCGACGCTGAAGTCGAACCTGTCGGTAGGTCTGCCGCTCGACCTGCTCTTCCTGGAGAAGGACGCTTTCAACGTCGGCCTTAAGAAAAGGATCGGTCAGGACGACCAGTATTACCGCACCATTTCGGACGGCTGGTCGAACGCGCTGAAGGCGGCTTTTGCCAGCCTGCCGGATTTCCCGGGGTAGGCTTCCATCCATGCAGCGGTTGCCTCCTTCTATTTAACATGTTAATCAAAATTGAAACAGCCGATCGATCAGCGACCGCCGGCTGCCGGAGGAAACATGGACAACGAAGAATTCCGCGACTGGTCGAGGCGCGCCGCCGATTGGGGTGTCGATTACCGGGCCAGCCTGCGCGACCGGCCGGTGCGGCCGGCGATAGCGCCGGGTGAGATCTTCAGGAGCATCGAGGCTTCACCGCCCGAAACTGCCGAGCCGATGGAAAAGATCTTCGCCGATTTCGAAGAAAGGATCGTTCCCGGCATGACGCATTGGCAGCATCCGCGCTTCTTTGCCTATTTCCCAGCCAACGCGGCGCCGGTGTCGGTCGTAGCCGAGTATCTGGTCTCGGCGATGGCGGCGCAATGCATGCTGTGGCAGACCTCGCCGGCGGCGACCGAGCTCGAAATGCGTATCGTCGACTGGATGCGCCAGGCGCTCGGCCTGCCCGAAGGCTTCTCCGGCGTCATCCAGGATTCGGCGTCGTCGGCGACGCTTGCCGCGGTGCTCACCATGCGCGAGCGGGCGCTGGACTGGCAGGGCAACAGACAAGGTCTCGCCGGACAGGCGAAGCTGCGCGTCTATTCTTCCGACCAGGTCCACACCTCGATCGATCGCGCGATCTGGGTTTCGGGCATCGGTGAGGAGAACCTCGTCCGCATCCCGGTTAGCGGACGCTTCCGCGCCATGGACACGGCGGCGCTTGAAGCGGCGATTGTCGCGGACCGAGAAGCCGGCCTGCTGCCCGCGGGCATCATCGCCTGCGTCGGCGGCACCAGCACCGGCGGCACCGACGACATCGCCGCCGCTGCCGCCGTCGCGAAGCGGCACGGCCTCTATCTGCATGTCGACGCGGCCTGGGCCGGATCGGCGATGATCTGCCCGGAATACCGGCACTTCTGGGCGGGTGTCGAGGGCGCCGATTCCATCGTCTTCAACCCGCACAAGTGGCTGGGCGCGCAGTTCGACTGCTCGATCCAGTTCGTCCGCCAGCCGGAAGATCTCGTGCGCACGTTGGCGATCAAGCCGGACTATCTCAAGACCCGCGGCCATGACGGCATCATCAATTATTCCGAATGGTCGGTGCCGCTCGGCCGGCGGTTCCGGGCGCTGAAACTCTGGTTCCTGCTGCGCGCCCATGGGCTGGAGGGCCTGCGCAAGATGATCCGCAACCACGTTGCCTGGAGCGAGGGCCTTGCCGAACGCCTGGCCAAGGAGGCGGATTTCGAGCTCGTCACCGAACCCATGCTGTCGCTGTTTTCGTTTCGCCATCGTGCAGCGCCGGGCGCCGACGCGGACGAGCACAATCTGCGGCTGGTCGACGCCATCAACACGGACGGCCGCATCTACCTGACCCAGACCCGCGTCGACGGGCGGGTCGCGATCCGCTTCCAGGCGGGGCAGTTCGAGTCGACGGCAGCAGACGTTGATATGGCTTTCGATGTCGTCACCGAGATCGCGCGACATCTTGCGTGAGGCAATGGGGCCATTGCGAACCGGTTTGCCTTTGCGATCATATGGATTTCATTAGCCGGCTTCTACCTTTTCATAGCTTTCGTTTTCCGATATAGACGGAAAAAACGAAAACGGGAGGATGCCGGATGTTTCTTTCGCCACGCCATGCCGAGATCATCCAGATGGCGAAGGATCACGGCCGTGTGCTGGTCGAAGACCTGGCGACGCATTTCAGCGTGACGCCGCAGACCATCCGCAAGGACCTCAACGATCTCTGCGACCAGCGCCTGCTGACGCGCATCCATGGCGGGGCGCTGTTTCCCTCTGGCATCGAGAACATGGAATATGAGGCGCGACGCAAGATCGCCGCAGACGAGAAAGAGGCGATCGGGCGCGCCGCGGCCAGGCTGATCCCCGACAACGCCTCGCTATTCATCAATATCGGCACCACGACGGAAGCCGTTTCAAAGGCGCTTCTCGACCACAGCGGACTTATGGTCATCACCAATAACATCAATGTTGCCAATAGGATGCGCATCTATCCTTCGATCGAAGTGGTGATCGCCGGCGGCGTGGTGCGTGGCTCCGACGGCGGTGTCGTCGGCGAGGCCGCCGTCGATTTCATCCGCCAGTTCAAGGTCGACTACGCCGTCATCGGCGCCTCGGCCATCGACCATGACGGTGCGCTGCTCGACTTCGATTTTCGCGAAGTGAAGGTGGCGCAGGCCATCATCGCCAATGCGCGCCATGTGATTCTCGTCTCCGACCAGACCAAATTCGAGCGCACGGCGCCAGTCCGCATCGGCCATCTGTCGCAGGTCAACACCTTCATCACCGACCGTTGCGACATCCCGTCGGTGCGCAGGATCTGTGAGGAAACAGAGGTTCGTTTGATCGAGACGGCGCTCGAATAACGTCGTTTCACGGCAGTCTCACGCGCCTGTGATATTTCGTTTGACATTCGTTCTTAGTTCGAAATAATCCGTCACGGTTTCGCGAAACACAAAAATGGTGCAATGCGAAATCGCGGAGGAAACCTGTGAACGCATCACCGATCCATGACATCTTCGTCATAGGCGGCGGCATCAATGGCTGCGGCATCGCCCGCGATGCCGTTGGCCGCGGATTTTCGGTTTTCCTGGCCGAGATGAACGATCTGGCCAGCGGCACGTCCTCCGGTTCGACCAAGCTGATCCATGGCGGTCTGCGCTATCTCGAATTCTATGAATTCCGGTTGGTGCGCGAAGCGTTGATGGAGCGCGAAATTCTGTGGAAGAACGCGCCGCACATCATCTGGCCGATGCGTTTCGTGCTGCCCTATGCCAAGGGCCTGCGCCCGGCCTGGCTGATCAGGCTTGGCCTGTTCCTCTACGACCATATCGGCGGGCGCAAGCTGTTGCCGGCGACGAAGACGCTGGACATGGCCAGCGATCCGGCCGGCAAGCCGCTGAAACCGCTGTTCCGCAAGGCGTTCGAATATTCCGACGGCTGGGTCAACGATGCCCGCCTGGTGGCGCTCAATGCCCGCGACGCGGCTGACCGCGGCGCCGTCATACGCACCCGCACCAAAGTGGTCAGCGCACGCCGCGACGGGGCGCTGTGGACGATCAAGATCCAGAATGTGTTGACCGGCGAGACCGAGGAAATCCGGGCCCGCCTTCTCGTCAATGCTGCGGGGCCCTGGGTCGACCAGGTGCTGGCAAAGGCGGTCGGGCAGAACGACGTGCACAATGTCCGGCTGGTGCAGGGCAGCCACATCGTCATCAAGAAGAAGTTCGACGATCCGCGCGCCTATTTCTTCCAGAACAAGGACGGGCGCATCATCTTCGCCATTCCTTATGAGGAAGAATTCACGCTGATCGGCACCACCGATCGCGACTATCCCGGCGATCCGCATGACGTGAAGATCAGCGATGCCGAGATCGATTATCTGTGCGCCGCAGCCAGCGAATATTTCGCTCAGGCCGTCAAGCGTTCGGACATCGTCTGGACCTACTCGGCGGTGCGCCCGCTCTATGATGACGGCGCCTCGAAGGCGCAGGAAGCGACGCGCGACTATGTGCTGAAGGCCGAAGGCGGGGAGGGTGCCGCCCCCTTGCTCAATTCATTCGGCGGCAAGATCACGACGTTCCGCCGATTGTCGGAATCAATGCTGGAGAAGATCGAGGGTTTTCTCGGCAAGCGCGGCAAGCCGTGGACCGCCAATGCGCCGCTGCCCGGCGGCGATTTCCCGGCGACCGGCTTCGACGCGCAGGTCGCCAGGTTGAAGGGCGCCTATTCCTTCCTCGACCAGCGGCTGGCGCGCCGGCTCACCCGGCTCTACGGCACGCGCGCCGAGAAGCTGCTCGGGTTGGCCAAGTCGAATGCCGATCTCGGCCGCAACTTCGGCGCCGACCTTTACGAGGCCGAGGTGCGCTACCTCGTCGAGAACGAATGGGCGGTTACCGCGGAGGATGTGTTGTGGCGCAGGACCAAGCGCGGCCTGCATTTCAGCCGCGAGCAGACCGCGGCACTGGAAGAATTCATGCGTGGCCGACGCCATGTCGCGGCGGCGGAATGACAGCCGCCCAATGACGTGCAAGGCTCGGAAGGAGGCGTGATGCTGGAACTGAGGAACGTGACGAAGACGGTCGGCGCGCAAGAGCATATCCGCGACGTGTCGCTGACGCTTCAGCACGGCTCGCTGAACGTCCTGCTCGGGCCGACGCTTTCAGGCAAGACCAGCCTGATGCGGCTGATGGCCGGCCTCGATGCGCCAACCTCCGGCTCGGTCTGGTTCGACGGCAAGGACGTCACCGGACAGCCGGTGCAGAAGCGCAACGTCGCGATGGTCTACCAACAATTCATCAACTATCCGGCGATGACCGTCTACGAGAATATCGCCTCGCCGCTTCGGGTTGCCGGCGTGGAGCAGGGAAAGATCGACAAGGAAGTGCGCAATGCGGCGGCGCTGCTGAAGCTCACGCCCTATCTCGACCGCACGCCGCTCAACCTGTCGGGCGGCCAGCAGCAGCGCACGGCGCTTGCCCGCGCCATCGTCAAGAACGCCAGCCTGGTCCTGCTCGACGAGCCGCTCGCCAATCTCGATTACAAGCTGCGCGAGGAGTTGCGGGCCGAGCTGCCGAAGATATTTGCGGCCTCCGGCACCATTTTCGTCTACGCCACGACCGAGCCGCACGAGGCGCTTTTGCTTGGTGGCAACACAGCGACGCTCTCGGAAGGCCGCGTCACGCAATTCGGGCCGACTGTCGAAGTGTTCCGCAAGCCGGTCGACCTGGTGACGGCAAGGACCTTCGCCGACCCGCCGCTCAACGCCATCGTGCTGGCCAAGAAGGGCTCGGATTTCCTGCTCGAAGGCGGCGTCAAGCTGCCGGTGCCGCGGGAACTGCTCGGCATTCCGGACGCCAGCTACACGATCGGCTTCCAGCCGCATCATCTGTCGCTCGATCGTCCCAATGCCAGCGCCGTGCCGGTGCGGGCCAAGGTCACCATCACCGAGATCACCGGCTCGGAAAGCTTCGTCCATCTCGACTTCGCCGATGCGCGCTGGGTCATGCTGGCGCACGGCATCCTCGACTTCGAGACGGACGACGAGGTCGAGGTGTTCATCGACCCGCGCCACATCATGGTGTTCGACCAGAACGGCCGCGCCGTGACGGCGTCGAAGCTGGCAGCCTGAGGAGGAAGCGATGGCGCGCATCGACGTCAACCACATCCGCCACTCCTACCTGCCCAACCCGAAGAAGGATTCGGATTTCGCGCTGAAGGAAGTGCACCATATTTTCGAGGACGGCGGCGCCTATGCGCTGCTCGGACCCTCGGGCTGCGGCAAGACCACCTTGCTCAACATCATTTCGGGGCTGCTCCACCCCTCGCACGGGAAGCTTCTGTTCAACGGCCGGGACGTGACCAGGCTGTCGACGCAGGAGCGCAACATCGCCCAGGTGTTCCAGTTCCCGGTCATCTACGACACCATGACCGTCTACGACAATCTGGCCTTCCCGCTGCGCAACCGGCGCGTGCCGGAAGCCGATGTCGACCGTAAGGTGCGCGAGACTCTCGACATGATCGATCTCGCCTCGATGGCCAACCGGAAGGCGCGCCGGCTGACCGCCGACCAGAAGCAAAAAATCTCGCTCGGACGCGGACTGGTGCGCTCGGACGTCAACGCCATCCTGTTCGACGAGCCGCTCACCGTCATCGATCCGCATATGAAGTGGGTGCTGCGCTCGCAGCTCAAGCAGCTGCACCGCCGCTTCGGCTACACCATGGTCTACGTCACGCACGACCAGACCGAGGCGCTGACTTTCGCCGATCGCGTCGTGGTCATGTATGACGGCGAGATCGTGCAGATCGGCACGCCGGCCGAGCTGTTCGAGCGGCCGCGCCACACCTTCGTCGGCTATTTCATCGGCTCGCCGGGCATGAACGTGCTGCCGGTCGCGCTCGACGGCAGGACTGCGATGCTCGGCGCGCAACGCATCGAGCTGCCAGGCGCGCCAAAGGCCGAAGCCGGTTCCGTCGAGCTCGGCATCCGTCCCGAATATGTGCGGCTCGGCCGTGAAGGCATGGCGGTGTCCATCAACAAGGTCGAGGACGTCGGTCGCCACAAGGTGGTCCGCGCCAGCCTGGAAGGCAGGGAGATCGCCGCCGTCATCGGCGAGGACGACGAGGTGCCGGCCGAACCAAAAGTCCGCTTCGACCCGGCCGGCATCAACATCTATGCCGATTCATGGCGCGTCGAGATGGGGGCCTAGATGGAAAAGACCTGGAACAACAGGGCCTGGTTCCTTGTCCTGCCGGTGCTGGTGCTGGTGGCGTTCTCGGCCGTCATCCCGCTGATGACGGTCGTCAACTATTCGGTGCAGGATACGTTCGGCAACAACGTCTTCTTCTGGGCCGGCACCGAGTGGTTCGAGGAACTGCTTGCGTCCGATCGCTTCTGGGAAGCGATGGTGCGCAACCTGATCTTCTCCTTCATCATCCTGGCGATCGAGGTGCCGCTCGGCATCTTCATCGCGCTCAACATGCCGAAAAAGGGCTGGGGCGTGCCGGTCTGCCTGGTGCTGATGGCGCTGCCGCTGCTCATCCCGTGGAACGTTGTCGGCACGATCTGGCAGGTCTTCGGCCGCAATGACATCGGCCTGCTCGGCTACTACGTCAACGCGCTCGGCATCGACTACAACTATGTGCAGGATCCGATCGATGCCTGGGTCACCGTCATCATCATGGATGTCTGGCACTGGACGAGCCTCGTCGTGCTGCTCTGCTATGCCGGCCTGGTCTCCATTCCCGACGCCTTCTACCAGGCGGCCAAGATCGACGGCGCGTCGCGCTGGGCAGTGTTCCGCTACATCCAGCTGCCGAAGATGCAGCGCGTGCTTCTGATCGCCGTGCTGTTGCGCTTCATGGACAGCTTCATGATCTATACCGAACCTTTCGTCGTCACCGGCGGCGGCCCCGGCAACTCGACGACATTCCTGTCGATCGACCTCGTCAAGACGGCGCTCGGCCAGTTCGACCTCGGTCCGGCGGCGGCGATGTCGCTGGTCTACTTCCTGATCATCCTGTTGTTGTCGTGGGTGTTCTACACCGTGATGACCAACTACGACGCGGAGCGCTGAGATGACGGGCGCCAACGAGACGACACGCGTGAGCGAAACGGCAGTCACCGAAGTAGGCAGCACGCTGTCGCAGGACGAGGTGGCGAAGCTGATGCGCCGCCGCGGCGAGGAATCGCGCTGGTGGTGGATCGTGCCGACGCTCTACATCGTCGTGCTGCTCTTACCGATCTACTGGCTCATCAATATGAGCTTCAAGACCAATGCGGAGATCGTGTCGTCGCTGACGCTGTTCCCGCACAATCCGACGCTCGCGAATTACCGCACCATCTTCACCGATGCATCCTGGTATTCGGGCTACATCAACTCGATCACCTATGTGGTTATGAACATGGTAATCTCGGTGGCGGTGGCGCTGCCTGCGGCCTACGCCTTTTCGCGCTACCGTTTCCTCGGGGACAAGCACCTGTTCTTTTGGCTGCTGACCAACCGCATGGCGCCGCCGGCGGTGTTCGCGCTCCCATTCTTCCAGCTCTATTCGGCCTTCGGTCTCATCGACACCCATATTGCCGTGGCGCTGGCGCACTGTCTGTTCAACGTGCCCCTGGCGGTATGGATCCTGGAAGGCTTCATGTCCGGCGTGCCGAAGGAGATCGACGAGACCGCCTATATCGACGGGTATTCCTTCCCGCGCTTCTTCGTGAGGATCTTCATGCCGCTGATCGCGAGCGGCATCGGCGTCGCCTGCTTCTTCTGCTTCATGTTCTCATGGGTGGAACTCTTGATCGCGCGCACGCTGACCACGACCGACGCCAAGCCGATCGCCGCGACGATGACGCGCACCGTCTCGGCCGCGGGGATGGACTGGGGACTGCTTGCTGCCGCCGGCGTGCTGACGCTAATCCCCGGCGCGGTCGTCATCTGGTTTGTCCGCAACTATATCGCCAAGGGCTTCGCCCTGGGGAGGGTGTGATCATGAACCTCGACCTCTCCTGGATGGCGTGGACCTGGCCGACGGCGGCTTTCTTCGGAACCATCCTGCTGCTGCTTTGCGGTATGGCGGCTTGGGAATACGCTTCGCCCGGCGGCAATCCGCGCGTCGGCACCCTGCGCTTCGAGACGACGCGCGGCGATCGCCTCTTCCTTTCGCTGCTCGGCAGCGCCTTCATCCATCTCGCTTGGTTGGGTCTCGTTGGCCCCAACCTGTGGTGGGCTCTCGCTCTCTCCGTGGTCTACGCCATTGGCGTGTTCCGATACGTATAGAGGGGGAATAGCCGGAGCGGCCGCGTGCTGGCGGCCGTCCCGGATCACACTTGAAACCTAAGACTGGAGGAGACACATGCGACGGCAATTTCTTACATCGACGACCGCCCTTGTCCTGTTGCTGGGCGCGGGCCATGCCTATGCCGGAATGGATGAGGCAAAAGCCTTTCTCGACAAGGAGATAGGCGACCTGTCGACGCTTTCGCGCGCCGATCAGGAAAAGGAGATGCAGTGGTTCATCGACGCCGCCAAGCCGTTTGCCGGCATGGATATCAAGGTCGTGTCGGAAACCATCGCCACCCATTCCTATGAATCGCAGGTGCTGGCGCCTGCCTTCTCGGCCATCACCGGCATCAAGGTCACGCACGACACGATCCAGGAAGGCGACGTCGTCGAGAAGATCCAGACCCAGATGCAGACCGGCCAGAACCTCTATGACGGCTGGGTCAATGATTCCGACCTCATCGGCACGCATTGGCGCTACCAGCAGGTGCGCAACCTGACCGACTGGATGGCGGGCGACGGCAAGGACGTCACCAACCCGAACCTCGACCTGAAGGACTTCATCGGCACGTCGTTCACGACGGCGCCCGACAAGAAGCTCTACCAGCTGCCCGACCAGCAATTCGCGAACCTCTACTGGTTCCGCTACGACTGGTTCAACGACGAGAAGAACAAGGCCGACTTCAAGGCCAAGTACGGCTACGACCTCGGCGTGCCGGTCAACTGGTCGGCTTATGAGGACATCGCCGAGTTCTTCACCGGCCGCGAGATCGACGGCAAGAAGGTCTATGGCCACATGGACTACGGCAAGAAGGACCCGTCGCTCGGCTGGCGGTTCACCGACGCGTGGCTGTCCATGGCCGGCAATGGCGACAAGGGCATTCCGAACGGCCTGCCGGTCGACGAGTGGGGCATCAAGGTCGACGAGAATTCGCGCCCCGTCGGCTCCTGCACCGCGCGCGGCGGCGACACGAATGGACCGGCGGCGGTCTACTCGATCCAGAAGTATCTCGACTGGCTGAAGGCCTATGCTCCCGCGGAAGCTCAGGGCATGACCTTCTCCGAAGCCGGCCCGGTTCCTGCACAGGGCGCGGTTGCCCAGCAGATGTTCTGGTACACCGCCTTCACCGCCTCGATGGTCGACGCCAGCGCCAAGGCGGTGCTGAACGACGACGGCACGCCGAAATGGCGCATGGCGCCGTCGCCGCACGGCGTCTACTGGAAGGACGGCATGAAGCTCGGCTACCAGGACGTGGGTTCCTGGACGCTGATGAAGTCGACGCCGACCGACCGGGCGAAGGCCGCCTGGCTTTATGCGCAGTTCGTCACCTCGAAGACCGTCGACGTGAAGAAAAGCCATGTCGGCCTGACCTTCATCCGCGAGAGCACGATCCACGACAAGAGCTTCACGGAGCGCGCTCCGAAGCTCGGCGGCCTGATCGAGTTCTACCGCTCGCCGGCTCGCGTCCAGTGGTCTCCGACCGGCACCAACGTGCCTGACTATCCGAAGCTGGCACAGCTCTGGTGGCAGGCGATCGGCGATGCCTCGTCGGGCGCCAAGACCGCGCAGGAAGCGATGGACTCGCTCTGCGCCGAGCAGGAAAAGGTCATGAGCCGCATCGAGAAGTCGGGCGTCCAGGGCGATATCGGCCCGAAGATGGCCGAAGAGCATGACCTCGCCTACTGGAACGCCGACGCGGTCAAGAAGGGCAATCTCGCTCCTCAGCTCAAGATCGAGAACGAGAAGGAAAAGCCGATCACCATCAACTACGACGAGCTGGTGAAGAGCTGGCAGAAGTAACTGCATGACGTGGGCGTGCTCGTCCGCGTAAGAAATGCAGGGGAGGCGGCTTTGCCGTCTCCCCTGTTGCATGAGAAGTGGAGGGATGCGGAATGAGCGGTTTTGTGCTGGCCATCGACCAGGGGACGACCTCAACCAGGGCGATCCTGTTCGACGACAAGATGAAGGTAGCCGGCACCGGTCAGCAGGAATTCGCTCAACATTATCCGGCTTCCGGCTGGGTCGAACATGACCCGGAAGATATCTGGGCAAGCGTGATCGCGACTGTGAAGGCGGCGCTGAAGGCCGCCGGTCGGGCGGCATCGGACGTGGCCGCGATCGGCATTACCAACCAGCGCGAGACGGTCGTCATCTGGGACAAGGCGACCAGCAAGCCGATCCACAATGCGATCGTGTGGCAGGACCGCCGGACGGCGCCGCTCTGCCAGAAGCTCCGGAAGCAGGGGCTGGAGAAGAAGTTCACGCGCAAGACCGGGCTGCTGCTCGATCCCTATTTCTCCGGCACCAAGATCGCCTGGATGCTGGACAAGGTGAAGGGCGCGAGGAAGCGCGCCGAGAAGGGTGAATTGCTCGCCGGCACCATCGACAGTTTCCTGATCTGGCGGCTCACCGGTGGCAAGGTGCACGCCACCGATGCGACAAACGCCTCGCGCACGCTGATCTACAACATCGAGAAGAACGTCTGGGACGACGAGCTGCTGTCCACCCTGAACATACCGGCCGCGATCCTGCCGCAAGTGAAGGATTGCGCCGACGATTTCGGCGTCACCGAGAAGAGCCTTTTCGGCGCCGAGATGAGGATATTGGGCGTCGCCGGCGACCAGCATGCGGCGACCATCGGCCAGGCCTGTTTCGAGCCCGGCATGATGAAATCCACCTACGGCACCGGCTGCTTCGCGCTACTCAACACCGGCGCCGACCTGGTGCGCTCGAAGAACCGGCTCTTGACCACCATCGCCTACCGGCTGAACGGCAAGACCACCTACGCGCTGGAAGGCTCGATCTTCATTGCGGGCGCGGCCGTGCAATGGCTGCGTGACGGCATCAAGGTGATCGGCAAGGCCGAGCAGAGCGGTGCGCTTGCTGCGACCGCCGATCCAGCGCAGCAGGTCTATCTGGTGCCGGCCTTCGTCGGGCTCGGCGCGCCGCACTGGGATGCGGATGCGCGCGGCGCCATCTTCGGCCTGACGCGCAATTCCGGCCCGGCGGAGTTCGCGCGCGCCGCGCTCGAATCCGTCGCCTTCCAGACGCGTGACCTGCTCGACGCCATGCGCAAGGACTGGAAAGGCGCTTCCGCCAAGACCGTGCTTCGGGTCGACGGCGGCATGGTGGCTTCGGACTGGACCATGCAGCGGCTGGCCGATATCCTCGACGCGCCGGTCGACCGCCCGACCATCCTGGAGACGACCGCGCTGGGCGCCGCCTGGCTTGCCGGATCGAAAGCCGGCGTGTGGCCGAAGGCGAAGGAATTCGCCAAGACCTGGGCGCTCGACCGGCGGTTCAAGCCGGACATGGATGCCGCCACCCGCACGGCGAAGCTGGCGGGATGGCGCGACGCTGTGCGCCGGACGCTGAGCGTGCGATAAGCAGGTGGGGGGCAGATCGCGTGGGGTAGGGGATGAATCCGGACTGGTATGTTGCCTGGCGCGAGGAGGCTTTTGAACAGCTTCGTGCGAAGAACAAGCGCTTGCAGGATGACTTTCACCTCGGCAGTTGGTCCCGCTATGACTACGACCTGAAGGCTGGAAAGCTTCTGTTCTCAGAAGAAGGCGTCGTCAAGGTCGCCTCGGAGATCCAGATCGCCGGCTCTACTAGTGCCAAAGCTGGCAACTGGCTCTGGGCCTGGGCAAATTCGAATTGGCCTCTCGAACTTGTAACCGACGCACAGTTAGCTCGGTCGTTCGGGGAGCAGCACCGTATCGGCGAGCTAACCCAGGACTATCTGAAGGACGATGACCTGAATGCACTCGGTTGGGAATTGACCTCTGCAGTGACTCGTATCTGCAACGCTTGCGGAGCCTACCGTTCTCCTCCCGATGACGGTGTGGGCCTCTATCTGATCTTAAAGAGCGTCAGTTGGGCAAGCTAATCGAAGTGTTGCGCCTCCCGGTTAGTAGAGACCCGAGAGCACCAGCGGAACTTTGATTACCTCACTCAATAACAAGCCCGCGCCGTTGCCGGCACGGGCTCTTTCAGTCTCCCGTGTGCGATCCGATCAGGTCAGTAAGGCGAAACGCACTGCCGACGCGGGCCGCTGTTGGGCTGGAAGGTATTGTCCGAGGCGCGATAGGAGCGGTAACGGTCATAGCACCACTGCACATGCGCATCGCCACCGCGGTAGACTCGGTTCTGGCTGTTGACGATCGCGCCGGTGATCAGCGCGCCGGTGGCGAAGGCAGCCAGCGGGAACCAGAAGTCGCCATGACGGCGATAGCCGCGGTGGTATTCGCGATAGCCGCGATGGCCGCGCCAGTACACGTCACCGTTGCGCGAATAAACCCGGTCACGGGAAAAACTGCGATTGAAACTGCGGTGCCTGCGCCAATCCTGGTATTGCACGGTCTGAACGTCCGATGAGAGACCTTGGCCGAGCGGCGTGTAGGTTGGCTGCGCGTTGACCGGCACGATCTCCGCCGCGGCGAACGAAACCGATAGCACACTGGCCAGCAGGCCTGTTGTGATTCTGTTCATGACTTTCTCCTCGCAGGTTGGTTGCCGTCGCCTGTGGGAAGAAAAACGGGCGGCATATGCAATTGTTCCGGGAAAAGCACCGGGCCGCTGTTTTGCAGTCCTGCCGCTGGTCCTGCCATGAGAAACCTTTTCGGTTCCCAGGCCGAGGCTTCGCAAACGCGGTCCGAACAGGCGCTGGGGCAGTGGAAAAACCCGGCCTGCAAGCCATCTTTTTCCGGTTGACCGGTTGATGCACTCTCCCTATGTTCCGCGCAATTTCGAGGGCGGCGTTTCCTGCCCGCGGGAGCGCGTAGCTCAGCCGGTAGAGCAACTGACTTTTAATCAGTAGGTCATGGGTTCGAATCCCATCGCGCTCACCAAGATTTCTGTTCCAGATCGGTATAGCCGAGATCCTAGTGCACGAAGGAGACGAGCCAAATGCCTTCGCCGGTCGGCTGTCGCGTCCGGCCGGGTCAGCCTGAGACAATTTCGTAGTGAAGAACCTGGGCGTCGCGAAGGGACGACCTCATTCCAGGCGAGATGTCGCCGGAGCCGAAGAGGAGAATATCTTCGCGGCGTACGAATACTTCATGGCCGGGCCCCATCGACACAAATGTGCCCGACGAGCTTCGCTCGATAAGCCGCGCCTTGCCATTTGAAATGGTGAAGGTCGCGTGGTGTCGCGAGACCCAGGGCCGCTGGACAACGATATCGCATTCCGGAGATCGGCCGATCGTCACGAATTCGTTGTTTCGGCAGGATCGCAACTGATCTCCATAGCGGATGACCAGAATGATCTGCCGCGGCGGGGCGGAGCGCCTGTCGATAATGGTGCCCCGGCTGGCGATGTGTGTACTGCGGTTCCCATCGTCGCTCCCCAGGGTATAGACATCGAAGAGTTCCTGCTTCCCCTTGAAGGCCATTTTGTCGAGAAGCCGCAAGGCACTGCGGCTGCCCGCAGAAAGCGCTTCGAAGAAGTTCTGGCTGATCAGCACCTCCCCGGGGTTGGCCGTGGTGGACAGCCTTGCGGTGACATTGACAACGTCGCCAAATACCGCGCCCCGCGCGCGAATAACCGCCCCGAAATGCAATCCGATCCGGGCGCTCAACGGCCCTTTCGTCAGTTGGCTGCTGATTTGGCAGACGGCCCTCAGCGCCCCCTCCGGACTCTCGAACAGGCTGAGCACGTCATCGCCCTTCGAGTGAATGAAATCACCGCCGTGCCGGGCGACGATATCGCGCATCGCGTCCAGGCAATCCGAGATCTGCTGCAGAGCGGCATCGTCGCCGATGCGCTCATAGAGCGGCGTGCTGCCCACGACATCAGCTAACAGGACTGCGGCTAGAACTGTTTCCTGATCCATCGATCTCGTATCCGCGCCGAGAGCGCAGCGTATGTATATAACACACCAAGGTGCCTTTAACTTATCTACTTGCGCGCCTGAGGCCGGGGCGGTGCTTCGGCGCGATCGTTTTGGACGGACGGGCGTCTGCCTTCCCTCATCCCTCAAAATCACGCGCTTTTCCCATCGGATCTGCACTAGGCGCCGGAAACGGAATGTGTGGACCTGCTCTCCCGTCGAAGAAATCCAACGAGAATTATGGTCGCCGGCGATCGGCAAGGCCATCCGGAGTGCTTGTTTACGATGGTGCGGGAAGCCCGCTTGCATGGGCAGAACGGTTGCGCGATGCTGCCGTTGGGGAGTGGTGTTCGCAATGTCGATTCTGTGAAAGCACCACTATGTTCATTGATTACTACGAACTTCTGGAAATCAGTCCGAACGCGAATTCGGAAACGATTGAACGGATATTTCGTTATTTTGCCATGCGTTATCATCCCGATAATCGGGACACCGGCAATGAGTCACGCTTCAGCGAAATCGTAGAGGCCCATAATACGCTCAAAGATCCGGTCAAACGCGCCCAATACGACATCCAGTATAAAGACCATTTGAGCCTTAGGCGCGAGCTGAGCGAGGAAGCGAGCAACACCAAAGGGCTTGAACGGGACATCGTCATTCAGGCCAAACTGCTGTCGCTGCTCTATGTAAAACGCCGGCAAGACGTCAACAATCCCGGCATTGGCGATGAAGAGCTCGAACGCTTGTCGGGCTGCCCGCGAGAACATCTGGAGTTTCATCTCTGGTATCTGAAGGCAAAGGGCTGGATAGCCAGGATCGAGAACGGGATGTTCGCGATCACCGTGGATGGCATCGATCGCGCCAATTCCGAACATCGTCGTGAAACCGCCGCGACTAGGTTGCTTGATCATACAAAATGAAAGGCATTTCGAGGTTCCGGGCTGCCACCGGTAAGTGGGCGTCCAGGGGAGGGGATAAAATTGTCCGAGAAGAAGGTGATCGCGGTCAAGGACTGGACCTGCGTCATGAGCGACGAGCTTGGCCGCGTGGCCTTGACGGTCAACCCGACTGACGGCGAGCCGATCCTGGTTTTGATGACCATCTTCCAGGCGGCGAAGATGGGGCGCGAACTGCAGTCGCCGAAACGCGCGCAGTCCCCAATCTAGGTCGTAGGCCGGCTGCCGTCGCGCAACTGGATCGTTCCCCGGAGACGGGTTTGGACAATTGGCGATACGATACTCGTTCTGGGCAGTGGCGGAAGCGCGCGGCGCGTGGCCGGCGGTGGCGCCCTTCTCGCAACGCCGTGACATGGGCGCTGATTGTGTCGGCTATTGCGACCTTTTCCATCCTGATAGCACTAAAAGCCGGCTAGCGAGGCTCGGTCCTCCATCGCCGCGGCTGTGGTTCGGAGCAGTTCCAACCTTGTGACCAGAGCGGCCGATGGTTAAGGTCGGTCCCCCGAAGGAGGCTCGACCATGGCACTTGACCTTTCGGTAGATGCGTCAGCCGCCAAGGCGGCGGCGCCACCTGGCAAGTATCTCTTCGGCCCGGTCGCCGACTTCCTCATGCTCGGCGGCGGCGCGTTTCTGGTCCTGCCGATTCTGCTGTTGGTGCCGCTCAAATATGAAGGCCCCGTCGCCGCGACGATGGTCATCGTGGCTTACCTGGTGAACTATCCCCACTTCGCCCACTCCTACCAGATTTTCTACCGCAATTTCGGGCGCAAGGTGAGCGGGAACGGGTACGACAGGAGCCTGCAGCTTCGCTATATTTTTGCGGGCATTGTCGTTCCTGTGATCATGGGCGCATTCTTTGCGTATGGGGCGGCAACGGCGAACACGCGGCTGCTCGGATATGCGGCCAACGCGATGTTCTTCTTCGTGGGCTGGCACTACGTCAAGCAAGGCTACGGCATGCTGATGGTGGACGCCGTGCTGAAGCGCAAATTCTTCGGCGATCGGGACAAGAAGGTGCTGCTGGTCAACAGCTATGCCGTGTGGATCCTGGCATGGCTCCAGACGAACATGGCAGTCACTCAGGGAAAATATTACGGCCTGGAATATTACACGTTCGCGGCCCCTTCCTGGATCGCCAACATTGCCCTGCTGGCGGCCGTTGCCTCGACGGCGGCCACGGTTTTGATGCTGGTCAACCGCTGGCGAAAAAACGGCCGAGCGCTGCCGTATAACGGCATCGTGGCCTATGTCGCGTCGCTCTATCTGTGGATCCTGATTGCGAGGATAAACCCGCTCTGGTTGCTTGTGGTGCCGGCGCTCCACTCGCTGCAATACCTGGCGGTGGTCTGGCGTTACCAGACCAACGTCGAACGCGACGTCGCGGATGCGGCAAGAAATCCTGAACCGAAGATTCTATCCGTTCTCGGACCTCTCTACAGGCTTCGGGTCCTGGGATTTATCGTCGGTGGCGGTGCGCTTGGGTATCTCGGTTTCTGGCTGATCCCGTTCGCGCTGACGGCCTTGATCCCCTACGACAAGCAGGTTCTCGGTTCCTCGCTGTTCTTCTTCATCGTGCTGATCTTCATCAACGTGCACCACTATTTCCTGGACAACGTGATGTGGCGTCGCGGCAACCCGGAAGTGTCCAAATATCTGTTCCGGTAGGGGCGCTTCAGGAACGTCCCAGGACCAGCGACACATTCCCGCCAGCATGGCGCTCGAGCCGCGCGGCAAGATCGAGCTCCAACAGCACCATCGCGATCTGCGCGGCACTGAGCCCCGTGTGGCGAATGATCTCGTCCACGCCGACCGGTGTGGGGCCGAGCGCTTCCAGCACGTCGGCGCGCTCGTTCTCGCCGGGCGGCGGCATTGCCGACAGGTCGGGTGCCTCGGCGAGCGGCGCGGTCCTTGGCGGGCGAGTGCCGGCAAGAGGCGCCAGCGCGCCCAGGATGTCGGTCGCTTCGGTCACCAGCGTTGCGCCGTCCTTGAGCAGGGCGTTGCAGCCAGCGGCGCGCGGGTCGAGCGGCGAGCCCGGCACCGCGAAGACCAGCCGGCCCAGCTCGTTGGCGAGGCGGGCGCTGATCAGCGAGCCGGAGCGTTGCGCCGCCTCGACCACCACCAGCCCCATCGCCATCCCGGCGACCAGGCGGTTGCGACGCGGAAAATCCTGCGCGCGCGGCTGCCAGCCGAACGGCATTTCCGACACGATGGCGCCGCCGCGCTCGGCGATCTCCTCGCACAGTCCGGCGTTTTCGGGCGGGTAGGGGACATCGAGCCCGCCGGCGAGCACGCCGACCGTGCCGGTCGAAAGACTGCCCTGATGCGCCGCCGTGTCGATGCCGCGCGCGAGGCCCGACACGATGGCGTAACCGTCGCGGCCGAGATCGGCCGCCAGCATGCGCGCCATCTTGATGCCGGCGAGCGAGGCATTGCGGGCGCCAACGATCGCCACGGCCGGCAAGAGGAACACCGCGCCTTCGCCTTTCACCGCCAGCAGCGGCGGCGGGTTGTCCATGGTCTTCAGCATGGACGGGTAGTCGGCCTCGCCGATGCCGACGAAGCGGGCGCCGGCGCGCCGGGCCGCTTCCAACTCCGTTTCGGCTTCGGCGATGGAGGGAATGCGGACGATGCGGTTGGCGCCACCCGAGATCATCAGTTCCGGCAGCATTTCGAGCGCGGCTTCGGCCGAGCCGAAGCGATTGATCAGTTCGCGAAAAGAGGCCGGGCCGACATTGGGCGTGCGGATCAGCCGAAGCCAGCTCAGCCGCTGCCGGTCGCTGAGGCGCGGGCCGGCGGCAGGCCCGCTCATCCCTTCGCCCCGATCTTACCCTCGGTGCCGGCGAGAAGCCGCGAAATGTTGGCGCGATGCTTGATGAAGACGATCAGGCTCATCAGAGCGAAGAGGCCGGCAATCTGCGGCGTGCTGATGAAATAGAGCGCGATCGGCACCACGACCGCAGCCACTAGCGCCGCCAAGGAGGAGTAACGGAACAGGAAGGCCATGGCGAGCCAGACGACGGCGAAGACAACCATGCCCTGCCAGGCAAGGCCGAGCAGAACGCCGAGATAGGTGGCGACGCCCTTGCCGCCTCTGAAGCCGAGCCAGATCGGGAAGAGATGGCCAAGGAAGGCGGCGAAGCCGGCGAGAAGCCCGAAGTCCGGCGAGAAATGTCCGGCGATGAGCGCTGCCGCCGTGCCCTTCAGCGCGTCAAGCAGCAGCGTCGCCGCGGCGAGCGCCTTGTTGCCGGTGCGTAGAACATTGGTCGCGCCGATGTTGCCGGAGCCGATATTGCGCACGTCGCCCAGACCGGCCGCGCGGGTGATCAAGAGTCCGAACGGGATCGATCCGAGCAGATAGCCGAAGATGAGCGCGAGCACGTAACCCATTGTTTCCCCCGCATTTCCTATTTCAGTATCCGGATCGCGATACCGTCCCGGCTTGTCGGATGATGCTCAGGCCGAAAACACTGTGCGGCCCGCCACCATGGTTTGCAAGACCTTGCCCTGCAGGCGCGCGCCCTCAAAGCACGTGTTCTTGGAACGCGAGTGCAGGCCGCTCTCGCTGACGATCCATGGCTCGTCGAGGTCGACCACGGCGAGATCGGCCGACGCACCCGGCTTCAGCGTGCCGCCGGGCAGGCCGAACAATCTTGCCGGCGCGGTCGATAGCGTCTCGACCAGCCTCAGCAGCGGCACGTCGCCGTTGTGGTAGAGCCTAAGCGCCGCGCCAAGGAGCGTCTCCAGGCCGATCGCGCCGGCGGCGGCATCAGCGAAGGGCAGGCGCTTGGTGTCGACATCCTGCGGATCGTGTGAGGAGACGATGATGTCGATGGTGCCGTCCTTGATCGCCTCGATCATCGCCAGCCGGTCGTCCTCGGCGCGCAAGGGCGGGGTCAGCCGGAAGAAGGTGCGATATTCGCCGACATCGTTCTCGTTGAGCGAGAGATTGTGGATGGCGACGCCCGCGGTGACATTGGCGCCGTCCGTCTTTGCTCGGCTCACCGCTCCAACCGCCATCGCCGTCGAGATCTTGGCGGCGTGATAGGCGCCGCCCGTCAGCCGCGCCAGGGCAAGGTCGCGCTCCAGCGGGATGAGCTCGGCCTCGCGCGGAATACCGGAAAGCCCGAGCCAGCTCGCATAGAGGCCTTCGTTCATCACGCCGGACGAGGCGAGGTCGGCGTCCTGGGTCTCATGTGCGATCACACCGCCGAAGTCGCGCGCATAGGTCAGCGCCCGGCGCATCACCAGCGCATTGGCGATCGTGTGGCGGCCATCGGTGAAGGCGACGGCGCCGGCTTCGCGCAGCAGGCCGAACTCGGTCATCTCGCGGCCTTCGAGACCCTTGGTGACCGCCGCCGCCGGAAAAATGTTGACGCTCGCCGTGTCCCTTGCCGTGCGCAGCACGAACTCGACCAGCGCCACATTGTCGATCACCGGATTGGTGTCGGGCATCATGACGATGGAGGTGACGCCGCCGGCCGCCGCCGCGACGCTTGCCGAAGCGATCGTCTCGCGATGCTCGCCGCCAGGTTCGCCGATAAAGACGCGCGCATCGACGAGGCCTGGAATGATCGTCTTGCCGGCACAATCAATGACGACAGCGCCTTCGGGAGCGCCCTGGTTCAGCGCCGCCTTGCCGGCGGCGGCGATCTTGCGGCCCTCGACGATGATTGTGCCGATCTCATCGACGCCGCGCGAAGGGTCGACGATATGGGCCTTGCTGAAGACCGTCGCGCTCATGCGCCGCGCTCCTCGTGGTTGCGGCCCTCATCGTTGCGACGAGGATCTAGCAGCGCTTCCATCACCGCCATGCGCACGGCGACGCCCATCTCGACCTGTTCCTGGATGACGCTTTGCGGTCCGTCGGCGATTTCCGAGGCGATCTCGACGCCACGGTTCATCGGGCCCGGATGCATGACCAGCGCATCCTCCTTCGCCGCTTTCAGCTTCTCGGCGTCGAGGCCGAAATAGCGGAAATATTCGCGGATCGAAGGCACGAAGGCGCCTTCCATGCGCTCGCGCTGCAGGCGCAGCATCATCACCACGTCGGCATCCTTGAGGCCTTCGGCCATCGAGCGCGAGATGATCACCCCCATCCTATCGATGCCTGACGGCAGCAGCGTCGAGGGCGCGACGACGCGCACCTGCGCGCCGAGCGCGTTCAAGAGCATGATGTTGGAGCGGGCGACGCGCGAATGCAGGATATCGCCGCAGATCGCCACGATCAGCTTCGACAGCGGTCCCTTGGCGCGGCGTATGGTCAGCGCGTCGAGCAGCGCCTGCGTCGGATGCTCATGCGCGCCGTCGCCGGCATTGACCACGGAGCAGCCGACCTTTTGCGCCAGAAGGGCGGCCGCGCCCGCCGACTGGTGTCGGATGATCAAAATGTCCGGCCGCATGGCGTTGAGCGTCATGGCGGTGTCGATCAGCGTCTCGCCCTTCTTCACCGAAGAGCTTGCCACCGACATGTTCATGACGTCGGCGCCGAGCCTTTTTCCCGCGAGCTCGAAGGACGATTGCGTGCGGGTCGAGGCCTCGTAGAAAAGGTTGATCTGGGTACGGCCGCGCAGCGTCGAAGTCTTCTTTTCCGACTGCCGCGAGATCGCTACAGCCTGGTCCGCCCGGTCGAGCAACAGCTCGATATCGGCGGGGGAAAGATCACGGATGCCCAGAAGATGGCGGTGTGGAAAGAGCGGCAGGGACGAAGCGTCGGTCATCTCAAGGCGCTGCTATAGGGTGCGGTCCGGCCGGCCGCAAGCGCCAGCTTTGGATCGTGGGCTTTCTCCCCGGTATTTTCGTTGCGTGGCTTGGGCTATAACGCAGCAAATGGCTTCGGATTCGCGACCGCGGCCTTCGGACAAGTAAGGGCTTTTCTGCCAATTGAAGGACAGGGCGTGACCGACGACGTGATCAACCAGCCGCCGCCGCTGACAGGCGGCAACGCATGGCGGGGCGATCCGTTGCTCATCCAGCTTGCCGAGCGTTTTTCCGATCCGGTGCGCAAGGATCTCGACGGGCTCGGCCGGTTCGTCATGACGCAGGAGGCGCAGGAGCTTGCCCGCCTCGCCAACACCGATACGCCGAAGCTCAGGACGCATGACCGCCAGGGCCGCCGCATCGATCTGGTCGAATTCCATCCGGCCTATCACGCTTTGATGCGCCGCTCGATCGCCGGCGGCCTGCATTCCTCGGTCTGGGAAAACGGCGACGCCGAGATCGGCCGCCGGCACCAGGTGAGGGCGGCGCGCTTCTACCTGACCGCCGAACTGGAGACCGGACATCTCTGCCCCATCACCATGACCAGCGCTTCGCTGGCGGCGCTGATGGCGAGCCCAAAACTGTTCCGCGAATGGGCGCCGCGCGTGACCACGCGCAAATACGACCAGAGCCAGAAGCCGCCGGTGCAAAAGACCGGGCTGACGCTCGGCATGGGCATGACCGAAAAGCAGGGCGGCACCGACGTGCGCGCCAACATCACCAGGGCGGAGCGCATCGGCAGCGGTTTCTATCGGCTCACAGGCCACAAGTGGTTCATGTCGGCGCCGATGTCCGACGCCTTCCTGGTGCTTGCCCAGGCGTCGGAGGGGCTTTCCTGCTTTCTAGTCCCGCGCATCCTGGGTGACGGGTCCGGCAACGGTTTTCGCTTCCAGCGCCTGAAGGACAAGCTCGGCAACCGCTCGAACGCCTCGTCGGAAGTGGAATTCGTCAATGCCATCGGCGAGATGGTCGGCGAGCCGGGCGCCGGCATCAAGACGATCATGGACATGGTGACGCTGACCCGGCTCGACTGCGCGGTCGCGTCTTCGGCGATCATGCGGGCGGGGCTAGCCGAAGCCGTCCACCACGCGCGTCATCGCCAAGTGTTCGGCACCAATCTGATCGACCAGCCGCTGATGCAGCGCGTGCTGGCCGACATGGCGCTCGACGTCGCCGCCGCGACCGCGCTGTCGTTCCGCCTTGCGCGCTCCTTCGACGAGGCGGCGAGCGATCGCGGCGAGGCTGCCTTTGCCCGCGCCATGACGCCGGTGGTCAAATACTGGGTCTGCAAGATCGCGCCGCAGCTGCTGTACGAGGCCATGGAGTGCCTCGGCGGCAACGGTTACGTGGAGGAAGCGCCGCTCGCCCGTTATTATCGCGAGGCTCCGGTCAACGCGATCTGGGAAGGCTCGGGCAATGTGATGGCGCTGGACGTGCTGCGCGTGCTCGGCCGCGCGCCCGACCTGTTCGAGGAGGTTCTGGCCGGCATCGACCGCGACCTCGGCGCAGGCGGTCGGGGCACTATAGGTGTGCTCAAGGCGGCCATGCAGGTCGCTTCGACCGACCAAGGTTCGGCGCGCCTGCTGACCGAACAGCTGGCGCTGTCGGCGGCGGCGGCGGAGTTGCGCAGGCTCGGGGCAGGGCGCATTGCCGACGCCTTCGTCGAAACAAGGCTCGGCGGTCAATGGCGCACCACTTACGGCATGCTCGATTCGCGCCATGACGCCCGCATGATCATCGACACGCTCTATCCGCCCCTGACCTGAACAGGCCTGAACCGCGATCCGTCGCCGGCCTGTGGATGGCCGTTAACCTTAACAAATGGTTTCCATTGCGGGGAGCCTTCGCAGAGCCCACTCTGACGACCGGAGTAGGGAAGCGTTAACCATGAGCATCCCGTGCTCCGCCAGGCAGGAAGCGCATGCGGCACGTGTTGACATCATTTCTGGCCTTGCACTGGGCGGTCGTGTTCGCCCTGCTGGCCTATATCTGCATGGATGGGAATCGCGGCATCGCGTCGGCGCTCGGCGTGCTTGGCGTATCCGTGCAAAGCAGCCGCTTCCCGGGGCTCGAACACCCCGTCGTCGTGGCGCCGCTTTCGGTCGCGCTGCTGACTGTGGCGCTGCTGTTCTGCTGGGCTTTCGTCGAAACGCTGCTCAACATCGCGACAAGGCCGGATGCCGGCGACGCAGTGGTGCGGATCGCCTTCATCTCGGCCTCGTTCCTGCTTTCGGTCATCCTGATCGGCGGCGCCGCGCAAGGCATCAACGGGCTGTTCATGGTGGTCGCCATCCAGATGACGGCGCTGCTCGCCTCCTATGTAGCGGTGCTCGCCGAGCGGCGTTCGACGCTTGCCGCGATGACCTTGCATGAGGCCGACGCCCGCCTGACCGCCCATCGCATGGCGACGGGCGCGGCGCACAGCTCGCTGCTTTCCCGCATCTCCAGCCGGCCGGAAACCAGACCCGGAGGTCGCCGCTGATGCGCGCCTTGTTCGTATTCTGGGCGGCGCCGCTGGTCCTGTTCTGGGGCTGGTTCTTCCTGTCGCTCAACGACATGAATTTCGGCTATGTGATGCTCAGCCGCCAGCTGCACGACCTGGTCTTCCAGCTCTACGGCCAGATGCTCGGTATCGATCCGGCGATCATCCCGGGCATGGTGGCGCGGGCCTGCGTTTTCGACAGTTTTCTGCTTGCCGGACTGGTGGCGTTTCGCCGCCGGCGCCAGATCGCCGAATGGGTCAGGCGGCGCCGGGAAGGTCCGGTCAATCCAGACCGGCTCGGCCGAGCGACTGAAGTCGGTCCAGGGCTCCCTGCAGAATGAAGGCCGCCGCCGCCGAATCGATCTTGCCGGCGCGCTTCTTGCGCGAGAAATCCATCTCGATCAGCGTCCGTTCGGCTGCGACCGTCGACAGCCGCTCGTCCCACAGCACGAAGGGCAGGTCGGACAAAACAGCCATGTTGCGCGCAAAGGCGCGGGACTTTTGCGCGCGCGGGCCCTCTGACCCGTCCATGTTGACGGGAAGGCCGAGCACGATCGCGCCGACATTGTCCTTCTCGAGCTGAGCCAGCAACTGGGCGGCATCAGCTGAAAACTTCTTGCGCAGGATGACCGGGCGCGGATGAGCAAAGGACAGGCCACGGTCCGACACCGCGACCCCGATCGTCTTGTCGCCGAGATCGAGGCCGGCGAGCGTGCGGCCGCCGGCGAGCCGCGCCGGCAATTCCTCAATGTTGATGATGCTCAACAGCCCACCCCGGTCTTTCCCTGCGCGGCTTTTTGACGGGCCGCTGGACTTTCAATTTGCCGTCGGCGTTCTATCCTTTGATAACGGGAAAATCGAGGAACGCATTCATGAAACTCACCTGGTATGGCCATTCGGCATTCCGCATCGAGACAAAGGACGCCAACATCCTCATCGACCCCTATCTGGTCGGCAATCCGTCCTGGACGGGCGGCTGGGAAGGGCCCGCGGAAGGGGTGACGCATGTTCTCTTGACCCATGGCCACAACGACCATGTCAACGGCGCGATCGAAGTGCTGAAGAAAAGCGGCGCCATGCTGGCCGCGAATTTCGAGATCTGCATGTATCTGGTCGGCCAGGGCGTCAGCGACAAGAAGATCAATCCCGGCAATATCGGCGGCACCGTCGATTGCGGCCCCTTCACCGTCACCTTCGTCCAGGCGCTGCATTCTTCCTCGTTCGGCGGCCAGGACGGCACCAACACCTATCTCGGCAACCCGGGCGGGCTCGTGCTGCATTTCCCTCAGGACAAGACGCTCTACCACATGGGCGACACCGACATCTTCTCCGATATGGGGCTGATCAACGAATTGCATGAACCGAAGATCGGCATCGTGCCCATCGGCGACCGCTTCACCATGGGCGGCGCGGTGGCAGCCCTTGCCTGCCGTCGCTTTTTCAGCTTCGATACGGTCGTTCCCTGCCATTTCGGCACGTTCCCGATCATCGACCAGACCGCCGACAAATTCGTGGCCGGGATGGAAGGATCAGGGGTCAAGGTGGCGCTGCCCGAGATCGGCAGAGCAATTACGATCTAGGTCGTTGCATCAGGATACCGGAATAAAATCATGGCCTTGAGGCGGACTCTTTGTGTTTCGATGCTGGTCGCGGCGACGCCCGTGCCGGCGGCGGACGATTTTATCGAGGGCGTCTACCTGCAATCGGAGGAGCTCTGCGCGCAGGCCAAGAAGGACACGCTGCAGACCGTGATCGACGCCGGCAACATCGTATTGTCGGCCGATGGTTTGCAAGGGGTCGAATACAATTGCGAGTTCCTTCAGATCAGCAAGGCACAGGGCGCGACAAGCTGGGCGGTAACCGCGATCTGCCAGGAACCGGGTTATGTCTTCCCGGATGTGCTTTCGGTCACCCAGTTGAGTCCAAAGCAGATCGACCTCGTCTCGGTCCGACCGGCGGATAGCGAGCAAGCCGGCAACGGCGGCAGCTACTATCATTGCGAAGGCGTGGCACTGCCTCAGTAAGCGCCGAGCGGGCGACCGCGTGCTGATCGGTCCGGCACATGATCGATGTTGCGCCGCAAGCGTCGCGCCGCTATAGCCCGCACTGGTTTTCCCGAGGCGATAGACATGTCCGTTGATCTTCAGACCGTGAAGCGCGTCGCGCACCTTGCCCGTATTGCGGTGAGCGAGGAGGATGCCGAACGCATGACCGGCGAACTGAACGCCATTCTGGGCTTCGTCGAGCAACTGAACGAGGTCGACGTCTCGGGCGTCGAGCCGATGACCTCGGTGACGCCGATGGAGATGAAGAAGCGGGAGGACGTCGTCACCGACGGCAGCAAGGCAGCCGACATCGTCGCCAACGCGCCGGCGACCGAAGAAAACTTCTTCCTCGTCCCCAAAGTCGTGGAGTAAGGCGTGGCTGTCGAGATCGCCGTCGAGACGCCCTTGCAGGACGACGTGCGCGCGCTGGTCGCGGAGCTCAACGCCACGCTGCTCGAACTGACGCCGCCGGAGCATTGCTACCACCTGACCGTCGAGCAGATGGCCGGCAAGGACACGACCGTGTTCATCGCCCGCGACGGCGGCCTTGCCGTCGGCTGCGGCGCGCTGAAGCGCCATGACAACGCGACCGGCGAGGTCAAGCGCATGTACACGCGGCCCTCGCATCGTGGCCAGAAGATCGGCGCGCAAATCGTCGCGCGGGTCGAGTCGCTGGCGCGGCAGGAAGGGCTGAAGCGACTGGTTCTCGAAACCGGCGACCGCCACCCCGCCGCCTGGACCGTCTATGAGCGCGCCGGTTTCTTGCGTTGCGGCCCGGTGCTGGATTATCCCGACTCCGAGTGGTCGGTGTTTTACGAAAAGAGCCTTGCCTGATGAGCGACCTCACACACCTCACCATTTCCGAGGCCCGCGCCAAGCTGCGCGGCAAGGAGATTTCCGCTGCCGAGATCACGGAAGCCTATCTCTCGGCGATCGAGCGCGCCAACCCGGTGCTCAATGCCTATGTCGCGGTGACCGGCGACAAGGCGCGCGACATGGCCAAGGCCTCCGACGCCAAGCTTGCCAAAGGCGAGGGCGGCGCTCTGGAAGGCATTCCGCTCGGCATCAAGGACCTGTTCGCAACCGAAGGCATCCATACCCAAGCCTGCAGCCATGTGCTGGACGGTTTCCAGCCGCGCTACGAATCGACCGTCACCAGCAATCTCTGGGCCGACGGCGCCGTCATGCTCGGCAAGCTCAACATGGACGAGTTCGCCATGGGCTCCTCCAACGAGACCTCCTATTACGGCCCGGTCATCAACCCGTGGCGGCGCTCGCGCCTCGACACGGTGGTGATGCCGACGACGCATCAGGGCGACGGCGGCTTCGTCTCGGCCGGTGGCGCGAAGACGGCGCGCACGCTGGACAATGCGCAGTTGGTGCCGGGCGGCTCCTCCGGCGGATCGGCTTCGGCCGTTGCCGCCTTCCTCTGCGCCGGCGCCACCGCGACGGACACCGGCGGCTCGATCCGCCAGCCCGCCGCCTTCACCGGTACGGTCGGCATCAAGCCGACCTATGGCCGCTGCTCGCGCTGGGGCGTGGTCGCCTTCGCTTCCTCGCTCGACCAGGCCGGTCCGATCGCGCGCGACGTGCGCGACGCCGCCATCCTGTTGAAGTCGATGGCCTCCTCCGACCCGAAGGACACGACTTCGGTCGACCGGCCGGTGCCGGATTACGAAGCGGTGATCGGCAAGCCGATCAAGGGCATGAAGGTCGGCATTCCGAAGGAATACCGTGTCGAGGGCATGCCTGAGGACATCGAGGCGCTGTGGCAGAAGGGCATTGCCTGGCTGAAGGAAGCCGGCGCCGAGATCGTCGACATCTCGCTGCCGCACACCAAATACGCGCTGCCGGCCTACTATATCGTGGCGCCGGCCGAAGCCTCGTCCAACCTGGCGCGCTATGACGGCGTGCGCTACGGGTTGCGCGTGCCCGGCAAGGACATCGTCGACATGTATGAGAAGACGCGCGCCGCCGGCTTCGGCCGCGAGGTCAAGCGCCGCATCATGATCGGCACCTATGTGCTGTCGGCAGGCTATTACGACGCCTATTACCTGCAGGCGCAGAAGGTGCGTACGCTGATCAAGCGCGATTTCGAGAACGTCTTCGCCGCCGGCGTCGACGTCATCCTGACCCCGGCAACGCCGTCGGCCGCATTTGGCGTTGCGGACGAGGACATGAACTCCGATCCCGTGAAAATGTACCTCAACGACATCTTCACCGTGACAGTGAACATGGCCGGCCTGCCAGGCATCTCGGTGCCCGCCGGCCTCGACGGCAAGGGGTTGCCGCTCGGCCTGCAGCTCATCGGCCGGCCGTTCGACGAGGAGACGCTGTTCCAGACTGCCCATGTCATCGAACAGGCGGCGGGCAAATTTCAGCCGGAAAAGTGGTGGTAGCGTCGTCCCTCATCTAGCTCGTGATCCCGAAGGTCGGAATCGATTTTCGAAAGGATCACGAGCAAAATCAAAGCGTTATGGCGCCCTTTGCGCGTCCAAAGGGCGCGCGGCGCTGTAATGGGGTGAGGGATGTTCTACTATCTTTCCAAGATCCTCTGGTTCTTCATCCAGCCGCTCAACCTGGCGATTTTCCTGCTGCTGGCCGGACTGGTGGCGGCGCTTTTCGGTCGTCGGCGGCTCGCTGCCACCGGCAGCGTGCTGGCCTTTCTGATCCTTGCGCTATCTGCTTGGACCTCGCTGGGCGCGATGATGCTCAATCCGCTGGAAGAGCGCTTCCCCAAGCCGCCGCTGCCGGAGAGGGTCGACGGCATCGTTGTCCTTGGCGGCGGCTTCGAGGGCGCCATCAACCTTGCGCGCGGCGGCTATGAGCTGAACAGCGGCGGCGATCGCATGGTGGAGACGGCGATCCTCACCAGGCGCTTCCCGCAGGCGAAAGTGGTCGTCTCCGGCGGCAATGGCGAGCTTTTCCTTGACGGCGAAGGCGATGCCGACACCGCGCCGCGCCTGCTCGGCGCGCTCGGTGTTGCGCCTGAGCGCCTGCTCCTCGAGAACAAGTCGCGCAACACCTATGAGAATGCCGTCTTCTCCCGCCGGCTGGTCGAACCTAAGCCGGGCGAGATCTGGCTGCTGGTGACCTCGGCTTTCCATATGCCGCGCGCCAAGGCGCTGTTCGACAAGGCAGGTTTTCCGACGCTTCCCTGGCCGGTAGACTACCGCACCTCGGGCAAGGAGGGGATCGGTCTGTTCCGCGATAACCCTGCCGATTCGTTGCAGGCGACTACGACGGCAATCCGCGAATGGATCGGGCTTTTCGCCTACTGGCTGTCTGGCCGGATCGATGAGCCTTTCCCGGCGCCGGGCGGCTGACCGAGCACCGCCTGGCGCGCGGCCGAGAAGAATTGGCGGCGCACCAGCACCGCCAGCAGCACGAGCGTCGAGATCACGAAGACGACCGGGTCGACGAACCAGCCGAGATAGCCGATCGAGAAAAAGACGGCGCGCAGGCCGGAGTTGAAGTGCTTTCCGGCAAGCACGTTCATGCGCGTCGCGCGCCAGACCGCGGTTTCGCTGATCGGGTTGCGCGAGGCCGCTCCATGCGGGATCGGCACGGCCCCGATCAGGATCGAGCAGTAGTTGAACAGCCGGTAGGCCCAGCCGAACTTGAAGAAGGCGAAGGCGAGGATCAGCACCAGGCCGAACACCTTGGTCTGGAAGGCTTCGCGCGACGAAGCCGCACCGAACGGCAGGTCGGCCAGCACCTGGAGCACGCGGTCGGACGCGCCGAGCAGGGCAAAGCAGCCGCCGAGCGCGATCAGCGAGCTCGAGGCAAAGAAGGCGGTGCCTTGCTGCAGGCCGGTCATGATGGCGGTGTCGACGATGCGCACCTCGCGCTCCGCCATGTTGCGCATCCAGGCCTCGCGCTGGGCGTTCATCGCCGTCGTCAACGACACGCGGCTGACGAGCCTACCGTCCGAGGCCAGCGTGTGCAGCACCCAGACAGCCAGAAAGAAGGCCAGCGTCGCCAGATCGGCGGCCGAAAGATGGATGGAATCGCCCATGCATTCTTCTACCACAGGCCGAGCCGGCCCTTCGATGGCGCATACGAGCACCTGGCGATGTCGCTGCCGGAGCAAACAAGGTCGGCAGACGCCGCGCCGTCACACGCAAAACAGCGGAAACATCACGGGAATTCCTATATGTAATTTTTGAGCGGCCTTCAGGAGACAACGGCGCGTGTTCCTTTCGGTTTTCGACCTGTTCAAGATCGGCATCGGCCCATCGAGCTCGCATACGATGGGGCCGATGACGGCCGCGCGCCGCTTCCTCGACGAAATCCTGGCCGGCGACTGGCCGCGCCCGGCCGGCGTCAAGGTCGATCGCATCGGCGCCAGCCTGCACGGATCGCTCGCCTATACCGGCATCGGCCATGGCTCGGACCGCGCCGTCATTCTCGGCCTTGCCGGCGAGACGCCGCAGACGGTCGATCCGGACGAGGCGGACGGCATCGTTGCCCGCATCGGCGCGGACAGACGGATTTCGCCGCCTGGACATCCGTCCTATCGCTTCGACCCCGCCAAGGACCTGGTGCTCGACCGCAAGACGCCGCTGACCGGCCACGCCAACGGCATGGCCTTCTATGCCTATGACGCATCCGACCGGCTGCTGCTCAAGCGCATCTATTATTCGATCGGCGGCGGCTTCGTCGTCTCCGAGGAAGAATTGCAGCGCATGAAGGCCAAGGGCTCGGTGACGACCGAAGGCAAGAAGGTGCCGTACCCGTTCAAGAACGCCGTCGAGATGCTGGCGATGGCGGCCAAGAGCGGGCTTTCCATCGCCGAGATGAAGCGCGCCAACGAGGAGAAGCACATGTCGCGCGAGGAGCTCGACGCCGGCCTCGACGCGATCTGGAGCGCCATGAAGGGCTGCATCGACCGCGGCCTGTCGCAGGACGGCATCATGCCCGGCGGGCTGAAGGTACGCCGCCGTGCGCGCCAGCTGCACGACAAGCTGCAGCAACAGTGGCAGCAGAACCGGCCCAATCCCTTGCTCGCCAATGACTGGCTGTCGATCTATGCCATGGCGGTCAATGAGGAGAATGCGGCCGGCGGGCGCGTGGTGACTGCCCCGACCAATGGTGCTGCAGGAACGCTGCCGGCGGTGCTGCGCTATTGGTTGCATTTCCATCCCGAAGCCGACCAACCGAGCATCCGCGACTTCCTGCTGACGGCAGCCGCTGTCGGCGGCATCATCAAGTCCAACGCCTCGATCTCGGGCGCCGAGGTCGGCTGCCAGGGCGAGGTGGGCTCGGCCTCGGCGATGGCGGCGGCGGGCCTCTGTGCCGTCATGGGCGGCACGCCGGAGCAGGTCGAGAACGCCGCCGAGATCGCGCTCGAGCATCATCTCGGCATGACCTGCGATCCCGTGGGCGGGCTGGTGCAAGTACCCTGCATTGAGCGCAATGCGCTCGGTGCGGTCAAAGCGGTGACCGCTGCTTCGCTCGCCATCAAGGGCGACGGCACGCATTTCGTGCCGCTCGACGCGGCCATCGAGACCATGCGCCAGACCGGCCTCGACATGAACGAGAAATACAAGGAAACCAGCCTCGGCGGGCTTGCGGTCAACGTCGTCGAGTGCTGATTGAGCCGACAGCCTTTCTTGCCTGTGCAAAACCGCTCGGGGCGTTGAACCCCCATCATGCGGTCGCTAGATTGCGGGCATGTCTCTCAATCTCATCAAGCTCTGTGTCGGCTGCGACAGCGTCGAGGACCTGGAAGAGTGGATTGCCTTCCGTCTCGATGAGCGGCGGCGCGCCGGGGAGCCGGCCGAGCATTGGCACACCACGCGCATGGTGCCGACGCGCGGCGGGGAGATCATCGATGGCGGCTCGCTCTATTGGGTGATCAAGGGCAACGTCCAGTGCCGGCAATTGATCACCGAGATCCGGCCTTTCACCGACGGCGAAGGCATAGGCCGCTGCCATCTGGTGCTTGATCCCGAAGTGGTGCGCACCGACTGGCAGCCGCGCCGCGCCTTCCAGGGCTGGCGCTATCTCAAGCCTTCCGACGCCCCGGCCGATCTCGGCAAGGGCAAGGCGGCACTCGCCGAAATGCCGCCGAAACTGCGGCTGGAACTCGCCGAACTGGGGCTGCTTTAATCCAGGTCAAACCAATCGTTGCGTCGCTGGCCCTTCGGCTGGTTCGGTGTGGGGCTTGCAAGAGCTGCACCTGCGCCACATCTTGATTTCCATGCACAATCATTTGCGTGGCGGTGCGAACCGATGGGCGTGATCATCGCATTGGCGGCTTTGCTTCTGGTGCTTTTTGGCGTGGCGACAGTTTTCGTGCGCGCCGACCCAGCCAGGATGGCGGACAATCTCAGAACGCTTGGGCCCGCGCTGCTGGGCCTGACCGGCGCGACGATGCTCGTGGTCGGTCGCAGCGGCATCGGCGGCCTGCTGATGGTCGCGGCGGCAGGCTGGTATGCCTGGATGCGGGCGAGACGACCGCCGGCAAAAGCTGTCGCGGCCAAGCGTTCGACGGTGCGCACCGCGGCCCTCGAAATGGACCTCGACCACGACAGCGGCAAGCTCGAAGGACTCGTCCTGGCCGGCCACTATGAAGGTAAAATGTTGGGCGCCATGGGGATCGCGGACCTGCAGCAACTTTATGTCGAGTTGCGGCCGGATCCGGAGAGCCGCCAGCTTCTAGAGACGTATCTTGACGGCCGTTTTCCCGTCTGGCGCAAGGACGCGCAGCCGGACAGTGGCGAAGGGCTGGGTGTTGCGCCAGGTGCGGGCGCCATGACTAAGGAGGAGGCCTACAAGATCCTTGGTCTTGAAGCGGGGGCTGCCGCGGCGGATATCCGCAAGGCGCACCGCCGCCTGATGCAGCGCCTGAACGCCGATGTCGGCGGCACGTCTGTCCTGGCGGCGCGAATCAATGAAGCCAAGGACGTCTTGCTCTCCAATCACGATTAGTCTCCTTCGACGCAGAACTTACCGGGGAGCTTCAAACGCCGCTTACTGCTGGACGGCGTAGCACGAGATTTTCTTTCGCTTCAGGGCATCGCAGGCCTTCCAGGCGGCGTCTTTCGAACCGAAGCCGCCGAAGCGGGCGCGGTAGTAGGTGACGCCGTCCTTGTCGAACGCGACCGTGAAGCCCGAAGCGTCGGCCAGCGCTTTCGGCGCCTGCTTGGTTGTCTTGTCGAGGAGGGCCTGAGCTCCAGACTGTGTGGGCGAGGACGCGACCTGCACCACCCATCCCGACGGCACCGAAGACGTCCTGACCGGATCGACGGCCGGCGCGGCCGCTGGAGCCGGCTCGGCGTAAGCGGCGACTGTCTGGGACGTGGCTTCGATCTGAGACGCGGTTTCCTGGGGCGCAGGCGCCGGAGCCATGACTGCCACGGCAACCGTCTTCACCTTCCTGACCTGGATCACCGGCTTGGTCTCCTCGGCGACCGAGGTACTGTCGTCAGCCGCATTGTCGTCGGCCGACGCGACTTCGGTGTCGTCGACAGCCGGCTTTTCGTCCGGTGTCGGCGCGTCATGCTTCGGCAGGAAGACCTTTGCCAGTGTCTTGATCGGGTTGTCGCCGCCCGCCTTGGCGATCAGATTGCCGCCGCCGCGGGTCGAGGCGCGCGGCAGATAGGTGTTGATCAGCGAGGCCATCTGGTTGTCGCGGCTGCGGCCGGAAGCGCCGCCCATCACCACGGCGACAAGGCGTCGGTCGCCATCGGCGACGGAGGAAACCAGGTTGTAGCCGGAAGCGCGCGTATAGCCGGTCTTGATCCCGTCGACGCCCTTGATGCGGCCGAGCAGTCGGTTGTGGCCGTTGATACGCTGGCGGCCGTAGAGGAACGAGCGCTGCGAGAAATAGCCGTAATATTGCGGGTAGTGCTCACGGAGCGCGATGCCGAGCATCGCCATGTCATGCGCCGTGGTGAACTGGCCGGGATCGGGCAGGCCGTTGGCGTTGCGGAAGACGGTGCCGTTCATGCCGAGCTGGCGCGCCTTGGCCGTCATCATGCGGGCGAAATTGTCTTCGCTGCCACCCAAGAGCTCGCCCAGCGCGGTCGCCGAATCGTTGGCCGACTTGGTCACCATCGACAGGATTGCCGTCTCGACCGGCACCGAGCCGCCGGCGCGCACGCCGAGCTTGGTCGGCGGCTCGGACGCGGCATGGGCCGAATACGGCACCGGCGTGTTCTTGCTGATCCTGCCCTTCGCCAGCGCCTCGAAGGTGAGGTAGAGCGTCATCATCTTGGTGAGCGAAGCCGGATAGCGCCGGCCGTTGGCGTCGGCCGAATAGAGCACCTTGCCGGTCTTGGCGTCGACGACGATGGCCGCGGACTTCGCGGCAAGGGCCGAGGCGACATCGGCGGCGACAATCGTCACCGCGAGAGCGGCGACCATGATTGCCTTGATGGAGAATGGAGATTTGGAGACGAAGCCCGACAACGCCTGACGCACCGTTATTTACCCTGAATTTTTGTTGCCCCGGAGGCGGCAGAGGGAGTGCCTGCCTCGCTTTCGGCCAAGCTATCGCGGCCAGCGTTACCAATCCGTTTATGGTAACCGCGGCGTTCACCATTTTCTGGCGATTTGAGCCTCTATTTATTCGAATTTTAGCCGTTGCTGCCGCTCGGGCCCCTTGCCGTCCAAGGGAATCTTGACTTTTTGTGCGGTGCACAATATGTTCCAGTGCATTGCACAAGGGCGCCCGGGGCTAATGGGCGTTTCAACCAAGGGAAGAATGAAATGACCCAGACCTATGAGGACTTCACGAAATACGGCAAGGAGTTTGCCGACACCGGGCTGAAGAGCTTTGCCTCGCTCACCAAGGGCGCGCAGGCGATCGCCACCGAAGCCGGCGAATACACCAAGAAGAGCTTCGAGGCCGGCAGCGCCGCCGTCGAGAAGCTGTTCGCGGCCAAGTCGATCGAGAAGGCCATCGAGATCCAGACCGACTACGCCAAGCAGAGCTACGAGAGCTTCGTGGCCGAGGCCAGCAAGATCGGCAATCTCTATGCCGAACTCGCCAAGGAAGCCTACAAGCCGTTCGAATCGGTCGTCGCCAAGGCGAAGTAATCCCGCCCGATCATATCGGACACGGCCAGCCGGCCTGCCAAAAGGACCCGGTCGCGGAAGCGCGGCCGGGTTTTTTCGTGCGCGGCTGCAACCGCCTGGGCCCTGCCGCATTCACGATTGAGAAAATCGCTGAAGTTTGCCCACCTAGCCATATTGTCAGCTAAACAGAAGGGCTTAAAATCGTCCATCGAAGACCTACATGTTGAACTCGCATGAGGATTCGAAAAGGCAGGACTACGTGACGATCGGTTTGACTGCCACGGCAGGCGTGGTGCGAATGCAAAGTGACGGCGACCGCAACGATCCCGGTCGCGGCACGGCGGTCATCACGCGCACCAAAACCAAGACCAAGAAGCCCAGCCTCTATAGGGTCCTCATCCTCAACGACGACTACACTCCCATGGAGTTCGTGGTCCACGTCCTGGAGCGTTTTTTCCAGAAGGACCGCGAGGCCGCCACACGCATCATGCTGCATGTTCACAATCATGGAGTGGGCGAGTGCGGGGTCTACACATTCGAGGTGGCCGAGACCAAAGTGTCTCAGGTCATGGATTTCGCCCGACAGAATCAGCATCCGCTGCAATGCGTGATGGAGAAGAAGTGAGGTAACATGCCGGCTTTCTCCCAAGGCCTGGAAAAGGCGCTACATCAGGCGCTGACATTCGCCAACGAGCGGCATCATGAATATGCGACGCTCGAACACCTGCTGCTCGCCCTCATCGACGACACCGAGGCGGCCGCCGTCATGCGCGCCTGCAACGTCGATCTCGACGAGCTGAAGCACACCGTTCTCACCTATATCGACACCGAGCTCGACAACCTCGTCACCGGTTACGACGAGGATTCCAAGCCGACCGCCGGGTTCCAGCGCGTCATCCAGCGCGCCGTCATCCACGTGCAGTCGTCCGGCCGCGAGGAAGTGTCCGGCGCCAACGTGCTCGTCGCCATCTTCGCCGAGCGCGAGAGCCACGCCGCCTATTTCCTGCAGGAACAGCAGATGACCCGCTACGATGCGGTCAACTACATCTCGCACGGCATCGCCAAGCGCCCCGGCGCCTCGGAGTCGCGCACGCCGCGCGGCGCCGAGGACGAGCAGGGCGGCCAGAACGGCGCCGAGCCGCAGGAGGACGGCGGCAAGAAGAAGCCGCAGGACGCGCTGACGGCCTACTGCATCAACCTCAACAACAAGGCCAGGGCCGGCAAGATCGATCCGCTGATCGGCCGCGAGAGCGAGATCAACCGCACCATCCAGGTGCTGTGCCGCCGCTCCAAGAACAATCCGCTCTATGTCGGCGACCCCGGCGTCGGCAAGACAGCGATCGCAGAGGGCCTTGCCAAGCGCATCGTCGAGGGCGACGTGCCCGAGGTGCTGCAGGACGCCACCATCTTCGCGCTCGACATGGGCACGCTGCTGGCCGGCACCCGCTATCGCGGCGACTTCGAGGAGCGGCTGAAGCAGGTCGTCAAGGAGCTCGAGGACTATCCCGGCGCGGTGCTGTTCATCGACGAGATCCACACCGTGATCGGGGCAGGGGCCACGTCAGGCGGCGCCATGGATGCCTCGAACCTCTTGAAGCCGGCGCTGTCGTCGGGCGCCATCCGCTGCATCGGCTCGACCACCTACAAGGAGTTCCGCCAGTTCTTCGAGAAGGACCGCGCGCTGGTGCGGCGCTTCCAGAAGATCGACGTCAACGAGCCGACCATCGAGGACGCCATCGAGATCATGAAGGGCCTGAAGCCCTATTTCGAGGAGTTCCACAAGGTCCGCTACACATCTGAGGCGATCAAGGCTTCGGTCGAGCTTTCGGCGCGCTACATCAATGACCGCAAGCTGCCCGACAAGGCGATCGACGTCATCGACGAGACCGGCGCCTCGCAGATGCTGGTGCCGGAGGCCAAGCGCAAGAAGACGATCGGCATCAAGGAGATCGAGGCGACGATCGCCACCATGGCGCGCATTCCGCCGAAGACGGTTTCGGCCGACGACGAGAAGGTGCTGCAGGGCCTCGATGTCGAGCTGAAGCGCGTCGTCTACGGCCAGGACACCGCGATCACCGCGCTGACCTCGGCGATCAAGCTGGCACGCGCCGGCCTGCGCGAACCGGAGAAGCCGATCGGCTCCTACCTGTTCTCAGGGCCAACCGGCGTCGGCAAGACCGAAGTGGCCAAGCAGCTCGCCGCCTCGCTCGGCGTCGAGCTGATCCGCTTCGACATGTCGGAATACATGGAACGCCACACCGTCTCGCGGCTGATCGGCGCGCCTCCCGGCTATGTCGGCTTCGACCAGGGCGGCCTGTTGACCGACGGCGTCGACCAGCACCCGCATTGCGTGCTCTTGCTCGACGAGGTCGAGAAGGCGCATCCGGACCTGTTCAACATCCTGTTGCAGGTCATGGATCACGGCAAGCTGACCGACCATAACGGCAAGCAGATCGACTTCCGCAACGTCATCCTGATCATGACGACCAATGCGGGCGCGTCGGACGCTCAGCGCGCGGCGATCGGCTTCGGCTCGACCAAGCGCGAGGGCGACGACGTCGAGGCGATCAACCGGCTGTTCACGCCGGAGTTCCGCAACCGTCTCGACGCGATCATCCCATTCGGCTCGCTGCCGGTGCCGGTGATCCATCAGGTGGTGCAGAAGTTCGTCATGCAGCTGGAGGCCCAGCTCTCCGAGCGCGGCGTCACCTTCGACCTGTCGCCGGATGCGATCGCCTGGCTGGCCGACAAGGGCTATGACGAGCGCATGGGCGCGCGTCCGCTCGGCCGTGTCATCCAGGAGCACATCAAGAAGCCGCTGGCCGACGAGGTGCTGTTCGGCAAGCTGAAGAAGGGCGGCACGGTGCGCGTCACCGTGGAGAAGAAGGAGACCGGCGAGACCGGCCTGAAGCTCGAGTCGCTCGCCGACGAAGCCCCGGTGAAGCCGAAGAAGGAAGAGCCGGAGGATTCGCCTAAGCCCAGAAAGGCCGCGGCGAAAAAGTCTGCCGCCAAGAAGGCGGTGGCGCAGAAGCCGGAGCCGAAGGGCAAGGACGGCGGCAAGCGCAGCCTGGTGCCGCAACTGCCCCGCAAGGGCTGATCGGCCTGAAGATCAAAAAAGCCCCGGCAACGGGGCTTTTTTCGTTGGGAGAAAACTGGCGCATGGAAGCCGGACAAATCATCATCCTCAACGGTGCGCCGCGATCCGGTAAGTCGAGCATTGCCGCCACCGTTCAGGAGATGTTCGACGGCGTCTGGATCAATCTCGGCGTCGACGCCTGCGTGCAGATCACGCCGCCACGACTGCGTCCGGGTATCGGCTTGCGCCCAGGCGGAGAACGCCCGGACCTGGAGGCCTTTGTGCCACGCCTCTACGCTGCGCTTTATGAGTCCATCGCAGCACACAGCCGGCTGGGATTGAATGTCGTCGCCGATGTCGGTCACCACGATGCGTATTCGAGGCCGCTCGGCATCCTTCGCGATTGCGCCCGGCGCCTAGCCGGCTTGCCGGTACTGTTTGTCGGGGTCCACTGCCCGGTTGACGTGATCATGCAAAGGCGTGCCGCGAGTGGAGCGGACGGAGCGTATGTGACCGGCTCCGTCGACGATCCAGTACCGTTGCCCGTCGGTCTTTGGCAGGAAGAGGTGCATAGGCCGGGCGTTTACGATTTCGAGGTCGATACATCGCGGCAAAATCCCACCGAGTGCGCGATGGCAATCCGGCAACGGCTCGATGCCGGACCGGAACCGCTGGCCTTTCGGAGGCTGGCGTGAATGCGAGCCGCCTGAGCCTCACCGGTCAAGTTCCCTAAGCGCCTCGCGATCTTTCAGATTCGCTCCGTGCGCTTTAGGTTCTTGATTTTAAGCATGTCTTTGTCCCGAAACCGGTCCCACTTTCGGGAGACATGCTGCCGCGCAAGTCTTGCCGGTGAAGTCCAAATCGCTTGTCGCTGGAGTCAAGCAATCCCTTCCGGCGCGAAGCGGCTCAGGAAATATCCGCATGCCTTCCAGATCGCGACTGACAGAAACGCGCCTGCGTAGCCGTCCAGGGCGTAGTGCCAGCCAAGCGCGACCGAACCGATCATGATTATGCCGGCGAATGCCCACATCAGCATGCCGGCCAGCCGGGAGCGGCGCATTGCATAGAGGGCGAAAAGCACCGCCATCGCTACGTGCATGGAAGGAAAGGCGGATATTCCGATACTGCCGCTGGTCGCGCCGGTATAGCCGCTCCACAGCATGTCCTGCGTGCTGAGCGCCCAGATCGGATAGACGCGACCGGCGGCGGCGAGTGCTTGCATGAGCGGACGAAAGTCAGTGCCGAGACCCAACCGCTCAAAATAGCACGGCCCGGCCGACGACAACCCCATCGCCAGGAAAAAGCCGCCAAAGGTCCACACCAGCATGAAGCTCATCAGGAACTGGTGACGCAGCTTCGTATCGCTGCGTGTAATGCAAGCGGTGAAAACCGTGGCGATGAGTGCGATGAACCAGAAATTGTAGGCGAAATTGAGCAGCCTCAACGCGAGTGGCGATTGCACGACGAACCACAGCCACTCGTGCGGCGCCCGGCCGAAATGCAGGACCCGATCCGCGTGAGCCAGCGCCTTGTCCCATGCGAACGGGGAAAGAATTGCGATGGCTCCCTTCAGCACGCCGACGGCGGATATGAAGGCGATGCTGGAGGCCAGGCCGTTCAGGCTGTTGGCAGTGCGTTCGGCATCGCCGAAGAAGCTGCCCAGCGATTTCAGGAAGGCGCCGAGCGGTTCGGTGTCTCGCTTGATCAGTGCCAGGTTGAAAAAGCTTCCGAGAGCGAAGACGCAGCCGCAGATCCAGAAAGCGATAAAAAGATACTGGCCGTATTCCTTCAATACGCCGAAATCCGGCATGTTTGCGGTGTGGATGCCGACCGCGGTTGCCAGAAGCAAGGCCGCGACGGCCATGGCGTGCAGCAGCCGGTGCCGTTGAAAGGCGTCCGCCAGCGCGATCAGAAAAGCGCGTCCGACGGCTGTCCTCGTCAGAGACGACGTCGCAACCGAATTTTCCATAGCTTTGAAACCCGATAGCTCGCTACCGCTCAACGTCTTACCGCGAGATGGTTCGATATTCCCTAACCAAGCGATTCGAGTGCAAACGATCGCACCCGGCCCGGTACGCAATCGGCTCGGCTCCAAAATTTACCTTCTGGAAGTTCGAGCTGCGCGGAGGCTTTCGCAAACCAGATCGGGCTTGTCAGCTCGAGGCTATCGGTCCGCCTCTCATGTCGACGGACTTGCGAGTTTCAATTTCCAAGCGCCGCCCGGATCTTGCCGGCGTTCTCGGCCAGCACCTCTGGCTTCTCCATCTGCCCGGAATGCGGCTTGAGCGGCACACCCTCGAAGCGCGGGATGACGTGGACATGGAGGTGGTAGACGGTCTGCCCGGATGCCGGCTCGTTGAACTGCAGGATGGTGACGCCGTCGGCGTTGAAGGCCTTTTTCACCGCCACCGCCACTTTCTGCACCACGGCAAAGAGCGGGGCGAACGTTGCCGGATCGGCATCGAGGATGTTGCGCGACGGCGCCTTCGGCACCACGAGCGTATGGCCGACCCCTTGCGGCATCACGTCGATGAAGGCAACGACCGCGTCGTCCTCATAGATGCGATGCGAGGGGATTTCGCCGCGCAGGATTTTCGCAAAGATGTTGCCGGGATCGTAGGCTTCGGCCATGGCGGGTCCTCCGGATTGTAGCCTGCCACCCGATGTAGCGAAGCCGCTTGTATGCGGCAAGGCAAGTCAGGCAAGATCGACCATGCGGCACTGGAACTCCGCGCGCGACGATTTCGGCCTACTCCTTGAGATCCTTGCGGAACGGCGTGTGCTCTTCGAGATATTCGCCCATCCGCTCGACCTCGTGGCGTTCGCGGCGCAGATAGTCGGCGACGGCGTTGCGCAGGCCCGGATGCGCAATGTAGTGCGCCGAATGCATGGTCACCGGCTGATAGCCGCGCGCCAGCTTGTGCTCGCCTTGCGCGCCGGCCTCCACCACCTTCAGCTTGCGTTCGATCGCGAAGTCGATCGCCTGGTGGTAGCAGACCTCGAAATGCAGGAAGGGGTGATCCTCGATGCAGCCCCAGTTGCGCCCGTAGAGGGCATCGGAGCCGATGAAGTTGATGGCACCGGCAATGTAGCGGCCGTTCCGCTTGGCCATCACCAGCAGAATATCGTCCGCCATGCGCTCGCCGATCAGCGAGAAGAACTGGCGGTTGAGGTAGGGCCTGCCCCATTTCCGGCCGCCGGTATCCATGTAGAAGGCGAAGAAATCGTCCCAGGCGCGTTCGGTGATGTCCTTGCCGGTCAGCCAGTCGATGCTGATGCCGTCCGCCAGCGCCTCACGCCGCTCCTTCTTCATCGCCTTGCGCTTGCGCGAGGCAAGCGTGGCGAGGAAGTCGTCATAGTTCGAAAAGCCTTCGTTGAAGAAGTGGAACTGCTGGTCGGTGCGGTGCAGGAAGCCGGCTGCCTCCAGCGTCGCGACGTCGGGCTCCGTGGCGAAGGTGACATGGGCGGAAGACACGCCAAGCTTATCGGTCACCAATTTCAGGCCAGCGGCAAGTCCGGCCCTCACTGCGCCTTCGTCCTCACCCTTGCTCACCAGCAGGCGAGGGCCGGTGACCGGCGTGAACGGCACCGAGCATTGCAGCTTGGGATAATAGCGCCCGCCGGCACGCTCGAACGCATCCGACCAGCCATGGTCGAAGACATATTCGCCCTGGCTGTGCGATTTCAGGTAGCAAGGCACGGCGCCGAGCAGCTTGCCTTGCGCATTCTCGAGCCTGAGGTGATGGCCCTGCCAGCCGGTGCGCCGCACGGCGCAGCCGGAATCCTCCAGCGCGCTCAGAAAAGCGAATGAAACGAGCGGGTTGTAGCCGTTTTCTTTGTCGCTGCGCGTGGTCCCGGCGAAGCCGTTCCACTCCTCGCAGGTGAATGCGCCGATACCCGCCGCGACGCGGATCGCATAGTCCGCATTCGCCGTCCGTCCATCATCGTCGTCACCCTGATCCATGCGGCTTATTTAAGCGTCCTCAGGGCTGCTACAAGTCACGTTTCAGGCACCGCCCTCAGAGCATGATGCCGAAAAGTGTGAAGCGGTTCTTGCTTCGCTGACCTTCGGTTCGGGCGACATCATGCTCTCTCTTTAGAGATTGATTTAGAAGCGGATCAGATTTCAGGTCGTTTCGACCTGAAATCATCCGGCACTAGGCGACCTTGACCAGATCGGGCTCAAAACCCTCGAAGGTCATCTGGTCGGCATATTTGAAGGTCAGGTCGACCGCCGGCTGGTCGTGCACCGTCCAGGTGATGACCGGCATCCTGAGCTTCTCGCGCACGAAGCTGACGAACGGGTTGGGCAGGTCGCCAGCGGCGTAGGAGGTGAAGGCAAGGTTGTGCGCCAGCATGGCAAAATGCGCCTCGATGAGCTGGTTGTCCCTGCCGTAGGCGGTCAGCCCGCCGGGGATGCCCGGAGCATCCTTGGCGAAATCGCGGATCAGCCAGTGGTCGAACGACATGATCGCCACCTTGCCCTTGTAGCGCTTGAGCAGCCTGCCGACGCTCGCGACTAGTCCGTTGTCGTGGCCGGCAACGCCTTTCAGCTCTACCACCAGCGGCACCCGGCCGTCGATCAAGTCGAGCGCTTCCTGCAGCGTCGGCACGTGATCCTTGGTGCCGCCCACCTTCAGCGCCGTCAACTCGGCCGCGGTGCGCTGCCAAACAAAACCGTCCTCGCCGGTCAGGCGTTTGAGCTCGCCGTCATGGATGATGACGGGAACGCCATCGGACGAAATATGCACGTCGCATTCGATCGCATAGCCGCGCTCAGCCGCCGCCGCAAAGGCCGACAGCGTGTTCTCCCAGCGCGTCTTGTTCATGTCGTGAAAGCCGCGGTGCGCGACCGGGCGGGCGATCAGCCAGGAAAGGTCGGTCATGTCAGGCGCGCTCACTCGACTTCGAAGATCGCTTCGATTTCAACCGCGGCGTTGAGCGGCAGCGACGCGGTGCCGACGGCGGAGCGGGCATGCTTGCCGCGTTCGCCGAGCACGGCGACAAGGAAGTCGGAAGCACCGTTGGCGACCAGATGCTGCTCGACGAAATCCGGCGCCGAGGCGACGAAGACCGTGATCTTGACCAGCCGGCGGATCTTCTCGAGATCGCCAAGGGCTGCCTTGGCCTGCGCGAGTATGTTGATGGCGCAGAATTTCGCGCCCTCCCTGCCGGCCGCGGTGTCGATGTCGCGGCCGAGCAGCCCGCTTGCCTGCAGCTTGCCGTCCTTGAGCGGCAGCTGGCCGGCGGTGAACAGCATGTTGCCGGACCGGCAGTAGGGCACGTAGTTCGCGGCGGGCGCGGCGGCGGCCGGAATGGTGACGCCGAGATCGCTTAGCCGCTTTTCGATTGTTTCGCTCATTGGTTTTCCCTATTGCTGGAAGACGCCGCGTTGGCCGGGCCGAAATTGCTATTTTTGCCTCGCTTCCGCCACGACTTTTTTTAAGCTGGACCATCTTTCCCTGCGGTCTGCCATCGGCCGCGACGATCGGAGCACTTCATGCGCGTGACGCGCCTTTTTCTTTCCGCCGCTCTCCTGTCGACGGCCATCCCGATGGCTCCGGCCTTTGCTGTGCCCGCGCTGCAGGCGCACCGCGCCGTCTACGACCTCACCCTGAACAAGGCGTCGGACCGATCGGGCATCACCGGCATTTCCGGCCGCATGGTGTACGAGTTCAACGGCTCGCCCTGCGAGGGCTACACGGTTAAATTCCGCTTCGTCACCCAGATCGTCACCAGCGACAACACCAGGCTGACCGACCAGCAGACGACGACGTTCGAGGACGCCGAGGGCAAGACCTTCTCCTTCGTGACGAAATCCTTCGTCGATCAGAACCTCGACAAGGAAGTCAAGGGCATGGCGACCAGGGAGCCGAAAGGCCTCAAGGTGGATATCGACAAGCCCGAGAAGAACACCCTCGAGCTCGCCGCCACGCAGTTCCCGACCCAGCATCTGGTCGAACTGATCGGCAAGGCCGAGCGGGGAGAAAATTTCTATCAGACCAATCTGTTCGACGGCTCCGAGGACGCCAACAAGGTGATGACGACCACGGTCGTCGTCGGCAAGAGGACGGACGCCGACAAGTTGGACCCCGAAGCGCCGGCGCTCGCCAAGCTCGCGACCGACAAGTACTGGCCGGTCGACATCGCCTATTTCGACGATACCGACAAAAGCGGCGAGGAAGTGCCGGAGTACCGGATCAGCTTCAAGCTGCACGAAAACGGCATCACGCGCGATCTCGTCATGGACTATGGCGACTTCTCGATGACCGGCAAGCTGGTCAACCTATCGCTGTTCGATCAGGCCAAGCCTTGCCCGGCGTCGAAATAGCGACGAGTTAACCACAAATCGACCTGCCGGGGCGGCTCGACTTGAAGGCGCCGCAATCCGGTTCCAGCTTCCTTGCGGGCACTTCGGGGGAGAAGCTTGGGCAGGATCGACGTGTTCGTGGCGCCGCGACCCAATCCGGCGCTGATCAATGTGATGACGATCGTCAACCGCGTCGTCATGTTGAGGGGCGTTCCGGGGTTTCGCGACCTGTTGCCGTTCAACCGCCTGGCCGGCCTGCGCGGTGTCTCAAACGTCCGCCACATCGACTTTCCCGCCGCCGACCGGCAAAGACTGCAGGCCTGCTGCGGCGGGGGCCAAGCGACGTTCATCACGCCCAACCATCCGGAATTCTTCACCGACTGGATGATCGACAAGGAGATCGTCTCGCGCGTCAGTCCGCTTGCCGCCTCATGGGCGACGCATGGCGTGGTCAACGGGCTTGGCCGGCTGATGCAGAAATTCTGGCTGGCCAACAATCTGATCGCGCAGATTCCCGGCAACACCGACGCCGCCAAGGCGCATTCGGTCGACTGGGCCCTCAAAGGCCATGGCGTGCTGCTTCATCCGGAAGGCGCTGTCGGCTGGCACAGTAACTATGTCGGGCCATTGCTTCCGGGTGCGGTGGAGATGGGGCTCGAAGCCTTGAAGCGCGGTCGCGAGACGAACCAGGATTTCAAGGCTTGGGTCGCTCCGGTCGTCTGGAAACTCGCTTTCACCGGCAATGTCGAGCGGGCGCTCGCTCGCGAATGCGCCTACATCGAGAAGAGTCTGAAAATCGCAAGCGCCGCAAACGGCTCTCTGCCGGAACGCGTCTATCGTATCTATTCGATCTTACTGTCCCGCGACGAACAGGCCTGTGGCCTGGCGGCGGAGGAGGGCGCTTCCTATGCCGACCGCCAGCAAGGCGTTCTGGCTGTGCTTGGACGGGAGCTAGCCGCAGCCATTGCTGCCGAGCCGGGCCTGGATATGGCCGAGTTGCTGCGGTGCTCACGCCGATGGCTGCGTGAGAATAAGGCCGATGCCGGTGAGCAGAAACGTGTGCGAAAGCTGACGGAAACGATCCAGCGCATTCAGCGCGTCGGCCCCTGGGCCTTCGCCAATCAAACGATCACCCAGGAAGAAATCGCCGAGCACCTGAAACGCATCCGCAACGATTATTGCAAGGGCACCCTTCGCGACACGATCAACCGCTTCGTCCCGCAACCCGCGGGACCGCGCTGCGCGCACATCCGCGTGCCAGAGCCTTTGGGATTGCACGACTACAAGGGCTCGGTCGACGAGGCGCTCGCCGAACTGCGCTCGCGCATGCAGGAAGCGGTGACAGGGATCGTCGCCGAGCTCGAAGCCGCCGGCGGCTTCATTTCCTATCCGAATCCCTTCTATCATCGCTGACTTCATTTCGGCCCGGGTGACCGTGAGCGGGCCACCCATGTCGGTAGGAGTGCGGCAAGCTCGATGGCTGTCTATGTCGATGCGGCGATCTGGAAATGGGCCGGCCACCGCTGGTGCCATCTGCTTGCCGACGACACCGACGAGTTGCATCGCTTCGCCGCAGAGCTCGGCGTCAAGCGCTCGTCCTATCAGGGACCGCCGAAGACATCGGCGCCGCATTACGATATCACCGGTTTCGAGCGCGACCGTGCCGTGCGACTTGGCGCGGTCGAATGCAGCCGAGAGGAGATCGTGGCGATCTTCCGCCGCGTGCGGGTGCCGAACGGAAAGGTGAAACGCTGATCTGCTTTATGCATGTCGTTGTCTCAGAACCGCAGCACACTTCTGGGCGACATGCATTGGCTGCGCGGATCGCCGCAGGCAAAAGCGTTTTCCGGTGCCTCGCTTGCGTTTATGGCGCATCCCCTCTATATGCGCGCTCATTCCACACACGGACTTTGGTGTCTGCCCGGGAGAAATCCGGCTGAAACCTCCGGTGGCATCAGGATATCCGTCCGAAATGCCTGTGTCCGTGGAGGCCAACCGGAAAGGAACTAAAGAATGGCTCTGCCTGATTTCAGCATGCGCCAGCTTCTCGAAGCTGGTGTTCACTTCGGCCACCAGACCCACCGCTGGAACCCGAAGATGGCGCCCTACATCTACGGCGCCCGCAACAACATCCATATCGTCGACCTGTCGCAGACGGTTCCGCTGCTGCACCAGGCCCTTAAGCAGGTCTCCGACACCGTTGCCAAGGGCGGCCGCGTGCTGTTCGTCGGCACCAAGCGCCAGGCTTCGGATATCGTCGCCGACGCGGCGCAGCGTTCGGCCCAGTACTATGTCAACTCGCGTTGGCTGGGCGGCATGCTGACCAACTGGAAGACGATCTCGAACTCGATCCAGCGCCTGCGCAAGCTCGATGAGACGCTTGCTGGCGAGGCCCAGGGCCTCACCAAGAAGGAGCGCCTCAACCTCGACCGCGAGCGCGAGAAGCTCAACAAGGCGCTGGGCGGCATCAAGGATATGGGCTCGACGCCGGACCTGATGTTCGTCATCGACACCAACAAGGAAGCGATCGCCATCCTCGAGGCCAAGCGCCTCGGCATTCCGGTCGTCGCCATCATCGATTCGAACTGCGACCCGGACAAGATCGACTTCCCGATCCCCGGCAATGACGACGCGGCCCGCGCCATCCAGCTCTATTGCGATCTGATCGCCAAGGCTGCCATCGACGGCATCGCCCGCCAGCAGGGCGCGCTCGGCATGGATATCGGCGCGTCCGCCGAGGCCCCGGTCGAGCCGGCGCTCGATACCCCGGCCGCCGAGACCCCGGAAGCCTGAAAAAGCGAAGGCCGGTTGCGGCCTTCATCTTTCCAATAAGTTGGCGCGCTAAAGCGCTTTTGCCGGGCGCATCATCGGGATTCGATGGTGCGTCGGCGCATTTGAAACAAAGAGGCGACAATGAGCATTACGGCTGCACAGGTCAAAGAACTCCGCGACTTGACCGGCGCGGGCATGATGGACTGCAAGGCGGCGTTGAACGAAACCAACGGCAACATGGAGGAGGCCGTCGACTGGCTGCGCAAGAAGGGCATCTCCAAGGCCGACAAGAAGGCCGGCCGCACCGCGGCGGAAGGCCTGATCGGCGTCGATTCCGGCGTTCGCGAAGCCGCGGTCGTCGAGGTCAATTCGGAGACCGACTTCGTCGCACGCAACGCGGCCTTCCAGGAAATCGTCGCCAACGTCGCCAAGGTCGCGCTCGCCTATGGCACGACCGAGGCGGTGGCCGCGGCCAAGTATCCGGGCTCCGACAAGTCGGTCACGGACACCATCAAGGACGCGGTCGGCACCATCGGCGAGAACATGGGCTTCCGCCGCTCGGCCAAGCTCACCGTTCCGCACGGCGCGGTGGCGACCTATGTCCACAACGCCGTTGCCGACGGCCTCGGCAAGCTCGGCGTGCTGGTCGCGATCGAGACCACCGGCAATGAGCATGCGGCGAACGCCTTCGGCCGTCAGGTCGCCATGCATGTCGCCGCCACCAACCCGATGGCGCTGACCACGGAAGAACTCGATCCGGCCGCGGTCGAGCGCGAGAAGGCGATCTTCGCCGACCAGGCGCGCCAGACCGGCAAGCCCGAGGCGATCATCGAGAAGATGGTCGAGGGCCGCCTGCGCAAGTTCTACGAAGAGGTGGTGCTTCTGAAGCAGGCCTTCGTGCTCAATCCCGACATCACCGTCGAGAAGGCGCTGAAGGATGCCGAGAAGGAGATCGGCGCTCCGGCCAAGATCAGCGCTTACCTGCGCTTCGCGCTTGGCGAGGGCATCGAGAAGGAAACGACCGACTTCGCCGCGGAAGTCGCGGCCGCGGTCAAGAAATAGCCCGAAGAAAAAGTAAGGCTAAACAGCTCAGGCAACTCGGCCGGGTGTCCGCATGGATGCCCGGCCGATCTCTTGTGCGGTGTCGATAAAGGCCCTGAGCTTCGGTGCCATCGACGCCCGGCGCGGGAAGTAGAGGAAGAGGCCCGGCTCCTCGATCGCCGTCTTCGGCAGGATCTGGATGAGGCGCCCGGCGGCAAGACCGGCACGCACCAGCGGCTCGAACACATAGGCGAGCCCGACGCCCGCAAGTGCTAAATCGATCGCTGCAAGCGAATCGGTGACGACGGCCGTGCCGCGCGTCTCGACCACGACATCCTTGCCGTTATCGTTCAAATCCCAGCGATAGAGGCCGCCCGAGCGGACGAGCCGATAGCCGATGCAATTGTGGTTGGCGAGGTCGGCGACGTCGCGCGGACGGCCGTGCTTTCCGATATAGGCGGGCGAAGCAACGACCATGGCCTTGAAGGGCGGCGTGAGCCGCACGGTGACCATGTCCTGCGCGATCATCTCGCCCAGCCTGATGCCGGCGTCGAAACCCTCTCCGACGATATCGACCAGAGCCTGGTCGGCGAAGACCTCGACGGTTACGTCCGGATAGCGCTCGGCCATCGCCGCGATCACGGGCGTCACCGCCAAGGGGATTGCGATGTTGGAAGCATTGATCCTGAGCAGGCCGGAGGGCCGGCCCTTGACGCCGCGGATGCGGTCCATCCGTTCGGCGATGTCCTGAAGGGCGGGGGCTGCCGTCTCCACCAGCGCTCGGCCGGCTTCGGTCAGTGAAACGCTGCGCGTCGTGCGGGCGAACAGCGGCTGGCCGATGCGCTCTTCCACCAGCCGCACCGCATGGCTGACGGCCGACGGGCTCATGCCGAGCTCAGCCGCGGCGAGCGCGAAGCCGCCGCGCCGCGCCACGGCGACGACGACAGGCAGATGCGTGAGCAGATCGCGATCCATTCATGAAAGATATCGCATGGTCTTTACGAACAATGCAATCTTATCGATGCCAACGCGCTGCTCCACATTGTCCTCAACACATCGGCGATGGGCTGATGCTCGAGGAGAAAAGACATGAATGCGTTGAGACATATGACCTTCGCGGCAGGATTGGCGCTGGCGCCGATCGACGCCGGCGGAGCCGAACCCACGGGTTGGCAGGCGCTTGCCGATGAGCGCGCCGTCATTCGTATCGCGGATGCGATCGACCGCGCCGTCGATGCGCAGGACTGGAAGCTTGCGCGCAGCTATTTCGCGGATCGCGTCACCGCCGATTTCAGCAGTCTTTCCGGCCAGCCTGCCGCCACTATCGCCTCCGACGATTTGATCGGCATATGGGCGGCCAACCTCAAGGGCGGCAAGACGAGCCTGCATCTGCGCACCAACCATCAGGTCGTCATCGAGGCCGATGCGGCGACCGTTCGCTCCAACGGCTATGCCTGGAACCGGATGGAGGGCAATGGCGACCCGCTCTGGGAAGTGTGGGGCACCTATGAGCACCACCTGACGCGCTCCGGCGCCGGCTGGAAGGTCGACGGCTTCACCTTCCGCATGACGCATGAGCGCGGCAATCCCTGGGTGAAAACGACTCCTGGTCAATAAGCCCACATCAACACGATCGGAGAACATCATGAGCATGACCTATTACACGCTCGGCAACAGCGGTCTGCGCGTCAGCCGGCTGGCGTTGGGCACCATGACCTTCGGCACCGAATGGGGCTGGGGCGCTGACAGGGATACCGCCCGCGCCATGTTCGATGCCTATGTCGAGGCTGGCGGCAATTTCTTCGACACCGCCGACCTATACACCGGCGGCACTGCCGAGACCTGGCTCGGCGAATTCGTCGCCGAGCGCGGTTTGCGCGACAAGGCGGTGATCGCCACCAAATTCACCTTCAATTCTGAACCGGGCAATCCGAACGCCGGCGGCAATGGCCGCAAGAACATCATGCGCGCCATCGACGCTTCGTTGAGGCGGCTCGGAACCGACTATATCGACCTCTATCTCATGCATGTGTGGGACCGGCTGACGCCGGCCGAGGAGGTGCTGCGCACGCTGGACGACCTGGTGCGCGCAGGCAAGGTGCGCCATGTCGGCCTCTCCGACGTGCCGGCCTGGTATGCCGGCCGGGCGCAGGCGATCGCCGAACTGCGCGGCTATGAGCCGATCTCGGCCCTGCAGCTCGAATATTCGCTGACTGAGCGCACGATCGAGCATGAATTCGTGCCTTTGGCCACACGACACGGCGCCGGCATCATGGTCTGGAGCCCGCTGGCCAGCGGGTTGCTGAGCGGCAAATACCGCCCGACGCAGGCCGGGAACGCCGGCCGGCTCGACGGTTTCCGCAACACCACGCATCCGGGCTTCCAGAAATTCAGCGACCGCAACTGGGCGATCGTGGCGGAGCTCGAGAAGGTTGCCGCCGAACTCGGCCGCAGCATGGCTGAGGTGGCGCTTAACTGGGTTGCGACGCAGCCAGGCGTTGCAACCGTCATCCTCGGGGCGACGAAGCTCGCGCAACTGCAGGACAATCTCGCGGCGCTGGATTTCGAAATTCCCGCCGCACTTCGCCAGCGGCTGGAAGCGGTCAGCAGCGTTCCGGCGCCATTTCCTCATCCGTATTTCGGCTCGCAGATTCAGGTCAGGGTCACAGGCGGCACCGCGACCGGCGACAAGCCTTCGGGTTATTCGCTGCCGGTCCTGGTCGAAGGCGAGGCGGTCAGCATCAGCAGCAACTGATCGAAAAAGCCTGGGATTTTGCGCAAGGGCGCGGCGTGACATCGCCGCGCCCTTCGTGTATCGGGTCGATCCATCATGCCAGCGCCGCCAGGCGAAGCGGGGCAGTTTTCGTCCCCAGATTTGCCGCGCCGAGATTTTCGAGGAACCAGATGACGGTGAAGCCCCTCTATCGACGTGTCTTGCTGAAAGCTTCGGGCGAAGCGTTGATGGGAGAACAGCATTTCGGCATCGACGTTTCGGTCGTCGACCGCATCGCCGCCGACATTGCCGAGGCGCGCGCGCTTGGCATCGAAGTCGGTGTCGTCATCGGCGGCGGCAACATCTTCCGCGGCGTGGCCGTCGCCTCCAAGGGCGGCGACCGCGTCACCGGCGACCACATGGGAATGTTGGCCACCGTCATCAACTCGCTGGCGCTGCGCACCTCGCTGAACAAGATCGGCGTCGACGCCGTGGTGCTTTCGGCCATCGCCATGCCCGAGCTCTGCGAGAGCTTCTCGCAGCGCCAGGCGACCGCCTATATGAACCAGGGCAAGGTGGTGATCTTCGCCGGCGGCACCGGCAATCCGTTCTTCACCACCGATTCGGCCGCGGCGCTGCGCGCCGCCGAGATCGGCGCCGACGCCCTGTTCAAGGGCACGCAGGTCGACGGCGTCTATTCGGCAGACCCCAAGAAGGATCCGAACGCGGTGCGGTTCGACCGCATAAGTCATGCCGAAGTCATCAAACGCGGGCTTACGATCATGGATACGGCCGCGATTGCTCTTGCGCGCGAAAACAACATTCCGATAATCGTCTATTCGATCCACGAAAAGGGTGGTTTCGGCGAAATTCTGAGGGGCGGCGGCCGTTGCACGATCGTCGCCGACAATTGATCGGATCAGAACCGGCTAAACGAGCGTTGGTTCCGGACGGGAACCTGAACACAAACAGTGAACCCGGCGAACGGGTCGAGGAGATGATCATGAGTGGCGAGTATGACGACCTCAAGCGGCGCATGGACGGGGCGATCTCGGCCTTCAAGCACGATCTCGCTTCGCTGCGCACCGGCCGCGCTTCCAGCAACCTGCTCGACGCGATCCAGGTCCAGGCCTACGGCACGACAATGCCGATCAACCAGGTGGCAAATGTGACGGTGCCGGAGCCGCGCATGATTTCGGTCTCGGTCTGGGACAAGTCGATGGTCAGCGCCGTCGACCGCGCTATCCGCGAAGCCAATCTCGGCTTCAATCCGATCGTCGACGGCACCAATCTCAGGATTCCGCTGCCCGAGCTCAACGAGCAGCGCCGCAAGGAACTGGTCAAGATCTCGCACGGCTATGCCGAGAACGCTCGCGTCGCGGTGCGCCACGTTCGCCGCGACGGCATGGATTTCCTCAAGAAGGCCGAAAAGGACGGCACGCTCAGCGAAGACGATCATCGCAAGCGCTCCGACCAGGTTCAGAAGCTGACCGACGAGATGATCAGCACCATCGATCACCTGCTTTCCGATAAGGAAGCTGAAATCATGCAGGTTTAGGGTCGGCTTCTCACCGGCTCGAAAGCGAGACCATGGCAACGCCCGCGCATGTCGCGATCATCATGGATGGAAATGGACGCTGGGCCAAGGCGCGCGGCATGCCGAGGCTTGCCGGCCATCGCGCCGGCGTCGAGGCCTTGCGCAAGACGGTGCGCGCCGCGCCCGAACTCGGCATCTCCTATCTGACGGTCTATGCCTTCTCCTCGGAAAACTGGTCGCGGCCGAAATCCGAAGTCAGCGACCTGATGGGTCTCTTGAAGCTCTTCATCCGCCGAGATCTCGCCGAACTGCACCAGAACGGCGTGCGGGTGAGGGTGATCGGCGACAGGGAGGGGCTGCAACCCGACATCAGGGGCCTGCTGCAGGAGGCCGAATCGCTGACCGCCGGCAACGAAGCGCTGACGTTGGTCATCGCCTTCAATTATGGCGGCCGCGACGAGATCGTTCGCACCGCGCGCAAGCTCGCCGATGCCGTGGCGCGCGGCGAAATGACAAGCGATGCCATCACGATGGAGAGCTTTGCCGGTTCGCTCGACACCGAAGACATTCCAGATCCCGACCTGGTAATCCGCACCAGCGGCGAGCTCCGGCTGTCGAACTTTCTCTTGTGGCAGGCCGCCTATAGCGAACTCGTCTTCCTGCCTTGCTACTGGCCGGACTTCAGCCGGGAGCATCTTGCCGACGCCCTGCGGGACTTTGCCGGCCGCGAGCGACGTTTCGGCGGGCTCGCCGCCCGCGACGTCGCCTCCTAGGCGCCGCCAAAAATGAGCAATCTCCAGCAGCGCGTCATCTCGGCCATCGTGATGGCGGGCGTCACGCTCGCGCTCACCTGGCTGGGCGGGCTGCCGTTCCGCCTGTTCTGCGCGGCGATCGCGGCGCTGATCTTTTACGAATGGACGCGGATGTCGCGCCCCGGGAACGGCGCGGCGCTCGGTTTCCTGGCGGAAGCGCTGATTCTGGTCTTCATCGGCGCGCTGATTGGCGGCCTGCCGGCCTTGTGGCTGCTGGTCATTGTCGCGATCCTTGTGGCAGTCGCTGTCATCGCCGCGCGCATTCAGGGTGGGGCGCAGTGGGAAGCCTGTGGGCTGGCCTATGCGGCTCTGTCCGGTCTTTCGCTCGCCTACCTGCGCGATGACAACCACTCAGGGCTGATCGCCATTCTTTTCCTGTTCGCGGTGGTCTGGGCGACCGACATAGCGGCTTATTTCGTCGGCCGCGCGGTCGGCGGCCCGAAGCTCGCGCCGTCGATCTCGCCCGGCAAGACGCAGAGCGGCGCGCTGGGCGGCGCCGTCGGCGGAGTGGTTGCCGGATTGCTGCTGGCAATCGTCAGCGGGGCCGGCAACCTCGTACAGCTTGGATTCGTCGCCTTGGCGCTCTCGATCGTCTCGCAGATCGGCGATCTGTTCGAGTCCTGGGTCAAGCGCCGGCATGGCTGCAAGGATTCGAGCAATCTGATTCCCGGCCACGGCGGCGTCATGGATAGAGTCGATGGGCTTGTCGCGGCGGCTTTCGCCCTGTACGTCATCGGTTGGATTGCGGCGGGCGCCGACCATCCGGCAATGGGGCTGTTTCCGAACTGAAGGGCGTCGCCGCTGGGCGAAAAACGACGCGCGCCACGGATTCGCCCGGATTGATGCCACAGTCGCGGCGGACTGTCGCGCTGGGCGAATTTGAGGGCATGACTTGAACGACATTCTTCACGCGCTCTTCAGCACTCAAGGCTTTGTCCTTGGCACCCTTGTGCCGTTCCTGTTCGTCCTTACCGTCGTGGTGTTCGTCCACGAGATGGGCCACTATCTCATCGGCCGCTGGTGCGGCATCGGCGTGAAGGCGTTTTCGATCGGCTTCGGACCGGAACTCTTCGGCTTCAACGACCGCCACGGCACGCGCTGGAAGCTTTGCGCCATCCCGCTTGGCGGCTATGTCAAATTCGTCGGCGACATGAACGCGACGTCGAGCCAGCCGAGCGCCGAAGACCTCGAATCGCTGACCGAGGCCGAGCGCGAGGTCGCCTTCCACACCCAGCCGATCTGGAAACGCGCGGCGACCGTCGTTGCCGGGCCGCTGTTCAATTTCCTGCTGACGATCGCTGTGTTCGCGGTGCTGTTTTCGCTCTACGGCCGTCCGGTCATGGAGCCGACGGTGGCCGAAGTCACTGCCGGCAGTCCCGCGGCGCGGGCAGGCATCCAGCCCGGCGACCGATTCGTCAGGGTTGACGGCAACAAGGTGGAGACTTTCGCCGACGTTCAACGCCTGGTCTCGGGCCGCGCCGGCGACGCCATCACTTTCACCATGCTGCGCGACGGCAAGGAAATCACCGTCACGGCCACGCCAGAGCCGATGGAACAGCAGGATGCGCTGGGCAACAAGGTCAAAGTCGCGGTCATCGGCGTCGCCAACAATGCCGAGCTCGGGCAGCCGCGGCTGATCTCCTATACGCCCGCGGGCGCGCTGGCGGCCGCCGTCGAGGAAACCGGGCACGTCATCGAGCGCACCGGCCAGTTCCTGAAGCGGTTTGTCGTCGGGCGCGAGGACAAGTGCCAGCTGGGCGGACCTATCAAGATCGCAAAAATGTCGGGACAGGCTGCCAAACTCGGCTTCGAGTGGCTGGTGCAGCTTGTTGCATTCCTGTCAGTCGGGATAGGGATTCTCAATCTTCTGCCGATTCCCCCTCTCGACGGCGGCCACCTCTTGTTCTACGGCGTGGAGGCCGTCATAAGGCGGCCCGTGTCGGAGCGGATGATGGAGATGGCCTACCGGGCCGGTCTCCTTCTGGTGCTCGGGTTCATGGGCTTCGTTTTTTGGAATGATCTGTTTGGGTGCTGAAATCATGAAGAAATTTGGCTTCGGCCCTGACCGTATTGAGACGCCGTTTACCATGCGTGGGGATATGCGTGACGCGAAAGCCACGCATCAGGGTTAAGTAAATACAAATTAACCGGGAGCCTTGCGTGTAGGGAAAATCCGGTTAATACGGTAAGGGAAAATACCGCACGTCCGGTTTTCTCGCCGTGGGGACTACGAGAAAAAGGTACAAAAGCCCGATGAAGGCAGCATCCAAGTTTCTGAGCGCCGCGTCCGCGGCGGCTTTGTCCGCCGCGCTGGTTTTGCCAGGCGCGCTCGCAGTGCAGTTCGTTGCCATATCGGTAGCCGAAGCAGCAGTCGTCAGCAGGGTAGAGGTCAGCGGCAACCAGCGTGTCGATGCCGAAACCATCCGCAATTACATCTCGATCAAGCCGGGCAAGGCGTTTTCGAGCGCCGACATCGACAGCGCCGTGAAGGCTCTGTTCGGCACCGGGCTGTTCTCGGACGTCCAGATCAATCAGGTCGGCTCGACGCTGGTCGTCAAGGTTTCCGAGTACAAGGTCGTCAATCAGGTCCTGTTCCAGGGCAACAAGAAGCTCAAGGACAACGCGCTCCAGGCGGCCATTCAGCTGAAGCCGCGCGCGACCTTCTCGCAGCAGGCGCTCGATGCCGACGTCGAGGCGGTCAAGGCTGCCTATCGGCGCATCGGCCGCGACGACGCCGCCGTGACCACCCAGATCATGGATCTCGGCGACAATCGCGTGAACGTGGTCTTCAACATCAACGAAGGCGGCCGTACCCAGATCGCGGCCATCAACTTCGTCGGCAACAGCGCCTATTCCAGCCGCCGCCTGTCGGACGTGATCAACACCAAGCGTTCGTCCTGGCTTTCGTTCGTGCTGCGCGACGACGTCTATGACGAGGACAAGCTGCGCGCCGACCAGGAGTTGCTGCGCCGCTTCTATTACAATCACGGCTATGCCGACTTCCAGGTCGTTTCCGCTGTCGGCGAGCTCGACGACACCACGAACAAATACACGGTCACGATCACCGTTCAGGAAGGCGAGCGCTACACCTTCGGCGACATCAGCGTCGAGAGCAGCATTCCCGAAGTCGACTCCAAGTCGCTGGAATCGGTGGTCGAGACCCACAAGGGCGATGTCTACAACGCCAAGGACGTCGAGGATTCGATCGTCGCTCTGACGGAGAAGGTCGCCGGTTCGGGCTATGCTTTTGCCCAGGTGACGCCGCGTGGCGACCGCAATTTCGAGAATCACACGATCTCTGTCGTCTACACCATCGACCAGGGCACCAAAGCCTATGTCGAGCGCATCGAAATCCGCGGCAACGACCGCACGCGCGACTATGTCATCCGTCGCGAATTCGACGTCAGCGAAGGCGACGCCTTCAACCAGGTTCTCATCCAGCGCGCGAAGAAGCGGCTGGAAGCGCTGGATTACTTTGAAAAAGTCGACATCTCGACTGTTCCCGGGTCAGCTCCCGACCAGGTCGTTCTGGTCGTTGACGTGGTCGAGAAGTCGACCGGTGAGTTCTCGGTCGGCGCCGGCTATTCGACCGGCGGCGACACGCCCGGTCCGTCCGTCGAAGGCTCGATCACCGAGCGCAATTTCCTCGGCCGCGGCCAGTATATCAAGCTATCGGCCGGCGGCGGCAGGCACTCGCGCGACTATGCGATTTCCTTCACGGAGCCGTATTTCCTCGGCCGGCGCATCGCGGCGGGCTTCGATATCTACAAGTCGACCCGCGAGTACAGACACTACGACACTGACGTCACCGGCGCGACCATCCGCTTCGGCCTGCCGATCACCGACAGTATCTCGACGCAGTTGGCGTATAATATCGCCCAGGAAAAGTATAAGTTGGCGGACGGCTGCGATGACAATGGCGATGGTATTCCCGACGCAGACTGCAATGTCTCCCAGGCAATCCTAGACGGCATCGAACAAAGCCCTTGGCTGAAATCGTCGGTCAGCCTCGGGCTGGTCTACAACACTATCGATGACATGAAGAACCCGCATGAGGGTCTTTACATCACCGGCACGACCGAGGTCGCTGGTCTCGGTGGCGACGCCAAGTGGGTGAAGCTGACCGGGCGCGCGAGTGTCTATCAGACCTTGTCCGAGCAGCTGGACCTAGTCGGCCTGGTGTCGGGTGGCGCCGGCTATATCGCGAGCTACGGCAATGGCGATCTGCGCATTTTCGACCACTTCCAGAGCAATGACCGCATGATCCGCGGTTTCGCCTATGGCGGCATTGGTCCTGTGGCTGCTGGAACCAGTGGTGACCATCTCGGCGGCACGACCTATTTCAATGCCTCGGCGGAAGCCCAGTTCCCGATGCCGGTCATTCCGGAAAGCTTCGGATTGCGTGGCGCGGTGTTCGCCGACGCAGCAACACTCTATGGCAACAAGCTCGATCCGACTTTGATCCAGGCCGGATCGGCTGACATGCATCTGCGTGCTTCGGTCGGTGTCGGCCTGATGTGGGCTTCGCCGTTCGGTCCGATCCGCATCGACTATGCGATCCCGGTCGAGAAGCAGCCGGGCGACGACGTAGAGGAATTCAACTTCGGCATTGCGACCCGTTTCTAATCCGCGGGTTACGATGTTTCCGGGCTGCCTGCCGGCCCGGAATAGACTGATCCGACCGAGCTGGATACTATTTGTGGAATGACCGATCCGGTGTTCTTCGCGCCTTCACGCCGGTATACGGCTGGCGAGGTCGCGAATCTGACCGGCGCCAACCTCGTCGATTCCTCGCAAGCCGATATTGCCATCGAAGCGCTGGCGCCGGCCAATGAGGGCGGCGATGGTGCGCTTGTCTTCGTCGACGGCAAGCGCAATTTTGCTTTGATGCAGTCGCTCAAGGCGGCCGCGGTCCTGTGTCCCGCCGACTTTGCCAACAGAGCCCCGCAAGGGATCGCGGTGCTGGTGCATCCGCGCCCGCAGCAGGCCTTCGCCATGGTCGGGCGGCTGCTCTTTCCGCAAGCTGCCACTCCAGGGCCGATGACCGGGGAAACCGGTGTTTCACCGCAGGCGCATATCGATCCGTCCGCGCATGTCGAAGCCGGCGCGATCGTGGAGGCGGGCGCCGTGATCGGTCCCGACGCCTCGATTGGCGCCGGCACGGTCATTGCGCCCCACGCCGTCATCGGCCGCTCCTGCAAGATAGGCCGCGACGGCTATGTCGGTCCGGGCGCCAGCATCCAATATGCGCTGATCGGCAATCGCGTCATCATCCATGGCGGCGCAAGGATCGGCCAGGACGGGTTCGGCTTCGTGGCCGGCGCCAAGGGGCCCGAGCGCGTGCCGCAGATCGGCCGCGTCATCGTCCAGGACGATGTCGAGATCGGCTCCAACTCGACCGTCGATCGCGGCGCGATGTCCGACACAGTCATCGGCCAAGGCACCAAGATCGACAATCTGGTGCAGATCGCCCACAATGTTCGCATCGGTCGCAATTGCATTATAGCCGGGCTTTCGGGTATTTCCGGGTCCGTCGTCGTCGGCGACAACGTCACCATGGGTGGCGGTGTCGGCCTCGCCGACCATTTGACCATCGGTCCGGGAGCCAAGCTTGCTGCGAGAAGCGGATTCATGAGCAACGTGCCGGCGGGCGAGGTCTGGGGAGGCTATCCGGCGCAGCCGATGGCGGAAGCCATGCGCGAGATCGCGATGCTGCGCAGACTGGCCAGGACGCGCAAGCAGGGCGACGGAAATGGCTGACATGGTAGCGACGACACTCGAAGCGGTCGACATAATGGGGCTCATGAAGCTCCTGCCGCACCGCTATCCGTTCCTGATGATCGACCGCATCGTCGATATCGACGGCAACGATTCGGCCGTCGGCATCAAGAACGTGACCATCAACGAGCCGCATTTTCAGGGTCATTTTCCGGAACAGCCGGTGATGCCGGGCGTGCTGATCATCGAGGCCATGGCCCAGACGGCCGGTGCTATCTGCATCCGCAGCCTCAACACGGAAAAGCCGTCTCTGGTTTATTTCCTGACCATAGACAACGCAAAATTCCGCAAGCCGGTCGGTCCAGGCGACCAACTCAGGATCCACGTCAAGAAAATCAAGATGCGCGGCAACCTGCTCAAATTCGCCTGCGAGGCGATGGTGGACGGCGCGAAGGCGGCGGAGGCCGAGATCTCGGCCATGGTTGCCGGCTGAGGTTCGAAATGCTCATGAAAGTCGAGACATCAATTCATCCTTCCTCGATCGTCGAAGAAGGCGCCCAACTCGGCGAAGGCGTCCGCATCGGGCCGTTCTGCCATGTGAGCGCCGACGCGGTGATCGGCGACCGTGTCGAACTGTTCAGCCATGTCTCGGTGATGGGCGCGACCACTATCGGCGCCGCGACCAAGGTCTATCCGATGGCGATCCTGGGTGGCCCGCCGCAGAACACAAAGCACAAGGGCGGGCGCACCACGCTGATCATCGGCGAGAACTGCACCATCCGCGAAGGCGTCACCATGCATGTCGGCACGGATTCCAGCCGCGGCGAGACGACAGTGGGCGACAACGGCAATTTCCTCGCCTACGCCCACATCGCTCACGATTGCGTCGTCGGCAAAAACGCCACCTTCGCCAATGGAGCGACGCTCGGCGGACATTGCGAGATCGGCGACAACGTCTATATCGGTGGCCTCAGCGCCGTTCATCAATTCGTGCGTGTCGGGGACAACGCCTTTCTCGGTGGGTGCTCGGCCTTTGTCGGCGACGTCATCCCCTATGCGATCGCCGTCGGCAATCGCGCCAGCCTGCGTGGCCTCAACATCATAGGCTTGAAGCGCTCCGGCCTGCCGCGCGCTGAAATCTATTTGCTGCGCAAGGCTTACAGGATGATCTTCGACCGCTCCCGCACCGTCGGCGAGAATGTCGAAATCGCCAAGGCCGAATTCGCCTCCTCGCCGACGGCCATGAAGATCATCGACTTCATCACCAGCCGCGGCAAGCGGCACTATGCCGTCCCGTCACTCAAGGGTGGCGGCGACGATGATAACGGCGATGACGAGGGCTGAGCCCGCCGGATCAGCGCTTGCACTCGCGCCGGGCTCCAGGGTCGGCATCATTGCCGGCGGCGGCAACCTGCCGGTCGAGGTCGCCGACGGTCTCGCCGCGCACGGCTATCCGCCCTTCATTCTGTTGATGGAAGGTGAGGCTGACCGTGAGCAGCAGCTTAGCCGATACGAGCACGTCACCATGGCGCTCGAACAGATCGGTTCCTTGGTGTCGACGCTGAAACGCCACGGCGTCAGCCATCTGGTTCTTGCCGGGGAGATCAAGCGCAGGCCAAGGCTGAGCAACATGCGCCCCAGCCTCGGATTGCTGGCGATCGTACCGTCGGTGATCGTCGCACTGGCGCGCGGCGATGACGGACTTCTGAAGGTTCTGACGCGCGGCCTGGAAAAGCGCGGCATCAAGGTGGTCGGCGCGCACGAGGTCGTCCCCGAACTGACCGCCGGCAGAGGCACGCTCACGGCAACCGAGCCAAGCAAGTCCGACTGGCGCGATATCGAGGCGGGTCGCGCTGCGGCCAAGGCCATCGGCGCGCTTGATATCGGGCAGGCGGCGATTGCGATCGGCGGCCGGGCCATTGCGCTGGAAGGCATCGAAGGCACTGCCGGCCTGCTGGAGCGGACGAAAGAGCTGCGGCATCACGGCAGACTCGCCGGAAAGACGCGCGGCGTTCTCGTCAAATGCGCCAAGCCTGGTCAGGAATTGCGCGCCGACCTGCCTTCGATAGGCCCGCAGACGGTAGAGGCGGCACATGCCGCGGGGCTTGCCGGCATAGCCGTCGAATCAGGCCGCTCGCTCATTCTCGAAGGCCCGGCGACACTGACGCGGGCCAATGCGCTTGGCCTGTTCATCGTCGGTCTCCCAGTAACGGAGCCGGCTGATGGCCGATGAGAAGCCGTTTAAGATCGCCATCGTCGCCGGCGAGGAATCCGGCGACCTGCTCGGCGCCGACATCGTGCGCGCACTGGAGAAGATCACCGGCCGCAAGATCCAACTGATCGGCATTGGCGGCCGGCATTTGCAGGAATTGGGGCTGAGACCGCTCTTCGACGGCAGCGAGATCGCGCTGATGGGCTTCAGCGCCGTCTTGCGCGACTTGCCGCGGCTGATGCGGCGGATCAGCCAGACAGCCGCCGCAATCGCGGCGGAGCGACCGGATTGCCTGATCACCATCGACAGCCCCGATTTTTCGTTGCGCGTCGCTAAAAAGGTCCGCGCTGCCGCGCCCGCCATTCCGATCGTCCACTATGTGTGTCCGAGTGTATGGGCATGGCGGCCGGGCAGGGCGGTGGCGATGAAGCCCTATGTCGATCACATTCTCTGCATCCTGCCTTTCGAGGTGAAGGCGCTTGCCCGGCTTGGCGGACCGCCCGGCACTTATGTCGGCCACCGCCTGACGCAGGATCCGGGCGTGCTTGGTGCAGCCAAAGCGCAAGGCCTGCCGCGCGACCTGTCTGAGGATCGCGTCAAGACGCTGCTCGTACTGCCGGGCTCGCGCCGCGGCGAGGTGCGCCGGCTGATCGAGCCGTTTGGCGAGACGATGTCGGTCTTGCGCCAGCGCGGCCACCGGTTGCGCCTGCTGCTGCCGACCGTGCCGCATGTCGCCGACCTGGTCAGGACCTCCGTCGCGGGTTGGGACGAAAAGCCCGAGATCATCACCGATGCGGAGCGCAAATGGCAGGCTTTCGGCAAGGCCGATGCGGCTTTGATCGCGTCTGGAACGGTTTCGCTCGAGCTTGCGCTTTCGGGCGTTCCGATGGTGTCCAGCTACAAGCTTGATCCGATCGCGCGCGTCATTTCACGCTATCTGGTGACCACATGGTCGGCACTGCTGCCCAACCTGATCTCGGACCGTACGCTGGTTCCTGAATTCTACAACCAGTATGTCCGGCCGGAGAACCTGGCCCGCCAGTTGGAAGGCCTATTTGCCGATACCGGCATGCGCGCCTGGCAGAAGGCAGGCTTCGCCGAGATCGTGAGGCGCATGGCAACGGAAAGGCCGTCGGGCGAAATCGCTGCAGGGGTGGTTCTTGGATGCATCAAGAGAGCGAATAGGGAGTAGCGAATAGCGAATAGCGAGTAGGGGCCTGGGTGCTGCTCAGCGCTTTGCTGCTTTTCCCTATTCGCTACTCGCTATTTCGCTATTCGCTCAAGTTCACCTTTTCGCAATCGGCACGTAGTCGCGTTCCGTGGCGCCGGTGTAGAGCTGGCGCGGGCGGCCGATCTTCTGGTGGGGATCCTCGATCATTTCCTTCCACTGCGCGATCCAGCCGACGGTGCGGGCGACCGCGAACAGCACGGTGAACATGGTGGTGGGGAAGCCCAGCGCCTTCAGCGTGATGCCCGAATAGAAATCGACGTTCGGATAGAGCTTCTTCTCGATGAAATAGGAATCGGTGAGTGCGATCTTTTCCAGCTCCATCGCGATGTCGAGCAGCGGATCGTCCTTGATGCCGAGCTCGCCCAGCACCTCATGCGCGGTCTTCTGCATGATCTTGGCGCGCGGATCATAGTTCTTGTAAACGCGGTGGCCGAAGCCCATCAGCCGGAACGGATCGTTCTTGTCCTTGGCGCGGGCGATGAATTCCGGGATGTTGTCGACATGGCCGATCTCGCCCAGCATGTTGAGGGCCGCCTCATTGGCGCCGCCATGCGCGGGGCCCCACAGGCAGGCGATGCCGGCGGCGATGCAAGCGAACGGGTTGGCGCCCGACGAGCCGGCAAGCCGCACGGTAGAGGTCGAGGCGTTCTGCTCGTGGTCGGCATGCAGGATGAAGATGCGCTCCATGGCGCGCGCCAGCACCGGATTGATCTTGTACTCCTCGCAGGGCACCGCAAAGCACATATGCAGGAAGTTGGCGGCGAAGTTCAGCTCGTTCTTCGGATAAATGAAGGGCTGGCCGATATGGTATTTGTAGGCCATCGCGGCGATCGTCGGCATCTTGGCGATCAGGCGCATCGAGGCGACCATGCGCTGGTACGGGTCCGAGATGTCGGTCGAGTCATGGTAGAAGGCCGACAGCGCGCCGACCACGCCGCACATGACGGCCATCGGATGCGCGTCCCGGCGGAAGCCGGTGAAGAAACGCGACATCTGCTCATGCACCATGGTGTGGCGCGTCACGCGGTAATCGAAGTCGTCCTTCTGCGCCTTGGTCGGCAGTTCGCCATAGAGCAGCAGGTAGCAGACCTCGAGGAAGTCGCCATGTTCGGCAAGCTGGTCGATCGGATAGCCGCGATGCAAGAGGATGCCGGCATCGCCGTCGATGAAGGTGATCGCCGACTCGCAGCTCGCCGTCGACGTGAAGCCCGGATCGTAGGTGAAGGCGCCGGTGGTGCTGTAGAGCGCGCCGATGTCGATGACGTCGGGCCCCGTCGAGCCGCTTCGCACCTTGAATTCATGGGTCTTGCCGGCGAGTTCGAGCTTGGCGGTCGACTCATGCGCCTTGCCGCCCGGTTCCAGTTTTGTCGCAGCTTCGCTCATTCTCAAACTCCTTTATGTTTCCTCATGCCGGCAAGGCAATTCCTGCAAACGACACGTCGAAATCACCGGAATGCGCGAACTTACCACCGCATTTTAGGAAGTGCGTGCCAGATTGGGCCAAGGCCTAATGTTGCACTGCGAAACACACCTTTCAATGCCAATCTTCTTGGGCCAGTTCGCTCCTAATCGATTTGATCTCCGATCCGCGCCAGGCTCTCCACGCGCCCCAACACGGCCAGCACGTCGAACACGCCGGGCGATGTGCTCCGGCCGGTGAGCGCGGCTCTCAACGGTTGAGCCACGGCGCCAAGCTTGTGGCCGCCGGCCTGCGCAAAGTCACGAATAGCGGCTTCCGCGGTCGCGGCGCTCCAGTCGGCGGGGACCGCCGCGAGCGCTGCATGGGCACCACGAAGGATGGCGCGCGCGTCAGCGCCAAGCAATCCCGCGGCCTTCTCATCGAGCTGCAGGGGCCGCTCCGCGAACAGGAAGGCGGCTCCGTCAACGAGCTCGACCAGCGTCTTTGCCCGCTCCTTGAGGCCGGGCATGGCGGCCAGCAGCTGTGCCTTGCGCCTGTCGTCGAGCCTTGCCGCGAGCGCCGGTCCGCCTTCGAGACAGGGCAAGGTGGCGACGAAGATGTCGAAGAGAGCCTTGTCGTCCATCTGGCGCATGTGCACGCCGTTCAGCGCCTCGAGCTTAGCGAAGTCGAAGCGCGCGGCACCCTTGTTGACGTCGCCGATGTCGAACCAGGAGATCATGTCCTTGATCGACATCACCTCGTCGTCGCCATGGCTCCAGCCGAGCCTCGCCAGATAGTTGAGCAGCGCCTCGGGCAGATAGCCCATGGCGCGGTAGGCCTCGACGCCGAGCGCGCCGTGGCGCTTCGACAGCTTGGCGCCGTCGGCGCCGTGGATCAGCGGGATGTGCGACATCGACGGGACAGCCCAGCCCATGGCGTTGTAGATCACGGTCTGGCGCGCCGCGTTGGTCAGATGGTCGTCGCCACGGATGATGTGGGTGACGCCCATGTCGTGGTCGTCGACGACGACCGCGTGCATGTAAGTCGGGTTGCCGTCCGAGCGCAGGATGATGAAGTCGTCGAGATCCTTGTTCGGGAAGCGCACCTCGCCCTGCACGCGGTCGTGCACGATCGTCTCGCCCTCAGTCGGCGCCTTGATGCGGATGGCGCCCTTGACGCCGGGAGGCGCCTCTGACGGGTCGCGGTCGCGCCACTGGCCGTTGTAGCGCGGCGGCAGGCCCTTGGCTCGCGCCGCCTCGCGCATCGCCTCGAGCTCTGCCGGCGTCTCGTAGCTGTAGTAGGCCTTGCCGAGACGCACGAGCTCCTCGGCCACCTCGCGGTGGCGCGGCGCGCGCGCGAACTGCGATACTGCTTCGCCGTCCCAAGAGAGGCCGAGCCAGGTCAGTCCATCCAGGATGGCGGCCGTCGCCGCCTCGGTGGAGCGCTCGCGATCGGTGTCCTCGATGCGCAGCAACATCGTGCCGCCCGTGTGCTTGGCATAGAGCCAGTTGAACAGCGCCGTGCGCGCCCCGCCGATGTGCAGGTAGCCGGTGGGCGAGGGGGCAAAACGGGTGACGACCTTGTCGGACATGGAACTCTCAGAATGGCACTGAAAACAGAGGTGGTTGCGCGGACTTTCGCGCTGTCGCGGTTCATGTAGCATAGGAGGTCTGGGGCGCAAGGGGCAGACCCGATGGCTGGACGTGGCCGGGGCGCGGTGGAGGGCGAGGGGACGACGGCTGGCGTCAGCGAGCGCCTGCTGTTTGCCGGCACCGCGCCTGCTGAAGCGACGCCGGTTTCGCTTCCGATGCCGCGGCCGGCTGGTGAGATTTTACCGCCGGACGGCGGTGCCGCCCTGCAGCCGCCACAGTCGGCAACCATCGACCGGATCCGACGGCAGTTCAGCCGCGCCTCGTTTTCCGCGTTTCGCCAAAGCGTCGTTGTAGCCGCTACAACCGAGCTCGACCGCGGCATCGCCTTCCTGCTGGTGCCGGTGTTCCTGGCTGCCGGCGTGATCTTCTATTTTTCCCTGAACGCGGAGCCCGATCTCTACAGGCCGCAGGCGGCGGTAGCGCTGATGGCGGTCTGTGCGGCCATTTCCCGCTCTTGGCCAAAGACGCATCTTCTCTTCATGGCGGCGCTGTTTTGCGCATTGGGCTTTGTCGCCGCGAAAGTCGAGACATGGCGGACCGCAACGCCGATGCTCGGCTCCGAAATCCAGACGCGGCTGACGGGTCGCGTCGTCATCGCCGAGGAAATGGCCAATGGCCGTGTGCGGCTGACCATCGACCTCATCTCGACCGCGCATCCGACGCTGCGCTACGCGCCGGATCGCGTCAGGCTCTCGGCGCACAGAATTCCGCCCGAGATGAAGGCAGGGTCGCTGGTGACAGGCTATGCCCGGCTCTTGCCGCCGACCGGACCGGTCCGCCCCGAAAGTTATGACTTTTCCTTCGATAGCTATTTTTCCGGCATCGGCGGCAGCGGCTTTTTCCTCGGTGACCCGAAAGTCATTTCGACAACCGATCCGGCCGCTGGGGCGAGCATCACCTCGGCGATCGAGAACGCGCGCGAGGCGATTGCCGGTCACATCAGAAGCACCGTCGGCGGACCCGAAGGCGAGATTGCCGCGGCGCTGATCGTCGGCATTCGCGCCGGCATCCCCGAAGACATCAACGAGGCGATGCGGCGGACCGGAATCTACCACATCATCTCGATCTCGGGCCTGCACATGGCGCTGGTCGCCGGCACGATCATGCTTCTGCTGCGCGGCGCCTTCGCGTTGTTTCCGGATTTCTCTTCGCGGCGCCCGGTGAAGAAATATGCAGCGGCCATCGCGCTTGTCTCGATCGCCGCCTATCTCGTCATCTCCGGCGTGGTGGTCGCCGCCGAGCGAAGCTTCATCATGCTTGCCGTCATGCTGGTTGCCGTGCTGTTCGACCGCGCGGCGCTGACGATGCGCAACCTGGCGATCTCGGCCGTCGCCGTCATCCTTGTGTCGCCACATGAAGTGGTCGGCCCAAGCTTCCAGATGTCGTTCGCCGCAACCGCCGCCCTTGTCGGCGCCTATGCCGGCTGGGCCGACTACCGCGCCAGCAAGGAGAGGGCGCCGCCAGCAAAGCGCTCGTTCCTGCGGTTCCTGTCGCGAAAGCTGGCGGTCGGAGCGGGTGGCGCCGCCATGACGTCGATCATTGCCGGAAGCGCTACGGCGCTGTTTGCCATCTGGCATTTCCAGCGCGTCTCGCCGCTCAGCCTATTGGCCAATCTGGCGATCATGCCGATCGTTTCGTTAATCGTCATGCCGTTTGCCGTCCTAAGCGCGTTGGCGATGCCATTCGGCATCGATGGTCCGTTCCTCTATTTGATGGGCAAGGGCCTGACGGCGATGATCGCGATCTCGGCGTGGATTTCGCAATGGTCGCCAGTCGATGCCGTAGGGCTGATCTCGATCCAGTCGGTGCTGCTGGCAACGATCGCGCTCGTCATCGCGACTATGGCGACCACCTGGCTCAGGCTGGCGGCCGTTCCTTTCGCTCTGGCCAGCCTGTTGACGATCCCGCAGGTGCGCACGCCGGACCTTTTGATCTCCGAGGACGCGCATCTGGTGGCCATGCCGATCGGCGGCGGCGAACTCGCCATCAACCGTGCCCGCTCCAACGAATTCACCACCGACAACTGGAAACGGGCGCTGAAGGCCGAAGCGATCGTGCCGCCGGAGACGTTCGCCAAAGACGCGCTCGACATAGCCGATCCCGTCGACCTGCCGCCAGGTTCGCCGTTCTATTGTACCGGTGATCTCTGCATCGGCCGGCATCCTTCCGGTGCGATCGTCGCGTTGGCGGAAAACCGCAACAGTGCCAGGCCGGCCTGTAGCTTTGCCGACCTCATCGTCATAAACGACGCCACGGCCTATAATCCTTGCCGCGATCCACGGGTTCTCGTCGTCACCAAGCGCCAGCTCGCGCGTGACGGCAGTGCTGCCGTCTTCTTCGACCCGCAATCGGCAACGGCGCGACCAGCCATTCAATATGCAGTCGAAAAGCCCTATCGCCCCTGGCATGAGCAGCGAAGCTATTCGCGCGAGGCGAGGGGCCTGCCGCCTTACAAGCGGCCCGAGAAGCCAGAGGCCAAGCCGCAACCAGCTCAGTAGCGGCGGATCAGCCCGACCAGCTTGCCCTGAACCTTGACGCGATCGGGTCCGAAGATGCGGGTCTCATAGGCCGGGTTGGCGGCCTCGAGCGCGATCGAGGCGCCCTTGCGGCGGAAGCGCTTCAGCGTCGCTTCCTCGTCGTCGACCAGCGCCACCACGATCTCGCCCGGGCTCGCGGTGTTGGCGTTGCGGATGATGACCGTGTCACCGTCGAAGATGCCGGCCTCGATCATCGAGTCGCCCTTGACCTCCAGCGCGTAATGCTCGCCGCCCGCGATCATATCCGGCGGCACTGTGATCGAATGCGTCTGGTGCTGGATGGCGTCGATCGGCACGCCGGCGGCGATGCGGCCCATCACCGGAATGGACACGGCCGAAACGGCATCGTCGTCATTGCTGGGCGTTGGCGCGCGCGAGGGCGCCGCAGGCTTGATCTGCCGGCCGAGATTGCCTTGGCCGCCCTGGATGACGCTCGGAGAAAACTTCCTCGCCGCATTGAGGCCGGGCGCGATCGAATCGGGCAGGCGCAGCACTTCCAGTGCGCGCGCCCTGTTCGGCAGCCGGCGAATGAAGCCGCGCTCTTCCAACGCCGTGATCAGCCGATGGATGCCCGACTTCGAGGCTAGGTCGAGCGCCTCCTTCATCTCGTCGAAAGACGGCGGAATGCCGCTTTCCTTGAGCCGTTCGTGGATGAACATCAGAAGTTCATGTTGTTTGCGCGTCAGCATGGCAGCCCCAACGGGTCCTGAAACCAGAATCAGAAAAACAAACCCAGAACAAACACTATCTGTTCCAGTTGTGTTCCGCAACCGTTTAAAGTTTAGTGAATGTGTTGACGTTTTGTTCAGCGTAACATCAGAACGCTGCATTCGTCGCCGACCTCGGCCGCCGGGGCGAGGGGCTGGCGCACGATCAGGCCGTTGGCGTCGGCCAGCATCTTGAGCATAGAGGAATCCTGGATGCCGAACGGCGTCGCGACCAACTGTCCGGCGTCCTCGCGCACGACGGCCCGCACATAGTCCTGCCTGAGATCGTTGGCGTGCATTGCGGCAGCCAGCCGCGCAGTGCGGATGTCCTGCCGGTAGCTACGGCCGCCGAGACGCGCCAGAAGCGGCTTCAGGAACAATTGCGAGCAGACAAGGCTTGCCACCGGATTGCCGGGCAGGCCGATGCAGCGGATGTTGCCAAGCCGGCCGAACATCAACGGTTTGCCGGGGCGCATGGCGATCTTCCAGAAATCGAGCTGCATGCCTTGGCCGGTCAGCACGTCGTGGATCAGGTCATGATCGCCGACCGACGCGCCACCGAGGGTGACGATGACATCGGCGCCCGCCTCGACGGCCTTTCCGACCAGAGCCGCAATCGCGTCATGGCGGTCGGCAGCGATGCCGAGATCGAGAGCGCGCGCGCCAACCGACTGCGCGGCCGCAACGACGCCATAGGCATTGGACGAGATGATCTGGTCGGGGCCGAGCTCGCTGCCCGGCGGCAGCAATTCGTCGCCGGTGGCGATGATGGCAACCAGCGGTCGGCGCACCACGGTGAGGCTTGGATGGTTGGCCGACGCCGCCAACGAAAGCGCCGCTGGATCGAGCAGGCGGCCTTTTTCGAGCAGCACGTCGCCTTTCAGGAAGTCGAGACCGGCTCGCCGGATGTTGCGTCCTGCGGACGTCGGCTCGGTCACCTCGATCTGGCCGCCGCCGAGGTCGCGGACATTTTCCTGGATGACGATCGTGTCGGCGCCTTCGGGGAGCGGCGCGCCGGTGAAGAGGCGCACGGCCTCGCCCTTGCCGACGATGCCGGTAAAGCCGCGCCCGGCCGGCGCCATGCCGATCACGGAGAGCCGCGCCGGCACCGAGCCCACATCCGCAAAGCGTGCGGCATAGCCGTCCATGGCCGAAGCATTGAAGGGCGGCTGAGTGCGCAGCGCCACCACCGGTTCGGTCAGAGCCCTATCCGCCGCGTCGGCCAACGGTATGCTTTCGCCCGGCAGCGCAGTCGCGCCGGCCAGCAAGCGCTCGAGCGCCTCGGCGACCGGAAGCAGTGCCATCTTAGGATTCTGCCTTGTAATCGCCCGACTTGCCGCCGGTCTTCTCGACCAGCCTGATGCCGGAAATCACCATGGCGCGGTCCGCCGCCTTGGCCATGTCGTAGATGGTGAGGCACGCGACCGACGCCGCGGTCAGCGCCTCCATCTCCACGCCCGTCTTGCCGGTGACGCGGGCAAGCGCGGTCACCTTCAGGCCGGGCAGCGCGCGGTCGGGCTCGATATCGACCGCAACCTTGGTCAGAAGCAACGGGTGGCAGAGCGGAACGAGTTCATGCGTCTTCTTGGCCGCCATGATGCCGGCGATGCGCGCGGTGCCCAGCACGTCACCCTTCTTGGCGTCGCCGGCCAGGATCATCTCCAGCGTTTGCGGCTGCATGGTGACAAAACCTTCGGCGATTGCGGTGCGCGTCGTCTCGGCCTTGTCGCCGACATCGACCATGTTGGCTTCGCCCTTGGCGCCAAGATGGGTGAGGGCTGCCATCTCAAACGGCCTCGGCCGGCGCCTTGCCAGTCAGCAGAAGCGAGGTCGCGGCCGCCACATCGGCCTGCCGCATCAGGCTCTCGCCGACGAGGAAGGTGCCGATCCTGCTCTTTTCCAGCCGACGGCAATCCTGATGGGTGAAGATGCCGCTTTCGCTGACCAGCAGCCGGTCCGCCGGCACCATGGCGGCGATCCGCTCGGAAACGTCGAGGCTGGTCTCGAAGGTTCGCAAATCGCGGTTGTTGATGCCGATCAGCCGCGACGAGAGGCAAAGCGCGCGCTCCATCTCCTTCTCGTCATGCACTTCGACTAGCGCGTCCATGCCGAGATCGAAGGCCGTCGCTTCGAGCTCGCTAGCCAGCGCATCGTCGACGCTTGCCATGATGATGAGGATCGCGTCCGCGCCCCAGGCCCGTGCCTCGTAAACCTGGTACGGATCGAACAGGAAATCCTTGCGCAGTGCGGGCAGGCTGACGGCGGCGCGTGCGGCGGTCAGGAAAGCGGGCGCGCCCTGGAAGGACGGAGCGTCGGTCAGCACCGAAAGGCAGGCCGCTCCGCCCTGCTGATAGGCCCTGGCGAGCGCCGGCGGGTCGAAGTCGGCGCGGATCAGGCCCTTGGACGGGCTCGCCTTCTTGATCTCGGCTATCAGCGCGAAGCCGCCGGCCTTCCGTTTGGCCTCGAGCGCCGCGAGGAAGCCGCGCGGTGGCTCGGCATCCTTGGCCTTCGCCTTGATCTCGGCAAGCGGCACGCTGAGCTTCGCCGCGGCGATCTCTTGGCGCTTATAAGCTTCGATCTTGCGCAGGATATCGGACAAAGTTCTAACCGTTCGAGATTTCGATGAGCTTGTCGAGCACCGCGAGCGCCCGGCCGCTGTCGATGGCTTGCGCGGCGGCTTCAATGCCGTCGGCGAGCGTCGTCGCCTTGCCCGCTACCACCAGCCCGGCGCCGGCATTCATCAGCACCGTGTCGCGATAGGCGCCGGCAGCACCGCCCAGCATATCGCGTAATGCCGTGGCGTTATAGGCCGCATCGCCGCCGCGTAGCTCTTCCTTGCTGTGCCGCTTCAGTCCCACCGCTTCCGGAGTGAGCGTGAAGTTGCGGATTTCTCCGCCGGCGAGCTCGGCAACTTGAGTCTCGCCGGTGGTGGTGATCTCGTCGTAGCCGTCGCCATGCACGACCCAGGCGTGATCGGCGCCAAGCGCCTTCAGCGTCTCGGCCACCGGCGTGATCCATTCCGGCAGGAAGACGCCGACCATCTGGCGGCTGACGCCGGCCGGGTTGGACAGCGGTCCGAGCAGGTTGAAGATGGTGCGCGTGCCGAGCTCGCCCCGGATCGGGCCCACATGCTTCATGGCAGGGTGATGCGCCGGCGCGAACATGAAACCGACGCCCGCCTCGTGGATGCAGCGGCTGATCGTTTCCGGCGGAATGTCGATCTTGACGCCGAGCGCCATCAGCACGTCGGCGGAACCGGTCAGCGAGGAAAGGCCGCGATTGCCGTGCTTGGCGACCGGAACGCCGGCCGCCGCAATGACGAAGGCCGAGGCGGTCGAGATATTGACCGAGTGCGAGTTGTCGCCGCCGGTGCCGACGATGTCGATGGCGCCGAGCGGGGCTTCGACGTGCAGCATCTTGGCGCGCATCGTGGCGACCGCGCCGGAGATTTCGCTCACCGCCTCGCCGCGAACGCGCAGCGCCATCAGGAAGCCGCCGATCTGGCCCGGCGTCGCGTCGCCCGACATGATGATGTCGAAAGCCTCGCGCGCTTCCTCGAAGGAGAGCGCACTGCCGGTGGCGACCTTGGCTATGTGTGTCTTGAGAGCGCTCATCGGGTCTGTGCCTGGGAAACGGCGGACGGATCGATGCGAACGTCGTATTGCGACTGCAGTTGCGCCACCAGCTGGTCGAGCAGGTCGTCGGACATGCCGGCGCTGAAGGATTTCTGCGCATCGTCGGGAACCGAGCTGCCATCGGCGCCGGCCGGCTCGAAGACTTCGGCGACCTTGAACAGGATCTGGCCATCGCCGGTGGGCGAGGGGATCAGGCCCGTGCCGCCTTCGCCGACGCCGAACATGGCCGCGGCGCCTTCCTTGCCGAAGTCGGCATCGTCGGCTTCCCGCTTCAAGCCGCGCTTGGTCTGCTTCTCGAGCTTCAGCTCGCCCGCGATCACGTCGAGCGTCGTGCCGGCCTTCAGGCGCTTTTCCAGCTCCTCAGCCTTCGCGTCGAGCTGCTTGTCGGTCTCGGCGGCCGTCCAGTCGGCCGCCACCTTCTGGCGAACCTCGTCCAGCGTGCGGTCGCGCGCCGGCGTGATCGACTGGACTTCATAGAAGACGAAGCCGTTGTCGGCGGTGGTCAGGCCTTCGTTTTCCTGGTTCGGCTCGGCCTCGAAGACCGCCTTGATGAGATCGGCCGATTGCGGCAGGTCGTTGACGATCGTGCCGTCCGGCCGCTGGCCGGTGCGGTCGATGGCGTCGATGGTGACGACCTTGAGCTTCAGCTTTTCGGCGGCCTGAGCAAGCGAGGCGCCCGAAGCGCGGGTGTCTTCATAGCTGTCATGCACGTCGAGCAGGATGCGGCTAGCCTCGCCGAGCGCCAGGTCCTTGCGGATCTGATCCGACACTTCCGAAAGCGCCTTCACCACTTGCGGCTTGATCTCGGTGACGCGCAGCAGCACCGGGCCGAAGGCGCCCTGGACCACCGGGCTGACCTCGTTGACATTGAGCGAGAAGGCCGCGTCGGCCACCGCCTTGTCGGCGATCTTGTCCTTGGCCAGCGTGCCGAGCAGCGTATCGGCCTGGGTCTTGCCTTCGGCGGTGACGATCTTGTCGAAGGTGGCGCCGGTTTTCAGGGAATCATATGCCGCCTTGGCCGCATCCGGCGTCTTGAACACCAGCTGTTCGATGGTGCGCATTTCAGGCGTGGTGTAGCGCGCCTTGTTCTTGTTGTAGTCGTCGGCGACTTGGCTGTCGGTCACCGCCGTCGGGTCCATGATGTCCTGCGGCTCCAACCGGATATAGGAGAATTTGCGGTATTCCGGTGCGGCGTAGTTCTTCTTGTTGGCTTCGAAATAGGTTTTCAGCGCGCTGTCGGACGGCGCTTCGATCGGCTGCACCAATGTCTTCGGCAGGACGAGATAGTCGATCGTGCGGTCCTCGCCGCGATAGAGCGCGACCGCCTTCAGGAAGGTCTGCGGCGCCTTGAGGCCGTCGGAAATCGCCTCGACAATCTGCTGGCGCTTGGCCACCTGAGAACGATTCCTGAGATAGTCTTCAGGTCGTATACCGAGCTCGCGAAGCCTGGCCTCAAACACCCGGAGATCGAACTGGCCGCTTGGGCCCCTGAAAGCTGGTTCTTGGTGTGTCAATTCGGCCAAGCTGTCCTTGGAAAAGCCAAGCCCGAGCTTGCGGGCCTGCTCGTCGAGCACGGCGCCCGAAACGAGCTGCGCCAGAACCTGGTTGTCGAGGCCGAGCAGCTTGGCCTGCTCCTGCGTGATGCGCTGGCCATATTGCTGTGACAAAAGGTTGATCTGGCGATCGTAGGCGAAGCGGTATTCGTTGATCGAAACCGTCGTGCCGCCGGCCGTGATCACCGAATGATGACCGCCCAACGTTCCTGACAGGCGCCCGGAAATGCCCCAGACGGCAAAGCTCACCACCAGGAGGGACAGCAACGCCTTCGCGACCCAGGTGCCCGCCGCGCTTCTCAATAAACCAAGCATGCCTACTTCCGATTTTTGCGCATTTTCGCATGCGCCGAGTCTGAAACAAGCGCAATAGCGTCCTTCCGGGCCACTGTCGATTGCTTTGTGGCCTGATTTTGGTAGTGAGGGCGCTGCCTTATGTCGCCTGGAGAACCTGACCCCATGACCCCTGGAATCCGTCCGCTCGTCGCCGGCAACTGGAAAATGAACGGCACCAGCGCCTCGCTCAACGAGTTGAGGATGATCGGCAACGGTTTCATGAGCGGCCTCGATGCGGAGACGGAAGCGCTGGTCTGTGTGCCGGCGACCTTGCTTCACCAGGCTGCCGAGATCCTTTCGCGCACGCCCGTCCGCGCCGGCGGCGAGGATTGCCACCCCAAGGAAAGCGGCGCCTATACCGGCTGCATTTCGGCCGAGATGCTGAAGGATGCCGGAGCCAGCCACGTCATCGTCGGCCATTCCGAACGCCGCGAGCAGGGCGGGGAGGACGACGCTATTGTCCATGCCAAGGCGTCGGCCGCATGGCGGGCAGGGCTGGTGGCCATCATCTGCATCGGCGAAACGCGCGCCGAGCGCGAGGCAGGCGCGACGCTCGATATCCTGTCGCGTCAGCTCGACGGGTCCGTGCCGCCGAGCGCCACCGCCGCCAACACCATCATTGCCTATGAGCCGGTCTGGGCGATCGGCACCGGCCTGACGCCGACCGCAGCCGACGTCGCCGAGGCGCATGCGCATATCCGCGGCAAGCTCACCGCGCTGCTCGGCGATGCCGCGGCCAAGATGCGCATTCTCTATGGCGGTTCGGTCAAGCCTTCCAATGCGGTGGAACTGCTTGGCGTCGAGAATGTCGATGGCGCGCTGGTCGGCGGCGCAAGCCTGAAGGCGGCCGACTTCCTCGCCATCGCGGAAGCCTATATGAACGTTTCATAGCCGCGGCCCGAGGTGGCAGGGAGGCGGCCGGGCCGTTGCAAAGGCCGTCTTGCTTCCCATATTCCGGCCGCAGGCTTGGAAATGCCATCAAAGCATTGTAAGGAGCCGCCTCCAAATCACCGGTCGTATGCGCGGCCGCGCAAGGCCTCGCCAGGATAAATTATGGAAACCGTACTGATCGTCGTTCACCTCATGGTCGTGCTCGCCCTTGTCGGCGTGGTGCTGCTGCAGCGCTCCGAAGGCGGCGGTCTCGGCATCGGCGGCGGGTCCGGTTTCATGACGGCGCGGGGCGCCGCCAATGCGCTCACCCGCGCGACCGCGATCCTGGCCGCGGCGTTCTTCGTGACCTCGCTTGCGCTCTCCATCCTCGCCCGCTACGGCGAGAAGCCGATCGACATCCTCGACCGCGCGCCTGCCGGCGGCGTGCTCAACCAGTTGCCCGGCGCCAACGGTCCGGTGGGTGGCTCGCAGCCCGCAGCGCCGGCCGGCGGCACCACGCCCGCGGTTCCGTCGGGTGGCACGACAACGACCACTCCGCTGTCCAGTGGCGGCGCGACCACGGCTCCGGCCACCGCTCCCGCCACGCCGTCGCCCGCGAATCCGACCACGCCGCCGGCCGCGAATGGCATCACCTTGCCGGTCACCCCGCAGGTTCCGAACCAGTAGCCGGGCAAGCATTGCCGCCGCGATCTGTTGTTCTTTGAACACAGTCGCGGCAAATGCTGCTTGATCACGAAGATTCAACCGGGCGTAGCCTGTCGCTCAGCTTGAGCGGCCTACGGCTAATCGATTATAGATTGCGCGCGGCACTTTCGGCGTCCTTGGGGGGCGCCGGGCGACGCCGTGGGCAACTAGCATAGAAAATCGGATCTTCGCCATGCAGCTTCGCAGCTTCATCCTTTTGGGATTCTGTGCCGTATTCGGCATGGGGTCCGCGGCCTTTGCCTCGCCGGCAAACCTGGCCGCTTCGCCGTCGGTCGAGAAGACCGACGCAATTCCCGTCGTTGCCAAGAGCGACGCATCGCAGCTGAAGCTTCTCAAGAAGAAGAAAAACCCGACTTCGGACGATCTCGCGCAGATCAAGAAGCTCGAGGCCAAGATCGTGGCCGACAAGGAAGCGGCCAAGGAAAAGGCGCTCGAAGCCCGCAAGCTGGCGATGCGCGAGGCGGCCAAGGCCAAGGCCGACGCGGCTCGCCAGGAATGGCTGGCCAAGAAGGGGGCGGCAGCATCGTCGGAAGTGGCCGACGCCAGGCCGGTGAAGAAGACCGTCAAGATCATCGCGCCGCTCGAGCCCCTTGCGCCGATTGCGCCGATCCAGACCGACGAACCAATCTCGGATGAAGCCATGAACATCGCGGCCACCGGCAACAACGGCGAGCTGCGCAGCGAGCAGCCGGGACAAAAGCAGACCAGCGGTGGCGGGCTGTTCGCCGGCCTGTTCGGCGGCCAGTCGGTATCCTCGATCAGCTATCTTCCCGAGACCCGCGCGCTCGATTCGGCGCTCGCCAGGAAGGATGCCAAGAGGCCGTTCAAGGTGAAGCCGGAGTTTGTGCCGCAGGACGTTACGTTCACCGGCTATGAGCCGGGCACGATCGTCATCGACACCAGCGCGCGCCGCCTCTACCTCGTCGAATCGTTTTCCACCGCACGCCGCTATGCCATAGCGGTCGGCCGCGAAGGCCTGCAGTTCAAGGGCACCGTGGCGGTCGGCGACAAGCAGGAGTGGCCGCGCTGGATCCCGACGCTCGACATGCAGAAGCGCGAGCCGAAGCACTATGGCCAATACAAGGACGGCATGCCCGGCGGCGGCGAGAATCCGCTCGGCGCGCGCGCCATCTATCTCTATGACGGCAAGAAGGACACGCATCTGCGCATCCACGGCACCATTGCGCCGCAATCGATCGGAACCAGCGCCTCCAACGGCTGCTTCCGCATGATCAACGAGCACGTCATGGATCTTTACAGCCGCGTCAAGATCGGCACCAAGGTTGTTATTATCTGACGACAAGGTCGTTACCTATATAACGACCCAGTCGTCATCATCTGACGCGTTCGAACAACTGCCGAAAGGGCCGGCACCGCCGGCCCTTTCGTTTTGACATAAGCAAATCGCCTGTCACGGGCACCGGCGCCATCTTGGGAAAAAGCCTTCGCGGCGGTTTTTTCTCTGGCGGAATCAATCAGGCCGCGTTAAGCGATGACTCCCATGGCGCGATATGTATTCATCACAGGCGGCGTGGTTTCCTCACTCGGAAAAGGCATCGCCGCAGCAGCTCTTGGGGCTCTTCTGCAGGCGCGAGGCTATCGCGCGCGGATCAAAAAGCTCGATCCCTACCTCAACGTCGACCCTGGAACGATGTCGCCGTATCAGCATGGCGAAGTGTTCGTGACCGACGACGGCGCCGAGACCGATCTCGATCTCGGCCACTATGAGCGCTTCACCGGCCGCTCGGCCAACCAGCAGGACAACATCACCACCGGCCGCATCTACAAGAACATCATCGAGCGCGAGCGGCGCGGCGACTATCTCGGCGCCACCGTGCAGGTGATCCCGCACGTCACCGACGAGATCAAGCATTTCGTCCTCGACGGCAATGACGACTACGATTTCGTCCTGTGCGAGATCGGCGGCACGGTCGGCGACATCGAGGCGATGCCGTTCCTGGAGGCGATCCGCCAGCTCGGCAACGACCTGCCGCGCAACAACGCGGTCTATGTGCATCTGACGTTGATGCCCTATATCCCGACGGCGGGCGAATTGAAGACCAAGCCGACGCAGCATTCGGTCAAGGAATTGCGCGGCATCGGCATCGCGCCCGACATCCTCTTGGTGCGCGCCGACCGGCCGATCCCCAAGGAAGAGCGCAGAAAGCTTTCGCTGTTCTGCAACGTGCGCGAAAGCGCCGTCATCCAGGCGCTCGACGTGCCGCATATCTATGACGTGCCGATGGCCTACCACCAGGAGGGGCTCGATTCGGAAGTGCTCGCTGCCTTCGGTATCGATCCGGCGCCGAAGCCGCGCATGGAGCCGTGGCAGGCGCTCTCCAACCGCATCCACAATCCCGAAGGCGAGGTGACGATTGCCGTCGTTGGCAAGTACACAGGGCTGAAGGACGCCTATAAATCGCTGATCGAGGCGCTCTCGCATGGCGGCCTCGCCAACCGCGTCAAGGTCAAGCTCGACTGGATCGAGAGCGAGATTTTTGAGAAGGAAGACCCGACGCCGTGGCTGGAAAAGGTTCACGGCATCCTCGTTCCCGGCGGTTTCGGCGAACGCGGCTCGGAAGGCAAGATTCTCGCCGCGAAATTCGCGCGCGAGCGCAAGGTGCCTTACTTCGGCATCTGCTTCGGCATGCAGATGGCCTGCATCGAGGCGGCGCGGTCGCTGGCCGGCGTCGAGAAGGCCTCGTCGACCGAGTTCGGCCCGACCGGGGAGCCGGTCGTCGGCCTGATGACCGAGTGGCTGAAGGGCAACATGCTGGAGAAACGCAGGGCGACCGGCGACCTCGGCGGCACCATGCGGCTAGGCGCCTATCAGGCCGAGCTCAGCAAGGGCTCGAAGATCGCCGAGATCTATGGAGACACCCAAATTTCCGAGCGCCACCGCCACCGCTACGAGGTCAATGTCGACTATAAGCAGCGGCTCGAGGATTGCGGCCTGGTCTTTGCCGGCATGTCGCCCGACGGCGTGCTGCCGGAGACGGTCGAATATCCTGACCATCCCTGGTTCATCGGCGTGCAGTACCATCCGGAATTGAAGAGCCGGCCGCTCGAACCGCACCCGCTGTTCGCGAGCTTCATCTCGGCCGCGGTGGAACAGTCGCGGCTCGTTTAGGCCGTTGGCTGGCGGATCAGCCATGCAGACCTATGTCGCGCTGCTCTACAGCATTCTCCTCAGCGAGGGGCGGCGCCTCGTCATGTCGGACCTCAAGGCGATGGCCGAAGGCCTAGGGCTGAAAAATGTCCGCACGCTGGTGGCGACGGGCAATCTGGTCTTCGAGACGCGGTCGACCAAAATTTCCGCCCTCGAACAGCGGCTGGAGAGGGCCTTCGAAGAGACTTTCGGCCGCCATGTCGACATCATCGTGCGCGGCGCCGAAGATTGGCTGAAGCTCGCGACTGGAAATCCGTTTCCGGCCGAATCCGCGGCCACCGGCGATCAGGTCGCTGTGCGCGTCATGCGCGAGCCTGTACCGACGGATGCCCTATCCGCGCTTCAGGCCCGTGCTGCTGAAGACGAGAAGGTGCTTTTGGTCGACGGCGATATCTGGCTGGTGTTTTCGCGCGAGAGGCCAAGCTCTCGCCTGCTTGCAGCCGCCAATCATAAGCGCTTTGGCATCGGTACTTCGCGCAACTGGAACACGGTGCGCCGGCTGGCCGAGATAGTCCGGAATTAGCCAGATGGAGAGGGGGCGGCTTTCGCCGCCCCATTTGCTTCAGGCCTTCGCCGTCCGCGCTCCAGCACCCAACGCCATGGTGCGCAGCACGTAGTAGACCGCACCGGCGATCGCCACGCCGAAGAACCAGCCGTAGACGCCCCACCATGACGGCAGCCAGCTGGTGAAGTTCGGCAGGATCGAGGAGAAGATCGCGCCGATACCGGCGGCGATGAAGGCGTTGACGTGCCAGCCCCCCTGGAAGCGGAACTCGCCGTCTTCGCGGTAGAGCGCCTCGACGTCGACCTCGCTTTTGCGGATCAGGTAGTAGTCGACCATCATCACGCCGAAGATCGGCCCCATCGTCGCGCCGATGATGTTGACGAAGGAAGCGGCACTGCCTTCCCAAGGCGCGAAGGGATAGAGCACCAGTGCGATAAGCGCTGCGATGTAGCCGCCCTTCTTGAAGTCGATCTGGCGCGGGAAGACGTTCGAGAAGTCGAAGGCCGGCGAGACGAAGTTCGCCACGACGTTGATGCCGAGCGTCGCCACCGCGAAGGTCAGCGCCGCCAGAGCCGCCAGGAACCAGCTGTCGAATTTGGCCGAGATCTGGTCGGGATGCAGCAGCACCTCGTGATAGACGTCGTAGGCGGCGATCGTGGTGACGCCGGCGACCAGCGAGAACAGGATGAGGTTGACCGGCAGGCCCCAGATGTTGCCCTTGCGCAGCGATGCCTTGTCGGGCGCATAGCGGGCAAAGTCGCAGAAGTTGAGGTAGAGCGCCGAGAAATAGGTCACCCAGATCGCCGCCACCGCGAACAGCGCCGTCCACGAACCCGGCTCGCCGGGCACGCCGGCGTCCTTGGTCTTGTCGAGCAGCACGTCCATCGGGATGTCGCTGGTGAAGGCGAAGGTACCCGACTTCACGCAGAGATAGATCGCCAGGATCAGCATCATCACCCACACGGCGGGGCCGGCCCAATCCTGGAAGCGGCGCACGGTTTCCATGCCCTTCTGGATGATCAGGAGCTGCAGCGCCCAGATGACGACGAAGCAGATCACTTCCAGGGTGGAATGGCCGAGGAGGTGCGAGGTCTGGTTGAATTCGTTGAACCATGGCAGCCGCGTCAACAGCGCGACGATCGCACCCGATGCCGCAGCCGTCTGCGCGCCGTACCAGAAGCAGGCGACGACGGCGCGCACCAGCGCCGGGATGTTGGCGCCCCAGATGCCGAAGGAAGCGCGGGCGAGCACGGGGTAGGGCACGCCGGTCTTCACGCCGGCATAGCCGACGAGGTTCATCAGGAAATAGATGATCAGCGAGCCGATGCCGATGGCGATGATGAAGTTGACGAAGCCGCCGCAGAACAGGAACAGACTTGCGGCGAGATAGTAGCCCCAGAGGCTGTGGACGTCGGATGTCCAGACGTTGAAGATCGAAAACGGTCCCCAGTTCCTGACCGTTGCCGGAGCCAGATCCTCGTTGTAGAGGCCGGGCGATGCGCCTTGTATGGTCATTGCAAGTGTTCCCCTTTTGCAAAACGCGCCCTCACGCGTTAACCGTCGAGGTTAAGCCTGACGCTGGGGAACCGGCAAGCAATCCATTGGCCGGCTTTCGCCTTAAAGACATTCAATGAGAATGGCCCTTATCGCTGACACTGATCTCATCATTGCCTGAGTCGGCGAGGGCGTTTTCGCCGCAGATCGGCGGTTCCAAAATTTTCAAGCGGCAACCAAATTTGTTTGGAACTAATCCACAGGATATGCGTTTATTGCGGTTCGGCTGCTCTGCGGTCGAACCGGGAGGAAACTATGGATCGCTTGCATTTCTTTACCCCAGTGCGGATTGCGCGTGGGCAGGGATACCCCTTGGAGGAAGTCGATAGCGTCTCCGAAGCGATGGTGTTCCTGCGGAAGTGGCCAACGGGAAGACGCGGCCCCGTTTATCAGTGCGCCGTGAATTGCTGTTCGGCGGCGATGTCGGGCAAAATGTCGGCCGAGGAAGCGAGAAAGGCCTTTGTCGGCTTTGCCCGCATCACCCGGCTGCTTGACGACGACATGGCGCTGCCGCTGGGTGGCCCGTCCACGGACAATGTCTACGCCCTGAGGCGGTAGCTCCGTCGCCCCCGCGGCTGCTGCTGACAAATGCGATGATGAGGCGTTGGCTTATGGCCGACGCCGGCCGCCTTTTTTTTCGTCCGCGTGCCGCCCTGTTGTTTCAATTCTCCCTGAAAGAGCGTGTGAGCGAGGCCTGCAGCGGCGCCAGCATATAGTCGAGCAGGGTATGTTCCCCGGTCAGGATCATGACTTCCGCCGGCATACCGGGCGACAGCCGGATGTCGTGCAGATCTTTAAGATCGGCCGTGTCGACCTTGACCTTAGCGAGGAAATAAGGCTCGCCGGTCTTCTCGTCCGTCAGCCGGTCGGCCGACACCGACGTAAGCAGGCCATGGATTTGCGGCAAATGCCGGCTCGGATAGGCTGTCAGCACCACGCGGGCGGGCATGTCCGGATGCACCACATCGATATCCGTGGGCCGGATTCGTGAATCGATGATCAGATTGGGCTCGTTGGGGACGATGTCGAGAAGCGGCTGACCGCTGGAGATCACGCCCGATTCGGTCGTTACCCGCAGGTTCATCACAGTTCCGGCGATCGGCGCGACGATATCCGTTCTGGCCAGCACGTCCTGGCGCGAAGGCAATTGGCTGCGCAATTCGGCGAGGTCTGTACGCGCTTTGGCAAGATCCTCGTTGGCGGTCTCGCTGTCCTGCTGGCGCAGGTTGAGGAGCTGGAACTCGGTCTCTCCGATCTGCTGATCGTTTTTCGCCACCTCCGCCCGGTTCGATGCCTGGTTGGCGCGAATGTCGGCCTGGGAACGCTGCAGCGCCAATATCCGCGGCAGGCGTTCGAGGCCCTTCTTATACATCTCCTGCGCGGAGGCGATCTCCTGTTCGATCAGGCCAAGCTGTTCGGTCTCTGCGGCGATCACGTCTCGTGATCCCGCGCTTTGCTCCTTAATCTGCGCGATGCGCTTGTTGAGGATCTGCGTGCGCCCGTCGCGGGTTGCGAGGCGGCTGTCGAGCAGTGCCTGCTCCTCGACGACGACCTTTCGCGCCAACTCACTATCGATCGACGTCAACTCCTTGGGGAACGAGATCCGGTTCTGTCCGGCAAGCTCCGCGACCAGGCGCGCCTCGGTTGCCAGCAGGCGGATGTAGTGCCCCTGCAACTCGTCGTAGCGCCCTTGCGCCTCCGTTGTCTTCAGGCTGATCAGAACCTGGCCGGCGCTGACCTTGTCGCCTTCCTTCACGTGGATCGCCCCGATGATGCCGCCCTCCAGGTGCTGGACGGTCTTGCGATAGCCTTCGGGACTGACAACGCCATTGGCAACGACGGCGCTTGCCAGAAGCGCGACGCTCGACCAAGCGGCGACGCCGCCGACGAAGACGATCGAGGAAACATAGCCCAGCATGCGCGCAGGCCGCGTCCGTTGATCGAGGTCGCGCCTGCTGGCTCGGGCTGCAGGTGACCGCCGCCGGACGAGGCGTCCAATCAGGAGCAGGAAGAGCGCGCTTGCGGCCGCTGCCAGAGCGATGCGCTTCGGTTGGTCGAGCCCGTCGAACCACACGGACACTGCGGCAATGAGTTGCCCGGCGGAGATGGTTAGCCTGCCGGACAGCTCGCGCAGGGCGTCCGCCAGCCCGCTCAGCATCGTCGAGAAATCGTCAAATCGCTCGTCCATGGCTCACTCCACCGCCTTCAGGTTTGCCGGCGCGAAGGCGGCAATCTTGTCACGGATGGCTGCCGGCACCGGTATGCGCTTGGGCTGGCCCGCCAGAGCGCCGAGAACCTCGTCGCGCGGACCGAACATCGAGACGGATCCGTCGCGGAGGAAGACGACATGATCGGCCGTGCGCAGAAGATTGGTCTGATGGGTGACGACAACCACGGTGCGGCCACGCTCCTTCAGCTGCTGCAGCACGTTGAACAGCGCCACCTCGCCTTCGCCGTCGAGGCCGGTATTCGGCTCGTCGAGAACGATTAGCGGCGGGTCGCCGAACAGGGCCCGGGCCAGCGCGATGCGCTGGCGCTGGCCGCGCGAGATCTTGACGCCGTGCGGCCCGACCTCGGTCCGATAACCGTTCGGCAGCCGCAGGATCATCTCGTGGATGCCCGCGAGCTGCGCCGCGGCGATGACGGCTTCGCTGTCGACTTCGTCGCGCAGACGCGAAATGTTCTCGGCGATCGTTCCCGGGAACAATTCGATCTGTTGCGGCAGGTAGCCGATATGCTGGCCCAACTGGTCCGACGGCCAGTTCCAGACCTCCGCGCCATCCAGCCTGACATGGCCGAGCGACGGCCGCATCGTGCCGACGATGAGACGGCAGAGCGTAGTCTTGCCGGAGCCGGACGAGCCGATCACGCCGCAGGTTTGGCCAGGCTCGACACCGAAGCCGATCCCATTCAGCAGCGCCTGCGAGGTTCCCGGCGCATAGTAGTGCAGATTTTCGAGTTTCAGCCGACCCTGCGGACGCGGCAGGGTGACGCCGGTGTTCTGCATCGACGCGGTGGCGGCGAAGAGCTTGATCAGGTTCTGGCGCGCCGTCCGCGCGTTGACCAGGCTGCGCCAGGCGCCGATCGAGCGCTCGATCGGCGCCAGCGCGCGGCTGAGCAGGATGGAGGCCGCTATCATCGACCCGCCCGTCAGTTCGCGGCGCAGGACGAAATAGGCGCCGAGCCCCAGCACGGCCACCTGGAGGGCGAGGCGCAGCGAGCGCGACAGGCTGCCGATGACGGTGGTGCGCTGGAAAATCCGAGACTGCAGATCCGTCAGTGACTGCTGGTTCTGTTCCCACCGCAGCAGCGCCGGCTCGGACATGCCAAGCGAGCACAACGTCTCGGCGCCATCGATATATTGACCGACCGCGGCCTGGCTGCGGCGCAGCCCAGCCGCCGCCTCCTGACCCTTGCGGCGGGTGAGGAAATCGTTGGCTAAAGCGCAGCAGAACAGCAGCACGGCGCCGGCGAGACCGAGCACGCCCAATGCCGGATGCAGAAACCACATGAACGCCAGGAACACGGGTGTCCAAGGCGCGTCGAGAAAGGTCAGTATGCCGTCGCCGGCTATGAAGCCGCGCAGATCGCCCACGTCCTTCAGGCCGGCCTCAAGGCTGCTGCCGGCGAGGCGCGCCTCCATGGCGCGTTCGATCACCGGCACGCTGAGCTGGTCGTCCAGCCATTGGCTGATATGGCCCAGCATCATCCGGCGGGCATGTTCCAGCAGGCCGTACACGGCGATGGCGCCGATGACGGCCAGAGTGAGCCACAGCAGCGTGTCGATCGAGCCGCTCGACAGCACCCGGTCGTATATCTGCAGCATGTAGACGGTGCTGGCGAGCAGGAGGACATTGGTGAGCAGGCTGAAGAGGAGAAGGGCCGGCGCCTGGTGGCGCGCCAGGCGCATCACCTCCTGGAATTGCGGTCTTGGCTGCATCACGGATACCCCCCGGTTTCGATGCCTTTACTGCTGCTTTACTGAGGTCCAACGGGGGCAGCTGGTACTGCCCCCGTTGGTTGAGTGGTCAGGCGATGTCGACGAGGATATGCTGGAGGGCGGTCGTATCGCCGTCCGCGTCGGCCACCTTGAACGAGAAGTCGAGATTGGCATCCGGCGTCTCGCTCACGGTCGAGGTGAAGCCGATATCCACGATCTTCAGCACGTCGTTGTCGACGGCATCGAAGCTCACCAGACCGCCGGTCGCATTGCTGCCGCCGCCAGCGCCGGTCGCTCCGTTCAGGCTGATCGCCTGACCGGTGATGCCGTTGCCCGACTGCATGATCTGGACACCCTGCAGGACATAATCTTCGCCGGCCGCGTTGTAGTCGTTCCGCTCGATGATCAGGAGACCGTCATTGTTGTCGAGCGTGAACTCGCTGCTGTACGGCGCCGGGACCTGGCCCTTTTTCAAGATGTCGGAGTTGTCAGCGTAGACAGCCCGCGTGATCGAGGTGTCGTCCGCGGTGCCGAGGATGTTGTCGGCGCCATCGTCGACCAGGTTGAGGATCAGCATCAGGTCCTCGCTGGTGCCGATGCCGTCGAACTTGATCGCCATGGCGCCGGCGGTCGCCGTCGGGACGGTTGCCTCGTTCACGATGCCGACGTCGCTGCTGAAGAACCGCAACGTCAGCAGTTCGCCCTTCTGGATCGTGTCGCCGGCGACACCGTTGGTGCTCTGCGTCGCCGAAACCCACGTTGGATTGTTGTTGCTGACCATGTCGTGAGTGCCGGTCGGCGTGTTGAACGAGGTGTCGGAGGACGATCCCTGGCCATTGTTCGTCAGGCTGAACGGATTGGCCTTGTTGATCGCGTTGCCGGTGAATTGCACGTAGAAGTCTTCGTCTGCCGGCGTGTTCGGGTCATCCGCCTGCAGTTTTTCCAACACGATCGGTGGGTGGCCCACGTTGCTCGTGGGCTGCTTGGACAAGAGCTCGGCGGTGTGGATGACGTCGAAGCTGAAGCCCTCCAGCGGGTCGGTCAGGGTGATGGTGTAAGTACCGGCGACCTTGTCGAAGACCAGGGTACCGCCCGCTGTGCCTGTCTGGACGCCGGCGGCCGGATCCTTGTCGTAGGTGAAGCTGAAGTTGAACGTCGCGGAGGCATCCGTCTCCGATGCCAGCGTCACGTCCGGGGTCAGGATACTGCCGCCGCCGCCGCCGGTGATCGAGCCGGTGAGCCCGATCTGGATGCCGGCAGTCACGAGGTCCTGGTCGACAAAGTCCGAATGCGTGGCATCGTAAAACGCGGCCGGGTGAGCATCCGCGCCGATATCGTAGCCGAAGTCGCCGCTGGCCGACGCGTTGAGCGTATTGGCCAACGTTTCGTGGGTTCCGGTACCGTTGCCGGCATCCGCGTCACCATCGAACGGCTTCGTGATCGTCGGACCGTCGTCCTCGAAGGTGAAAGCCGTGCCGATATTGGCGGTTGCATCGGCGGTGTCACCGTCACCATCGGTGATGGTCGCCTTCAGCGTCACCAGATCGGCAGCGGCAAGTGTCGCCGCCGAAAGGCCGCTCTCCACCGGGTCTGTCGGATCGTCATGGATGATCGCGCGGTCCTGGGTCAGTGTCACCTCACCGGTGTTTTCATCGACGCTGATCAGGAAGGCGACGGTGCTCGTGTCGTTCTCCAGATAGCCCTCGACTTGGCCGCTAGCATTGACGCGCAGGAGAATGTTGTCGCCGCTGAGCGTGTCGTCGAGGCCGCTGTCGACGTTGGCGCTTTTAACGCCCAGCTCATAGGTGACGGCGTCGCCGTCGGTGCCGGGGTCCGTGGTGAAGGCCGAAGCGAAGCCTGCCGATGCGGTATCGGAAAGTTCCGAATCGTCGGTGACGAGCGTCGGAGCGGTGCCGTCCGCCGTCACCGTCGGGCCGTCGTCCCTGATCTGCACCTTGTCGCCGATGGCGATACTGGTGCTGTCGCTGTCGTCGTCGCCGTCATCGACGTCGACCACCGCCAGCAGGGCGCCGTCGTTCATCGTCTGCACATCGTCGGGATCGGTGGCGTCGGAATGCGCGATCGCAATGTATTGCGCAATGCTGAGGATGCCGTTGTCGTCGATGGAGATGGCGATGGCCACTGCGTCACTCGTGTCGACGCTACCGTCATCATTGGCATCGACGCGGCCGACGACGAGGCCGCCCTCGACATTGAGCAGGATGTTGTGGCCGTCGAGCGTGTCGAAACCGGAATCGGCATTCGCCGCGCTGACGTCGAGCGACAGCGTCTCGGTGCCTGGGCCGTCGGTGCCGAAGCTCGAGCTGGGTGTGACCACAGCGGAGGCGCTGGCTGCCCAGCCGATGGCCGTGCCAAGCCCCGAGAAGGCGCCGGGCAAGGAGGCGAGGGGCTGGTCGTCCGAGCTGGCGTCGACGCCGGCCGTTTCGTCATGCAGCACGGTGGCGCTTTCCTCGGTCAAACCCGCCGTCGGGCCGTCGTCATCGAAGTTGATGAAGGAGCCGACCTCTTCGGTGTGGGCGTTGGTGGTCGTCGCCTTGAAATGGAACTCGGTGATGTCGCACCCTTCATTCGCATCGACCCCCGTAACCGTCAGTCGATCCATGTTATCGGCGGTGGTGATATCGACGGTGGTGACGTTATCCAGCCCGGTGATGGTAACGGCGTTCCCGGTGCCGCTAAGCCCTGTGACGGTGACGTTGCCGCTCGCCGTGGCATAGGTGCCGTCGACGGTGATGGTCGAGGCAAACCCCGATGCACCTGTCAATTTGACACTGGTGATGTCAACGGGGTCGGTCGTGGTGCCGTCAAAGAAGTCCGTGCCTTGCTGGTTGGCTGTGTTGTCGAAAGCCTTGATCGTGATGTCCACCCGCTTGTCCGGGCTGGAAGGCGTGATCTGGTTGATCGTGAACCCGGCCTCGGTGATGGTCTCGATATGGCTGCCGTACTGGATTTGCGAAGCACTACCTGCGTTCAGCAGGCCGCCGGTCACAAAATCGACCTGCAGCGTTTCGGTCGGATTGATGCTCTGGTTGTTGATGCCGAAGCCCTGTTCACTGACGTTGGCGGTGCCGCCATTCAAACCGATCACCAGAAGCTGCTTGGAAGCGTCATCGGGCGAGTTGATCAGGTAAAAATCATGATTGCCCGGAGCTGCGTTCTGGCCGGAGAAGCTGATCTGGGAGGTTCCCTCGATCGACGCGTACACCAGATCGGTCAGATCGATCTGGTCGTCCGGATCGGACGCATCTGGATGGGACAACGCCACATATTGAACCAGATACAGATCCGCATCGGTGGTGCTGGTGTGGTCGAGCCCAAACGAGAAGGCGAGCGGATCGGTTGTTGGGTCGGGCTCGGCGGTTGGGTCAGCGGTACCAATGACGCCGATCACGACATCTGCGTTGTTCGGGTCCTGGAACAGCCAGACAAAGTTGCCGTCGACCGTCTGAATATCGGTGAGTACGCCGTCGGTCTCGGAAAACGGAGTTCCCGAGGCGTCCTGGGTGAGAACGACCGAGGTGATGGTTTCTCCGGCGCTCGCCGTGGCCTGCACGAAATCGGCCTGATAGGCGACCTCCAGCGCGGTGCCGAGAGTGAGAAGATGTTGCAGCGTGGTGTTGGTGTCGTGCGGCGGAACGGCCGGATTAATATCGTCGTCTGTTAAGCCGGTTGTCTCGTCGATGATGATGTCTTGAGCTGTGATGTCGAGTGCCATTACGAATTCTCCCTGGTTTCAATGCGACAGGCGCGAAGTCAGCCCCAACGCTGGCAACCGGTCGCATGGGCGTGCATTCGCCGGCAGGGCCGGCGCTGCGCGCCATTGTTAAAAGGGATCTGAAGTTTCGATTGACTCAGGGGGTAGAGGGGTTGGAGGAGCCGCCGCTAATCCTCCGCTCCTTGCCCCGTCAGGCAATTGTAGGCGGATGCGTCCTATGCGCATCGGTGACCCACCAACGGCGGGCACCAAGGATCGACAATGAGGGCATACTCAACCCCGCCCCTCTTCAACAGGCATTGACTGCCTGTACGCCTCCCGCTCAGAACATGAGCACAAAAACTTTACTCTTATTTGTGGAAATTTCAAATCGGACTATTGCCTTTTAATAAAAAGTGTGGATCGGAAATAGTCCCTCCAGGGGCAGGACTTTTGTCCCCATGATTCGAACCATTTAAAGTCAAAAAGAACACACTAGATGGTGTCCGTGGATTTGGGATCTCCTGAAAGAATGAATAGGACCTAATGCAGACGATGATCGCCATAGCACCAATGATGGATTGGACGGACCGGCATTGCCGGTTCTTCCACCGTCAGTTGACGCGCCGCGCGCTCCTCTACACCGAGATGGTGGTGGCGGACGCCGTCATCCATGGTGTGCGCGAGCGCCTGCTTGGCTTTGATGACGCCGAGCATCCGGTTGCGCTGCAGCTTGGCGGTTCAGATCCGCGCAAGCTCGCCGAGGCGGCCGTCATCGGCGAGGCGTTCGGTTATGACGAGATCAATCTCAATGTCGGCTGTCCGTCCGATCGGGTCCAGTCGGGCACGTTCGGCGCCTGCCTGATGAAGACGCCGCTGCTGGTGGCGCAATGCGTCGCGGCGATGAAGGCGGCGGTGAAAATCCCGGTCACCGTCAAATGCCGCATCGGCGTCGACGAGCAGGACCCCGAACCCGCTCTCGATACGCTGGCTGACCGAGTGCTCGCGGCCGGTGCCGATGCCCTCTGGGTGCACGCCCGCAAGGCGTGGCTGGAGGGGCTGAGCCCTAAGGAAAACCGCGACATCCCACCGCTCGATTATTCGCGCGTCTATCGGCTGAAGGCCAGAAAGCCGAACGAATTCATCGGCATCAATGGCGGTATTCAATCGCTCGACGAGGTTTCCGAACATCTGCGCCATGTCGACGGCGCCATGCTTGGCCGTGCGGCCTATCATACGCCGGGCATCCTTGCCGGCGTCGATGCGGCTTTCTATGACGAGGCGCGGATCGCTTTCGACTACGCAGCGCTGATGGATGAAATGGCTGCTTACGCCGCGCGCCATATCGAGGAGGGTGGAAGGCTCGGCCACATCACCCGCCATATGGTCGGCCTGTTCCATGGCCTTCCGGGCGCGCGCCGCTACCGGCAGATTCTGTCCACCGATGCCAACAAACCCGGAGCGAGGCCGGAGGTGCTGGAGGCAGCCTTTGCGGCGGTCGATCTCAGCGGGGCTGCGGCCGAAGCCGCCTAAAGCAGGTCGCGTGAAAAGGATTCACGCGACCTGCTTTAGGTTTTCGATTTTAAGCATGTCTTCGTCCCGAAACCGGGCCCACTTTCGGGAGACATGCTTTAAGAGGCTGCAACTCAAATCTCGCAGGCGATCCTGTCCGTATTTATGTCACAGATCTCAGCAGCGACAATGCTGGCCTGCGGGACCGGATTGCGGCTCCTTCTGTCTCGGCGGACAGGGGTGATCACCGTAAGAGCAGAATACGCAGCAATCTCCCGCCAGGGGCTTGAGGAGAATCCCGCAGCTTTCGCATTCGTAGAAATACTGGCAGGCATCGGCCGGCATCGTCTCGGTTTTGCGGTGACCGCAGGCCGGACAGGTGATGGTGCTGGTGAGTTCGATCATTGCTCATTCACCAAGGCTGCCGCATAGCCAGCGTTTGTGGAAGCATCGGCGATCGCTGCTGGGCTCGTCTTGCCGTCGTCGAAGACAACCGTCGCAGTCTTGGCATTGAGGTCGGTTGAAACGGAGACAATGCCGTCGAGGTGCTTGATTGCGGTCGTAACGGTGGCCGGGCAGAGCGGACACGTCATGTCGGGCACTGAGAACGTGGCGGTACGCTGCCCCGCAGCAGCGGGCGCGGCGACGAGGAGCAGGACAGCGATTGCGATCGCAATGCGCATGGAGATCTCCTACGAATTGAGCCGTCCGAAGACATCGACAGCGGCCGCTGACGCGGCAATGAGGCTCGCGGCCAACAGAATCCATCGGGTGGAACGGCGATAAACGGGGCTGGCGCAGAGGGAGCCCGGAAGGCAGGCGGCCGCTTCACTGCGGCGGTAGCGCCAGTATCCGAGAGCGATGGAGACGGCTGCGAGCGTGAGGAAGTACGGCTGATAGGGCGCCAGCGCGGTGAGGCGCGCGATCCAGGCGCCGCTAATCCCGGCGAGTGCGAAAGCGAGCGGAAGGATACAGCAGGCGGAGGCGAGGAGACCTGCCGAAAGGCCGCCAAGAGCGAACGGCAGGCCAGTCCGTGATGTCGTTGGGTTGCTGACGGGCGATGGCCCGATCATTCCGGCATCTCCACGCGGCTCGACAGGAACAGGTTGATGGCGGCGCCCGACAGCATGATCAACAATCCGGTGCCAAGATTGAACATCAGAATCTCGATGCTGGCGTCGATTGGATGGAACAGGGTCAGCGCCGCCGCGGTAATTCCAGCCACGGAGAGACTTGCGGCGAAGATCACCGGCGCGGGGTTGAAACTGGCGGCATGGCGCAGCATCAGAGCCAAGGCGAGCGACAACGGCAGGCTGGTCAGCACCAATGTGGCAATGCAGGAGGCCGTCTCACCAGGAGCCGCGCTACCGGGAACCATCGGGGTCCAGAAACGCAGGCACTGATAGCCGATCGAGAAAAGCCACAAGGCAAGCGCCGGAAGCGGCAGCCAAATCCAATGACGTGAACGGTCGGGAAGGCTGATGAAGAATGCCGCGACCGCGGCAAGGATGCCGGTTAGGACAGCTCCTGTGAGGCTCAAGGCGAAGCGGATATCGGCCAGGCGAACAAGGAGGCCTGGCCGCCAGCCATGGCCAGCGGCGATCATGGTGAGGATCAATGCGCCCAGAAGCAGGAAACCGGCGGCGCGCAGCAGCGGTGGGCGGAGCCGCCTGACCGGTCTCAGATTGGCCGCAAGCGCGGAAATGAGATCATCCGTGGGGATCATGTTTCACTCCCGCCATGGAAGAATCGCCGCAGACGCTGGATGGCGCGGTGCGTGGCGATTTTAAGCGCCGCCACGCTCGTACCACTCACCGCCGAGGCTTCCTTCAGCGACAGCCCTTCGATCTTGGTGAGCCGGACGGCTTCGCGCTGTCCGGCGGGAAGGCGGTCGAGGGCCGCCGCAATCTCATGGATATTCGTCATGCCCTCAAGGTTCGCGGGCGGATCGGCAAAGGTTTCGTGAGCAGGTTCAAATTCCGCTTCGTAGGCCCGGCGGCGGCCCTGGCGGCGCAGGCGGTCGATCAGCCTGCGCCGGGCAATGGCCGTAACCCAGGGACCGAACGGCCGCGCCGGATCATAGGTCCGGCGCACGGTATGCAGGCTGAGCAGTATATCTTGCACCGCATCCTCGACATCGCTGGGATTGCGGTGGCAGCGCGCCGCGTGAGCGCGGAGGTAAGGCGTGATGCCCTCGAGGAGCCGCCGGTAGGCATCGGCGTCACCGTCCTGAGCCCTGGCCATGAGGATCGACCAATCCAGTTCTCGCACCTGCAGCGAGGGAACAGCCGGCCCCCGCACAAGTTTCAGCACCGGTTTGGTGGTCATTGCCGGTGTGCCTCCGAAGCAAATCGTAAGGCTATCAGCCGATCGAGGGAAATCGGCCCTGCGCCCAGGGCGATGATGGAGATCGCCATGGCGGCCCAGGGCAGGTGGAAGTTGGCCCAGCCATCGGGCACCACAAGCTGGATGACACCGGTCATGATGAGCATCGCCAGCGCGGCAAAGCGGGTGGCGAGGCCCAGGACCAGCAGCACCGGCAAAACGAGTTCGGCGGTCGCGACCAGATAGGCCACGGCATCCGGCATGGGGAAACCATACTCGGCGCCGAAGATGTGCAACCTGAACTCCTCTTCGAACAGATAGACGGTGCTGTCCGAGAGCTGCAGGAAGCCGTCCCAGCGGGTAAGGCCGGAGCGGAAAAACGGCACCGCGAGTGCTGTTCGCAGAAACAGGGGCGCCACAGCCATGGCAACCGAGGAAAGCCGCCTTGTCAGTGTACGGACGAGTTCCGGAGCTGAGATCGTCATGGCTCACCTGCGGCATCCCGTTCGAGGCTCCAACCGACGAAAGCGCCGGCTTCGATCAGTCCGGCCAACGTCGCGCTGAGATCGAAGTAGACCGTGACCTCAAGCGCTGCGATAGCCGCGGCCACCACTGGCCTGCCGGCGCCCAGGCTCCTGACAAGGGCCGCTGCGCCCACCGGGATCTGGTGAACACGAACTTCTGCGCCTGGCCGGATGATGAGAGCATCCTCGCCGCTCGCGTCGAGATCGACGGCTGCGGGCTCGCCGCCCGCAATGTTCATGCGCCAGATGGTGAGGGCGGGAAACCGCGATCGCGTGACACGCAGCGAAGGATGGAGCGCCAGCCTGACCTGGGCGAGGCGATCCTGATCGATGGCGAGGAGATCGGCGGCTGTAAGCGGTTCCGCATCGGCCGCGTGATAGGCCTCGATCCAGGCGCGCTCGATCCTCGCCACGTCGGCGAGATAGGGCAGCGCCGCCACAGGCTCGAATCCACCGATGAATTCCGGGAAACCCGAGCCGTAGCCGAGCATGATCGGAGACCGAGGCGGATGGGCCGTTGCGAACTGTCCGGCCATAGCGCGGAAGAATTCGTCCCCGACGATACGATGAACCGCCGGGTAGTTTTCCTTCAATGTCTCGATGAGGCCGGCCACGACGTTGTTGCGATAGACCGCAAAGCGGCGTGGACTTGGTAAGCCATCGGGACCCACGATGCCCGGCGGCGTGGCGCGAGCAGCATCGAGCAGGGCCATCGCGAAGTCCTGCTGCCGTTCAGCCAGTCCTTGCAAGGCGCACCTCCTGCGGTGTCGCGTGAGACTTCATATGCGCTTCGGCCCGCATGGCCTCGGCGTGCAGCTCGCCCCATGATGGCAAATCGGCGTCCCATTCGATCAGCGTCGGCGTGGGACCGAGCTTGCCGATAACGTAGGCGTAGAGCTGCCAAACCAATGGGTCGACCGGCCGGTTGTGGGTGTCGATAAGCAGCGGCCGCTGTTTCTCGTCGGTCTCCGGCGTGAAGCCGGCAAGGTGTATTTCCTGCACGGCGACGAGCGGATAGGCATCGATATAGGCGAAGGGATCCCATTGCTGATTGGTCGAAGCGACGTGGACGTTGCTCACATCGAGCAGCAGACCGCAGCCGGTGCGCCGCTGCACCTCGGCGATGAAATCGGGCTCGGCATAGGTGCTTTCGGCAAAGGCGACGTAGGTGGAAGGATTTTCCAGCAGCATCTGGCGGCCGAGCGTCTCCTGCACCTCGTCGATGTGAGAGGCGATGCGTTGGAGCGTTTCCTTGGTGTAGGGCATCGGCAGTAGATCGTTCAGAAACGCCTCGCCATGGCTCGACCATGCGAGGTGCTCGGAGAAAAGCCCAGGCTCGTAGCGGGCGATCAGGTCCTTCAGGCGCCTCAGATGGTCTTGGTCGAGGGGCCTGGCCGCGCCAATCGACAGGCCGACGCCGTGCAGCGACAGCGGATAAAGCTCGCGCACCGCCGCAAGGTAGCGGTGCGGCGGTCCGCCCGCCCCCATGTAGTTTTCGGCGTGGACCTCGAAAAAGCCGATATCCGGCACAGTTTCCAGGATCTCGCGGTAGTGCTGCGGCTTAAGTCCCACTCCGGCGCGCTGAGGTATGTTCATGTCGATCTCCCGGAAGGTCACTGACAGGAGGCGGATGGCCTCGCCATCCTCCGGGTTTCCTGGAGATCAGCCGATCGGCTTCAGCGAGCCATGGCCATTGGGCGTGGTCATGGCGGTGCAGGTTCCCTTCTTCACTAGCTTGAAGGCATTGCCTTGGTAGTTCTTGGTGGAGGTGCCCGCGCAGGTGGTTCCAGCGCCCGCATAGCAGTCGTTATGGCCCTTCAGCGCCACGCCGAAGCACTTCTCCATTTTGCCGGAAGCGACCTCCTTTTTGGTCATCTCCCGCATCTTCATCATTTCTGCCTCGCTCATAGCGGCCGATGCGGAGCCGATGGCGGCGGCGCCAATGGCTGCGGCAAAGGCGCTGGCGACGGCAGCGGAAATCAGGCGGTTTGACATGCTATCCTCCATTGGCATTGTTGGACGAACCTTCTCCCCGGCGATGCTGGAAGCGGCAGGTTCTTCTGGAGGTTCGCGGCGGCGCCTTCTGAGGTTACGGCGGTTCAGATCGCCGCGGTTCACGAATTCGTGTAGTTGGGCTCAGGAATGGTCGGCATAATGCACCTGAAGCAAAGCCATAAAGCCGGCCTCGGCAAGGCGGTGGCCGAACCGGCTTGAGGGTCTAATCGCGCAGCACCATGCGGTCGCCGCGCACGTCGAAGCCCGACAGCGAACTGATAAAGTTCATGCCGAGCAGGCTCTGCTCGAGCATGCCGGGCGCCGCCACCATGACCGGCATATCCTTGCGGACGATGCCGCCGATCGCCACTTCATCGGTTCTGACCGTCGCCGCGCGCGCCATGCCGTTGGCGGTCGAAACGTCCACGGTGTAGCTGAGCGCCGCCGGATTGAAGCCGGCCGCCTGGGCGTCCTGCGCCGTCAGCACCGTGCTGGTCGCGCCGGTGTCGACAACCGTCCGCACCGGAGTACCGTTGACCAGGATTCGCGCTTCGAAATGGCCGTTGTCGGCCTTGTCGAGCGTGACGGTGGCGCGGCCATTGTCAACGCCCAGCGCCAGCGGGCTTCCCGGAACAAGGCCGGCCGTCACGCGGCTCGCAACGTCTTGAAGCTCGTAGCGGTATTGGTAGCCGGCAATCAGCGCCAGCACGATTGCCGCCCAGACGCCGATATTGCGCGCCATGTCGCCGAGCGGCCGGCCCGAGCGAACGAGGCTGGCGCCAATCACCGTCACCAGGACTCCAACCCAGATCAGCCGGCTGAAATCATGGTTCTCGATGCCGAAGGTGCGGCCGGCGGAATCGTTCATCATCAGCAGGATGACGCCGGCGCCGATCACCAGCATGACGATCCAGAACAGGCGGTTCATGGCCGGCCCTTTCTCAATCCTTGCTCACAACATACCACGCTCGCGCGCCATGCGGGCGCGCCGCGTCTCGCGGCGGGGGCGGCGTTCGACCGTCTCCAGCCGCGCCGGCAACTCGGCCATCACCGTCCGCCGGACGTCCGGCGTCATCGTGAGCCAGCTCGAGATCTCATCGCGCGTGCGCCCGCAGCCGAAGCAGAAGCCGGTTTTCATGTCGATCGAGCAGACGAGTATGCAGGGAGACTCGATGGCGGTCATGCTGTTCTCTTGCCTTCACTCCACATGGTGCAACCACAAAGCCAATGCAAGCCCTCCGCAATGCGCCGCCCACCGGTGCTTTCGCGGCATTGCCGGGCGGTTGTGCCGGGCAGCGAAGGCGGCTATGCCGCTGCCTGTTCCTGCAATGAGACCGATATGACCGCCAAGCCTTTCGATGATTTCCGCACCCTGCTCGCGACGCTGCCGACGGCGGACGTCGCCGCCGAAACCCGTATCCGCACGCTGTTCGCCAAGACCGACAAGCCAAAGGCCTCGCTTGGGCGCATCGAGGATATCGCGATCTGGCTGGCCGCCTGGAGCGGGCGTGCGCCGCCGGCCATAAACCGGCCTCTTGTGGCGATCTTTGCCGGCAATCACGGCGCTGTCCGGCATGCGATCTCGCCGCGGCCCGTTTCGGCGACCGCCAACGCCGTTGAACTCTGCGCTGCCGGCGGTGCGGCAATCAACCAGGTCTGCATCGCCAATGATCTCGGCCTGAAAGTCTTCGATCTGGCCCTCGACATTCCGACCGGGGACATCACCGAAGAAGCGGCGCTCGACGAACGCGGCTGCGCCGCCACCATGGCCTTCGGTATGGAAGCCGTCGCCGGCGGTGCCGACCTTCTTTGCCTGGGCGACCTCGGCGTCGGCAATTCCACGATTGCGGCCGCCTTGTGCGCGGCGCTGTTCGGCGGCAAGGGCGCCGACTGGGTCGGGCCGGGATCGGGCGCGGATGCGGCGATGGTGGCGCGCAAGGCCGACGCGGTCGACCGGGCACTGGCCCTCCACGGCTCCAGCCTTGACGATCCGCTCGAAGCGTTGCGCCGGGTCGGCGGCCGCGAGCTCGCGGCGATCTGCGGCGCCATTCTGGCAGCCCGCATGCAGAAGATCCCGGTGTTGCTTGACGGGTTCGTCTCGACGGCCGCCGCCTCGGTTCTGCACAGGGCCAATCCCGGTGCGCTCGACCATTGCCTGCTCGCCAGCCTGTCGCCGGAGCCCGGCCATGCCAAGATCGCCGAACGGCTTGGGCTCGAGCCGTTGCTTGATCTCGGCGTCAGTCACGGCGAAGGGGTGGGGGCTGGACTTGCCGCAGGTCTTGTGAAGGCCGCGGCGCTTACCAGTTCCGGCATGGCGGTAGTTGTTCGCAACTAAGGCGCGTTGCGATCTTTCAGATTCGCTCCGCGCGCTTTAGGTTCTTGATTTTACCCATGTCTTTGTCCCGAAACCGGTCCCCATTTTCGGGAGACATGCTTTAGCGCCGGCGCGCCGCAACCGCCTTGGTCGGCAGGGCCGGCAATTCCTCCATCACCCGGCTCAGCGGGAAAATGGCGATGGCCTCCGTGCCTTCGCGCAGCTTGGAGTGAAGCTCGAATTCGCCGCCATGCATGTCGAGCAGCCCCTGCACGATCGGCAGACCGAGGCCGGTTCCCTGTTCGGCGCTCTTGATGGCGATCGAGCCCTGGCCGAAGGCGGAAAGCACCACCGGGATTTCCTCGTCCGGGATGCCCGGGCCGTTATCCTTGACCGAGATGTACTGACCGCCGCCCGCTGTCCAGCCGACGCGCACGCGGACTTCGCCTCCCGACGCGGTGAACTTGATCGCATTGGACAATAGGTTGAGCGTGATCTGCCGGATGGCCCGCTCGTCGCCGAACAGACGCGGCAAGGTCGTCTCGAATTCCTGGATAACGCGGATGTCCTTATTGCGGGCCCTGAGCTCCATCATGTGACAGCAGTCCTCGACGATCGTCACCAGCACCACCGGCTCCTCGTTGAGCTGGTAGCGGCCAGCCTCGATGCGCGACAGGTCGAGGATCTCGTTGATCAAGTCGAGCAGGTGCTGACCGGATTCGTGCACGTCGTGCGCGTAGTCGCGATAGGTCGGGTTGTTCATCGGCCCGAGCACCTCGTTGGCCATCACTTCGGAGAAACCAAGGATGGCGTTGAGCGGCGTTCGGAGCTCATGGCTCATCGAGGCGAGAAAGCGCGACTTCGCCAGATTGGCGTCCTCGGCGCGCCGCCGCGCCTCGTCGGACATCGATTTCGCCGTCTCCACCTCGGCGATCAGCGCGTCCTTTTCCGAGCGGAAAGAGAGCACCATCCACGAGGCCTGGTTGAGATGGCGCGCGACATAGCCGAAGAAAGGCAGGGCGGCGACCAGGAGCGCCGCCATGATCCCTTCGATCGGCATCGATAGGCGCAGGACCGCATAGACATAGACGGCGACAGGAACGGCGAAGGTCGCGAGCAGGGCGCCGCCCAGCGATGACGCCATGACCGCGGTCGTCGCCATGGCAACCAGAAGCACCATCGCCTTGACGACGTGGAACTGGTCGACCTGGCACGTGTCGCAGCCGAGCCAGGCGAACCAGGCCCAGCCGAGGCCGCACAGCGAGTGGCCGATCAGGAAGTCGCGGCGCGTTTGCACCGGGTCGAGTTCGGCTGCTTCCGTCCGCTCGACGCGCCGCGCCATGAAGGCGACGATGGTGTAGCAAAGCAGCGTGAAGAGAGCCCAGATGGCAACCTGATTACCAACACCGGAAAGGCGGCCGATCGCCGCCACGGTAAGCACCAGCAGTGGTATCGCCGCCGCGCTGACCACCATGGCGCGCGCGTGCAGCTTCAGCAGTTCGCGGTCGAAGTCGAGGCTGCCGGCCTGCTGCGAAAGGCGGTCACGCGTCCTGCGCACCGCGCGCGCCACATCGCTGTTGCGATGCGGTCTCCTGCGGTCCACTATGAATTTGTCCGCTGTGTCCGAGCGTAGCAAAGGCATGCGAAGTTCAATTTCTGCGCGCAGCGATTTTCAGTTCGTTAAGCTACGTTCGAATGATTAAGAGACTGTTTGCCATATGAGCCGTTCCTGGTCGCGAGGACCGCGCCGGCGATATGCTCCGCGGCCTCCGCGCAGCCTTTGGCGCAGGCTGCTGGATTATGGGCTGACCGCGATTGTGCTTGGCCTGTTCATCCTGGTGGCGGCGCGGCTCGACCGTTTCGAGACGCGCAAGGAGCAAGGCACGGCCATCGTCAATGACGGCGATTCGCTCACGCTGGGTACCGAGCGCATCCGCATGCGCGGCATCGACGCTCCGGAATACACACAGACGTGCCGCAAGGAGGGCGCCGACTACCCTTGCGGCAGGCTTGCGCGGCAGTCGCTGGTGCGGCTGATCGCCAACAGGCCGGTGTCCTGCAGCGGCTGGCAGCGCGACCGCTACGGCCGGCTGCTCGGTGACTGCAAGGCAGGCGACACCCAACTCAACCGTGCTCAAGTGCAGGCTGGATGGGCCGTCGCCTTCGGCGACTTCGAAACCGAGGAGGCGACGGCGCGGGTCGCCAAGGTCGGCATTTGGGCCGGCTCCTTCGAAGAGCCGCAGGACTGGCGCGACAGCCATCACGACCAACCGACCGAAAGGAAGCATGGCACGTTGGCTTCGCTTGGCGACGCGCTGCGCGAGCTTGTTCGCTTCTGGTGATGCCGCTTCTGGCGATGCTCTGTTCGATGCATGTCGTCTCCCCAAAACCGCTGCGCACTTTTGGGCGACATGCATCTTTGTTTTGATGCATGTCGTTCTCCCAAAACCGCTGCGCACTTTTGGGCGACATGCATTGAAGTGCGCCCTTCTTGTTGGGCATGATCTTTCCCGAAAACCGCCGCACACTTTTCGGGATCATGCCCTATGATCAGGGTGAAAGATCGGAGAATGGAATGAAGTTGTTCGATGGCGGCCGCGCTCCGAACCCCAGGCGGGTTCGGGTTTTCCTGGCGGAAAAGGGGCTGACGGTTCCGCTGGTGCCTGTCGACATGGGCGCGCTGGAGCATCGCGAGGAGCCGGTGGCGTCGCGCAATCCACTGCGGCGGCTGCCGGTGCTGGAATTGGACGACGGTACCATCATCACCGAATCCATCGCCATTTGCCGCTATTTCGAGGAGTTGCATCCGGAGCCCGCTTTGTTCGGAAAGGGCGCGCTCGGCAAGGCCAAGGTGGAGATGTGGCAAAGGCGCCTGGAGTTAAACCTCATGACCAGCGTCGCCGCCGCCTTCCGGCACATCCATCCGGCGATGAAGGACTGGGAGGTGCCCCAGATCCCGGAATGGGGCGAGGCCAACAAGCCCAAGGTCATCGAGTTCCTGCATCTCCTCGACCGCGAGTTGGCGGACCGGGAATTCGCCGCAGGTGAAGCCTATTCTGTAGCCGACATTACCGGGCTGATCGCCATCGATTTCATGAAGCCGGCCCGTATCAAGGTGCCTGAGGAATGCGCGAATGTGCTGCGCTGGCACGCGGCGCTCTCCAGCCGGCCAAGCGCCGCTGCCTGAGGCCCCATTTGGACGACTTGCCGAGCATGACCCAAGCGCTGGAAAGCCTCACCACCAGGGTGCGGGCCTGCCGCATCTGCGTCGAGCAGCCGCGCGGCCGACCGTTGCCGCATGAGCCGCGTCCGGTGCTGAGGCCATCGTCGAGCGCGCGCATCCTGCTCGCCAGCCAGGCGCCGGGCACCAAGGTCCACATATCGGGCATGCCTTTCACCGATGCTTCCGGGGATCGCCTCAGAAGCTGGCTCGGTGTCAGCAGCGAAGAGTTCTACGACACGAAAAAATTCGCCATCGTGCCGATGGGTTTTTGCTTCCCGGGTCAGGATGCCAAGGGCGCCGACCTGCCGCCGCGCCGCGAATGCGCGCCGGCCTGGCGCGCTGCGTTGATGGCGCTGATGCCGCAGATCGATCTGGTGCTGACGATCGGCGGTTATGCGCAATCCTGGCACATGGGCTCGGCCCGTGGGCCATCGCTGACGGAAACGGTCAAAAACTGGCGCACCATTTGGGACCAGTCGCCCGCCCGGAAAGTGCTGCCGCTGCCACATCCGTCATGGCGAAACACCGGCTGGTTGAAGCAGAATCCCTGGTTTGAAATGGATTTGCTGCCTTTCCTGCGGTCGCAAATCCGCTATCGCATCGGATAGGCATTCGGCAAGATATCACTCGCTTTTGCCGCCATTGGCAGAATTTCTTTCTTGTGGAAGGCCCGGATAAAAGGGAATATAGCGAAACTATTCCCCTGGAGTTCTCCCAATGGACCGCCTTGACCGAAAAATTCTCCGCCTCCTGCAGGAGGATGCGACACTTGCGGTCGCCGATGTCGCCAAGAAAGTCGGCCTGTCGACCACGCCGTGCTGGCGGCGTATCCAGAAGCTCGAGGAAGAGGGCGTCATCCAGCGGCGCGTGGCCATTCTCGACCACGAAAAGGTCAATGTTCGCGTCACCGTTTTCGTGTCGATCCGCACCAATTCGCACAGCCATGAATGGCTGCGGCGCTTCTCCGAGGTCATCCAGGAATTCCCGGAAGTGGTCGAGTTCTACCGCATGAGCGGCGATGTCGACTATCTGCTGCGCGTCGTGGTGCCCGACATTGCCGCTTACGACGCCTTCTACAAGCGGCTGATCGCTAAGATCGAGATCCGCGACGTGTCGTCGTCCTTCGCGATGGAGCAGATCAAATACACGACCGAGATCCCACTCGACTACATGGTGCTCGACAAGGAATCGGGCGCCAACGCGGCCTGATCATCTAGCGCTCGCCGCTTTCCACTATACGCGAAGCGGCGAGATTTAGTTCTTCTTTTTGTTGAGGAAATTCCACGGCGAGTTGACCGGCAACGTGACCGCGTCCGGCACCGTATCGACGCTCGCCACCTCCGCCTTGCGCACGGTATAACCCGACTGGACGATCAAGACGCCGTCGAGGATGAAGAGCTGGCTCTTCTCCATGCCGGGCTTCAGCACGCCGGTGACGGAGACCGGCTGATAGGCCTCCGACATTTTGTACGGATGCGCCGGCGTCACCAGCACGATCTGGTTGGGCGGCGGCGTCGGCATGTGGCTGCAGGCGCCCGTCCACGGCACCAGCAGGAACTGGTAGACGAGATCGCCGTCGCGATCGACCGGCAATGCATAGCCGGATAACTGAATGGTCTTGTCCTGCAGATCGAGCGACAGCGTCTCGCCGTGATCGGGCAGTTTTGCCGCTATCATCGGCAGGTTGGCATCCGCGGCGACTGCCTGCGTCGCCGGGCGCAGATCCTTCCAGAAGATATGCGCGATATCGGCCGCGGCATTGGTTCCGGTGGTGGCGAGCGCGAGCGCTAACGCCACCAGCATCGCGCGTGTTTTGAAATGCTTGCTCATAGTCGTGCCATCCTCCGTCAGTTGATCTCCGGAATCGAGTAAGAGCGTTGTGACTGTTTCAGATCAACGGTCCACCCGCATCACATGCCGCCGTGCGCCGGCTGTGCCTACCTCATGAAAACCCCGTGCGACGAACATGTCGCGAAAACCCATGAAGCGATAGCTCGGTGCGGCCTCGTCGACCGGATAGGCCTCAATGGTAGAAGCGCCTTTGGCGAAAGCGTGCTCGATCGCGGCATCCAGCAAAGCGGAAGCGAGGCCGCCACCGCGCAAGGCCCTTGGGACGTAGAAGCAAACAATCGACCAGACGCCTGTTTCGCTGTCGTCCTGCTGCTTTGAGAGTTTTCGATAGGTTTCGCGCGGCGCGACCGAACACCAGCCGACCATCTTGCTGTCGAGCTCGGCGACGATGCCGACGGGAGTGCCGGCGTCGATCAGCGCCATCATCATGCGCTTCTTCTCGTCGTTCTCAATGTGCTCACGGCTGGAATGGCGCCAGGCCATGCACCAGCAATATTTCGGCGCGCCGGGCTGCTCGAACAGGTCTTCGAAACGACCGCGCGTTTGCCGCGTCACCTCGATGAAGCGGATATGGCCGAGATCAAGCCTTTCCGGCAGCGAGCCGTTCGAGCTGTTTGGCATCCGTCAGTTCCTTGACAGCGTCCTTGCCGATCCAGCGCGCCGTCTTGTCGGACGATGCCGCCAGTTTCTCGGCCAGCGCAAGGGCAGGGGCGTGCAGTGCCATCGACCGCTTGCCGATCTGCCGCAGCGCCCAGTTGACCGCCTTGCGGACGAAGTTGCGCGGGTCGCCCGCATGCTTCTCGATCAGCGGCAGATAGGCAAGGAAGGTCGCATCCGGCTCCTTCTTCAGATGCACCGCGCCCCAGGCCAGCATGGCAAAGGCGGTGCGGCGCACGAACTCGCGTTCGTCCTCGGCGAATTCCTCGATCAGCTCGCGCCAGAACGGCGTTTCGGCGAACAGGTCGGCAACGGTGTCGACGATTTCCCAGCTGTCGAAACCGGCGGCCCAGCGCCGGCACTGGCCGACATCGACCTTCTTCGCCTCGCCGGTGAAGGCGGCCATCAATCGCGCCTCGCGGATGCCGGTATCCCAGAGAAGCAGCGACCTCTCGTGGTTCTTCTTCAGCTTGCTTGCCAGCGGCCGCAGATCGGAATTGCCGACGCCGAGCGCGGCCGCGGTATTGATGCCGAACCGCGCCATGCCGGCGCGGTTCTCCTCGGTGCCGATCGAGCGCAAATGAGCGACGATGTCGTCGGCGCTCCAGCTCGGATCGGGCGGGGCCATCGCTGTCTATTTTTCCAGGCGCGCCAGCAGCGAGGACGTGTCCCAGCGCCGCCCGCCCATCGCCTGCACATCCTTGTAGAACTGGTCGACCAGCGCCGTCACCGGCAGCCTGGCGCCATTGCGGTTGGCCTCGGCGAGGCAGATGCCGAGATCCTTGCGCATCCAGTCGACGGCAAAGCCGAAATCATATTTTCCGGCGTTCATCGTCTTGTGGCGGTTTTCCATCTGCCAGGAGCCGGCGGCGCCCTTGGAGATCACCTCGATGACCTTCTCGATGTCGAGCCCGGACTTCTTGCCGAAATGGATGCCTTCGGCCAGCCCCTGGACGAGGCCGGCAATGGCGATCTGGTTGATCATCTTGGTGAGCTGGCCGGCGCCCGCCGACCCCATCAGCCCGACCATGCGGGCAAAGGCGTCGATGATCGGCCTTGCCTTGTCGAAGGCTGCCTGCTCGCCGCCGACCATGACGGTCAGCACGCCGTTCTCGGCGCCTGCCTGGCCGCCCGATACCGGCGCGTCGAGGAAGGAAAAGCCGACCTTTTCAGCGGCGTCGGCCAATTCTCGCGCGACTTCGGCCGAGGCGGTGGTATTGTCGATGAAGACGGAGCCTTTCTTCATCGCTGCGAAGGCGCCCTTGGCGCCGGTCGTCACCGAGCGCAGGTCGTCGTCATTGCCGACGCAGGAGAACACAAAATCTTTGCCTTCGGCCGCTTCGGCCGGCGTCAGTGCCAGCCTGCCGCCATGTTGGGCGACCCACTGCTCGGCCTTGGCCGTTGTACGGTTGTAGACGGTGACGTCGTGGCCGCCCTTGTTCCTGAGGTGGCCGGCCATCGGATAGCCCATGACGCCAAGACCGAGAAATGCAACCGATGCCATTAGCCTGCCTTCCAACAAAAGAGAGATTTCAGTGCCGGAAGGTCTAGGCCATGCGAAAAATTCGTCAAGGCACGGAGGGCCACATCGACTGGTACAGCCTGGAACGCGGCGCTCTATCGCTTGAGGTGAATGGTGATCCGGCGCTCGATCCATTCGACGCCGTGGCGCAGGATCTCGACCATCACCAGATAGACGATCGCTACCCAGATATAGGCTTGGATGTCGAAGGAGTTGGCGTAGGCGAGCTTGGCATTGCCCATCAGGTCGTAGACGGTGATGATGGCAACGATGGCCGAGGCCTTGATCATCAAAACGAGCTCGTTGCCGTAGGGCCGTAGCGCGACGATGATCGCCTGGGGCAGGATTACCTTGCGCAGCGTCTGAAGCTTATGCAGCCCGAGCGAGGCGGCACCCTCCCATTGGCCCCGGGGCACGCTCTCGATGGCGCCGCGCAGGATTTCGGCCTGGTAGGCGGCGGTGTTGAGCGAGAAGGCAAACACCCCGCAATAGAAAGCTTCGCGGAAGAACCACCAGAGACCGACGGATTGCAGTTCCGGCCTGAACGAGCCGATGCCGTAATAGACCAGATAGGTCTGCACGAGCAGCGGCGTGCCGCGGAAGAAATAGACGTAGCAATAGGCAAATCCGGACAGGATCCGGTTCTTCGACATGCGGCCATAGGCAACGGGGAGCGAGAGGATCGCACCGGTCACCATCGAGATGCCCACCAGCGCCAAAGTGGTGCCAAGTCCCCTCAGATAGGCTGGCGCGTATCTGTCAAAGAATGTGCCGCCCTGCCAGGCATGGACCAGATAGGCCACGATGCCGAGGCCGAAGAGGATCCACACGCCGACCAGCACATAGCCTATGATGCGGGCGCGCGGCCAGCCGCGAGCCTCGGGCGGCGGCCTGTCGACGGCAATAGCCTGGCTGACGCTCATCGTGCCTCTCTCCGCCCGAGGGAGCGCAGGATGTAGCCTGTGGCGATCGATGACAGGATGGCCAGCACAAGGAAGACCAGCGCCGCGACGCTGTAGAAAAGGAACGAATGCTTGGTGACGCGCGCCGCGACGCCGGCATTGCGCAAGGTTTCGGCGAGGTTGACGACCGAGACCAGCGAAGTGTCCTTGAGCAGGCTCAGCCAGCAATTCTCGAGGCCCGGAAAAGCGATACGCAGCAACTGCGGCAGGATCACCAGGCGCATCGTCTGCCATTTCGAAAGGCCAATGGCGAAGCCGCCCTCATACTGGCCCTTGGGAATGGCGCGAAAGGCGGAAAGAAAAACCTCGCTGGCGTAGGACGAGAAGATCAGCGAGAGCACGATCATGCCGGCAATGAAGCTGTTCACGTCGATCGTGGCATCCGGATTGAACAGCCGGACGACATATTGCAGCAGCAGCGGCATGCCGAAGAAGAACAGGAACAGCGTCACCAGTTCGGGCAGGCCGCGAAAGACCGTCGTGTAGATATTGGCCGCGAGCCGCAGCGACGGTTCTTGCGACTGTTTGGCGAAGGCGACGAAAAAGCCGATCACCAGGCCGATGGGGAGCGTGGCGAGCGCCAGCGCAATCGTGACCAGCACGCCAGAGGCGATATCGTCACTCCAGCCATCGGGCCCCCAACTGAGAAGTGTCCAAATGCTTTGGGCCGGCATTGGCGGGGCGTGTCTCCGTGGCGATCCCGGAACGAAAGAAGGGCGGTGAGGTCGTCCTCACCGCCCCGAGCGCAATGATCAGGACTCGGCGCCGTAGACGTCGAACTTGAAGTACTTGTCGTTGATTTCCTTGTACTTTCCGTTGGCGCGGATGGCGTCGATCGCGGCATTCAGCTTGTTGACAAGATCAGTCTCGCCCTTGCGCACGGCAATGCCGGCGCCCGGTCCGAAGATTTCGACCGGCTGCGGCGAAGGCTGGCCGAGGATCTTGCAGCAGGCGCCGTCAGGCGAATCCAGCCACTGCTGCAGCACGACGATGTCGTCCTCGATGGCGTCGAGACGGCCGTTGGCGAGATCGGCCTGCTCCTCGGGGCTGCTCGGATAGCCTTTGATGGTGCTGTCGGTATAGGTCTTGGAGGCATAGTTGAAATGCGTCGTCGTGGTGGCGACGCCGATATTCTTGCCGGCGAGGTCTTCTTTGGTCACGCCCTTGAGCGGCGAATCCTTCGGCACGGCGATCGCCGAGGGGGTGTTGTAGTATTTGTGGGTGAAGTCGACCTTTTCCTGGCGCTCGGGCGTGATCGACATCGAGGCGACGATGGCGTCGAACTTGCCGGCCTGGAGAGCCGGGATGATGCCGTCCCAGTCCTGCGCGACGAAGGTGCACTTCACCTTCATTTCGTCGCAAAGAGCCTTGGCGATGTCGATGTCGAAGCCGACCAGTTGGCCGTCCGAGGTCAGGTTGTTGAAGGGCGGATACGCGCCTTCGGTGCCGATCCTCAGGGTCTTTTCCTGAGCCTGGGCGACGCCAAGTGTCAGCAGCGCGGCCGAAGCGGCGAGCGCGATACGCAGTGCAATACGCATGATAATCCTCTCATATTGTCATGGCCGCTGTCCCATGCGGCTCTTGAGGACGGAGCTACTTGTCCGCCCGCTGCGCGGGATACTCCCACTCTTTCGAAGAAAAAAGCAACCGCAAAACAACAGCAAACGACAATCGCCGACTGCCGCTGCGTTACTTGCCGGGAGCAACGAGGCCGATCGCGCGCTCGATGAAGTCGGCTATCGATTTCGTATCATCGAGGTCGAAAACCGGCAGGCTCTCGCCTTCGACTGAAAAGTCGGCGGCGACAGCGACGATGTTCGGATCGTTGGCCGAAAGCGGCGTCCGGTCCTTGGCTTCCAGGCGTCGCGCCTCGATCTTCTTGTGTGCCTCGCGCTTGTAGCCTTCGACGAGCACGATGTCGGAGGGCGCCAGACGCGACAGGATGTCGTCCAGCGAGGGTTCGTCCTCATTGCGCAGCTCGTGCATCAGCGCCCAGCGCCGGCCGGAGACGACCGCGACCTCCGTGGCGCCGGCCTGGCGATGGCGAAAGGAGTCCGCTCCCGGCTTGTCGATGTCGAAGTCGTGATGGGCATGCTTCACCGTCGAGACCGTCCAGCCGCGCCGGACCAGTTCGGCGACCAGCTTCTCGGTCAGTGTCGTCTTGCCGGAATTCTTCCAGCCGGTGATGCCGAATACGCGTCTCATGGCTGGAGGCTTTGCAACAGACGTTTCGCCTCCGCAAGATCGTCCGGCGTGTTGATGTTGAAGAACGGGTCGATCCGCCGGCCTTCGGCTTCGATCATCGGAAACTCCACCTGAATAAAACCGTGCCGCTCCATGAAGGCCGAAACCCGGCGGTTGTCTTCGTCGACCAGGAAATGGCGCAGTGCATCGCGCAGGCCAAGGGGCCACAGCGCGAAAGTGGGGTGCAATCGGCCATCGGAACTGGCGGCGGCGATCGCGCCCGGCCGTTCTTGGGCAGCAGCGTTCAATCGTTCGACAAGATCGCCGGGGAAGAACGGCGTGTCGCCGGCCGCGCTCACCAGTGACCGGCAAGCCGTGTTCGTTGCCGCCCATTCGAGGCCGGTCAGAATGCCGGCCAGCGGGCCGGCATAGCCGGGCATCGTGTCAGCAAGCACAGGAAGGTTCGTGCCGGCAAACCGCGCGGGATCGCCATTGGCATTGAGCGCCAGCGTGCCGACCTGCGGTTCGAGGCGCGCGGCGATATGGTCGATCAGCCTGGCTTTGCCCAGCGAAAGCAGGGGCTTGTCGCCGCCGCCCATCCGGCGCGACTGGCCGCCTGCCAGGATGATGCCCGCTACGCTCCGGTCCATCGGCCCTATATGCCGTCCGGCGCCATGTCCGGTCCAGCGCTTTCGGCGGCGGGTTGCAGCCTGCCGACGACGCGCTCGCGGTAGAGCGCATAGAGGCCGGAGCCGATGATGATCGTGGCGCCCACGATCATCGGCAGATCGGGAACGTCGCCGAAGATGACGAGGCCGAGCAGGATCGACCACAGCAGCGCCGTATAGCGGAACGGCGCGATGAAGGAGATGTCGCCCGAACGCATCGCCATGATGATGAACTGATAGCCGATGAGCACCAGCACCGCCGCCAGCGCCAGCAGCACGGTCGCCTTGCCGCTCATCGGCGTCCAGCCGCCCATCGGCGACAGCAGCAGCGCGCCCAGCACAGTCATGGCCAGCGCCGTCGCCGTCGACACCAGCATGGTCGGGATCGCCTGCGGTATGCGCTTGGTGGCGAGGTCGCGCACGGCGCAACAGGCAACGCTTGTCAGCGCCAGCAGCGAATAGACGCTAAAACCTTCGAAACCCGGCCGCACGATGATCAGAACGCCGGCAAAGCCAACGGCAATGGCCAACCAACGCCGCCAGCCGACGCCTTCACCGAAGAAAAGTGCCGCGCCCATCGTCACCGCAAGCGGCAGCGCCTGCAGCACGGCCGAGACATTGGCGATCGGCAGATGGGCAAGGGCGATCAGGAACGACACCGTGGCGCCCGCCTCGCCGGCGACGCGCATCGCCACCATCGGCTGCAGCATCGCTGCCGGATTGGCCAGCGCGCCGCGCCGCCAGGCAAGCAGGCCGACGAAGAGCGATGCGAAAGCGCCGCGCACCAGCATGACCTGCGCCATGTTCATCGATTCCGACGAGAATTTGGTGATGGCGTCGTTGAGGGTGAAGCCGATCATGGCCACCACCATGAAAAGCGCGCCGCGAAGATTGGGCGAGAGAGGCAAGGGCGTTTCCAGATTCTATTTTTGGGTCAAGCCTGTAGCAGGCAACTGGAAAACAGCAACGGCAAAGAAATGGGCCACGAATTTCTCCGCGGCCCGGACGATCGATTTGCAAATGCGTCGAACGCTTACTTGGGCGTCAGCACTTCGGTGCCGTTGCCGTTCTGGCCGGCGATGGTCCACAGCCCGTGCAGCGAGCCGTCCTTATCGACCTTGTAGACGACGAGGCCGATTTCCTTGCCCATCACATAGCCGGCGGAAAAGGCGTTGTCGTTGCGCATGCAGATGCCGTCGGAGGACGAGCCGCCGGTTTCCCAATGGATGGTGCAGGTGGTGTCGCTGGTCAGCGTGATGGTCGCCTCGCCGCCATATTTGGAGCCGTCGAAATTGGTGCCGGCGACAGTGTAGGTGCCGCCGATCGACTGGGCGGCGGCCGGTGCGGAAGCAAGTCCGAGCATTGCAAGCGAAAGCATGAATGTGCGCATGAGAATTCCCCCTGGATGCGAAAAGTCGCTTCTGGAGGCTAGGCCCGAACACTGCCGCGGTAAATCGCCGTGGAAGCCCGTGCGAAGGGTTATTTGCAGGGGTGTCGCGTACGCCTCAAGGACCGCGCAGGCTGGCAGCGATGGCCACGATCAGGGGGTCATATTTCGCCTTGAGCGAGGAGGGATATTCGATCCACACGGTGCGGATGACATCGTCCTTTCCGAACAGGCGCCGCTCGTAGAAGACCCTGTCGCCCTTGACGCCGGAGAGCACGGCCCAGTTCTTGCCGGTCTTGCTGTAGGTGATCTTGTAGCCCGGTCCGATGTTTGCCTTTTCGCCGGCGACGAAGCCTTCGGCGTGTCGTTGTCGACGTTGTAGATGCCGGAGCAGGTCAGGCTTGCGCCGTCGGGCGCGGTCCATTGCTGCCCGTCGCCGTTGTCCGGCTCGGCTTCGGTGATGCTGAATACCTCGTCGGGAAAGGTGCAGGCGATTCCGAAACGCGCATTGACGTAGGTGAATGGCCTCGCGGCCGCCGTTGTGGCGGCGACCGCCAACAAGCACGACAAAGCGATCGCCAGAGGCGTGCCCTGGATGAGATGAAAACGCTTCATGGTGCCCCCAAGGTCAGTGACCGAGGGTGATCCTGCACCAATTTCCGAAAAAATCAGCCGCCGGTGACGCTCATATGGCGCGATACCGAGGGGCGGCTGGTGCGGCGGTCGATGATGAAATCATGGCCCTTCGGCTTGCGCCCGATCGCCTCGTCTATGGCCTCGCCGACGAATTCGTTGCCTTCGGACGCACGCAACGGCGCCCTGAGGTCGGCGGCGTCCTCCTGGCCGAGGCACATATAGAGCGTGCCGGTGCAGGTCAGCCGGACGCGGTTGCAGCTTTCGCAGAAATTATGCGTCATCGGCGTGATGAAACCGAGCCGGCCGCCGGTCTCCGCGACCTGGACGTAGCGGGCAGGGCCGCCGGTCTTATAGGGGATGTCGGTCAGCGTGAAGTGGCGCTCAAGCGAGGCGCGCAGCAGCGACAGCGGCAGGTACTGGTCGGTGCGGTCGGCGTCGATCTCGCCCATCGGCATGGTCTCGATCACGGTGAGGTCCATGCCGCGGCCATGCGCCCAGCGCAGCATCTCGGGGATTTCGGCGTCGTTGAAGTCGCGCAGCGCCACGGCGTTGAGCTTGACCTTCAGGCCCGCGGCCTGCGCGGCGTCGATGCCTTCCATGACCTTGCCGAGATTGCCCCAGCGGGTGATCTGGCGGAATTTACCGGCATCCAACGTGTCGAGCGAGACGTTGATGCGCTTCACTCCGCAATCGGCGAGCTCGGCGGCAAAGCGCGAGAGCTGCGAGCCGTTGGTGGTGAGCGTCAGCTCTTCCAGGGCGCCGCTCTCGAGATGCCGCGACAACTGGCGCACCAGATGCATGATGTTCTTGCGCACCAGCGGCTCGCCACCGGTCAGCCTGAGCTTCCTCACGCCCTTTTCGATGAAGACTGTGCTGAGCCGATCGAGCTCCTCGAGCGACAACAGGTCCCTCTTCGGCAGGAAGGTCATGTCCTCGGCCATGCAATAGGTGCAGCGGAAGTCGCAGCGGTCGGTGACCGACACGCGAAGGTAGGTGATCGTGCGACCGAATGGGTCGATCATGTTCATGTTCAAGCGCTTCCGTGGCCGTAAACGGGCTCGTTATATATGGCTATGTGATACGATCCGGCCCGGCATTCAAGATAGAAGGTCTTGATCTTTGGTAACAGTCCCTGACCGACATCGCATGTCGGCTGGCTTCCATGACCTTTCCGCATCGCGCGAAGCGGCGTAGGGAAGGGATCCATTCACGCAGGACCAAACATGACGGCGCCGAAGGAACTGAGGGTCTCGAAAGACCGCAAGCTGCTCACCGTGACTTTCCCGGATCACCAGCCGTTCGAGTTGCCGGCGGAGTTTTTACGCGTGGCTTCGCCCTCGGCGGAGGTGCAGGGCCATTCGCCCGAACAGCGCGTGACGGTGCCCGGCAAGCGCAATGTCGCGATCCTCAAGATCGAGCCGGTCGGCAACTACGCGGTGCGTATCACCTTCGACGACTTCCACGACACCGGCATCTTCACCTGGAATTACCTTCACACGCTCGGCCATGAGAAGGAGGAACGCTGGAACGCCTATCTCGCCGAGTTGGCCGAGAAGGGGCTCAGCAGGGATCGCTAGCCTGACGCCCGCAAGTTCAACTTCGGTGTCGGACTGTCGTCAAAGCGTCATGGACATGGAGTAGCGCCGGCAAAAGGTCAGGAGGCAAAAAAGATGTCGCTCGTCACATCGGTCGAACAGCTCGAAGCCCTTTACGGCCTCCCTGGCGAGGCCTCGATCGTCAAGGAACTCGACCATGTGATCTCCGAATATGCCGCCTTCATCGAGGCCTCGCCCTTCGTGGCGCTGGCGACCAGCGGGCCGGAGGGGCTCGACTGCTCGCCGCGCGGCGATCTCGCCGGCTTCGTGCGCCTTATCGATGAAAAGACGCTGATGATGCCCGACAGGCGCGGCAACAACCGCGCCGATTCGCTGAAGAACATCATTCGCGATCCGCGCGTCGGGCTGCTTTTCCTGGTGCCGGGCTCCGGCACGACGCTGCGCGTCAACGGCCGCGCCCACATCACCACCGATGCCGAGCTTTGCGCTTCCTTCACCGTCGACGGCAAGGCGGCGCGGTCGGTCACCGTCGTCGCCGTCGACACCGTCTATTTCCAATGCGCCCGCGCCATCGTGCGCTCGGAGCTGTGGAATCCGGCAAAGCATGTCGACCCGAAGTCGCTGCCAACGCCCGGCCAGATCCTAGAGATCACCAGCCGCAAGACCATCGACGGCGAGATCTACGACAAGGAGTGGCCGGAGCGGGCCAAGAAAACCATGTGGTGATTGCTAAGCCTGGGGCTCAGGCTTCCTTCAGCACGTCGGCGATCTTGCGCATCTGCTCGCCGATCATGTCGCACTGTTCCGGCGTCGACTGGCTCATCGCCTTTTCGATCAGCGCCATATGCACTTTCAGCGCCCGCATCAGCAGGGCTTCGCCGGCTTCGGTGAGGTTCAACCGCAGCACGCGCTTGTCCTTCTCGTCGCCCTCGCGACGCAGCAGGCCGCGCGCCTCGAGCTGCGGCAAAAGCATGGTGATATTCGAGCGGCCGACCAGCAGCTTGCGGGCAAGGTCGTGCTGCGACATGCCGGGGTGGCGGTAGAGGTTCATCAGCACGTCGAGCTGCGCCGGCTTCAAGTCGAGAGGCGCGAGCTTCGTCGCCAGCGTGCGCTCCAGCACATGGCAGGCGCGCGCCACCGCAACCCAGTTGCGAAAGCGCGGATTGTCCCAGGGCAGCTCTTGCTTAATGTTCATGTTTGAACTATTATGTTCATGCTTGAACGAATGGATGGACCGCCACTATGGCATCATTTGGATTGAAGGTCATCCGGGGCGTCTTCGGTGCGGCCGAGCATGTCGCCCCGCGTCTCAGCGGCCGCGCAGCGTTCGAATTGTTCTGTCGCACGCCAAACGTCAAATCCTTGAGCGATGGCGAGCGCCGCGCCGTGGAGCGCGCTGCCGGTTTCATGGCCGAGGCGCGCCATCACAGGCTGAAGACGAGGACGGACTGCGTTGCGGTGCATGAGTTCAGGCCCGAGCCGGGCAGGGGCTCTCATGGCACAGTGCTCGTCATCCATGGCTGGCGCTCGCGCACCGAATATATGCGCGCGCTGATCGAAGGATTTCGCGGGGCTGGTTACAAGGTCGTCTCGCTCGATCTGCCGGGGCACGGCCATTCGCTCGGCAGGCATCTCAATATGGTGACCGCGGTGGATGCGGCGCGAGCCGCAGGCGAATGGTTCGGTCCTTTTGCAGCCGTGGTCGGCCATTCTTTCGGCGGCGCGATCGCCGCCAACGCCGTTGCGGCGTCGGTCAAGGGCATGCCGCCGCTCTCGGCCGAAAAGCTGGTGCTGATCGCGGCGCCAAGTTCCATGCCGGCGATCTTCGACGACTTCAGTCGCATGATGAATGTCGGGCCGCGCTCCCGGATCGCCATGGCGGATCGGGTGAAGCATCTGTCTGGGCGGCCGCTCAGCGAATTCACCGGCGACCGCCAGCTTGCCGAGGCGCCGGTGCCGACGCTGATCATCCACGCGCCCGACGATCGCGAAGTCCATGCCGACCATGCCAAGCGCTATGCGGGAGCCGGCGATCATGTCCGCCTGCATTGGGCCGAAGGGCTTGGCCACCGCCGCATCCTTGCCGACAAGGATGTCGTCGCGCGCGCCGTCCGCTTCGTCACCGAGGAGCACGAATCGACGCTGCACTGAATGGTTGGGGGAAAGCGCGCTGCGGCCTTCGGCCCGGGATAGCGAGCAAAAACGCGGTCAGTCAGCCTTCTTCTTCTGACCGGGCTCGACCGGCAGGCCCGCCGCCTTCCAGGCGGTGTAGCCGCCAAGGATGTGCTTGACCGGGGCAAGACCCATGTCCTGCGCCGTCTTGGTGGCGAGTGCCGAGCGCCAGCCGCCGGCGCAGAAGAAGACGAAGGTCTTTCCCGAGGCGAAGAATGGCTTGTGGTAGGGGCTTTCGGGGTCGATCCAGAATTCGAGCATGCCGCGCGTCACATGCTTTGCTCCGGGGATCTTGCCGTCGCGCTCGACTTCGCGAGGGTCGCGCAGGTCGACGAAGATGGTGTCGTCGTCCTCCAGCAGCCCGGCCGCCTCCTCGGGCGATACCACCTCGATCTCGGCATTCGCCTCATCGAGAAGCTCGCGATATCCCTTCTTCACTGCACATCCTCCAGGCCGTGCTCGAGGCCACTGGAATTTCGATCACAAAGACCGCTGTTTGTCACGGATTGATGTTTGGTTCAGGCCCAAGCGCCGGCCAGCGTTGCCCAGGCCGCCATGGCGCCGGCAACGGTTGCCATGAGGGCAGCATGCGTGGCGCCGTCACGCGCCTGGATCGACATGCCGTGCTGCACTGTGGCGAAGAAGGTGGCGGCGGTTTGGCCGTCGAAATCCGCCGGCAGTTCCCCTTCGGCGACGGCGCGTTCCAAGCGCCTTTTGAGCGCCATATGATTTTCGGCCCGGCGGCGGCGCAGATCATGACAGATCAGACCCTGGCTGGAATCCTGATGCAAGGCGCCGAGCGCGATCAGGCAGCCTTGCGGCCGATCGGCCTGGGAATAGGCCTTTGCTGTCTGGGTCAGGAACCCTTCGATCGCCAGCCGCGCGGTCGGCGCCTGTTCCAGCGTCGTCCAGATATCGGAGCCCTCGACGCGCGTATAGAGGTCGGTTGCTTCGAGGAAGAGCGCTTCCTTGCTGCCAAAGGCGGCATAGAGGCTGGGCGAATTGATACCCATGGCTGTGGTCAGGTCGCTCAGCGAGGCGCCTTCATAGCCTTTGACCCAAAAAACCTCCATCGCTCGCCGCAGCGCTGCGGTTCGATCGAAGGAACGGGGGCGGCCTCTTTCCGGCATGGTGTTTCTGGGTGGCATCCTTTTCTGTGTTGATCGATACATAATTCAGTTGACGGGGCGGGGCAAGGCTGACAGATATTTATGTATCGATCATTACAAAAAGGAGAAATCGATGCCTTCCAAGCCACTGAGCGGCAAGGCCGCCTTCGTGACCGGCGGCAGCCGCGGCATAGGCGCGGCCATTGCCAGGAGATTGGCGCGCGACGGTGCAAGCGTCGCCTTGACCTATGTCCATGGCGAGATGCAGGCCCGCGCCGTCGTCGACGAGATCGAGGCGGCCGGCGGTCGCGCTCTTGCCATCAAGGCGGACGGCCGCGACGCCGAAACGATCGAGCGCGCCATCGAACAGGCAACCGATGCGTTTGGCCGGCTCGATATCCTGGTCAACAGCGCCGGCATCTGGCGCGCCGCGCCGATCGATAGCCTGTCGCTTGCCGATTTCGACGAGAGCATGGAGGTCAATCTGAGGGCGCCTTTCGTTGCCTCGAAAGCGGCCGCCCGGCACATGGCGGAAGGCGGTCGCATCATCTCGATCGGCAGCAACCTGGCCGAACGCGTGACGGACGCCGGCCTCAGCGCCTATTCGACCAGCAAGGCGGCGCTGGTCGGGTTGACCAAGGCTCTGGCACGGGACCTCGGCCCACGCGGCATCACCGCCAACATCGTTCATCCGGGATCGACCGACACCGACATGAACCCTGCTGACGGGCCGCATGCCGAGCACCAGCGCCGGAAAATGGCGACCCCGCGATTCGGCGAGGCCGAGGAGATAGCGAGCCTGGTTGCCTGGCTCGCCAGCCCCGAGGGCCGCTTCGTCACCGGCGCGGCGCTGACCATCGATGGCGGCGCCAACGCCTGATTGTCATCAGGTTTCTGAAACCAGGAGCGGCCCTGCCGCATTGTGTCTCACAAGGATGTGAAACTGTTCTGCAACACGGTCGCGGAAATTTATGGAAGCTTAACGAAATCAGTATGAATCGGTATAGTCGCGCCTTACATCCGCCATGCGGAGGGCGGGACCGTCAAGCGGCGCGGAACGGGAACCGGTTTCAACCGGTGCGGGTGAAGCATGAAAATCCTCGGGAACAAAACGGCTGTCATGCCGGTCGCGATCGCGGTGGCACTTGCCTTCGGGCAGCAGCCGGCGAGCGCGCAGGGCCTGTTCGATATGCTGTTCGGCGGTGGCATCCGGCACAATCCGCAAGGCGAGTTTCCGCCACCGCCGAAGCCCCGCAAGATGCAGCCAAGTACTGGCGACGGGGGCGGCCTCAGGATCAGCAGCCCTACCTACAACACCTACAGAGCCGACAAGCTCGTGCGTGTCGATTTCAAGTCGCTGCTGCCGGCTCCGCAACTCGCGACCGCACAGGACGCAGCCTTTGTGCCGTCCGTGACCGGGAGCGTGTTTCGCGACGCGCTGGCAGGCCTGAGCGACTACGAACTCTTTGCCGAACCCGACATCGCCAAGGCGCTGGTCGCCTACTACTCGGCCAATCCGGATTTCATCTGGATAACAGGAGACGCGCCCAACAGCAGGGCGCAGGATGCCGTGCGGGTTCTTGGCGAGGCGGCGAGCTACGGCCTGACCCCTGCCGACTACTCCGTCGATGTTCCGGCCACGACTGCCGCCACGTCGGAAGAGCGGACCAAGGAACTGGTCCGCTTCGAGATGGCGCTGTCGGCGCGCGTGCTGCGCTATGCCCATGATGCCCAGAACGGCCGCGTCGACCCGAACCGCATGACCGGCTATTACGACTTCCCGGCCAAGCCGCTCGATCTCGAGGGTGTGTTGAAGACGCTGGCGCATACCCAGGAGGTGCGCACCTACCTAGAATCGCGACACCCGCAGAACCCGGAATACCAGGCGCTACGCGTCGAACTGGAATCGCTCGAGGCGAGCGAGGAGAATGAGATCGTCGTCGATCCGAAGCTGCTCTTGAAGCCCGGCGAAAGCAGCCCTGAGCTGCCCAAGCTTTTGACGCTCATTGCCCGCAATCTCGATGACGAGATGGGCGGCGACTATGGAGAGGTTCTCGCCAGGCTCGGCAAGAGCGAGGTCTACGATCCCGAGCTGGTGCCGGTGATCAAGGCGGTGCAGAAGCGGGCAGGCATGAAGGGCGACGGCGTCGTCGGCCCGCGCACCGTTGCTTCGCTTGCAGGAACATCCAAAGCCGACAAGATCCAGAAGGTCGAGGCCGCGCTGGAGGAATTGCGCTGGCTGCCGTCAGATCTTGGCAGCCCGCGCGTCTTCATCAACCAGCCAGCCTTCACGGCGAGCTATATCGATAATGGCGAGGAGAAGCTGAAAACCCGCGCGGTCATCGGCAAGGTCACCAACCAGACCGCCTTTTTCTACAACCAGATCAAGCAGGTCGACTATCACCCCTATTGGGGCGTGCCGCAGTCGATCATCGTCAACGAGATGCTGCCGCGGCTGCGCAGCGATCCTGGCTATCTCGACCGCGCGGGTTATGAGGTGACGGATTCGCGGGGTAGGCAGATCCCGTCGTCGTCGGTCGACTGGGGCGCCTACGGCGCCAAAATCCCTTTCAGCGTGCGCCAGCAGCCGAGCGAGGCCAACGCTCTAGGCGAACTGAAAATCCTGTTCCCCAACAAGCACGCCATCTACATGCACGACACGCCGCAGAAGTCGTTCTTCGAGCGCGATATGCGTGCGCTGAGCCATGGCTGCATCCGTCTGCAGGATCCACGCGGCATGGCTGCCGCGGTGCTCGGCACCTCGGTCGACTATGTCGCCGAGAAGCTGAAGCATGGCCATTCAACCGAAAATGTCACGCGCGTCATCCCGGTCTATGTCGCCTATTTCACCGCTTGGCCTGACATGTCCGGCAAGGTCGAATATTTCGACGACGTCTACGATCGCGATTCAAAGCTGATGCAGGCGCTGGACGCAACCGAAGCGGTGCGCACGCCGTCAAGCTGAGCGCTGTTTGTTTTTCACCAATTGCGGGCGGAAGGCTACGGCGAGGCCGCCGAGCCTTACCGCTTAGGACTTTTCCTGGAATTGTTTAATTTGGGCGAGCGGGCGCCGAAAGCCGGCGTCGCGCCCGGCGATCAGCCAGTAGACCAGGCCGGCGACGAGACCGGCGCCGGCGATGATGCCCATGTCGGCCCAGCGTTCCGGATCGTCCGGCGCCTCAGGTCAGAGCAGCACGAAACCGGCTGCTGCCGCGGCGCAGCCGAACAGCATGTGCAGCCAGAAGCTCCGCAACGAGAAGAACTCGGCAATCAGGGCAAAGACCAGGGTCTGCACGCCGGTGACCACGATCGTCAGGAAATAGACGAACATGCCGAGGGGCGGCACCACGAGCACAGCGACGGGCGTGAACTGCATCAGCTCGAAATAGCCTGGAGCGCCGGGCAGCGAGCTCAGCACCATGTAGATCACGACCAGCGCGATCAAGCCGACGAGCACGGCGACCAGATAGCCGGCGAGCATCATCAAGATGCGCTTCAGGACGTAGCCAACCATTGCCATGCACCCCCGTGCCCGCAATCGTGGCGCGCAGTCAGCCATCAAATACGCGTCGACGCAAGACTCGGATGGGCAGGGGCGGCTACCCACGGGCAGCCGTCTTCAGGTGTCTATCTTGGCTCGCCGGTTACCGGATCGTAGGTGATTTCGACCTTGGCCTTGTCGGTCGTGTAGTAGGTGACGGTATAGCCGTCGCTGCTCCAGCCGACCTCCTTCACATATTGGAAGTCGTTCCGCTTCTCGACCTTGGCGACGATTTCCGAGAGCTTCTTGGCATTTTGCGGCGGTATCGGTTGCTCGTTCGCCGCCAGAGCCGGCCCGCCGGCAAGGAAAGACGCAATACCGATTGCCAAAACAACAGCGCGCATGACTGCCCCTCAATTTCGTGTTGGCATGAGTGCGCTGGAAAACTCGAATCCCGGCCGGTTGGTTCCACCACGGGATGACAACACCTTGCTCCACGGCCAGTCCGCCACGACCGGCACCATTTCCATTCGCAGAAGCGGAAATAAATAAAGCCTCGAGATTCCAATATGTAAGCACGTTTCCAGGATCTGGTGCTTCAGGTAACAAACGGCTAACCATGGGTCGGGCCGAAGGCGCGTTCCATTAGCTGTTCGTGGTAGAGCTTTTGGCAAGACCCTGTTAGAGTTCCAAGCTGACAGGGTGGCAACGGCGCGCCGAGCCTGCCGGGGATTTTCCGTCGGCAAACGGCGAAGTGTTTTGAGAGCGGAAGTCGCCTGTTCTGGACCGAAAACAGGGACCGGGGGCTCAACCATGGCTGAACGGCACTATATCCGTCAGCTGGCGACAATCATTTCCATCGACGCCGTTGGCTTTTCACGGCTGATGGGCATCGACGACGAGCTTGCCGTCGCGGCCTTCGAGGAAAGGCGCGATATCATCACCGACAGCTGCGGCGCCTTTGGCGGCCGCACCTTTGGCGTTGCCGGCGACAGCATCATGGCCGAGTTTGGCAATCCGATCGAAGCCTTGCGCGCGGCCTTTGATTTCCAGGATCGGATCATGGCGCTCAATGCCTCGGTGGGCGAGGAGATGCGCATGCCGTTTCGGGCTGGGATCAACACCGGCGACGTCATCGTCCGCGAGGGCCGGCTCTATGGCGACGACGTCAACATAGCCGCCCGCCTCCAGGAATTCGCTCCCCATGACGGCCTCGCCATTTCGGAGACAACCTGGCACCACGTAAAGGACAAGACCGCGGCGGTCTTTACCGACCTCGGCGAGTTCATGCTGAAGAACATCGCCCTGCCGGTGCGCGTCCTGATAGCCGGGCGCGGCGGCAACGGCGCCACGATGACGGCTCCCTTGGCCGCCATCCCCACAGCTTCGGGTTCCTACAGACCCTTCGACAAGGGACCGCCGGCAATCGCGGTGCTGCCGTTCCAGGGCGACGGAAGCGAGCCCGATGTCGGCTACATGGCCGACGGCATTGCCGAAGACATCATCTACGGCCTCTCCAACACCCGCTGGCTTTCGGTGATCGCCAAGGGCTCCAGCTTCCAGTTCCGCGACGACAGCCTCGGGACCAGGCTCATCGGCAATGCGCTTGGCGCGCGCTATATCGTCGGCGGCACGCTGGCACGCTACAGCGGGCAGATCCGCCTCAACGCCTCGCTCACCGATACGTCGAACGGACGTCTCGTCTGGTCGCAACGCTTCGACCGCGACCTCGTCGACATCTTCAGCCTGCGCGACCAGATCGGCAGCGAGATCGTTTCGATCCTCGACAAGGAAGTCGATCGGGCCGAGCAGGTGCGGACCTTCCAGGTGCCGTGGGAAAGCCTCGAGACCTGGCAGTTGGTGCGGCGGGGCCGCTGGCACATGAACAGGCGCACGCGCGGCGACACCGAAATCGCGCTCGAATTTTTCGACAAGGCCTACCAGGAAGATCCGAATTCCAGTGCCGTGCTGAACGAGCTGTCATGGTGGTATTTCTGGCGGGCATGGCTGCGCTTCGGCGACAGCGACGACCTGGACAAGGTCGAGGCGTTCGCGCGCAAGGCGCTTTTGATGGACAGCCTCGACGCGCGCCCACATGCCTATCTCGGCGCGGCCGACATCATGCGCGGCCGGCCGGCGTCGGCCGCCGAGCATCTCGCCGAGGCGATCCACATCAACCCGAGCTTTGCCTTCGCCCGCTCGGCGATGGGCAGCGCGCGGCTGCTGCTCGGCGATGCCGCCGGCGCGATCCCGTTCTTCCTCGATACCGAGCGGCTGAGCCCGTTCGACCTTTACCGCTTCCACAATCTTGGGGAACTGGCCGCCGCATACTGCTTCGTCGAGGACTGGCCGGCGGCAATTGCCGTTGCCGACCGCTCGCTCAACCTTTCGCCCAGCTACTTCTACGCCAGGTTCCTGAAAATCGGCGCCTTGATGCGGAGCGGCCGTCGCGACGATGCCGAGCGGGAACTCGCCATTTTCGCGACCAGGCATCCCGACTTTTCCGAGCAGAGGATTCGCTGGATACCGTTCGTCGATTCGGCGAAGAACAACTTCCTGATCGCGAATTTCGACCAGGCCAAGTCCATTGCATGATCGCTGGAACCGAAGACAGACGACTGTGAAAAAAATCACATACGCCGGACCGATGCAAACCTAGGCCATTAGGTTGCCGGCATCGCATCGACTTGGACAGCCGGGGGGCTCGAACGCGCATGATCAAGTTGAAGTATTTCGCTGCTGTCCGCGCGGCCCAGAAGAGCCAGCGCCCTGTCGTCGAGATGCCGTCGTTCGATATCAACCGGCTTCGCGCCAGGGATGGTATTGCCTCCCGCATCGCCGGGTTCTTTCTAAGCGATCCGCGCTGGTTGCTGGCGCTGCTGCGCCGTTTTTGGCCGAACCTGGCCTTCGGCAATTTCCTGCTCGTCACCAAGGGCGTCGACGTGCGCGACATATTGGAGCGCGGCGACGAGTTCGAAACGCCCTACGGTCCGGAAATGGCGGAACTGGCCAGGGGTTCGAACTTCATCCTCGGCATGCAGGACGGGGCTGCCTACCGGCAGATGAAGTCGGCCGTGCTGAGCGCCTTTCCGCCAGCGGAAGTCGAAGCCGCCGTCAGGCCGATCGCGGAGCGTCATTCACGCGACATCATGACCAGAGCCAGCCCGGGCTTCGACGCCATCGCCGGGCTGATGAAAATTGTGCCGGTGCGAATCTGCCGCGACTATTTCGGTCTCGAGATCGACGACGAAACCGAGTTTGCCGATTGGTCGATTGCGCTGAGCGCGCTGTTCTTTTCAGATCCGACCGCGAACCCGACAACGCGCCAGCTCGCGGTCGTCGGCGGCGATCGCCTGATCAAGGTCATCGAGCGCTCGATCGCCGCGGTCAGGGACAAGGGAGGGAAGGACGGCCGGCCGCTGGCCCGCCTCGTCGCGCTCATGGATCAGGGGCGCCTGTCGCGGCCCGACATCCATTCGATCATGCTCGGCATGATTGCCGGTTTCGTTCCGACCAACGTGCTTGCCGGCGGCAATTGCCTGGACGTCATCCTGTCGCGATCCGATGCCCGCCAGGCCGTCGACGCGGCCATTGCAGCAAGCGATACCGGCAAGCTCGATCGGGCGATCCTGGAAGCCATGCGCTTCAAGCCGATCTGGGTCGGCCCGTGGCGCTACACCGCCCGCGATGCGACCATCGGCAAGGGCTCGCGCCGCGAGCGCCTGGTGAAAGCTGGAACCGTGGTGATGCCGGCGACGCTGTCGGCCATGTTCGATCCGGAAATCGTGCAACGGCCAAATGAATTCGACACCTTGCGTCCGCACCGCGACTACATGGTTTTCGGCCATGGTATCCACCTGTGCATCGGCGCCGAGATCGCCCGCATACAGATCGGCGAATGCGTTCGTGCCCTGTTCAGCAAGCCCAAGCTCAGCCGCGCGCGCGGCAGAGCCGGCAAGATGGTCAATGTCGGCGCCTATCCGGCGAGCCTCAAGGTCGATTTCGAGCGCTCGCCACTTTGCCGCACAGTCGACCAGTCGATGGTCACCGTGGTTTGCCCGATCGCGCGCGCGGTGCCGTTGGATGCCGTGCGCGACAAGGTCGGCGCCCTTGGCAATCCGGCGATCGACGAGGTGGGCGGCGCGCTCGACAAGATGGGCTCGATTCATTTCGCCAGCCTTGCAGTCGCGGCCACCGGAAAGGACGAGAAATCAGGCCTCGAGACCGGGGCGCTCGTGTTCGAAATCTCCGGCGACGGCAGCGCCGACGATGTGATCGGCGCCGTCACGCTGGCCATAGGCCACCGGCTGCGGCCGATCTTCAGGGACGTTTGCGGTCTGTCCGACGGCGGCTCTCTGGACGGCTTCCTGAAGAAGCATCACATCGAAATATCGCCGTCCTTCGGCAGCACGGCAGGGTTGGTTTTTTCGGGCACGCCCGGCCATTCGGTGCGCCGCATCCTGGCCGAGGCCGAGCTTGCCGACAGTGTGCGCGAGATCGTCGAAAAGCCGCGTGCCGGTACCGGCAACGCCCTTGCGGTGATTACCGAGGCGCGCCGGCATGCCCAGTCGCTGGGACAGTTCGGCTGGGCCTTCGAGCCGGCCGAAAGCCTGCTCGAGCGGCCGCCGGGCCGCTGGTGGCGGGCCTTGACGACGACGCTGCTTGCGCCGGCTATGCTCGCCACAGTCGCGATCGTCGTGCTTGCCTTCTGGCGCATGATCTACGTGCTTGTGTTCGGCAACCTCCACGGCATCACCTTCACCAACATCGCAATTGCCGGCACCGCACTTCTGCTGGCGGTGCTGGGGCTGCTGGCTATCGCCCTTGTGTTCGTCGGCTTGTGCTTCCTGGGTCTGCGACGCCTCGAGGACAAGGACAGGCCGCAGAGCACTCCGGTCGACATCGGCGCCCTGGACAGGATCCTCGCCAATGAGGACCACTGCGCGCAGAACCATCTGACCGCGATCTCGACGATGAAGGCCGGCACCTTGCGGCGGCTGGCACTGAGGCTTTCCTTCTACCTGATCTCGATATCGGCGCAGAAAGTGTTCAAGCCGGGATTCCTTGCCACCATCAACACCATTCACTTCGCCCGCTGGGTGCTGCTGCCGGGTACCGACAAGCTGATGTTCTTCTCCAACTACGGCGGCAGCTGGGAAAGCTATCTGGAGGACTTCATCGCCAAGGCTTCGGAAGGCCTGACCGGGGTGTGGAGCAACACGGACGGTTATCCGCGCACGCGCTGGCTTTTCCTCGACGGCGCGCGCGACGGCGACCGCTTCAAGCGCTGGGCGCGGCGCCAGCAGGTGCCGACGCTGTTCTGGTACTCCGCCTATCCCCATCTCAACACCACGCGCATCCGCATCAACTCCAGGATCAGGCGCGGCATCGCTTCGGCCACCGGCAACGAGGCGCGCGACTGGGTGAGCCTGTTCGGCTCGTTGCAGCGGCCGCAGGCAAGGCCGGCGGAAACCGCCAGCCGTGAACCGGCGCCTTCGCCTCTCGAAGAGCTGGAAGCGGGCGAGATCCAATCGATCTTCTTCGGTCCGTTCGGCGCGCTCGGCTACGCGCATATGCTGGCGATCCGGGTGCCTGAAGATCTGCCGGCAATGCAACGCAAAGCATGGCTGGACTTCGTCATCGACAAAACGAGTTTCGGCGACGGCGTGCCTGCCGGACGGGCCATGACGGTGGCTTTCGGTCCCGACGGCCTTCGCCGTCTCGGGCTGGCAGGTGGCGTCGACGACGATCCGCTGGACACATTTCCAGCGGCCTTTCGCCACGGCATGGGCAATCCGGAGCGTAGCCGCATCCTCGACGATACCGGCCCGGACGCGGCCGACAAATGGCAGTGGGGCTCGGCCAAGACGCCGGTCGACGCGGTCGTCATCTGCTACGCCGAAGAGCCGGCGGCTCTCAAGGGAGAGATCACGACGACGAAGCGGAAGACGACGGGCGCCGGGATGAAAATCGTCGCCGAGCTGCCGCTCGTCGTGAACCGCTCGCCGAAAAGGGACGGCGCGAAATCCCAGCATGCCGGCAACAGCGGCAAGCCGGAGCGCTCGCGCGCCTATGAGCATTTTGGCTTTGCCGACGGTGTCTCGCAGCCGATCGTCAGGGGCACGTCGCGCGCCAACAAGGGCGCCGCGCCGATGCATCTGGTCGCGCCCGGCGAGTTCCTGTTCGGCTATCGCGACGAGCACGGATTCTATCCAGCCTCGCCCTCCGTCGAGGCAGCGCAGGATCGCACCGGCATCCTGTCGCAGGTGCGGCGGAACCGGCAGATCCCCGGCCAGCCGCCACCGCCGCGCGATTTTGGACGCAACGGCTCGTTCCTCGTCGTGCGTCAATTCGAGCAGCATATCGAGCTGTTCAACGACTACTGCAAGCACGCCGCCGCGCGAGCCGCGCATGAGACCGGCGACGACGCCATCACACCGCGCTGGGTGGCGGCCAAGATGCTCGGGCGCTGGCAGGACGGCAGCTCGCTGGTGCGCAACCCCGATGGCCGCCCCGGCCGCGGCGTCGACAACGATTTCGCGCTTGGCGCCGAGGACCCGCAAGGGCATCGTTGCCCGCTCGGCTCGCACATACGCCGCTCCAATCCGCGCGATTCGCTCGGCGAGGACCGCGAGACGCAGATCAGGATCGGCAAGCGCCATCGCATCCTGCGCGTCGGCCGCACCTACGAGAAGAAGGGCCGGAGCGGGAAGGTCGAGAAGGGGCTTCTCTTCATGTGCCTCAACGCCGACATCGAACGTCAGTACGAATTCATCCAGCAGACCTGGGTCTCGTCGAGCTCGTTCCAGGGGCTTGTCGGCGAAAAGGATCCGACGATCGGCGCGCGCGACGGCGGCGGCCGGTTCTCGATTCCGTCCTGGGAAAAGGTCACTGTGCTTAAGGACATGCCACAATTCGTTACCACGAAGGGCGGCGGTTACTTCTTCATGCCGAGCCGGTCCGCGCTGCGCTACCTGATTTCGCGGCTTTGATTCGGGCCAAAAATCGCTCAGTCGTCGTCCTGCGATTCGGCGATCTGGTTCAGCGCGGCGGCGTTGGTGATGCGCAGCCCGCCGCGCCTGATGGCGATCATATGCCGATTGCGCCAGTCGTTGAGCGTCTTGTTGACGGATTCGCGAGTCGCGCCGAGGAACTCGCCGAGCTCCGATTGCGAGATCGGGATCCATCCGGCCGCGTCGGCCATGACACTGCTGAGGAACACCAGCCGCTTCGCCAGCCGGGCCTCGATGCCGAAGAAGGCCTGGTCGCCGAGCTCGCCGCTGACCCAGCGCAGCCGCGTGCACAGAAGTTCGATCATGGCACGCGCCAACGGCGGATTTTTTTCAATGCGATCAAAGAGTTGCGTTCGGCTGAGAGAAACCAGCTCGCACGCGGTGAGGCAGATCGCGGTTGCCGTTCGCGGGCGTCCGTCCAAGGCGCCGATCTCGCCGACAAGGCTACGCGAGAGCTCGATATTGGCCACCAGCTTCTGTCCGCCCGGCGAATAGAGCGAGATTTCGACGGTGCCGTTCATCACGCCATAGATGCGGTCGGAAGCGTCCTCCTGCACGAACAGGTGCTGACCCGCGGCATAGCGTTCGACCTTGCAGCCGCCGAACAGCAGATCGAACTGACGCGGATCGATCCGTGCCAGGCGCGGCACGGCGCCCCGGTCGTCTACGCCGGCTGTCGACATGATGCGATTCCGCCTCTCGTTGAGCGGAAATTGTATGACAAGTGCGTGCTCGATCAAGGCCTGGTCTCCTTTCGTGGCGGTCACGGCAGCACGATGGCCTTTGGTCAAGATCGAGCGCCAGACGTGTGTCGCAGGCATCAAATTAGCCGGCGACTTCCCTTGCAATGAGAATCGGAGCGCGCTGGCGGACGCGGACCGATCTTTGAAACGCCGTCCGCGCGCGTGGCGGGAGGTTACCGACGCGCGCAGACAGCAAATCTGAAAATGGCTAGGTGATCGAAATTCCCTGCCGAGGACCGACCCATTTTCAGGCCCGGAAGCCATTCGAGCCCGTGCGTTGAAGCAGAAGCCAGGGCCACCCGGTGCGATATCTGTGCGTGAAGCTCGCGCGGCGTATGTGAAGGCGGTCACAGAAGCGCCTACCGGCCGGCGCGATTGTCATTCGTCGCATGCATGTTTCAGACACCGAGCATAGTTGTGCCGAAGCCGAAACGGAATCGGCCGGTTTCCTAGTTGGCAAACAAACAGAACGATCGAAGCATGGTTTGGGACTTGGCTTGACTGGGATTGGCAGCTCACGCCATGGTTTCAACTTCCGAGGAGGGGCATGCCATGGCGAGGAGTCTCCTTGTCAAGGTTCGCGGCGACGGCGCCGGGTTTGCGGCCAAAAGCCGGTCGCTTGGTATCGGAAGGATCGACGCCGAACCGATCCTGACTGTGCCGCCAGGTGCTTCCGGCGCCGACTTCGGGGCAGCAACGGACCGGGGCGCGACCTGGCTGCGGCTTTCCGCCAGGGCCGCGGACTCGGACAATCCCTGGGACGACGCCCACGAACTGGTGGCTCGCGGCGGAGATGTCGCGATTGCCGACGCCGATGTCCTAGCGATCGAGCCCGACATCGTTCAGCAATGGGACTACAAGAACGGCAGCGGCGACCGCGGCATGGCGGCGAGCGCCAGCCCTGTCTGCGCCTTCGACGATCAGGACCCGAGCGGCAGGCAGGCGACGGTGCCTGGCGTGGTTGCCTGGAACGCGGGGCCGTCCTTCAGCCAGTTCGCCGCTGCCCGCAGCAAGGCCGGCGCCAAGCAGGCCAATATCACCATTGCCCATCTCGATACCGGCTTCGATCCGGGCCACCGCACCGTGCCGGCCGGGCTTCTCACGGCCAAGCAGCGCAATTTCGTCGACGATGGCACTGGGCCGGACAATGCGACCGATCATGCGCCTGCCGGCACACTCACCAGCAATCGCGGCCACGGCACCGGCACGCTCAGCCTGCTTGCCGGCAACAAGCTCGACGGCACGTCGCCACATTGGCCGGGCTTCACCGACTTCGTCGGCGGTGCTCCGCAAGCGAAGATCCTTCCAGTGCGCATCGCAGACTGGGTGGTCCGCCTGACCACGGGCACCATGGTGCAGGGGATCGACTATGCGCGCCAGCAAGGCGCGCAGGTGCTGTCGATGAGCATGGGTGGTCTTACCTCACAGGCCCTGGTCGATGCCGTCAATCTCGCCTACGACCATGGCCTGGTGATGGTCACCGCGGCCGGCAACAATTTTGCCATCACGCCGCGCAGCATCGTCTATCCAGCCCGCTACAACCGTGTCTTGGCCGCATGCGGCGTGATGGGTGACGGCCGCGCCTATACCGGGCTCGATTTCGGCACCATGCAGGGCAATTACGGCCCGCCATCGAAGATGAAGACGGCGCTCGGCGCCTACACGCCCAACGTGCCCTGGGCGGAGATCGATTGCGCCAAGATCGTCGACATGGACGGCAACGGCACCTCTGCGGCGACGCCGCAGGTCGCCGCCGCGGCCGCGCTTTGGCTGGCCGAGCACTGGGACGTCGTGAAGACCTATTCGCAACCCTGGATGCGCATCGAGGCCGTGCGCTTCGCGCTGTTCAAGGCAGCGCAGAAATCGACGCTGAAGATGAACGCCGCCGAGGCGCTGGAGAAGATCGGGCAGGGCGTGGTGCGCGCCTTCGACGCGCTGGCGGTCGCCCCACCGGCGGAAAGCCTGCTGCAGAAACTGCCGCGGGCGACTTATACGTGGAGCTGGCTCGATTTCTTGACCGGGGGCAATTCGCTTGCCGCACAGTCGTCCGTGGCATTGCAACGGCAAAGGATGCTGGCGCTGGAGCTGATGCAGATGACGCAAAGCACGGCCGCAGTCGACGAGGCGATCGCCGATCCGGACGGCGACCCGGCCGCCATCTCGGCCGCGGCGCGCAACCGCTATCTCGAAGCCGCCCTGGACCAGGGCAATCCGTCGAAGCCGCTCAGGGCCTTTCTCGAGGACGTGCTGGGCAGGGCCGGCGCCAAGCCGGTGCCGGCCGCCGCTCCGGCAGCAAGCCCGGCGCCGATCAAGCGCAAGCCGCGTCCGTTGCCGCCGCCACAGCGGCGCCTGCGCATCTACGCGCTCGACCCTTCGGTCGCCAAGCGATTGGACTCGGTGTCGGTCTACCAGGCAACGCTCTGGGTTCCCTGGGACGACGAACCGTCGGCCGACAAGGCGCTGCAGCCGGGCCCGATCGGCGAATATCTCGAAGTGGTCGATGTCGATCCGGCATCGAACCGCATCTACGATCCGGTCGACCTCAACGACAAGGTGCTCTTGGCGCAGGACGGCCTGCCGCCCTCGGAAGGCAATCCGAAATTCCACCAGCAGATGGTCTACGCTGTCGCCATGACCACGATCGGCCATTTCGAGCGCGCGCTGGGGCGGCGGGCGCTATGGGCGCCGCACTATTCGCAAACTCCCGGCCGCGCCGGCGACATGACGGTGAAGGCGCATTATGTGCCGCGCCTGCGCATCTATCCGCATGCGCTGCGCGCCGAGAACGCCTATTACAGCCCGGAAAAGAAGGCGCTGCTGTTCGGCTATTTCCCGGCAACCGGCAATGAAGGAGATGTCACCACGCCCGGGACGACGGTGTTTTCGTGCCTCTCCAGCGACATCATCGCGCATGAGATGTCGCATGCGCTGCTCGACGGACTGCATCGCCGCTTCCAGGAGGCGTCGAATCCGGACGTTCCGGCGTTCCATGAGGCCTTTGCCGACATCGTGGCGCTGTTCCAGCATTTTACGCTGAAGGAGTTGGTGAATTTCGAGATCGGCAAGGCGAGGGGTGAGTTGTCGGCGGCCTCGCTACTGTCCGGCATCGCCAAGCAGTTCGGCGAGGGCAGCGGCAGGGCCGGACCTTTGCGCGAATATGGCGGCGCCGGCATGGCCGCCCTCGATTACGACAAGACCGTCGAGGCGCACGACCGCGGCTCCATCCTCGTCTTCGCCGTCTACCAGGCGTTCATCGCCATCGCCGACCGCCGCACCGACGATCTGATCCAGCTTGCCACCGGCGGTACCGGCATCCTGCCGGCGGGCACGTTGCATCCGAGCCTCGTCGAGCGCCTTACAGACGAGGTCGCCAAGACCGCCAGCCAGATGCTGACCATGTGCATCCGCGCGCTCGACTATTGCCCCGCCGTCGACATCACCTTCGGCGAATATCTGCGGGCGCTGATCACAGCCGACCGCGACGCCTATCCCGACGATCCTCTGCACTATCGCCTGGCATTCCTGGAATCCTTCCGCAAATGGAAGCTCCTGCCGCGCGACGTGCGCACCATTTCGGAAGAGACGCTCGCCTGGAGCGCGCCGGAGGATCCTTCGCCACCCTGGCTGAAGGGGCTGCTGAGCAAGATCGACCTCGGCTGGAACCAGAAACTGAAGCGCTCCGAGATCTTCGCCCTCAACGACAAGAACCGCTATGCGCTCTGGAAGGCGATGCACAAGGCTTTCGCGTCCAATCCCGACCTCTACAAGCAGTTCGGCCTGCTTCCCGATCTGCCGCGCTACAATGACGACGGCACGGTCATGCACCAGCCGAAGAAGGGCGAGACGACCTTCGACATCTACAGCGTTCGCCCGACGCGGCGCGTCGAGCCGGACGGCTCGTTCCGCGTCGAGGTCGTCGCCGTCATCCAGCAGCGGCTTCCGATCGCTTTCGACGGCACGCCGGCGCCGCAGGGCGTGAACAAGGGTGACGGCTTCTTCTGGTTCCGTGGCGGCGCAACGATCATCATCGACCCGCGCGAAGGCTTTGAGGAGATCCGCTACGCGATCATCAAGAACACCGGCAGCGCGGAGCGGCAGAAGCGCCAGGCTGAGACCGTGACGGCGAACTATCTGTCGCCGCTCCGGGCGCTCTATTTCGGCGGCGAGGTCTCCGAGCCCTTCGCCATGCTGCATGCCAGCGACGGAGACGACGATCATGTCTAGGAAGCCAGCAGCAGCAAGGCGGCCTCGCAGAACCGCGGCCTCCGCAACAGCGCGCGTTCCTTCCGTCACGGTCCGGCACTATTGCCAGGGCATCGGCGACTGTCACCTGCTCACTTTCACGAAGGCCGATGGCGCGCCGTTCCGCATGCTGATCGATTGCGGTATCCATGTCTCGATCACGGGAGGTCCGGCGCTGGTCGCCGACATCGTCGGAGACCTCAAGAAAGAAACGGGCGGCAAGATCGATGTGCTCGTCGTCACCCATGAGCACTGGGACCATGTTTCGGGATTCCTGACTTCGAAGGACCTGTTCAAGGATTTTTCCGTCGGCGACGTCTGGATGGCTTGGACCGAAAATCCAGCCGACCCTGGAGCCATCGAGCTCGACAAGTTCAAGGGCCAGGCACTGGACGCATTGCAGGGCGCCAGCCGGAAGCTCGACGGCATGCAGGGACTCAACCCTTACATGCAGCGTGTCCGCGACGGCCTGCAGGCCGTGCTCGGTTTCCAGTTCGGCGCCGCCGGGGAGAGGGTGCGTTCGGCTCGCAACGCCGCGGCAAAACTGTCCGCAAAACCATCGCCCACCTATTTCGAGCCCGGCGGAGTGCCGCAAGCGATCGATGGCCTGCCCAAACTTCGGATCTATGTGCTCGGGCCGCCGCGCGACAAGGCGGCGCTCCGGCTGGAGGAAAAGGCGAGCGAGATGTTCCCGCTCGCCAGCGGCGGGCCATTCGCGCGGGCGCTCGCATCCGGGCTAAAGATGAACCAGGCCGACGATCCGACCTACATTGACGAGCTCAGCCCCTTCGAACGCAACATCGGCACGCCGCTCTCGACGGCGCTGAACGGCGACAGGGGCGGCGACCCGGTCGTCGATATCGGCACCTTTACCCGCAAGCATTATTCCGGGCCCGTCTCCGGAGCTGCCCCCATGGAGGACCGCGACCAATCATGGCGCCGCATCGACGCAGACTGGATGGGGATCGCCGCCGACCTCGCGCTGCAGCTCGACCGCGGCGTCAACAACACCAGCCTTGTGCTCGCCTTCGAACTCATCGACAGCGGCAGGGTGTTCCTGTTCCCGGGCGACGCCCAGATCGGCAACTGGCTGAGCTGGAAGGACCTGAAATGGCCGGGCGGGCAGGCGACCGTCGCCACGGCCGATCTCTTGGCGCGCACCGTCTATCTGAAAGTCGCCCACCACGGCAGCCAGAACGCCACGCCGCAGAAACAGGGGCTTGACCTGATGACGAGCCCGGACCTGTCGGCGTTCATTCCGACCAATAAGCTGGATGCGGTGAAGGTGCGTTGGGGCGAGATGCCCTACGACGCGATCCTGACCGCGCTCGAAGCAAAGACCAAGGGCCGCGTCATTCGTGCTGACGATCCGTGGCTGGCCGACAAGAACGGAAAGCCCGGTTTTGCTGCGCCGTCCGGTTCGATCCAGGCGGTGCGCAGCGCGCCCCGCGATCCTGCCCGGGGACCGGGCGGGCTATGGGTGGAAGTGGATCTGGCCTGACAGTTCGCCACCGAGCCGATTGCGGAAAATCGAAAACCGCTCTATGGAGCGAGCGGCTGAGTGAGGGCGGCCATCCATCTTATGTGATAGGTCGCCCCATGCCCGATGCCTTCTCTCGCGTCATCGCCTTCCTTGCCGTGGTCATGGCCCTGCTTTTCGCGGGGATTCATTTCCATCAAGGCCACATCATCGCCACGCTCTATTTCATGACCGGCGCCATCCTGGTGACGGCGGTGACGCATCTGAACGTGCGCCGAGGGCTGATTTAGGCGCCGGCGGCGTCGAGATTTTCAGAAGTTTCATGGGGCCAGGTCATCCAACATTCTCAGGAAGTTGGATGGTGGGCGATGCAGGGATTGAACCTGCGACCCCACCCGTGTGAAGGGTGTGCTCTCCCGCTGAGCTAATCGCCCGCCTGTGGCCCGAAGGCCGAAGCGAGCCGCGATATAAGGGAGGCGGGTGCGCGAAGTCAAGGCAGTGTGCCGACGATCTGCGACGATCGAATTTGCCGGTGCTCGGCAGGCTTGAAAAGCCGGGACTCAGCGCGCCGCCGCGATCAGCCGTTCGGCCAGTTCCCGCGTCAGCGTGTCGAAATGCGAGATCACCAGCGTCGGCTCGAACTCACGCACATGGCGGTCGGTATAGCCGAAATCGACCGCCACCACCGGAATGCCGGCGGCCTTGGCGGTGTCGATGTCGGTCTGCGAATCGCCGACCATCAAGGCGTTGTGCGGATCGCCGCCGGCTAGGCGGATCGTCTCGGTGAGATGGCGCGGGTCGGGCTTGCGGAAGGCGAAGGTGTCCTGGCCGCAGATCGCGGCAAAATAGTTCGACATGCCAAGCGCGCCGATCAGCGTCGCGGAATTCGCTTCGTATTTGTTGGTGCAGACCGCCATCAGGTAGCCGGCGGCCTGGAACCGATCGAGCGCGGCGATGACGCCGGGGTAGGGGCGGGACTTGCCGGGAATGTTCAGCGTGTAATGGTCGAGGAAGAGTTTCAGCAGCCGGTCGTGTTCTTCCGCCATGAGCGATTTGTTCTGCGCCGCATGCGCGCGCTCGATCATGACGCGGCCGCCATGGCCGACGAAGCGCCTGAAGCCGGCTTCGTCGACTGCAGCAAGTTCTCCGGCCGCCAGGCTGTGGTTGAGGCTGTCGAGCAGGTCCGGCGCGGTATCGATCAGCGTCCCGTCGAGGTCGAACACGATTATCGGTCGGGTCATGGCCAGTCCTGCAGCGGTTGAAATGCCGCAGCCGATACAAGCTGCGCGCTGGTCAAGCAAGCAGCCTCTATCGGTCCACAGGCGGAGCCTTTGACGGGACAGGCAAAAATGCTAGGACGCGCGCGAAACCAGAGAAATCGGGGCAAAAGCGTGGATGCAAGACAGCTGAAGGTCGAAGCCGCGCGGGCAGCGCTCGTCCACGTCAGTGACGGCATGCGGCTCGGCATCGGCACCGGCACGACCGCCGACGCGTTCGTGCGGCTGCTCGCCGAAAAGGTCGCAACCGGCCTCACCGTCATCGGCGTGCCCACATCCGAGCGCACTGCGGCACTCTGCCGCGAGCTCGGTGTGCCGCTGTCGACACTGGAGGAGACGCCTGAGCTCGACCTCACGATCGACGGCGCCGACGAGATCGACCCGGCGCTGACGCTGATCAAGGGCGGCGGCGGGGCGCTGTTGCGCGAAAAGATCGTCGCGGCGGCATCCAAGCGCATGATCGTCATTGCCGACCAATCCAAGATGGTCGAGACCCTCGGCCGCTTCCCGCTGCCGATCGAAGTCAACAAGTTTGGCCTGCGCGCCACCGAGATCGCGGTTCGCGCGGCCGCGACGGGCCTCGGCCTTGCCGGCCCGGTTACATTGAGGATGACGGGGGGACAGCCATTTGTTACAGACGGCGGCCACTTTATCCTCGATGCATCTTTTGGCCGCATTCCGGATACAAGAGCGCTTTCGAATGCTCTCTTCGCCATTCCAGGCGTTGTCGAGCACGGTCTATTCATCGGGCTGGCGTCAACGGCCATCATCGCCGGCGGCGACGGCATCCAAACCGTCCATGCCGCCCGAAAACCAGGGAGTTCTATCGACCATGATGTTGCATAAACGGGTTCGCCGCCTTTCGATGTTTCTGGCGGCCTCAGCCGTCCTTGCCCTGTCCTCGCCGGCGTTTTCGCAGGATATCAGCGAATCGCATCTCAAGGCCGCGCGGGCCGCAGTTGTGGCTATCCACGCCACGGACCCGTTCGACAACATACTGCCGCAGGCGGCGGCCGCGCTCGAGAACCAGCTGATCCAGAAGAACCCCGACATGCAGGAGCTGATCGGGAAGACCGTCACCGAGAAGGCGATCGGCCTCGCTTCGCGTCGCGCCGACCTCGAGAAGGAGGCGGCGCTCGCCTACGCCAAGGTATTCTCCGAAAAGGACCTTAACGATATCGCCACCTTCTACAGCTCGGATGCCGGCAAGAAGCTGCTCGACAGCGGCCCGGCGGTGACGCGCGATCTCGTGAAGGCGGCCGACATCTGGCAGAACGGCGTCGCCCGCGATCTCGCCCAGCAGGTCGGCGAGACGCTCGCCGCCGCCGCCAAGGCCGCGGCCCCGGCCAAGCCTGCGCAGGATGCGACTGCTCCGGCCGACAACTCGGCTCCTGCCGACGGTTCGGCCCCTGCCGACAACTCGCAGAACTGATCCGCCCAGTCATTTCGGCGGTCACCGCCGCTGGACCAGAAGAGCCCGGGTTTCCCGGGCTTTTCTTTTGGCGCTTGGCAGCCTACCTCTGGCGAACCCTTTTCACTTCCCAGGAGCCCATCCGATGGCCGGTTACGACTATGATCTTTTCGTCATCGGCGGCGGTTCCGGCGGGGTGAGGGCGGCCCGTATGGCGGCGTCCCTCGGCAAGCGCGTCGCCATCGCCGAGGAATATCGTTACGGCGGCACCTGCGTCATCCGCGGCTGCGTGCCGAAGAAGCTCTATGTCTATGCCTCGCAGTTTCCCGAGCATTTCGCCGACGCCGCCGGCTATGGCTGGACGGTGCCCGAAGCAAGCTTCGACTGGCCGACTTTGGTCGCCAACAAGGACAAGGAGATCGCCAGGCTGGAGGCGATCTACAAGAAGAATGTCGAGGGCGCGGGCGGCGAGACCTTTCACTCGCGCGCCGTGCTCGTCGATCCGCATTCTGTTTATCTCACTGCCGAAGACCGCACCGTCAGCGCCGATCAGATCCTGATCGCCACCGGCGGCCGTCCGGCGCCGCATCCTGCGCTTTCCGGCCACGAATACTGCATCTTCTCCAACGAGGCCTTCGACCTCAAGGAATTGCCTAAGGCGATCATGATCGAGGGCGGCGGCTACATCGCCGTCGAATTCGCAAACATCTTTCATGGGCTCGGCGTCGACACCACGCTTGTCTACCGTGGCCAGGAGATACTCAGCCGCTTTGACATGGACCTTCGCCGCTCGCTGCACGAGACGATGGAGAAAAAGGGGATCAGGATCCTCTGCCACGCGGTTTCCGAACGGGTGCGGAAGAATCGTGAAGGCAGGCTGGACGTGCTGCTCTCCAGCGGCCAGACGCTGACGGTCGACCAGGTCATGCTGGCGATCGGCCGCATTCCCAATACGGAGAATATGGGGCTCGAAGGGGTCGACGTGGAACTCGGCAAGACGGGCGCGATCGTCGTCGATAAGTATTCCCGCACCAATATCGAGAACATCTGGGCGATCGGCGACGTCACCCACCGCGTGCAACTGACGCCGGTGGCCATTCACGAAGCGATGTGCTTCATCGAAACCGCCTTCAAGGATAATCCGACCTCGCCGGACCACGACACCATCGCGACGGCCGTGTTCTCGCAGCCTGAAATCGGCACCGTCGGACTGTCCGAGGACGAGGCGGTCAAGCGCTTCCCGGAAATCGAGGTCTATCGCACTTCCTTCCGTCCGATGCGGCACACGCTGTCGGGCCGCGACGAGAAGATGCTGATGAAACTGGTGGTCGACGGCGTATCGAGAAAAGTGCTCGGAGCCCATATTCTCGGCCCCGACGCCGGCGAGATGGCGCAGCTGCTCGGCATTCCGTTGAAAGCCGGGCTGACCAAGGACGATTTCGACCGCACCATGGCCGTCCACCCGACTGCGGCCGAGGAACTGGTCACCATGTACAAGCCGACCTATCGCGTGAAGAATGGCGTGCGAGTCTAAAGCGCGTCGCGCTGAAGCGGATTCAGGCGACGCGCTTTAGGTCTTTGTTTTGATGCATGTCGTTCTCCCAAAACCGCTGCACACTTTGGGCGACATGCAATAAGCCCTGGCTTGGGAGCCGCCGCCGGCAGAGCCGGCGACGGTGATGCCCAAGTTCAAAGCAGGGTGCCGCGCAGGATTACCAGCGCCACCGAGAAGTAGATCACCAGCCCGGTGACGTCGACCAGCGTGGCGACGAATGGCGCCGAGGCGCTCGCAGGATCGAAGCCGATGCGCTTCAGCGCGAATGGCAGCATCGATCCCGACAGCGACCCGAAGGTGACGATACCGACCAGCGCGGCGCCCACCGTTGCCGCGATCAGCATCCAGTGCGGGCCGTAGTCGTAGAGGCCGAGATACTGCCAGAGCATGATGCGGCAGATGCCGACGATGCCGAGGATGGAGCCCAGCGCCAGCCCGGTCGGCAGCTCGCGCAGCGCCACGCGCCACCAGTCGCGCAGGCCGATCTCGCGCAGCGCCAGCGCTCGGATGACCAGCGAGGTCGCCTGCGAGCCGGAATTGCCGCCCGAGCTCATGATCAGCGGGATGAAGAGCGTGAGCACGATCGCCTTCTCCAACTCGCCTTCGTAGCTTTGCATGGCGTTGGCCGTCAGCATCTCGCTGAGGAACAGCGCGCAGAGCCAGCCGGCTCGCTTCTGGATCATCGCGAGGAAGCTCATCTTCATGTATGGCTCATCCAGCGCCTCCATGCCGCCGAAACGGTGCACGTCCTCGGTCGTCTCCTCGACCATCGTGTCGATGATGTCGTCGACGGTGACGATGCCAAGGATCTTGCCGTGATCCACAACCGGCAAGGCGAGCAGGTCGTATTTGGAGATAGTCTGCGCGAGCGTCTCGCGATCGGTGAGCGGCGTCACCGTCACCGGCACGCGATCCGGCGCCACCGACAGGATCGAGTCCTCCGGTTCGCCGGTGATAAGCCGGCGCAAGCCGGTCGCCCGCAGCAACAGCAGCGTCTCCGGGTCGGTGATGTAGATCGCATAGACGGTCTCGCGCGTCCGCTCGACCTTGCGGATGTAGTCGAGCGTGCGGCCGACGGTCCAGTCCGAAGGCACGCTGACGAACTCCGTCGTCATGATCGAGGCGGCGCTGCCTTCGGGATAGCCGAGAATGGAAAGCAGCGTGGCGCGCAGCGGCGGGGCAAGCGCGCCGAGCAGCTCGGAACGGGCCGGCTCGTCGAGCTCGCGCAGGATGTCGGCCGCGCGGTCGACCGACATGGCGGTCAAAAGCTTGCTCGCTTTGGAACGGGGCAGGGCTTCGGTGAGCTCCGGCGCGTTTTCGAGCTCCGGCTGGTCGAAGATTTCGACCAGCCGCTCGAACGGGACCGCGCAGAGCAGCTCGACGGCCGTCTCATGGGGTTCGTGGTTGAGGGCTTCGACGACGTCGGCGACGTGATCGTTGGCAAGAACACGGGCGACGGCGATCGCTTCGTCGTCCAATACGGGTGCGAATTCGTTCATGGTTCACTTCCTTGCCGTCCGGCAGGACGTGAACCGTCAGGTCACGTCAAGGCGGACGGCGGTTGCGTTCGACTGTGACTGTCGCCAGGCATGGCGGGTTGACCTTTCTGCTCGCGGGTTTCGGGTTGGGGAATTCTGCGAGCGGGGCGCAACATAGGAGCGCGTTTTGCCGAGTCAATTGCGGAAGGCTCGAAAAATGAGCCAATGGACGCCGGCTCGCGAGACTGTGATCGGAGGCAGCCGCGACCGAACCAGGCCGGCCGGTCAAAGGCTTGGTATGACTGCTATTTCTGCTTCAGCCGGCGGAAGCGCAGCCATTTGTCCTCGGCTGGCCTCGGCGGCTGGGCGAGGATGGTCGTGAGCTCGCGCGGCAGGGTGGGGACCAGCGGCTTCTTGGTCGCGACGCAGTCGGCGATCGCGACAACGCTGTGGTAGAATTCCTCTCCGGAGAGCGACCGCGGCGGCACGGCCTCGTGCATCACGCTGATCACCGTGACATCGGGGCAGTTAGCCTTGATCGCCTCGTGGAAGGCGATCTTGCCTTCAGGATCGAGCGCGCCGGTCGCTTCGTCGAGGAACAGCAGCCCAGGCTGCTGCAGGATGATGCGGGCGACCACCAGCTTCTGCTTCTGGCCGCCGGACAGGACCTGATCCCAGATCTTGCCCTCGCGGCTCTCGTCAGTCAGGTGCTCGATGAATTCGCCGAGACCGGCTTTATGCAAGGCTGCCGCGACCTGCATGTCGCTGTGGTCGTTCTCGGAACCCGGCAGGCAGACCAACTGCTTCAGCGAGACCTGCTGCAGCTTCACTTCCTGGGCGGCGTAAAAGCTCGTCACCCCTTCCGGGAACACGATGGTGCCGCGGCCATAGGGCCAGAGGCCGTTGATCGCCTTGATCAGCGAGGTCTTGCCGCAACCGGACTCGCCCTTGAGGAAAGTCCACTCGCCGCGGCGGAAGCGCAGATTGGCGGCGCTGAGGAAAGGCGTTGCGTCCTCGCCCTGATGCGCCAGCTCGAGCTTCTGGATGGTCAGACCGAAGACAGGATTCTGCCTGGCGTAGCTGAAGTCCGAACGACCGGTCTGGCGATAGAATTCCTGCGGCTGCTGGACGTTCTCGACGGCGTTGGCAAGCTCGGTCACGCGCTGGCTGTTGGCCCGGAGCGTCGCGATCGCCGGCATGACATGGATGAACCATGAGCACTGGCTGATCAGCTGGGCGACCATTTCGGAGCCGGTGATGTAACCCTTGAGGTCGAAGCCGTTGTGGATGAACGGCACGAGACCGGGTCCGTAGGCGACGATACGGGCGCCGATGAAATTGTAGATTAGCTCGAACGATGTGTAGCTGGTGTTGACGACGTTCAGCCGGCCCCAGGTCTTGTCGATGTCGACATAGAGCCTGTCGTGCATGGTCTTCTGCACATCCTCGCCATGCGAGGCGGCGACGTGGAAGCTGCGGCGCAGGAACGTCGTCAGCTCGGCGCGATAGCTGCCCTCGGCCTGCTGCATGCGTATGTTGAGGCGCTCGAGCATGCCGCCGAGCTTGACCGCAATCCATGTGTTGAGCGGCACGTAGGTGGCGACCGCCAGGAAGGCGAGCACGGCGCTGCCATAGCTGCCGAGAAACTCCAGTCCTTTGACCTCCACGGAGGCTCCAATCAAGTTCTCGCCGACGAAGTAGAGCGAGGTCGCCACACCCAGCACGCCCATGGCGAGGCCGATCGCGCCGCCGGTCATGTCCTTGATCGATTCCTGGACGCGCTGGTCGATGTTGTCAGGGGCGACGATGCCGCCGGCCACGGAACCATGCTGGGTATGGAAATGGGTATGGTTGCCGTCGAGCAGCGCCTGGTTGAACTGGCTGTTCAGCCAGCCGCGCCATTTGCGGTGCAAGGTCGTCGAAACGAGGTTGCGCACGCCGGTGAAGCCGGCATCCTTGAGCACGACCAGCACCACCAATATGCCGGCATTGGTGAGAAGCGCCTGCAACGGATTGGTATTGGCGGCGTCGTGGAAAAAGGCGATCGAATTCACCAACTCGCCGGACGCCATGGCAAACCAGACGCCTGCCTTGCTGGAGAGCGCGGTGAGCAGCGCAATCACGAGGGTGAGGGTCCAGGCTTCCTTCCAGCGGTCGGAGAACCAGTAGGCTCGCATCAGCCCCCAGAAGGTGCGCATCGACGATACCGGCGTCAGGTGCGAGGGCTTTGCCGCCTCGCCAGGTAGTTTTGCCGGTACTGCACGTCGCGGTCTGCCGACCCGAATCACGATCCCGCCCAAACCTTTCTTGTTTTGTTACACATGGTAACACCAATTGATCATTTTCCATTAATTTTCTGCCCCCAAATGTGAACAGGGTTACCCGAAGTGGCATGAAGGCAACAGGAGAGCATCGACGGCTGGTTGCCCTCAGCAGGAATTTCGTGTTTTATTCCAGTAGGTTGACGGTGACGGTCCAAGGCGTCGCCGACTTTCCCCTAGGGAAACCAAAAACACGGCTTTGTGAACGGAATACCCTGCCGGCCGGCCCGGTTTCGCCATTGGGCGGCAGCCGGAATGCTCGAAAACCGCCGCCCTCAATTCGCTCCAACCGTCATTTTCCGAGCCCATGACGGGGTGCCCGTTCGGGTCGAGCCGAGCTAGTCGAGCCGAGCTATATGACGGTGATTTTGGCGCCCAAGGGCCGGCGACTTTGACCAGGAGCCCCGGCGAGCAGAGCTGCCTCGACTACCTGCCGAGCTCGGTCACGGCAACAGCTGGAGCGAGGGAGCCAATTACTTGCCTGCCATCAGCCAGGGACTGACTTCGGGCGGCAGCGGCCACGGCTTCTCGTCAGTAAGGCGAAGGTGATGGCAAAATAAACTTCAGGTCAGCCCGCCGTTTCCAGTTCGCCGCGCGCCTTGGCCTGGGCGACCTGGCGGATGGCATCGGCAAGCGTGTCGGCGTCCTGCGCGCCCATCACGGCATATTTGCCTTCGAGCAGGAAGCAGGGCACGCCGGTGATGCCCATGCGCGAGGCAGTGGCGATTTCGTTGCGAACGGCGTCGACATCGGCGTCCGTCGGCAACAGCGTCTCGACAACCGAAGCGTCCATGTCCGCCTCGCGCGCGGCCTCGGCCAGCACGGCATAATCGCCAAGATCGGCGCCTTCCTCGAAATTCAGCTGGAAGAGGCGGCGCACCAGCCGGTTCTGCACGTCCTCGCCGGCGGCTCCCGCCCAGCGGATGACGCGGTGCGCGTCCAGCGTGTTGGGCGCGACCTTGATGGCGCCGAAGGCGAAATGGATGCCTTCCGCTTCGCCGAGCGGTTCGATGCGCGTATGGATCTGGCGAATGCGCTCCTCGCTGCCGAATTTGCCCAGCATGTATTGGCGGCGATCCATGCCTCCTTGCGGAATGGTCGGATCGAGCTGGAAGGGCCGCCAGCGCACATGCACTCCGACATCGCCGACAGCGGCAATCGCCTTGTCCAGCCGCTTCTGGCCGATGAAACACCAGGGGCAGACGACATCGGACACCACATCGACGGTGATCGAGTTCTCGGCACTCATGGTCGTCTCCCTCTTCATGTCGGTAGGGATGTCAGTTGGGCTTTCGCCACCATGTCGGCAGCTGATAGCCAAATATGGGGGTCTTCTGTGGATGTTCCAGGTAGCTCCAGTAAGCCAGCCACTGCTGCGTGTTGTATTGCATGGGCACGATGTAGTTGCCGGAGATCAGCAGCCGGTCGAGGACGCGCACCGCGGCGACGTAGTCCTCCTTGGCGCGGGCATTCAGCAGGGCGTTGATCGCGGCGTCGACCGCTGGGTCGGCGACACCGGCGAGGTTGAACGAACCTTCCTGCTTGGCCGCGACGGATCCCCAGCGCCCGACCTGCTCGCTGCCGGGCGAAAGCGAATTGTTGAAGCCGCTCGTGCCAATCAGAACCTCGAAGTCGAACCGCTGCTTGCGCGACTGGATCTGGTCGCCGTCGAGGCTGCGGATGGTAACATCGATGCCGATCTTCTCCAGCGTGCGCTGATAGAGCGCCGCAAGCCGCTCCTCATCCTGCGATGACGTCAGGATTTCGAAGCCGAAGGAGGCCCCTTGGGGATCGACCATTCTGCCGTCTTCTACATGATAGCCGGCGCCTTTCAGCATCTCGAAAGCCGCTCGCAGCACCTTGCGGTCCTGGCCGGAGCCGTCGGTGACCGGCGGCCGCCAGCTGCCGTCCATGACCTCAGCAGGCACACGGCCGGGGTAGGGGGCGAGCAGCGCCTTCTCCCGCTCGTCGGCCGGATGGCCGAGCGCCGACAGCTCGGAGTTCTGCCAAAAGCTCATCGTGCGGTTGAACTTGCCGGCGAAGAGGTTCTTGTTCGCCCACTCGAAGTCGTAGAGCATGCCGAGCGCGCGCCGCACGACCGGATCGGCAAATTTCGGCAGCCTGGTGTTGAACAGGAAGCCCGTCACGACAGGCGGAATGCCGGTGTCGAAATATTCCTGCTTCACTTCACCCTTGCGAAAGGCCGGGAAGTCGACATCGCGGTCGCGCTTGACCGGATCGGTCTCGTCGTCGAGGGCGCAGATGCCCTTCTTGAAGGCTTCCGTCTTGGCGTTGGCGTTGAGGAAATATTCGATGGTGATCCGGTCGAAATTGTCGAAGCCGCGCTTCGAGGGGATGTCCTTGCCCCAGTAATCGGGATTGCGCTTGAAGACGATGCGCTGGCCGGGCTGCACCTTGTCCACCGTGTAGGGGCCACTGCCGATCAGCGGCTTCAGCGTGGTCTTGTCGAAGCTGTCCTTGTCGAAAGCGTGCTTGGGGATGATCGGCGTCAGCCCGACGATCAGCGGAAATTCGCGATTGGCCTTGTCGTTGAAGGTGAATTTCACGCTGTGGTCGCCGGTCTTCTCCAGCTTGGCGATCATGCTCATGCGGTCGCTGTAAGGCGGGCGGCCCTTGTCGGTGAAGACATCGTAGGTGAACAGCACGTCTTCCGGCGTCACCGGCTGGCCATCCGACCATTTGGCATTGGGGTTGAGATGGAACTCGATGCTCTTGCGCTCCGAGTCCATGTCGGCGCTGTCGGCGAGAAGGCCGTAGAGGCTGAAAGGCTCGTTGTAATTGCGCTGCATCAACGGCTCGAAGACGAGATTGCCGTAGACCGTGTCGATCATGCCGCGCGCGGTGGTGCGCAGGCTCTTGAGGATGAAGGGGTTGAGGTTGTCGAAGCTGCCGACGACGCAATAGGTGACGCTGCCGCCTTTCGGCGCATCGGGATTGACGTAGTCGAAATGCTGATAGCCCGCAGGCAGCGCCGGCTCGCCCTGCATAGCGATGGCGTGCTTCGGCTCCGACAAAGCCGGAAGCAGCGAGAAGGCCAGAAACGAGGTCGCGGCGATCAGCCGAACGAGAACGCGGTCCATGACCGTCTCCTTACCGGGCGGCTTTGTGATTCGACACGCACCCTAGAGCATTTCGCCCCCCGATTGAATCGGTGCGCCAATCGGAATTGGGTTCGGCCAGTCCATCGCCAATCGGGGGTTCGTGGTGTGGCTTCAAACCAAGAAGAAATCGCGGAAACCGGGCTGGATTCGGCGCCGCTGGCAGTGTAACACGCGCTCCGAAGTCATGCTGTTGCCTCATTTGGGCAACAGGTAGCGGGACCGCACGGCACGAAGAAGCCGGTCCCCGGGATCATTTGAGAGGAAAGTGCACCATATGACGAGCAATGCGTATCGCCTTTCGGTGCTGGCCGCAGGCGTGGTCGGCGTCCTGGGCGCCGGGCTTTTCACCGCCTCGGCCCAGCAGCAGCCGCAGATTCCGCAGGGTTGGTTCAAGGCCTGCACCAAGCAGGAAGACGTCGACATCTGCAATGTCCAGAACATCGTCACCGCCGGCAATGGCCAGCTCGTCACCGGCGTCAGCCTGATCGAGCTCAAGGGCAAGGTGAACCGCAAGGTGTTCCAGGTCACGGTGCCGACCGGGCGCCTTATTCCCCCGGGCATCGGCTTGCAGATCGACGCGGGCAAGGCGCAGAAGCTCGACTATGTGATCTGTTTCCCCGATCGTTGCGTGGCCGAAGTGCCGCTGACCGACCAGCTCGTCGCGTCCTTCAAGAAGGGCCAGGCGATCTCGCTCACTTCGATCAATTTCCAGAACCAGCCGAACCCGATCAAGGTCGCGCTGACGGGCTTCAGCGGCGCCTATGACGGCCCGCCGCTGCAGCAGTCGGACATCGAGGACCGGCAGAAGAAGCTGCAGGACTTCGTCGCCAAGAACAACCAGGACTTCGCCAAGAAGCTCAAGGAAGAGCAGGACAAGGCGAAGACCGCCAACTGATCGCCGGAGCGTTTCTCCAGCATGCAAAAAGCGGGGCAAGCACCCCGCTTTTTTGTTGCCGCCTGTCGAGCCTTCAGTGCTTCGAGTGACGTTTCGGTTCGTAGCGTCCATCGGGTAGTTTGTCGAACATCTCGCCGATCTGCGGATGCCGCACCGGCTCGCCCGACCGGTCCTCGAGCAGGTTCTGCTCGGACACGTAAGCGATGTACTCGGTCTCGGAATTCTCGGCGAGAAGGTGGTAGAAGGGCTGGTCCTTGTGCGGACGCATGTCCGCGGGAATGGCTTCGTACCATTCCTCGCTGTTGGCGAACTGCGGATCGACATCGAAGATCACGCCACGGAACGGAAACAGCCGATGGCGAACCACTTGCCCGATCGCGAATTTGGCCGTCTTCATCGCACTCACCACCTACAGCGCCGCGCGTCCGTTCGGACGCGCAAAGGACGCTGTAGCACCTTCATTTTGCGCATGATCCTTTCCGAAAATCGATTTCGATTTTCGGGGTCATGCGCGGGACCCCGAGGCGCCCGTCAGTGGCTTGCGCACAAGGCGCCTAAGGTCTTGAATTTACACATCACGCAGCCAAAAATCGACCCCGACTTTCGGCTTGGTACCATTGGCGTAGACATTGCCGCAATTCCATGCCGGAGCGCTGTCGGTGAATGCAATGGTTTCGGAAAGCGCAAGGTCCAAATGTATCGCTCAGCGCGCGGCCTGTTTCCTGAAGCCGCCGGCGAGCGCGCGAAAGCCGCTGCCGGGCCGCAGGCCTTCGCCCATGAAGAAAGCGCGCAACGGCGCGAAGCTGCCCAGCACGTTGAGGCCGGCGCTGCGCGCCAACTGCGCCGGCAGCATGTCGGACAGCAGCGACATGTTGAGCAGGTTCACCGCGCTGCTGCGCGCAAAAATGTCGGGACGACGCCTTGTGTCATAGGCGGCGAGACTTAGCCTCGACCCTGGATCGTCGCGATTTTCGCTGGCGATTCCAATCAGATCGTCGATATCCCTGATGCCGAGGTTGAGGCCCTGGGCGCCGATCGGCGGAAAGACATGGGCCGCTTCGCCGACAAGCGCCACGCGATTCTGCGCGAAACGGCCGGGCGAGGCCGCCGACAGCGGATAGACCTGGCGGCCGGGCTCGACCGAAACCCGGCCGAGCATCGACTGCATCTGCTCCTCGACCCGGACGGACAGGGTAGCATCGTCGAGTGCCGCGAGTTCCTTTGCCGTCTCCGGCTTCACCACCCAGACAAGGCTCGAGCGCCTGCCCGGCAGCGGAACCTGCGTGAACGGTCCGGTCTCGGTATGGAATTCGGTCGAAATGAAACCATGCTCGCTGCGATGGCTGAAATTGAGAACAAGCGCCGACTGGGGATAGGGGCGGGCGGACGCCCTTATGCCCGCGGCTTCGCGTGCCGGCGACAGCCGCCCGTCGGCGGCGACCGCCAGCGACGCCGAGACCTCGCCGCCATCGGCGAGACTGGCATGTGCCCGGTCGGCGTCGAGCCGCCATGTCTCGACCATCGACTTTCGCCAATCGATGCCGGCGCGATCGGCGACTGCCTTGGCAAGGACCGGGATCAGGACCTTGTTCGGCAGATTGAACCCGAACTGCTCCTCGCCGATCTCGCTGGCGCGAAAGGTCACGGTTGGGCTGCGGATCAGCCTGCGCGTCGCGTCGACGATCCGCATCACCTTGAGCGGCGCCGCCTGCGACCTGAGCTCGGCAAGCACGCCCAGCCGGTCGAGCACTTTCAGGGCAGGGTTCATGAGCGCGGTAGTGCGGCTATCGTTGGTCGTGGCCTCGGGGCCTGCCAACGTCACGGCAAAACCTGCCTCGGCAAAGCCCAGCGCTGCGATAAGGCCGGCCGGGCCGCTGCCGGCAACCAATATGCGGGCTTTGTCGTTCTGCTCCACGCGAGGCTTCCATATGGATGGGCGGCCATCGGGCCTATCACCGGATATAGGGCAGATCGGCGGGCTTGATCAACGCGGCGATTCGGCCCATTCGATTGCCATGACGGGCCAGGAGCACGATTTCAGCCATCTCGACCGCGCCGGCCGCGCCACGGCAGGACTCGCGCGCAGCCCGCGCCTCGCGGTGACGCTCGCCATTGGCGCGGGCATCGCGCTTGCCTGGCTCATCCTCGCTGCCATGGCGATCCGCGGCGCCGAAGGCCGGCTTGCCGGCGGCGCTCCGGGCGATGCGCTGCTCAAAGACCTGCCGCGGCTGCCGCTGCCGGAATTCGTCGACCGCCTTTTCGCCCTGTGCCTTGCGCCGGCTCCGCATGCAGGCTCGGCAGGCCCGCAGGCGTTAGCGCTCGTCCTGATGTGGTTCCTGATGGCTGTGGCGGCGATGCTGCCTTCGGCGGCGCCGATGATCCGCACCTATTGCGAGATTGCGGATACCGCTCGAATCAAGCGCGAGCCCGTCGTCCATCCACTGGTTCTGGTGGCCGGATACCTCTCAGCCTGGCTTGCGGCGTCGGCGGCATTTGCCGTACTGACACTTGCAATCTATCGCTTCGCCGCCGCGGGGCAGATGCTTGATCCGGTCGTCGGATTGGCTGGTGCTGCTGCGCTTGCGATTGCCGGCCTCTATCAATTCAGCGGCTTGAAACAGGCCTGCTTGAAGAAATGCCGGAACCCGTTCTCGATCCTGTTCGCCAACTGGAGCGCGCAACCGTGGCGCATTTTCCGTCTGGGCCTGCTGCAGGGCGTCTGGTGCCTCGGCTGCTGCTGGGCGCTGATGCTGGTGATGTTCGCCGTTGGCGCGATGAACATCTTCTGGATGGCGCTGATCGGCCTGTTCACCCTGATCGAAAAACAGACCACCGGCAGGGTGGCAAGCCAGACCGCCGGTGCGATACTGCTTGTGTGGGCTGCCGCCCTGCTATTAGTTTCGGCGTGAGGGGAGAATTCGATGACCGATCAAAGCTGGGCGATGAAGGGAGAGCTGGTACTCTCCTGCAATTGCACGGTTTTCTGCCCTTGCGTGCTGTCGCTCGGCAGCCATCCGCCGACCGAGGGCTATTGCCAGACCTGGGCGGGATTCCGCATCGATGCCGGCCATTTCGGCGAGGTCGACCTCTCCGGCCTCAATCTCGGGCTGATCATGGAAATCCCGGGCTATATGAGCCGGGGCAACTGGACCGCCGGGCTGTTCATCGACAAGCGCGCCTCGGTATACGCGGTGAAGGCGCTGACAAAAATCTTCACCGGCAAGGCCGGCGGCACCACATCGCTGCTGTCGATCCTGGTCGGCAAATTCCTCGGCGTCGAGCAGGTGCCGATCACCTATGAGACGCACGACAGGACACGCGTGTTCCAGATACCGCGGATTATCGACGGCGCGGTGACGCCTGTACTAGGCAAGGACCGCGAGAAGGATACGGTGATCAGCAATTCCGAATATTGGATCGCGCCGGAAATCATCGTGGCGAAGTCCGACAAGAGCAAGATGCGCGCCTTCGGCCGCAACTGGAATTTCGCCGGCCGCTCGGCCGAGATATGCAAGCTGGATTGGCGAGGCCCGTGAGCAAGAACACAGCGGCCCGTAAAGCGGCCAAGAAGATCGCGGAGCGGATTCCGCGGCCGAAGAAGAAAGTGACATGGCCGCAGGCGCGCGCTTTTTCGGTGCACCTGCTCACCGCGTCCGGTTCGTTCCTCGCCTTCCTGTCGCTGGTCGCGGCCAGCGAGGAGCGCTGGACGGCGATGTTCTGGTGGCTGGGGCTGGCGCTCTTTGTCGACGGCATCGACGGCCCGATCGCCAGGAAGCTCGAGGTCAAGGAGATCCTGCCGACATGGTCGGGGGAGGTGCTCGACAACATCATCGACTATGTGACCTACGTGCTCATCCCGGCCTTCGCGCTCTATCAGCGCGGCTTCATGGGCGAGAACCTGTCGTTCCTGTCGGCGGCCATCATCGTGGTGTCGAGCGCGATCTACTATGCCGATACCGGCATGAAGACGAAGGAGAACTTCTTCAAAGGCTTCCCTGTCGTCTGGAACATGGTGGTGTTCACGCTCTTCGTCATCGAGCCGGGACAATGGGTTTCGTTCGCCGTGGTCGTGGTCGCCGGCATCCTCACCTTCCTGCCGATCAACTTCATTCATCCGGTGCGGGTGGTCCGGCTCAGGTCGCTCAACCTCGGCATGATCCTTTTGTGGTGTGCCTTTGGCGCGCTTGCGCTGGCACAGGCCGCACTCGCCAGCTTCTACAACCAGATCGGCGTCCTGGGTGAACAGGTCAGCGACTTCACCAAGATCGGCATCACCATCACCGGGCTCTATCTCGCCTGCATCGGGGGCGTGATGCAGATGTTCCCCAATCTTGGCGCCAAGAAGCCCTAACCTAACTTTTTGTTGGAGCATGATCTTTTCCGAAAACCGGTTTTTCGGGATCATGCTCTAAATCCTATCCCTGTCCCGAGAGAATTGAGCGATGTCCAAGGCAATCCGCATTCACGCCCATGGCGGTCCAGAAGTCCTGACCTATGAGGATGCCGATCCCGGCCAGCCGGGCGCCGGACAGATCCTGGTCAGGCATACCGCGATCGGCCTCAACTTCATCGATGTCTATCACCGTTCGGGCCTTTACCCGCCGCCGGGCGGCTTCCCGCTGATCCCGGGCAGCGAGGCGGCCGGCGTGGTTCTGGCCGTCGGCGCTGGGATCGACTGGCTGCAGCCCGGCGACCGCATCGCCTATGCGGTCAATGTCGGCGCCTATTCAGAGGAACGAGTCATCGCCGCCGACCGCGTGGTCAAGGTGCCGGACGGCATCAGCGACGAGCAGGCGGCGTCCATGATGCTGAAGGGCATGACGGCGGAATATCTGCTGCGCCGCACTTTTCCTGTGAAGGCCGGCGACACGATCCTCTACCATGCCGCGGCCGGCGGTGTAGGCCTCATCCTTGGCCAGTGGGCAAAGCATCTCGGCGCGACCGTGATCGGCACGGCAAGCTCCAGCGACAAGATCGAGCTCGCTAAAGCGCATGGCTTCGACCATGTCATCAATTACAAGGAGCAGGATTTCGTTGCCGGCGTCGCCGCCATCACCGGCGGCAAGAAATGCGATGTCGTCTACGATTCCGTCGGCAACGATACTTTTCCCGCTTCGCTCGATTGCCTGAGGCCGCTCGGCATGTTCGTCAGCTTCGGCCAGTCGTCGGGGCCGATCCCGCCATTCTCGATGTCGCTGCTGGCGCAGAAAGGCTCGCTCTATGCAACCCGGCCGACGATCTTCGTCTACAACGCAAAGCGCGAGGACCTGGTGGCGTCGGCTAAGGCTCTCTTCGATGTGGTGCTGAGCGGCGCCGTCGAGATCAAGATCAACCAGCGCTATGCGCTGAAGGATGCGGCACGAGCGCAGTCCGATCTCGAGGGCCGCAGGACGACGGGTACGACCGTCCTCATTCCCTGAGCCGGCTGCCTTGCTCTTCAGCGCCTTGCCGTGGATTAGGGCACGGTTTGCCCAAAAGGCCCGCCGGTTTTTCGCAAGCTCCCAATAGGTGTATCTTACCCCTTGAGTTTCCGCTGGAATTCTTGAAGCTCTTTCAAGTCGGGTGCCGCTTTCCGACAGAAGCCGGCCGCGCATACGATACCAGCGGGAACACAGAACATATCCGGGTCACTGGATGGGAGGCACTGTGAGTGCAAATCATGACAGGGCGAACCTGCTCGAGGTTCGTGGCCTTACGAAGGTTTTCGGCACGCTGACGGCGTGCGATCATATCGACCTCAACATCGCGAGGGGCGAAATCCATGCCCTTCTTGGCGAGAACGGCGCCGGCAAGTCGACGCTGGTCAAGATGCTGTTCGGATCGCTCGAGCCGAATTCGGGCGAGATCTTCTGGGACGGCCAGGCCGTTCAGATCACCAGCCCCGGTGTGGCGAAGAAGCTCGGCATCGGCATGGTGTTTCAGCATTTCTCGTTGTTCGAGGCGCTGACGGCGGCGGAGAACATCGCACTCTCGCTCAACGACGGCTCGCCGATCAGCACCATTGCCGCGAAGGCAAGGGCGCTCTCCTACAGCTACGGCCTGCCGCTCGATCCGGAATCGCTGGTCGGCGATCTGTCGGTCGGCGAGCGCCAGCGCATCGAGATCATCCGCTGCCTCTTACAGACGCCGCAGCTCATCATTCTCGACGAGCCGACCTCGGTGCTGACGCCGCAGGAAGCCGACAAGCTGTTCGAGACGCTGGAGAGGCTACGCTCCGAAGGCAAGTCGATCCTCTATATTTCGCACCGGCTGGAAGAGGTCAAACGCCTCTGCGACCGCGCCACGGTGCTGCGCCACGGCAAGGTCGTCGGCCATTGCAATCCGCGCCAGGAGACGGCCGCGTCGCTTGCCCGCATGATGGTCGGCAACGAGGTCAAGGCGGTGGTGCGCGCGCCGGCCGAAGGTATCGAGACCGCGCCGGCGCTGCTCGAGATCCGCGGGCTTACCCGCAAGCCGGCGACGCCCTTCGCCATCCCGCTCAAGAACATCAATCTCAGCGTGCGCGCCGGCGAGGTGATCGGCATTGCCGGCGTCGCCGGCAACGGTCAGGGCGAATTCTTCGAATCCGTCTCCGGCGAAGTGCTGCAGCAGGATGCCGGTTCGGTTCGCATCCGCGGCAAGGATGCCGGCGGGCTCTCGATCACCGGGCGGCGGCTGATGGGTGCCGCCTTCGTGCCGGAGGAGCGCCTAGGCCATGGCGCGGCGCCGCGCATGAAGCTTTCGGAGAACCTTTTGCTGTCGCGCCATGCCACCGACGGCAAGTCCTTCGTCGGCTCCGGCGGCATGGTCAAGAACGGTTCGGTCTACAGCGCCGCCCAGCGCATCATCACGGCAATGGACGTACGCAAGAGCGCGCCGGATCCGGAGGCTGCGGCGCTGTCCGGCGGCAATCTGCAGAAATTCATCGTCGGCCGCGAGCTCGACCGCAAGCCGAGCGTGATGGTGGTCAATCAGCCGACCTGGGGCGTCGATGCGGGTGCCGCCGCCCATATCCGACAGGCGCTGATCGAGCTCGCCCGCAGCGGCTCGGCGGTTCTGGTCATCAGCCAGGACCTCGACGAATTGTTCGAGCTGTCGGACGCGATCGCGGTCATGCACAACGGCGAATTGTCCGCGCCGCTGCCCATCGCCGAAGCCACCTTCGAAAAGATCGGCCTGTTGATGGGCGGCGCCGAGCCCGGCCACGCCGAACACACCATGGAGACGGCATGATGCGCCTCGAACTGGTCAAACGCCCGCAGCGCTCGGCGCTGTTTTCGGTGCTCTCCCCCTTCATTGCCTTCGCGCTGACTGTGATTGCGGGCGCCACCATGTTCGCGTTGCTCGGCGTCAATCCGTTCAACGCCTTCAATGTTTACTTTATTCAGCCGATCAGCGAGGTCTGGCAGTTGCACGAGTTGGCCATCAAGGCGGCACCGCTGATCCTGATCGCCGTCGGCCTGTCGGTCTGCTACAAGGCCAACATCTGGAACATCGGCGCCGAAGGCCAGTTCATCCTGGGCGGCATCTTCGGCTCGATCATCCCGGTGCTGTTTCCCCAATTCGAAGGGCCCCTTGTCCTGCCGCTGATGCTCTTGCTCGGCATGGTCGGCGGCGCCCTCTACGCGGCGATCCCCGCGCTCTTGAAGACCCGCTTCAGCACCAACGAGATCCTGACCAGCCTGATGCTGGTCTATGTGGCGCAGCTCTTCCTCGACTGGCTGGTGCGCGGACCCTGGCGCGACCCGCAGGGCCATGGCTTTCCGCAGACCATCCAGTTCGGCGACTCGGCCATCCTGCCGGAGCTGATGCCGGATGCCGGTCGCGCCAATTGGGGATTCGTCTTCGCGCTGGTCGCGGCCGTGGCGGTGTGGCTGATGATGAGCCGCATGCTGAAGGGTTTTGAGGTCCGCGTGCTGGGCTCGAGCCCGAGGGCAGGGCGTTTCGCCGGCTTCGGTTTCAACAAGATGGTCTTTTTCACCTTTCTTTTGTCCGGCGCGCTGGCTGGCCTTGCCGGCATCTCGGAAGTGTCCGGGGCCATCGGCCAGCTGCAGCCGGTGATCTCGCCCGGCTACGGCTTCACCGCCATCATCGTCGCCTTCCTCGGCCGGCTCAATCCGCTGGGCATCGTCGCCGCGGGCCTGGTGCTGGCGTTGACCTATCTCGGCGGCGAGGCTGTGCAGAGCGCGCTCGGCATCTCCGACAAGGTGGCGCGGGTGTTCCAGGGCATGCTTCTGTTCTTCGTGCTCGGCTGCGACACGCTCATCCACTACCGCATTCGTCTGATCGGCTTTGCCGCCCCTAAACTCGAGGCTGCACCCAAGCTGGAGGAGGCACGCTGATGGACATCACCGTCAACATCCTTTTGACCATCGCCACCGCCGCGACGCCGCTCTTGATCGCGGCGATCGGCGAACTTGTGGTCGAGCGTTCCGGCGTGCTCAACCTCGGCGTCGAAGGCATGATGATCATGGGCGCGGTCGGCGGCTTCGGCGCCGGCTATCTTACCGGATCGCCCTGGATCGGCCTGCTTGCCGCGATCATCGTCGGCGCGCTGTTCTCGCTGCTCTTCGCCGTCATGACGCTGTCCTTGGCCACCAACCAGGTGGCGACCGGCCTGTCGCTCACGTTGCTCGGCCTCGGCCTCTCCGGCATGATAGGCACCAGCTTCGTCGGCCAGCCCGGCGTCAGGCTGCCGAACCTCGACATCCCCGGTCTGAGCTCGATCCCGGTCGTAGGCAGGCTGATCTTCGGCCAGGATCCGTTGTTCTACATCTCGATCGCGCTCACCGCCGCGGTGATGTGGTTCCTGTTCAAGACCCGTACCGGCCTCACGCTCCGCTCGATCGGCGACAGCCACTCTTCGGCGCATGCGCTCGGCATCAAGGTGATCCGCTACCGCTATCTCGCCGTGATCTTCGGCGGCGCCTGCGCCGGCCTTGCCGGCGGCCACCTGTCGCTGGTCTACACGCCGCAATGGGTCGAGAACATGAGCGCGGGACGCGGCTGGATCGCGCTGGCCCTGGTGGTGTTCGCTTCCTGGCGTCCGTGGCGGGTGCTGGCCGGCGCCTACATCTTCGGCGCAGTGTGGATCGGCCAGCTTCATGCACAGGCTTTTGGCATTCCGGTGCCTTCGCAGTTCCTTTCTTCGCTGCCCTATCTGGCAACCATCGTGGTTCTCGTTCTAATCTCGCGCAACAAGCGGCTGACGATGATGAACACGCCGGCTTCGTTGGGGCAGCCATTCGTTCCGGATCGTTGACGACAACAAAAAGACGGGAAGCTCCAAGGCTTAACTCAGAGAGGTAACACGATGAAAAAACTGCTCATTGCGCTTTTGACCACGACTGCGGCCCTGTCGCTGGCCGCGACCGCCGAGGCGGCCGACAAGCTGAAGGCTTGCTGGGTCTATACGGGTCCGATCGGCGACTTCGGCTATTCCTACCAGCACGACCAGGGCCGGCTCGAGGTGGAAAAGGCGCTCGGCGACAAGGTCGAGACCGCCTATCTCGAGAACGTCTCGGAAGGCCCCGACGCCGACCGCGCCTTCGAGCGCCTGGCGCGCGAGAAGTGCAAGATCATCTTCGGCACGTCCTTCGGCTTCATGGACGCCGAGGTGAAGGTCGCCAAGAAGTTTCCGAAGGTGATGTTCGAGCATGCCACCGGCTACAAGACCGGCGACAATCTCGGCATCTACAACGCGCGCTTCTATGAGGGCCGCTACGTGCTCGGCCAGATCGCGGCCAAGGAATCGAAGAAGGGGCTGGCCGGCTACATCGTCTCCTTCCCGATCCCGGAAGTGGTGATGGGCATCAACTCCTTCATTCTCGGCGCGCAGTCGGTCAATCCCGACTTCAAGGTCAAGATCGTGTGGGTGAACTCCTGGTTCGATCCGGGCAAGGAAGCCGACGCCGCCAAGGCGCTGTTCGACCAGGGCGCCGACATCATCGTCCAGCACACCGACTCGACCGCCGCCCTGCAGGTCGCCGAGGAGCGCAAGCTGCACGGCTTCGGCCAGTCCTCCGACATGATCAAGTTCGCGCCGAACGCGCAGCTGACCTCGCTTACCGACGAGTGGGGTCCGTACTACATCAGCCGTGTCCAGGCGGCTCTCGACGGGACCTGGAAGCCGGACAATGTGTGGCTCGGCATCAAGGACGGCGCTGTGAAGCTTGCGCCCTTCACCAACATGCCCGACGACGTGAAGGCCATGGCTGAGGCGACCGAGAAGAAGATTGCGGGGGGCTGGAACCCCTTCACCGGCCCTGTATCCAAGCAGGACGGCTCGCCCTGGCTGAAGGACGGCGAGGTTGCCGACGACGGCACGCTGCTCGGCATGAATTTTTATGTCAAAGGCATCGACGACAAGCTGCCGCAGTAAGCGACAACGAAATTTCGAACCGGAGAGGGCGCTTTGTGGCGCCCTCATTCGTTTGTAAGATCGATCGGCAAGATTTTCCTGCCCAAGGCGGACGCTGAGCTGGTTTTGGCAGTTGATCGCTGTACGATCTTGCGTGCCAAGTATTTAAGATAAATCTTGCTCTATCTTTTCTGAATTACAATTTTTCATGAAGTCGCCGCAGCATCCGCGACCGGTTCCGTGACCGTTTTCACATACGTCGACGGCTTCTACTTCCATGCTGATTACGCAAATCAGACGAAACCAGCTGGCGTGACAAGCGCCCGCAGAAGGGGGTCTTATGCAATTGAATAAAAAGCTTCTGGCGATTATCGGGAAACGCTTTCCCGCGATCTACGACGTCATCCCGCACGGACCACAAGGTGGGGTGCGGGTCGCGCTCAATCCACAGCCGCTGCCGCCGCATGAACTGGGCGCAGCGGTCGCTGACGAGTTTGTCCGCCATGCGTGGGTGGCCGAGCGAGGCGGGCTCGATATGAAAGCGCTGTTGCGTGATCTCGACGACTGGTGCCCGACGCGACCGAAGATCCCGAAGCTTCCGCCGTGGTGGGGACCGTTTCCGGAGCCGGAACCGCGCCCGGAGTGGTTCGTCGACTACCATCTGGGATTTGCCGCACGGCTGTCGGCGGTCGCAACAGGCACACACCTCGATGAGACCCTCGATCAGGTGATCGACCGTTCGCTGGCTGCAATCGAGGCGGTGAAGCTCTGACGCGGGACGCTACTGAATCCGAAAGGCTTTTCAAGAGCCTAAGGGCGCCGCAAGGCGCCCTTTTCATTTGCGGCTATCAGACCGCCGAACCGTAGAGGTCGTAGGCGTCGGCGCGATCGACCTTGACGGTGACGATGTCGCCGGCGCGCAGCGGCCGCCGCGACTGGATGTGCACGGAGCCGTCGATCTCGGGCGCGTCGTACCTGGTGCGGCCCTTGGCGGACGTGCCGTGTGCTTCGTCGATCAGTACCGGCAAACGCTTGCCTACTTTCTTGGCCAACTGCGTTGCCGAGATCTTCTGCTGGCGCTGCATGAAGCGATGCCAGCGGGCTTCCTTGATCTCCTGCGGCACCTGCTCGAGGCCGAGATCGTTGGAGCGCGCGCCCTTGACCGGTTCGTATTTGAAGCAGCCGGCGCGGTCGATCTTGGCCTCGTCCAGCCAGTCGAGCAGCATCTGGAAATCGTCTTCGGTCTCGCCGGGGAAGCCGACGATGAAGGTCGAACGGATGGCAAGATCCGGGCAGACCTCGCGCCAGCCGCGGATGCGCTCCAGCGTCTTCTCGCCATGGGCGGGACGGCGCATGTTCTTCAGCACCTGCGGCGAGGCGTGCTGGAACGGGATGTCGAGATAGGGAAGGATTTTTCCCTCAGCCATCAGCGGAATGACGTCGGCGACATGCGGGTAGGGATACACATAATGCATGCGTATCCAGATGCCGAGCTTGCCGAGTTCCTCGGCGAGGTCGAGGAATTTAGCCCGCACCTCGCGCTCGCCGAACAGGCTCGTCTGGTATTTGATGTCGATGCCGTAGGCGCTGGTGTCCTGCGAGATGACGAGGATTTCCTTGACGCCGGCCTTGGCGAGCTTTTCGGCCTCGCGCAGCACGTCCGCTGCAGGCCGCGAGACGAGGTCGCCGCGCAGCGCCGGGATGATGCAGAAGGTGCAGCGGTTGTTGCAGCCCTCCGAGATCTTCAGATAGGCGTAGTGGCGCGGCGTGAGCTTCACGCCCTGCGGCGGCAGGAGGTCGACATAGGGGTCGTGGCTGGGGGGCGCGGCCTCATGGACCGCCGCCATCACGCTCTCATAGGCCTGCGGACCGGTGATCGCCAGCACGTTGGGATGCTTCTCGCGGATGACCTCCGGCTCGGCGCCGAGGCAGCCGGTGACGATGACGCGGCCGTTTTCCGAAAGGGCGGAGCCGATGGCGTTGAGCGACTCGTCACGCGCGGAATCGAGGAAGCCGCAAGTGTTGACGACGACGAGGTCGGCGCCGTCATGCTTGCGGGCGATCTCGTAACCTTCGGCGCGCAGCCGCGTGATGATGCGCTCGGAATCGACGAGCGCCTTCGGGCATCCAAGACTGACGAAACTGACACGAGGGGCAGACATAAGGCTTTCCAGGCTTTTCGGGATCGGCGGCGCCATACCACACTAATTGCGGCATTGGTATGGGCTGGCCCTTGCTGCGGCAAAACGCAAAGCGAAGGGCCAGGTCATCGTTCGGCCGAAGCCGGCGCCAGGTGGCGTGGTCAGCTCACCGCGTTGTTGACGTGCGGCCAGACTTCCATCGCGCCCCTGTAGACCATGTCGAGCGCAACGTAGAGGATGATCGCCAGGCCGACATAGGCAATCCAGCGGTAGCGGTGCAGCAGCCGGGCAATGAAGCTCGCGGCAAGGCCCATCAAGCCGATCGACAGCACCAGCCCGATGACCAGAACCCAGAAATGATCCCGCGCCGCGCCAGCGACGGCCAGCACGTTGTCCAGCGACATCGATACGTCGGCAATGACGATCTGCAGCGCCGCCTGGCCGAGCGTCTTGCGCGGCGCCTTGCCGGCAACCGCGCTGTCGTTGTCGAGGTCGGAATTGGACAGCGCCTCCGTGGCCTCCTGTTCGTCGGCCTGCGAGGTGCGCAGCTCGCGATACATCTTCCAGCAGACCCACAACAGCAGGATGCCGCCTGCCAGCAGCAGGCCAACGATGGCGAGCAGCTTGACGGTGACCGCCGCGAACAGGATGCGCAGCACCGTCGCCGCCAGCACGCCGATCAGGATCGCCTTCTTGCGCTGCTCCGTGGGCAGGCCGGCGGCCGCCAGCCCGATGACGATGGCATTGTCGCCGGCAAGCACCAGGTCGATCGCGATGACCTGAAGAAGGGCGCTCAGGCTTGCCGCGCTGAAAATGTCCATCGTCTGGGAAGCCCTTTGCTGTTCGCCGAGCGCCGGTCGTCGAATATCCCGACGCCCTAACGTGTATCGTTCCCGCACGTCAAGAGAACCCAGCCGGAACAAGCGCTTGCACGTCGTGTTGTTCCACCGGAATCCATATGGAGTTTGCAATCGAAAAGGCTGACTTTGGCGCAGCCGACCGCAGGCGATCTGTCAGTCGTAAAGATTGTATTTTGCCCAGTCGGCTTCCGGGATTTCGTCACCGATCTTGTAGCGGAACTGCAGCACCTGCATGTGGTCGGGCGCGGTCTGGCACTTGAACTTCAGCCGGTACCATTGACCCTTGCTGCGAAAGGCAGCGCCGGGACTCCTGATCGCATCGGCGCTCATCTGCGGCGTGGCGAAGGCATAAGCAACGACGCGGTCGGCCTTGTAGTTGTGGTCGTCATGGCTGATCCGGTCGAGCACCTCGGCGTCGCAACGCTGCTCAAGACGGGTCTCAGGGTCGAGTTTCAGCAGGCCGGCGCGAAGCGCGTTGTCCATTGCGTTGGCCGGCCAGGCCAGCGTCAGGGACGCCAGAGCCATCAGGCAGAGCTTTTTCATGGGCGCGACAAGCAGCATATCTTGTCTGAGAAATCAACCAAACCCACGCGCTTGTGAGATTGATGCCGGCCAGGATTCACCGGCTCGTGATCCGGAATCCGCCGGAGGCCGAACGGATTAAAAAATGCCCGCCGTGACGAAATTCAGCCCGACTGCTTCGGGGGCCGCGTCAACCGATGGCGTTCTCTCCTGCATCCTGATCCGCCGCCCCGTTGTCTTCGTTTCCTGTGTCGGACACTTGATTATCGCCCGAGCCAGCCGGAGGAAGCACCGTGACGTCCATCCGAGCGATCCTGGATGCTGCCCGACCTTGGGCGCCCGGCTCGCTGTCGCCCGTCTCCAAAACGGAGGCTTTCGCGAGATGACCGACGCTTTCGGCGCTTTTGCCGGGAAAAGCCGTGTCGGGTGCTGTCGGAAGTCTGATGGTACGCTGCGCTGCGCCGGCGTTTTGCTGGCTTCCAATGGGAGAGGTCATGGCTGCGCTCCGGGTTGATGACCGCCGCCATTTAACACGGCTGGCTGGCGCCAACCTTGCGGACTTCAGCAATTGCTAATTAAGGCCGAGCGCGCGGGGGCACGCTGTCGTCTGGCGGGTGAAGCAGAGCACGATGAAGACGAGTCTGTATCCGACGAAACTGCGGCTGGTCGTCCATCGCATGGCCAAGTGGCCGACGACATCGAAGAATTGTCGTTTATCTAAGAACTCACTAATATGGCAATCTCGCCGCTGGAGGGCCGCCGATGTCGATCCATGAGGAACTGCAGGTTTTCTGCAATGCCTATGTGGCTGCCTATCGTGCCGGCGACGCCAAAACATGCGCGCGATGTTTACGGCCGATGCCGAGTTACACTCGCCCTACGCGCCTCCTGCTCGGGGCCGCGACGCGATCGAAGCTCTCCATTCAACCTGGACGAACGGGCACAGTGAGGCGACCGACAAGAAAATGACAGTGATACATGCGGGCAGATCTGGTGACCTGGCTTGGTGTCTGGCGACGTATACCGAGGGCTTGGAGGTCGGCAACGGTACGTCGGTCGACGTCTTCGAGCAACAGGCCGACGGATCATGGCTTATACGCATGTGCAGCCTTAACAGCACCGACTGAGGAAGGTTGTTGCCGACTTGGCTCCGGCTGGAGGCGGTGGAAATGAAGCAACTCGACTTCTTCTACTTCTTCGGGAGCGGCTACGCATATCTGTCCGTGATGCGCATCGACGGCATGGCGAAACAGTCGGGCGTTGCCGTTCGATGGCGCCCCTTCAACGTCCGCACCGTCATGGCCGAGAACAACATCGCCCTCAGCACCCAGGCGGCAAAGGTAAAGTACATGTGGCGCGATGTGGAGCGGCGCGCGGCGACCCACGGCGTGCCATATGTCAGGGCGCCCTTCTGGCCGACCGATCCGGACCTTCTGGCCAACCGGGTTGCCATGGTGGCGGCCGAAGAGGGCTGGTGCGAGGCCTACTCCGTCGCAAGCTTCAGGGCGTGGTACCTGGAAGGCATGGAACTGGGCAGCCGCGCCCATCTGGAGCATGTGCTGTCTCCCCTCGGCCAGCATATCGACGACGTGATTGCCAAGGCCGATGGCCGCCTCGCCCATGAGCGGCTCAAGGCTGAAACCGATGCGGCCCGCAGCTACGGCATTTTCGGCTCCCCGGCGTTCGTCGTGGATGGCGAAACGTTTTGGGGCGACGACAGGCTCGAAGAGGCGCTTGCCTGGGCCGCTGGCCGACATGATCTGCAAACGTTGAACCATGATGGATAGGGCTGAGTGCGCGACGCATTTGGTGAAAACCATGCGCCGATCATCAGTCCCAGGGGAGGATTCAAATGCCAAGCCGCTGGACCATTCTTGCAGTCCTGTTCGTCGCCCGAGCTGCCTTCGCCTTCCAGTTCGGCAGCGTAGGGGCCGTAGCGCCGCAGCTTAGCCAAAGCCTCGGCGCCAGCCTGGCTGACATCGGCATCCTTATCGGAATCTACTTTGCCCCGGGTGTCCTGCTCGCCTTCCCCGGCGGCGCCATCGGGCGCCGCTACGGCGACAAGGCGACGGTCCTCGCCGCAATCCTGGCGATGCTGGCGGGCGAATTGCTGATGACCTCGTCGGCATCCTGGAGCGTGCAGATCGCAGGCCGACTGATCGCCGGGACCGGCGGCATTCTCCTCAGCGTCCTGTGACCAAGATGGTCGCCGACTGGTTCACCGGCCGCGAAATCGCAACCGCGATGGCCATTTTCGTCAACTCGTGGCCGGTGGGCATCGCAATCTCGCTCATGCTCCTGCCATGGATCGGAGCAAGGTTCGGGCTTCATCTCGTCAACCTCGCCGTCGCAGGGTGGATCCTGATCGGCCTCGTCCTCATGGCCATTTTCTACCGCGCGGCGGAGGAGGCGGCCGTCTCCGTTGTCGGCGAACGAGGCAGTCTGACCCCGGAAACGGTCTACGCGGTGATCGCCGCCAGCTCTATCTGGTGTCTCTACAATCTCGGCTTGGTGATGATCTTCAGTTTTGGCCCATCGATGCTCGTCGAGCGAGGCTGGTCCATGGCTGCAGCCGGATCAACGATCAGCATCGTCCTCTGGCTCGCGGCGATTTCGGTTCCCTTGGGGGGCTTCCTCGCCGATCTGACCAAACGCGGCGAAGCCATCATTGTCGCAGGCTGCATCGGCTTTGCGCTGCTGACGGTTCTCCTGTCGCGAAGCGGCCAGGTGCTTCCTGTCGTCATTGCCGTCGGGGCCGTTTGCGGCCTGCCCGCCGGCGCGATCATGAGCCTTCCTGCGCGCGTGCTCGAGCCGAAGACGCGGGCGATCGGGATGGGAATATTCTATACGGCCTTCTATGCCGGAAGCCCGGTTGGATCGGCGATCGGCGGAAAGCTTTCCACGTCACTTGGCTCCGCCAGCGCCGCGGTCGACTTCGGCGCGGTTCTGCTCCTGGCTTGTCCAGCCATTCTGTGGTTCTTCCGCCGCATCGTTTCTGGCCAGAACCGGTCTGCTATTCCATCGACATAACGCGAGAGCACTTGCCGAGTCGATCAACGTCGCAGTTGAGGCCGAGAGGCGTGGTAAGGCGGCTTGCCGAGTCCGCGCTCTCTGAGCGGGCCAAATAACAGGAAGGTTGGTCACTAACCGAAAATCACCAAACCCTAGGGTTTCCAAGACATTTCAGGGGTTGACTTGGCGGAGGGAGTGGGATTCGAACCCACGGTGAACTTGCGCCCACGCCGGTTTTCAAGACCGGTGCCTTAAACCGCTCGGCCATCCCTCCATCGTGATTCTTCACGAGGTGCTCCGTCCCGGTTGGGCCGGTAGGCCGCGATGCCGACAGAGCACCCATCCTCTAGTGTGCCGTGCAAAGGCATGTCAATCGTTGGAAACCGGTCCGGCCGGTTATGCCTGACCTTGTCGGCCGGCGCAGGGACGGCGCTCCAAAGTGTTGCGGCCAACGGCTTTATCAGGCGATAGCTAATATAGATGAGCCGAGTCATCCGTTCGACCGAGGCACTCCATGCAGAGGCTCATGCTAAGCTCTTGTTCGGCGCAGGGAATTCCAGCGCCATGAGCGCCGGTTGGAAAAAGGAAGTCCCCCCTCCAAAAGCTGCCCCTCCATCCGGCGCTCATCCTGCAAGGATCGTCCACACCGGCAGTCCTCGCCATAATGTCGCCGGGTTCCGGCCATAATCGATTAACATCGTGATAAACAATTCCTGTGCACAAGGGGATTGGGGATCAAGGTGTTGCTGGCATTCGCGGGCGCTTTGGCTCCGACTGGTGGCGGCAAGACTGTAGGGGACAATCGAAAACATGCAGACCTCGGCGCGCCCGCGTCTTCGTCGCGCTCCTGCTTTTGTGCTGTGCGCTCTGTCGGCGGTGCTGCTTGCCGCCTGCACCTCCACGCCGCAACCTAAGGCGATGGTCGACAAGCGGCCGCGCTCCAAGGAATATTTCGCCGAATCCGAATATGGCGTGAAGGCGAGCCCGCGCGTCAATTTCATGCGGCGCGGCGGCGGCCGCGACCAACTCGGCAAGCCGTATCAGGTACGCGGCAAGTGGTATTATCCGAAGGAAGACAAACGCTACGCCAAGGTCGGTCTGGCGTCGTGGTATGGCGATGCCTTCCATGGCCGGCTGACCGCCAATGGCGAAGTCTACGACACGGCGCAACTGACGGCGGCGCACCCGACGATGCCGCTGCCGAGCTACGCGCGCGTCACCAATCTCGAGACCGGCAGTTCGATCATCGTGCGCGTCAACGACCGCGGCCCATACCATGAGGGCCGTATAATCGACGTCTCGGAACGTGCCGCGCAAATGCTCGACTATGGCAAGGTCGGCACCGCAAAGGTGAAGGTCGAATATGTCGGCCGGGCACCGCTCGACGGCAATGACGATCAGTATCTGATGGCCTCCTACCATCCGGGCAACAGGCGGCCTGATCCGTCCGACGGCCTGCCGACCGGCGTGATGGTGGCCATGAACGGCCCGTCGCCCAGCATGCAGACGGACGCGCCTCCGGCTGCCGTGCCGTTCCCGGGTCAGTTGACCAATTCGGGCGAGGCTTTCGCTGCGCAGCCAGGGCTGTCGGAGCAATCGGCGACACAGGTGCCAGGCGCCAGTGACGTCACTTTGCCGGATTTCGGGCCGATCGTGCCAGAGCGGCCGGAGTTCAGGCTGCCGCCGAACTCGCCCTTTGCCATGGCCTCGCTGTCCTATGCGGATGAGCGCGTCAATCGCGCCGACGTCTTTGCCGCGCTCGATGGCAGCGGCATGTCGCCGGCCGACATCTTGCGGTCGTGGAAGAAATCGAACCGCCAGGTAGAGACGCCGGTCCTGGACTATGTCGCTGCCGGCTCCTTCGACGACGCAGCCGAGGCAAAGCGCGTGGCTGCGGCGCTCGAGCCATTCGGCAAGACTGAAATCCAGCGGACCGAGCTCGACGGCAACGACTGGTATGCGGTCAACGTCTATCCGGATGGCCATGGCAGCATCGACGACCTGCTGCAGGCGGCCTGGTCGCACGGGGCGCCGGACGCTTTGGTTGTGCGAAACTGATCAATTTCGCGCGCTCGGTTGGTTCGGCTGAAAAAACCCTGATAGCTTGACCGGGCCAATGCGGCTAACTGGTCGATATTTCATGCTGTTCCGTGCTCTTCCGCCTTTCGCCGCACTTCTGGGATTGGTGCTGGTGCTGCTTTGCGCCGTTCCGGCGAGCGCGCAGCTTTTCGAGACCAAGGCGGCCCAGGCCTTCATGATCGACGCCGATACCGGCACCGTGCTGTTCGCCAAGGATGCCGACAAGTCGATCCCGCCGGCCTCGATGGCCAAGCTGATGACGATGGAAGTGGTGTTCAACGCCATCAAGGCGAAGCGGATGACGCTCGACGACACTTTCGTGGTCAGCGAAAACGCCTGGCGCACGGGCGGTGCGCCGTCCGGGACCTCGACCATGTTCGCCAAGCTCAAATCGGCGGTCCGCGTCGAAGATCTGATCCAGGGCGTGACGGTGCAGGCCGCCAATGACGGCTGCATCGTGCTCGCCGAAGGCATGGCGGGCTCGGAGGCGAATTTCGCCGCGCAGATGACCGATCGTGCCCGAGAGATAGGCCTCTCGAAATCGACCTTCGTCAACTCGACCGGACTGCCGGCTGATGGCCAGCAGACCACAGTACGCGAGTTGACGATGCTGGCGTTGCATATCTGGCGCGACTATCCGGAGTTCTTCCACTATTACGGCCAGCCGGATTTCACCTGGAACAAGATCTCCCAGAGGAACCGCAACCCGCTGCTGGCTATGGGCATCGATGCCGACGGCTTCGTAGCCGGGGCAAGCGAATCCGCCGGCTTCGGCATCGTCGGCACGGTCAGCCACAACGGCATCCGCGTGATCGCGGCCCTGAGCGGCCTGGCCAGCGATCGCGAACGTGCCGAGGAGGCCCGCAAGCTGCTCGACTGGGGGTCGCGGTCATTCCAGAAGACGGAGATCTTCGCCAAGGACGAGGTGGTCGGCGAAGCCCAGGTTTTTGGCGGCGCCAAATCCGGCGTGGCCTTGAAAGCCAAGGGTCCGGTGGACATCTTTTTGCCGATAGCCAATCGCGACAAGCTGACCGCCAGGATCGTCTATGAAGGTCCGGTGGCGGCGCCGGTGGAGGAGGGGCAACCCGTCGGGGAGTTGCGCGTTTGGATAGGCGACACGCTGAGCCAGCGAACGCCGCTGTTCGCCGCGGAGCCGGTGAAAGTGGGTACGCTGCCGCAGCGCGCGCTCGACGCCGCCAAGGAACTGGCTGTCGGCTGGCTGCGTCAGAAGCATTTGTGATCGGGCAGGCGCGTGGACCTTTTGTCGGACGACAGCTATGACAGCGGCCAGCGCGGGCAAAGGCATTCTCGATTGGCGAGCGGATTTTTCATCACCTTCGAAGGCGGCGAAGGAGCGGGCAAGTCGACGCAGATCGAGCGGCTGGCGCGGCGCATGCGCGCCAAGAGATACGAGGTTCTGGTGACGCGCGAGCCGGGCGGCTCGCCGGGTGCCGAGGCGGTGAGACATGTGCTTTTGTCGGGCGCGGCCGAGCCGTTCGGGCCCAAGATGGAAGCAATCCTGTTCGCCGCCGCGCGCTCCGACCATGTCGAGCAGGTGATCCGGCCGGCGGTCGAACGCGGCACGATCGTGCTCTGCGACCGGTTCATCGATTCCTCCCGCGTCTATCAGGGTGTTACCGGCGGGCTCGACCCGGATTTCATGGAAGCGCTGGAGGCGGTCGCCATCAACGGCATGGTTCCCGACATGACGCTGATCTTCGATATCGATCCGGCCGAAGGTCTGAAGCGCGCGGCGGCACGCCGTGGCGCCGGCGACAGCGCCGACCGTTTCGAGAAGGAGACGCTCGCCGTCCACCGGCGCCGGCGCGAGGCCTTTTTGGCGATCGCCGAGGCAGAGCCGGATCGCTGCATTGTGATCGATGCGACGGCCGACCCCGAAACGGTTGAAAACGTCGTCACCGCGGCCGTGTTCGCGGTGCTGGAAAAGCGCATGCCGGCGCAAAGCAGGCAGACGGCGCCGGCATGATCTTCGAACGCATCGCTCCCGAACAGCACGACACGCTGGACGGCGTTCCCGAGCCATCGGAAACGCCGCGGCTTATCGGCCATGCGCAGGCGGCAGCCATGCTTGCGGCCGCCTACCGCGCCGGCAAGCTGCCGCATGCGCTGATCCTCGCCGGGCCGCACGGCATCGGCAAGGCGACGCTCGCCTTCCACCTGGCCCACCATCTTCTCAAATATCCGGACTTCAAGGCCGCGCCCGAAGCACTGACCGTGCCCGATCCGGCGTCGCCGCTGTTTCGACAGATCGCCACCGGCGCGCATCCTTCGGTGCTGCATCTCACCCGTCCGGCCAATGACAAGACCAAGAGCTTCAAGACGGTGCTCACCGTCGACGAGATCCGCAAGGTCAGCCGCTTCCTGTCGATGACATCGCATGACGGCAGCTACCGTGTCGTCATCGTCGACCCGGCCGACGACATGAACACCAACGCCGCCAATGCCTTGCTCAAGAATCTCGAGGAGCCGCCGGCGCGTACCCTGTTCATCCTCATCGTGCATGCGCCGGGCAGCCTGCTGCCGACGATCCGATCGCGTTGCCAGATGGTGCGGCTGACGCCTCTTACGCCTGACGAGCTGATGGCCGTGCTGGAAAATGTCGAGCCGCCACCGCCGGAAGATCCGGCGGCGCGTGCGGCGCTGGCCGAGCGGGCAGGGGGCAGCGCCCGCAATGCGATCCTGCTTACCCAATATGGTGGGCTGGAGATCGCCGGCGCGCTCGATGCCCTGGTGGCGGCGGCGAAGCCCGACATTGCCGGCGCGCACCGCCTGGCCGAAGCCGTCGCCGGCCGGGACCAGGCGATCCAGTTCGATATCTTCAACCGCCGCGCGCTCGATCTTTTGTCGGCGGCGGCCAGCGAAGCGGCTTTAGCCGGCGATCTCGCCAGGGCCAAAACGCTGTCCGAGGCTTGGCACGAGGCCCTGAACACGATATCTGAGGCTGAGACTTACAATCTCGACAAGAAGCAGCACGCCCTGACCATGATCGACCGCCTGAAGTCTGCGATGCGAATGTGACGGTTTTCTTGATGCATGCCATTGCCCCAAAACCGGGGACCACTTTTGGGCGGCATGCATCGGGATGGCAATCGCCATGCCGATAGGATATCCACCGCCACGGCTTCCATTCAGACATTCATGACGGTTCATTCATGTCACGCGACACATTCTACATCACGACCGCGATCTCCTACCCGAACGGCAAGCCGCATATCGGCCATGCCTACGAGCTGATCGCCACCGACGCGCTTGCTCGCTTCCAGCGGCTGGATGGCAAGGACGTCTTCTTCCTGACCGGCACCGACGAGCACGGCATCAAGATGCTGCAGACGGCGCGCAAGGATGGGATTTCGCCGCGCGAGCTCGCCGACCGCAACGCGGCCGAGTTCAAGCGCATGGCGAGCGCGCTCAACGCTTCCAACGACGATTTCATCCGCACCACCGAAGAGCGGCACTACGCGTCCTCGCAGGCGATCTGGAAGGCGATGGCCGCCAATGGCGACATCTACAAGGGCGGTTATGCCGGCTGGTATTCGGTGCGCGACGAAGCCTATTACGGTGAGGAGGAAACCGAGGTCCGGGCCGACAATATCCGCTACGGGCCGCAGGGAACGCCGGTCGAGTGGGTTGAGGAAGAGAGCTATTTCTTCCGGCTTTCGGCCTATCAGGACAAGCTTGTCGCGCTCTACGAAGGCCAGCCTGATTTCATCGGCCCGGCCGAGCGCCGCAACGAGGTGATGAGGTTCGTCAAGTCGGGCTTGAAGGACCTGTCGATCTCGCGCACCACCTTTGATTGGGGCGTGCCCGTTCCCGGTGATGAGAAGCATGTGATGTATGTGTGGGTCGACGCCTTGACCAACTACATCACCGGCGTCGGCTATCCCAATGAAAATGCTGAGAAATGGCGCTTCTGGCCTGCGGACGCGCACATCATCGGCAAGGACATCGTGCGCTTCCACGCCATTTATTGGCCCGCCTTCCTGATGTCGGCCGGAATCCCGCTGCCGAAGCGCGTCTTCGGCCACGGCTTTCTGTTCAACCGCGGCGAGAAGATGTCGAAGTCGGTCGGCAACGTCATCGATCCATTCACCATGGTCGAGCATTACGGCGTCGACCAGGTGCGCTATTTCTTCCTGCGCGAGGTGCCGTTCGGCCAGGACGGCAACTACAGCCACGAAGCGATCGTCAACCGCACCAATGCCGATCTCGCCAACGGGCTGGGCAATCTGGCGCAGCGCTCGCTGTCGATGATCGCCAAGAACTGCGGCGGCGCGGTGCCGAGGCGCGGCGAATTGGCCGAGGCCGATACGGCTATCCTCGACCAGGCGGTTGAAGCGCTTGCCGTGGCGCGCAGGGCTATGGCGGAGCAGGGCATCCATCTGGCGCTGGCGGCGATCTTCGGCGTGGTGGCCGAAGCCGATCGCTATTTCGCGTCCCAGGAGCCCTGGGCGTTGCGGAAGACAGATCCCGAGCGCATGGAAACGGTGCTGTGGACGACGGCCGAAGTCGTGCGGCGGGTGACGGTGCTTTGCCAGCCTTTCATTCCGGGATCGGCCGCGAAGCTGCTCGATCTCCTGGCCGTGCCCATGGACAAGCGCAATTTCGCGCATGTCCACGCGGAGCATGCGCTCGTACCGGGTGCAGCATTGCCGGCGCCTGAGGGCGTGTTTCCGCGTTACGTCGAGCAGGACACCAAAGCCTGATGCTTGTCGACAGCCACTGCCATCTCGACTTTCCGGACTTCGCCGAGGAGCGGGCGGCCATCGTCGCCCGCGCTCTCGCCGCCGGGGTTGGCCGCATGGTGACGATCTCGACGCGGGTGAAGCGCTTTCAACAAATCCGTGAAATCGCTGAAGCTTTCGATGAGGTCTACTGTTCGGTCGGCACTCATCCGCACCAGGCGGCGGAAGAACTCGATGTCACCGCCGACGAGTTGGTGCGGCTTTCCAGCCATCCCAAGGTGGTGGCGATCGGCGAGGCCGGGCTCGACTATTTCTACGACCGCGCGCCGCGCGATGCGCAGGCACAAGGGTTTCGCATCCACATCGCGGCAGCACGCCGGACCGGACTGCCGCTGGTCATCCACTCGCGCGACGCCGACGACGACATGGCGGCGATCCTCGAGGACGAGACAGGGAAGGGCGCCTTCCCCTTCATTCTGCACTGTTTTTCGTCCGGGCGCAGGCTGGCCGAGGTCGGCGTGGCGCTGGGCGGCTATGTCTCTTTTTCGGGTATCCTGACCTTCAAGAACTCGGCCGAGCTGCGCGCCGTCGCCGCCGACGTGCCGCGTGACCGGCTACTGGTCGAGACCGACGCGCCCTACCTTGCGCCGATCCCGTTCCGCGGCAAGCGCAACGAACCCGCCTATGTCGCGAACACGGCGAAGATGCTGGCCGAAACCATCGGCGTCAGCGAGACGGAGATCGCCGACATCACCACCGAAAACGTCTTTCGGCTGTTCACCAAGATGCCGCGTCCAGACGTGGCGACCACCTGAGACATGACCGACCGGCTGCGCCTCACCATTCTCGGCTGCGGCTCATCGCCCGGCACGCCGCGCATCACCGGCGACTGGGGCAATTGCGATCCAGGCAATCCGAGGAACCGGCGCATGCGCACGGCGGCCCTGGTCGAGCGGATAGCTGCCAATGGCGCCCGCACCACGGTGGTCATCGACACCGGACCGGATTTCCGCGAGCAGATGCTGCTCGCCTCGGTCAAGCGCATCGACGCCGTTGTCTATACCCATCCGCATGCCGACCACATCCACGGCATCGACGACCTGCGCGGCTATGTGCACGAGCAGCGGCACCGCATCGATATCCATGCCGACGAACCGACGATGGGACGGCTGCGGCAGGCGTTCGGCTATTGCTTCGAGACGCCGCCGGGCAGCTCGTATCCGCCGATCGTGAAGCCGCATCTCATCGACCATGCCAGGCCGGTCGTGGTTGAAGGCGAGGGGGGTCCCCTCGCCCTTGAGCCGCTGCCGCAGATCCATGGCGACATCATCTCGCTGGGTTTCCGTGTCGGCGGGGTCGCATATTGCCCGGATATCAGCGACTTCCCGGCAGCCACCGCGGAACGGCTGCGGAGCCTCGAGGTGCTGGTGATCGACGCGCTGCAATACAACACGCATCCGAGCCATCTGTCGCTCGGCGAGGCACTGGGCTGGATCGAGAAGCTGTCGCCGAAAAGCGCCGTGCTGACGCATATGCATGTGCCGCTCGACTACGCCGTCGTGATGGCCGAGACGCCGGAGCACGTGGTGCCTGCATATGACGGCATGGCGATCGAAATTCCTTATGAGTCAGAGCGATAGCGGCGACTGCTCAGTTGGCGTTGCAGCCTCAATTACGAGATATTTTAGGGGATGTCCGCAAGGAGGACGCCACTGCGTTCGGCGCAAAGGCTACGCGTACGCTGCCACGCGGGGCGCGCCAGAGCTCTTGCGTAGTACGCGCTCAACTGCGGGTAGGGTTCCAGAAGATCGGTCTTGCCCACTTGCCGCAAGGCGGTGGCGAGCAGAATGTCTGCAACGGTGAACGTCTCGCAGGCGATCCACTCGCGGCCTTCGAGCCTGCGCTCCAACCCGGCAAACCATCGGCACGCGTCCTCGACGAGCACCGCTCGCCGCTCGAAGGCGCCCACGCCGCCCATGCCTGCGTCGATCCCATCGATCTGAGACAGCGGCCGCTCGACGGTGGTTAGCGCGGCAAAGCACCATTGCACGACCTGGGTGCGACCGGCGAAGTCGGCGGGAATTAGCTTGCCCGCCTTCTCGGCAAGATAGAGCACAATCGCGCCTGACTCGGCAACGATGACGCCATCGTCGTCGATCACAGGGACCTGACGGAAGGTGCTGACCCGGCTGTATGCCGGACTATCAAGGTCGCCGGCGATGAAGTCGAGGGCATGAAATCGATAGGGCAACCCGATTTCCTCAAGCGCCCATTGCGCGCGAAGATCGCGGCCGTGGCCAAGCATCTCGGGATAAACGCGTCCGAAGCCATAAAGCGTGATCATGAAACCCCTCGATTCGATATATGTCGGCGTCCATGTTCAAGACGAGGAAGGGTCCCCGGTTCCGACATTCGTTTTGAATTTCAATACATCGATATCGCGAAGCTAAGTTCCATAATCTATCTTATGCGACTTGCGGACGTGACTGTGGAGACGATTCCAATTCCATCTGAATCTTTTCCTCTTCCATATGAATCCCGAAGTCTGTCACACGACGAACCGCGCCTGAACCCCAACCCGCTGAGCCGCCCAGGTGCGCAACCCCGAGCAGCCTCGACGGATCGGATCAGCCTGAGCGCCATGACGTTCGGTTCCCGAACGGCGCAGTTGCGCCAGAAGCAGTCCTTCCCGGGTTCCGGCTTGATGTCGTGGCGGGACGCTCTTGGAGCACTCGGTTCTGTGAATGCTCCACCGCCTAAAGGCGGTGGCTTCGGTTACGGCTCAAAGCCGGATCGGTCCGCCGCGGGCGGACTAGGCGCAAACTCACATTATGTTGGAGTCTCCCCCGTAGCCCCATACTCACAGTTTCTGACCTTTGTGGCGCCGCAAATCTTGGTGACTGCCGAGCTCGTATGCTTCATGAGAGCCAATCCAAAGCGGACGGCGCTTCATCCCTGCCGCCTAAAGGCGTGGGGTTCCTGATCCCCTATCGGGGCTCTAAACCAGCGCCTCGCCCCGGAACATCGGGGTGCAACTGCCGCCGACGCGCGAGTGATAGCCATCTTCGGCGCGCCACGACGTCACCTTGAGCAAGCTCGGCCGGCCCATCTCGACGCCCTGAGTGATGGTGAAGGCGGCCTTGTCGTCGCCGTCGAGCGAGAGCAGCAGTGCGCCCAGCGTGGCGCTGGCACTGCCTGTCGCCGGGTCCTCCCAGGTGCCCGCGAGCGGTGCGAACATCCGCGCTCGGACCGTATCGCCGTCACGCGCATAGAGGAACAGTGACAAGCGTCCGGCCAGTTCGCCATGCAGCCGCACGAGCTTGCGAAAAGCGGTGAGATCGGGCGTCGCTCCGGCAAGAGCTTCCGGCGCGACCTGCGTCAGCACGAACTTGACGCCGACTGAGGCGTGCACCGGCTTGTGGGCCGCTGTAACGATATCGGGGACGGAAAGCCCGGCGCAGGCGGCGATCTCGTCGACCGGTAACTCCATGCCTAGGGACAAGGCCTGCGGCGCCGCGATAACCGCCCCTGTCACGGCTCCTCCTGCATCGCGCTCCACAGCGATCTCGACGGGGCCAGCCTTCTGCTCGAAGCGCAGCACGCCGTCGCGGTCGCGGCCCTGGCGCGCCAGCACACACGCCGTGCCGACATTAGGATGGCCGGCAAAGGGCATCTCGGCCGTGCGATGGAAGATGCGCACACGGACATCATTGGCTGGATCGTCGGCGGGCAGGACGAACGTTGTCTCGCTGTAGTTCATCTCCGCCGCCAGCGCCTGCATCTGCCCGTCGGATAGCCCACGCGCATCGGTGAAGACAGCCAGCGGATTGCCACCGAAGGGGCGGTCGGTGAAGACGTCTACAGTCTCGTACGGAAAGCGGGGCACGGCAGACTCCGAAGGCGGATCAGGATCAGCCAATCTCTACCAGCGCTGCCGGCTGAAAGCCAATGCAGCGATAGAATGTGACCGATCACCTTTGGTGATCGTAGCCGGCAGCATGACCGCATAAAGCGCGCCAGCCGTACCCCTCTGTTTGCCAGCGGCACCAAAGGCGGACGGTCCCCTCAATTGCAGAACGTATCTTCTCTCAATTAGGGCACGGTGCAACTGCGACAGCCTCGACCCCTCCGTCATGCCGGGCGTGGCGGCGCGCACGCCCGGCGGCCTCACCTACAGGCAGGTGATCGACCTGATCGCGAGCCTCGGCAAGCGGGCCAGGATCGCAGGGTTCGACCTCGTCGAATTCTATCCTCCCGCCGACATTGACGGCCTGTCGGCGCTGACCGCGGCCCGGCTTCTCGTCAATGTCATCGGCACCATCGTGAGGCAGGGTTAACCCGGCTTAGCATGACGGCCCGATAAGGTTCCCTGTCGTGGCTATCCGGATGGTCGCCTCGAGAATCATGCGGGAGGTGACCTCCCTACCCTAAGGCACTTTCGACGAGCTCCAATCTGCCAGCGCCGATGGCGACGCGGTGTCCTTTCAGCATTCGCCCTATCGTTGCCAGAAAGGCAGCTTGGCGATCTCTTCTTCCACCTGCCGTCTCGTCAAACCGATATCGTCGATCAGGTGGGGATCGTCCCTCGATATGCGCTTGAGTTCCCAGCGAAAGTGCGTTTGTTCGCGCCAACTCGCGATGGTGCTTCGCAGAGCCGCGAGAGTGTAGCGCCGGGGGGACGCATCCGGCCTCGCGGCCGTGCGCGTGCACACTGCCTGATGCGGCGCCGAGGCAAAAACATCGTTCATGGCAACCTCCTGATGGTTGAGTGCCCGGAGGCCTTCGACCTGAAAGAGGTTTAATTCTGCAGGATGCGAACCGCGTCGTAATTAAGCCCGTCCAAATAGTTCTCAAAACTTCCAAATCGGCTATAGATGCGGCGCATGCAGGGATCGCGCTTTGCCTTCGGCCCGTACGTACTTGATTCAGCTGCGGGAACGCTTCTGCGGAACGATGTCCCCGTCTCCGCTGGGTATCGCGGGATAAAACTGCTTGGCGCGCTCGTCGAACGCCCTGGCGAAATCCTGACCAAGACCGAGTTGATGGATGCAGCTTGGCCAGGCACGGCTGTCGAGGAAGGCAACCTCACCGTCCAGATCGCGCAGCTCAGGAAGCTGCTTGGTCCGGCCGCGGACGGCGGTGAATGGATCGCTACCGTTCCGCGCGTCGGCTACCGCTTCACGGGAGCCATCGAACAGCTCGGCGGCGCGGTGCGAAAGCCCTTGCCGCTGCCCGACAAGCCGTCGGTAGCCGTGCTGCCCTTCGTCAATCTAAGCAACGATCCCGAGCAGGACTCCTTCGCGGATGGGCTGGCCGAAGACCTGACCACCGACCTCTCCAGGATTTCCGGCCTGTTCGTCATAGCCCGCAACTCGGCCTTTGCCTACAAGGGAAAGGCGATGGATGTGCGCGATATCGCACGGGAACTTGGCGTGCGCTACCTTCTGGAGGGAAGCGCACGGCGCGCCGCGGGGCGCGTGCGCATCAACGCCCAGCTGGTCGATGCGGTGAACGGCGAGCATTTGTGGGCGGAACGCTTCGATCGCAGCCTGGAAGATATCTTCGCCGTTCAGGACGAGGTGACGGCCAAGATCGTGGAGGCGCTGCTCGGCCGGCTGCGCACACCGCCGCCGCGTAACCGGCCGAAGAATCTCGAGGCCTACGATCTCTGCGTGCGGGCGCGCAAGCTGATCGACGACTCGCCGCAGACGGCGCGGGAAGCGCATCTGATGCTCACGCGCGCGCTTTCGCTCGATCCGGGATACGCCGAGGCCTATCGCTGGCTCGCCATGAACCACTGGATGGGATGGGTGCATTGGGGGGAACCCATCGAACCCAACCGTAGCCTTGCCTTGGAGCTGGCCCGCAAGGCTGTGGCGATCGACCCCAACGACGCCGGCTGCCGCTGGGTGCTTGCCAACCTGCTTGCCTATGAGCGTCGCTTCGACGAGGCGGATGCCGAATTCGCCAAGGCATTCGAGCTCGACCCGAACGAGGCCGACGCCTGGGCGACATTGTCGGATATTGAGGTCCTAGCCGGGCGGATCGAGGAAGGCCTCGAGCACATCCGCAAGGCGTTCCGGCTGAACCCGTTTCCACCGAGTTGGTACTATCTGACGCTCGGCGCGGCGCAATATGCGGCGCGCGACTACGAGGCCGCCGTCGAAACGCTGCGCCGGGACGAGACCTATCGAACCAGCTCACGCCGCTTCCTGGCGGCGAGCCTTGCGCAACTCGGGCGGTTGGACGAAGCCCGCGCAGAGGTCGAATTGTTCCTCGTGGCCAATCCGCATTTCACGACCAGCCACTGGGTCTGGACCGAGCCGTTTCGGGACGATGCCACGCTCGAGCATTCCGTCGATGGTTTTCGCAAGGCTGGTCTTCCGGAGTGATGCGCCCGCGTGAATGGTACGACCTACTCCTCGAAGCGGCTCGCCGCGTCCCGATCGCGCTGGTACCGCTTCGCGACCGGAAACGGCGGCAGCCATGACTCGCGACGGATAATCCAGCTTTCATAGGTCGGCTTCAGCTGATCGGGAGCATCCAGGGAGCCGAGGTGCACTTCGATTTCGTCCGCGGTGCGCGCGAAAACGGACGAGCCGCAGCGCGGACAGAAAAACCGCCCGGCGTAATCGCGTGTTTCGCCATCGATCGTCACCGCATCCTGAGGGAATATCGCCGCCGCATAAAAAAGCGCGCCATGGTGCTTGCGGCAGTCGAGACAGTGACAGATGCCGACCCGGTAAGGGCGGCCCGACGCCACAAGCCGGACGTTGCCACATAGGCAGCCGCCGGTGAATTGGTCCATGTTGCGTCTCCTCTAAAGCCGTGCGGTGGAACGTTAGCAGCGAACTCGCCGGGGCGTCCATGAAAGCTGCGACAACGCCGTCTCGCTTGCGTGACTCACAAGCCGAATTGCATAACTTATCTCATGGCTGCCGGAATCTCCGAGCGGATATCCGCTTTCGTCGAAGCTCTCCCATTGAAGCCCGGACTTCGCGTCCTGGAGATCGGTTGCGGTCCCGGCGTTGCCGCCCGTGCTGTCGCTCGCCGTGTCGGCCATGGCTTCGTTCTGGCGATCGACCGTTCGGAGAAGGCAATCCGATTGGCGCGCACGGGGTCGGCCGCTGAGATCGCCTTGGGCCACCTCGATTTCAGGCACGCGGCTATCGAAGATTTCGTATTGAGTTCCGGCGACGCCCTCTTCGATGTCGCCTTTGCCATGCGGGTCGGCGCGCTCGACGGGCGTCATCCCGAGGCTGGCCTGGCGGCACTGATGCGCGTCAAGGCTGCTTTGAAGCCAGGCGGCAGGCTCTTCATCGACGCCGGAGACCCCTTGAAGGAAATCGATTTGGATCGCCTGGCCTGAGCCCATCAAAAATAGGTATCGAGAAACGCCGCAGTCTCGCCTGAGATGGCGACGATCTTGTTCGTCGCCTGGCGGTAGAATTTGAAGTTCAGCTCGGTCTCGGGCCGACCATCCTTCCAGTCCTTGAAACGCTTCAGCTCGTCACGGCCCAATCGCCGCGCGGCCAGCGCGGTGCGGCGGATCGAAACGCTGACGCGCGGCGTCTGCCGTTCGAGGTCAAGTCTCCTGGGAACGGCCTCGGACGACGTGACGATGCCACATGCGACGAGCCCCTGCCCGCCTTCGTTCTCGCTGGCGAACACGAAGATCGCGTCGCCATCGGCGATATGCTTGCCGCCATACATGGTTTTCTGCGCGGTGAATGAAAACGTCTGCGCCTGCGGATCCTTGACCTCGGCCTTGATCGCAAAGGCCATGCCTTACGGCCCCCGGCCGATGGCGATCCGGTAGGTCAGCGTGCGCTTCGCGCCAGGCTCGATCAGCATCACGCCCGGCTTTTCGGCAAATTCGCCGTCAAAATCGACCGGGCTTGCGACGCCGTGCCATGGCTCGATGCACAGGAACGGCGCGCCGCCCGGCTTGGACCAGACGCCCAGCTCGTTGAATCCCTGCCACGACATTTCGATCGCTGGCCCGTGCTCGGCGGCATAGCGTACGCTGGCGCTGGCCGGCCGGTCCAGAATGACGGCGTCATCATCGAACAGCCGCTCGGAGAGCGTGAGCGTCTTGCCTTCGATCGGCGTGGGTTGCGGCTGTGGCAGCATGAGCCCGTCTTTCAGGCGGCGGATCGGCGCCGGCTCATTGTCGGCAAAGGTCAGCCGGTAGGCTTCCTTGGGCAGTTCCGGCAGCAGCGGCCAGTTGAAGGCCGGGTGAGCGCCGATCGAGGCCGGCAATACCTCGTCGCCTGTGTTGCCAACCTCGAAGGTCACGCCAAGCTGACGGGGTTCGAGGCTGTAACTTATCGCCAGCCGGAAAGCGAAAGGGTAATGGATGCGGCTGTCTGCATCGTCGGTCAGGACCAGGGTGCAGGAGGAAGGCCCCTGCTCCGCCCAGTCAAAACGCCTGTCGCGGGCGAAACCGTGCTGCGTCATCGGATAGTTTTGGCCGCGATGGCGCAACTGGTCGCCCTTGAGCCGGCCGACGATCGGAAACAGCACCGGAGAATGACGCCGCCAGGCGGGGCCTGCCTGCCACAACAATTCTGTGCCCTCGGCATCGCGGAGCGATACGAGTTCGGCGCCCTGCCCGACGATGGTCGCCGAAATGCCCTCGCCGTGAAGAGTGAAGCTTTCCTGTTCCATGCATCCTCGCGGCTGGCTGTGTGGACGGCAGGCTAGCAAATGGCTTTGCGCGAACTCAAGAGCGGCAGGCATGCCGCGCTTCACACGGGTTATTCTTGCCTGAATGGTCGTCTCGCATGAAAAAGTGGCCGGAGGTTTCCCTCCAGCCACGTCAAAGTGAGCAGCGTTGCCCGCTACGGTCCGGACTATTCGCGCTCGCCGGTGAAATTCAGCAGCAGCTGGAAGATGTTGATGAAGTTCAGATAGAGGGAGAAGGCGCCGAAGACGGCGAGCTTCTGCTGCGATTCCGCATCGAAATTCTCGGCATACTGCTCCTTGATCGTCTGCGTGTCCCAGGCGGTCAGGCCGATGAAGACGGCGATGCCGATCACCGAGATGGCGAACTGCAGCGCGGTCGAGCCGAGGAACAGATTGACCAGGCTGGCGATCACCACGCCGATCAGGCCCATGATCAGGAAGGACGAGAACTGCGTCAGGTCGCGCCTGGTCGTGTAGCCGTAGAGGCTGGTGGCGCCGAACATGGTGGCTGCGATGAAGAAGGTGCGCGCGATGCTGGTGCCGGTGAAGACCAGGAACACGGAAGCAAGCGACAGGCCCATGACGGCGCAGAAGGCCCAGAACATGGCCTGCGCGCTTGCCGCCGACATCGTCTGCATCTTGAACGAGAAGAGCATGACGAAGGCAAGCGGTGCCAGCATCACCACCCATTTCAGCGGGCTGGAGAAGATAGGCACATAGAGCGCCGGCGTCGAGGCCACGAAAAGGGCGACAAGGCCGGTAACGACAAGGCCGAGGCCCATATAGTTGTAAACGCGCAGCATGTGCTTGCGCAGGCCCTCGTCATAGACCGCTCCGGCCTGGGCGCCGGTGCCCATTCGGTATCCGAGATTGGGGCTGTTCATTTGGGTTCTCCTTGGTTGGATGTCTCAGTAAAGCGTCCGGGCCAGCTTTTCGGCGGCCCGGTCGAGGTCGCCGGCATCGCTTCGTCCAACGACGGCGTAAGCGACCTCGCCGATCTGGAAATAGGCGGATGAAATATCGCCAGAGGGCGCGACCGTCGGCTTCACCACGTCGAACGTGCCCGGCCTGATCGCAAACAGCGACACCAGCCCGAGGTCCTTCGTCTCGACCGCCATCTCGACGCTCGGCCCGAAGCGCGACGGATAGATCTGGACGTCGCGGATCTTCCAGTCGTCGGGCAATGACGGCATGACGATCGCGGTCGCGGCGCGGATTTCATCGGCCTTGTAGCCCGGCGCTTCCCGCTGCGACGGCATCGTCTCGCGCACCAGCGTCGTCCGGTGTGCGCTCACCGCTTCCTCGACATAGGGGGGCGGCTGCGTCGAGGCGACCACCTTGGTGACGGCGATCGGCCCGAAGATGCCGTTCGCAAGCCAGCCTGCCGCCACCAACACGGCAGCGGCCGCAGCGCGTTGCAGCACGGAAAAGACACGATCCCTGGCAAGCGCCCTCTCCAGCCGACGCGCCGCCACGGCCGTTGCCGGGCGCGCCATGCCGCCTGGCCCGGCCAGCGCCACGCGCAGTTCGTCGCGCGTTCTGAGATCGGACATCACGCGCGCCGCCACTTCCGGGCGCGTGGAAAGAAAGGCTTCGACCTCGATGCGGCGGGCGACGTCGAGCTGATCGTCGACATAGGCATCGATATCCGCGTCAGTCACGGGATCGACGATAGCGGTCATGATTCACCTCTCACGATCCTCAAGCGATTTTTGCCGCGCGCGGGAGCGCCATCCTCCATCCCGCGCAGCGCCGCACGCGCACGGCCGATGCGGGACATCAGGGTTCCAAGCGGCACGCCACTGACCTCGGCGGCCTCGGCATAGCTCAGGCCTTCGATTGCGACGAGATGCAGGGCGGAACGCTGTTCTTCCGGCAGCGCCAGGAAGGCCTCGCGCACCTGCGCCAAGCGCACCGAATGGTCCTGGGATGCCCGTACGCTCTGATCGGCGAGATGGCCGGCCTGTTCGATGCGCGCCGCTTCCGACCGGCGCGAGCGCATGCGGTCGATGAAGATGTTGTGCACGATCGCGAGCAGCCAGGCGCGCGGGTTGCCGCCGGTGCGAAAGGTTGCGCGGCGCTCATAAGCGCGCACCAGCGCGTCGTGGACCAGATCCTCGGCATCGGCGTTGTCGCGCGTCAGCGAGCGCGCGTAGCGCCGCAGTGACCCTAGCTGCCCGACGATATCGAAGCGTGCCATCGACCGTTTCATGCCCTGTTTACGGAACAGGGCAAGGTTTTAATCCCGACGACAGGCAGTTTTCTGCGGGGGCAAGCCCTCGCTCTTTGCAGCCGGTGCCAGCTGCGGGAAGGAAAGCGCTGGCGAAGCGTGGCCGATTTGCGTATCACTCCGCCGCCATTGGAGCCTGATCGATGTTCGAAACCCTGCAGCCCGCGCCCGCCGACAAGATCCTCGCCCTGATCGGCCTCTACCGCGCCGATACGCGCCCAAGCAAGGTCGACCTTGGCGTCGGCGTCTATAAAGACCGCGACGGCAGGACGCCGGTGATGCGCGCTGTGCGCGAGGCGGAGAAGCGGCTGCTCGCGAGCCAGGACACCAAGACCTATCTAGGCCTTGCCGGCGATACCGACTTCAACGCCGCGATGATCAAGCTTGCCTTCGGCGACAAGGCCGATCTTTCGCGTATCCGCGCTGCACAAGCGCCGGGCGGATCGGGCGCGCTCCGGCTGGTGGCCGAGCTTCTGCAGCGCACACGCCCCGGCGCGACAGTCTGGCTGTCCGACCCGACCTGGCCGAATCATCTGCCGGTGATGCGCGCAGCCGGCCTGCAGGTGCGCGACTATCCCTATTTTGACGCCGCTTCCGGCGCCGTCCGCTTCGACGACATGCTGGCAGCGCTCAAGACCGCCAACAGGGGCGATGTCGTGCTGCTGCATGGCTGCTGCCACAACCCGACCGGCGCCAATCTCGATATTGCGCAATGGGCGAAGGTGGCCGACGTCCTGGTGGAGCGCGGCCTGCTGCCCTTCGTCGACATCGCCTATCAGGGCTTTGGCGAAGGCCTCGACGCCGATGCCGCCGGACTGCGGCTGCTCGCCGAAAAGGTGCCGGAGATGGTTGTCGCCTCGAGTTGCTCGAAGAATTTTGCCGTCTATCGCGACCGCGTCGGTGCCGCGATGATCATGACCAAGGACGGCGCGCAGGCGGATGTGGCGATGAGCCAGATGCTGGCCGCGGCGCGCGCCCTCTATTCGATGCCACCGGACCATGGCGCGGCGGCGGTTCGCATGGTGTTGGAAGACGCAAGCCTGAAGAAAGACTGGGAGTCGGAGCTCGAAGAGATGCGGCTGCGCATGCTCAGGCTGCGCGTCGCCTTCGCCGAGGCGTTGCGCCGGCAGTCCAACTCCGACCGCTTCGATTTCGTCGCCAGCCATCGCGGCATGTTTTCGAGGCTTGGGCTGACGGAGGCACAGGTCGAGCGCCTGCGCACCGAGCACGCCGTCTATATGGTGGGCGACAGCCGCATCAACGTGGCCGGACTGCCGGAGGACGGCATGGACGAACTCGCCAAGGCGATCGTCTCCGTGCTCGACTGAAGGTGCAACTGTGGACAATAGGCTTTTGCCTGGCGGCGGGATTGGTCGCCCGCCGCTACGCGCGTTAGGGTTTGTTGCATGAAACCCTCGAAAGACATTTCCCGGCTGATCGAGATCATGGCGGCGCTCAGGGCGCCGAAGACCGGCTGCCCGTGGGACATCGAGCAGAATTTTTCCACCATCGCGCCCTACACGATCGAGGAAGCTTACGAGGTCGCCGACGCTATCGCGCGCGGCGATCTCGACGATCTGCGCGAGGAACTGGGCGACCTTCTGCTGCAGGTCGTCTACCACGCGCAGATGGCCGAAGAGGCTGGCGAGTTCGCTTTCGGCGACGTCGTCAAAGCGATCACCACCAAGATGATCCGCCGCCATCCACATGTCTTCGGCGACGAAAAGGCGCGCAGCGCCGGCATGGCCAAGGGCATGTGGGAGAAGATCAAGGCGGCGGAGAAGGCCGACAAGCGCAACGCCCGCATCGCGCGCGGCCTCGATCCGGAAGATCACGGCAAGGGTTTTCTCGACAGCGTTCCGGTTGCCCTCCCTGCCCTGACCCGCGGGCTCAAGCTGCAGGAGAAGGCGGCCCGCGTCGGTTTCGACTGGAGCGAGGCAGCACCCATCCTCGACAAAATAGAGGAAGAGATCGGCGAGCTGCGCGAGGCGCTGGCCACGGGTGACGCGGCACCCATCAAGGACGAATTCGGCGACATGCTGTTTGCCGTCGTCAATCTCGGCCGCCACCTCAAGCTCGATGCGGAAGCCGCGCTGAGCGGGACCAACGAAAAATTCCGCTCGCGATTCCATTATGTCGAACGGGCATTGGAGGCTTCCGGCAGTTCTTTGGAAAAGGCGACGCTGGACGAGATGGAAGCGCTCTGGCAGCAGGCCAAAAGCGCAAAATAACCCGTGACTTAGCCGTGATTCCTGCGGTGCAGCCGGCTCTGGATCTCTTGCCGGGTGCTGTGTGTCGCCGTCAACGAGAGGGTGACGCTGCCATCCTCATTGTCGGCCCGCGAGACGACGTCGCCGTTGCGATAGAGCCAGTCGACCTGGCCGAGCTGGGCCGGGCTCAGCGTGACAGTCATGGTTTCCAACTCGCCCGACACCCGGGTCTCGATAAGCGCCTTCAGCGCATCGATCCCCTCGCCGGTCGCCGCCGATATCGCGACCGGCGGCGCCTTGCCGCCGGCGCTCTCGGCAAGCAGGCGCTCGCGATTGCCTTCGTCGAGCAGGTCGATCTTGTTCCACACTTCGATCACGCGGCCGGTGTCGGCGGCATCGACGCCGAGATCGCCAAGGATGCGCTCGACATCTTCCGCCTGCGCCGCCGTGTCCGGATCGGAAATGTCGCGCAGGTGCAGCACGAGATCGGCCTCGACGACCTCTTCCAGCGTCGCCCGGAAGGCCGCAACGAGATGCGTCGGCAGGTCCGAGATGAAACCGACCGTGTCGGACAGGATGATCGGCGTGCCATGCGGCAGCCGGACGCGGCGCAGCGTCGGGTCGAGCGTGGCGAACAGCATGTCCTCGGCCAATACCCCTGCCCCGGTCATACGGTTGAATAGCGTCGATTTTCCGGCATTGGTGTAGCCGACAATTGCTACAACCGGGAATGGCACCTTCTTGCGCTTGGCCCGGTGCAGGTCGCGTGTGCGGCGAACCGTTTCCAGCTCGTGCTTCAGCTTAGTGATCTTGTCCTGCAGGATGCGCCGGTCCGATTCGATCTGCGTTTCGCCGGGACCGCCGAGAAAACCGGCACCGCCGCGCTGCCGTTCGAGGTGGGTCCAACTGCGCACCAGCCGGCCCTTCTGGTAGTTGAGATGCGCCAGCTCGACCTGAAGGGTACCTTCCTTGGTCCTGGCGCGCTCGCCGAAGATTTCGAGAATCAGCCCAGTGCGGTCGAGCACCTTGGCGTTCAGTTCTTTTTCCAGATTGCGTTGCTGCACCGGCGTCAGCGGATGGTCGACGATGACAAGTTCCGCCTTGCGCTCCTTCACGATGTCGGCGAACTCCGCCACCTTGCCGCTGCCGAGCAGCGTTGCCGGGCGCGGGTCAGTGACCGTGACCACAGCCGTGTGGACCGGATTGAGATCGATGGCGCTGGCAAGGCCGACCGCCTCGTCGTGGCGGGCATCGGCCGAGCGGCTCAAGCGCGGGCGGCTCGAATCATCGTCGCCGCGCGGCTGACGCGTAAGCACCGGCACAATGACAACCGCCCGGGTCGGATCCTTGGCTTCCGGCCCGAGCTGATGTCCTTGTTTTCCGCGAACGCTGCGGTCCGCGTCCTTCTCACGTACCAATCAGGCGCCCTGGCTTTCCTCGCCATCGAACATCTGAACCGGCTGGCTCGGCATGATCGTGGAAATGGCGTGCTTGTAGACGAGCTGGGAATGCCCGTCGCGCCGCAACAACACACAGAAATTGTCGAACGAAGTGACGACGCCGGTCAGCTTCACGCCGTTGATGAGGAAGATGGTAAGTGGATTTTTGCTCTTGCGAACTGAATTCAGGAACAGGTCCTGAAGGTTTTGCGATCGTTCCGCCATTGTTTTTGTCTTTCGCCGATCCCCTTCGGTCTGCGGGCCAATGCGCCAAATTACGCGGCACCTGTCAAGCGCGCAAACCCCCTCTTGCCGTCTAAACGACAAGCAGAACGAGATAGTTGAGGTTCATTCCACCTTTGCGGTTATCAGGCTGGACTTTTTTCCGCAATGTCAAAAAATGCCTGCCGCAACGAAAGTGTCATGGAGCCGGGGTGGCCGTTTGCGATCGGCGCGCCGTCGATCTCGACCACCGGCATGGCGATCGTCGTCGCGGAGCTGATGAAAGCCTCGCGCGCGGCCTTGGCTTCGGCGACCGAAAACCCGCGTTCCTCGATCTTCAGACCGAGCTTGGCGGCGACATCGAACAGTGTCGTGCGGGTGATGCCGCGCAGAATGCCGTGCTCGGCTGGCCGCGTCACCAGAACGCCGTCCCTGGTGATGATCCAGGCGTTGGACGAACCACCTTCCTTGACTGTGCCATCAATGTCGACGAACCAGGCCTCCTGGGCGCCGGCTTCCTTGGCCTTCTGCTTGGCCAGCACATTGGGCAAAAGGCCGGTGCTCTTGATGTCGACGCGGTCCCAGCGATTCTCAGGCACGGTGACGACCTTGATGCCGGTCTCGACCCGCTTGGCAGCGGCAGCGGGATCGGCTTTCCGGGCGGTTATCACCAGGGCTGACCTGGTGCCGGCTGCCGGGAAGACGAATTCGCGACTGGCGACGCCGCGCGTCACCTGGACATAGACGAGGCCGTTGACGACATGGTTGCGGCGAACCACCTCGCGCAGCAGCATCGGCAGGACGCCTTCCGAGACCGGCCAGGCAATCGACAACTCCTTCAACGAGCGCTTGAGCCGGGCAAGATGGCGCGGCATGTCGACGATAAAGCCGCGCGCCACCTCGCATACCTCATAGACGCCGTCGGCGAACTGGTAGCCCCGATCCTCGATATGAACACGGGCTTGGGCATGGGCGACGTAACGCCCGTTGACATAGGCAATGCGCGGCATGGAACACCTCAGGGGAAATGTCCGGCTTTCTTAGGCGATTCCGCCGCTGCCGTAATGAACAATCGGGTGGGCCAATAGTCGCTACACCCCCAGCGACTTCAGCTTGCGGTGCAAGGCCGAGCGCTCCATGCCGATGAACTCAGCCGTCTTCGAGATGTTGCCACCGAAGCGGTTGATCTGGGCGATCAGATAGTCCTTCTCGAACTGTTCGCGCGCCTCGCGCAGCGGAAGCGCCATGATGTGCTGGTCCGACTGGTTGGGCGTGCGCGGCATGACGTCGCCGATCTCGGACGGCAGAAGGTCGGCGGTGATCGGCGCATCTGCGTCGCCGCCGCGCGCCAGGATCATCAGCCGCTCGACATTGTTGCGGAGCTGGCGGACATTGCCGGGCCAGTTATGCGCCTGCAGCACGGCTAAAGCGTCATCGCCGATGCGGCGCGGCTTGATGCCGGCCTGACGCGCGATCTGCTTCATGAAATTGTCGACAAGATAGGGGATATCCTCGCGCCGCTCGGCAAGGCCCGGCACCGTCACCGGAACCACCGCCAGGCGATGATAGAGGTCTTCGCGGAAGCGGCCGTCGGCGATCATCGCCTCCAGGTTCTGCGCCGTCGAGGAGATGATGCGGACATCGACCTTGACCCGCTTGGTGCCTCCTACCCGCTCGAACTGCTGCTCGACCAGGACGCGCAGGATCTTGTTCTGCGTCTCGCGCGGCATGTCGGCGACTTCATCGATGTAGAGGATGCCGCGATGCGCCTCTTCCAGCGCGCCGACCTTCCGCTCGGTACCGTTCGATTCGGTGCCGAACAGCTCGATCTCCATGCGCTCGGGCGTGATGGTCGCAGCGCTCAGCGTCACGAACGGTCCTGCCTTGCGCGCCGACAGCGTGTGGATGGCGCGCGCCGTCAGCTCCTTGCCGGAGCCGGACGGGCCGATGATCATGACGCGGCTGTTGGTCGGCGCGACGCGCTCGATGGTCTGCCGCAGCTGGCTCATCGCCGACGACATGCCGATCAGGTCGAAGGTCTCGCCGCTGCGCAGCTTGAGGTCGGAGACCTCGCGCCGCAGTTTGGACGTCTCCAGCGCGCGTTCGGCGATCAGGATGAGGCGATCGGCCTTGAACGGCTTCTCGATGAAATCATAGGCGCCGCGCCGGATGGCTGAAACCGCCGTTTCGATGTTGCCATGGCCGGAGATCATCACCACCGGCATGTTCGGATGCATCGTCTTGATCTCGTCGAGCAGCGCCAGGCCGTCGAGGCGCGAACCCTGCAGCCAGATATCGAGGAAAATCAGCCGCGGCGCGCGATCGGCGATCGCCGCCAGCGCGCTGTCGGCATCGTGTGCCGTACGGGTTTCATGACCTTCGTCGCTCAGGATACCGGCGACGAGTTCGCGGATGTCTTCCTCGTCATCGACGATGAGAATGTCAGACGCCATTACCGACCTTTTCAGTTTCTCGTTCGTGTTCGTTGCGGCCTTCGCCGCGTGGCGGCGCGGCTACGACCGCCGCCGGCGGCAGGATGATCGATATCATCGCGCCCCGGCCACCGTGGAAATCCGGCGGCGCGTCGTGCAATTCGAGCCGGCCGCCATGGTCCTCCACGATCTTCTTGACGATAGCGAGGCCGAGGCCAGTGCCTTTTTCGCGCGTCGTCATGTAGGGCTCGAGCAGCCTCTGCCGATTCTCGCGCGGCAGCCCTTTGCCGTTGTCGATAACGTCGATTCTTATGGCGCCATCTTGGCGCCCGGCTTGAATCCGGATTGTGCCGTCGGAACGGTCTTTCGCATCAAGTCCGTCAATGGCCTCGGCGGCGTTCTTGATGACGTTGCCGAAGGCCTGCGCCATCAGGCGGCTGTCGAACGTGCCCTTGAGCTGCTCGTTGCCGAAATCGCGCTGGAAGGCAATGTCGGAGCGGCTGACTTCCACGAGGAACGATGCCTCGCGCAGCGACTCGCGCAGATCAATGACTTTCATCTCGGGCTTCGGCATGCGGGCGAAGGCCGAGAATTCGTCGACCATGCGGCCGATATCCTCGACCTGGCGGATGATGGTGTCGGTGCACTGATCGAAGACCTCGCGGTCTTCGGTGATGACCTTGCCGTAGCGGCGCCTAATGCGCTCGGCCGAAAGCTGGATCGGCGTCAGCGGATTCTTGATCTCATGGGCGATGCGCCGCGCCACGTCCGCCCAGGCCGAAGAGCGCTGCGCCTGGACGAGATCGGTGATGTCGTCGACGGTAACGACATAGGATTTTTCATCCGCTGCTTCGTCTTCTGCCTCGACGGTGATCTGGACATTGAAGGTCCGTTCCATGCCGGCGCGGAAAAAGGTGACCTGCTCGCGATAGACCGGCTTGCCGGACTGGCGGCCGATCTCGAAGACGCGGCCGACATGGGGCAGGATGGCCGAGAGATTCTGTCCGAGCGCAGCACTTGCCGAGATCGCGAGCATCGTTTCGGCCGAGCGATTGACGATGGTGATGATGCCATAGGGGTCGACGCCGATGACACCGGCGGTGACGCCAGCCAGAACCGCTTCCGAGAAGCGCCGTCGCTCATCGATCAGATCCTTGGCCGAGAGAAGCTCGTTGCGCTGCGACTTGAGCTCGAGGATCATGTTGTTGAAGGTTTCGCCAAGCGAGGCGACGTCGCCGTCGGACTGACGCACGGCAACGGCGACATCGAGATTGCCGGTCGCCACCTCGTCGGCCGCGCCGATCAGCTGGCGGATCGGCCGCACCAACCGGTCGGCGACCGCAATGCCGGTCCAGATCGCCGACAGGATGATGATCAGCGTCAGCGACAGGTACGGCAGCGCGAAGGCTACCTGGGAGGTGCGGCGGTTGTCTTCGAGATTGCGGTATTCGTCAGTATTGGATTTGACGATCTGGCGCGCCCTGATTACCTCGGGGTCGACCAGCCGGATCGTATAGAGGTAAAGGCCCTCGATCTCGCGCAGCTTGACGATGGCGCCCATGATGTTGCGGGTGCGCGGCTCGATGAGCACCGGTTTGCCGTCGGCGGCCGTTTCGACAGCGCCCGACGGCGGTTCGGGCATGGCGAAGTCGGCGTCGGTCTTGGCGCTCATGACGAAAGAGCCGTCGGGCTTGATCAGCGCCGCATGCGCCAGCCCGCGGCCGACGGCTTCCTTGTTCATGAGGTCGAGGAACCCGGTGCGGTCGAGCCCGTAGAGCGTGCGCGAGGCGTCGAGATCATAGGCCATCGACAGGGTCGTGCCCTGCAGGTTGCGCGCGTTTTCCTGGACATAGGCATCCGCGATCGACAGCGACGAATTGACGATGGTCTTGGTGCGGATCTCGAACCAGCGGTCGAGGCCGATATCGAGGGTGATCGAGGCGATGATCGCCACCATGATCGCCGGGATGGCGGCGACCAGCGCGAACATGGCGACGATGCGCACATGCAGCCGCGAGGCAGCCCTGCCGTGCCGGCGGGCCATGACGATGCGACGCACCTCGCGGGCGACCAGCGCGATCAGGAACAGGACGAAGACCGCGTTGAGCGCGATCAGCGCCCAGGTCGTATTGGCGTTCGGAGCGATCGGCGTCGCGCCGACCAGGATCGCAAACGAGATCGCAGCCGTGATCATGGCGCCCACGATCGCGACCACGCCGGGCAGCGCCAGCAACCGGCGACCGTCGCGAACGCCGGCCCGGCTGAAAAGCGGTTGGTTCAGTGTTGGAGCCTCAGCAGCCATATCGCCGTCTAGAGTCGGTCATAGCGTCGGATGTATGCAACGCATTGTGGCGATTATGCAACAAGTGTGGCTGGGACGGAAATCTTTCCCCGGCTCATCCCCAGAAGGTGAAGCCCCGACAAAGCGCGTTGCGCTGAATCAGGGCTGCCTGGCGGCCTTATAGACGTTGACGCCGAGCTCGCGGATCTTCTTGCGCAGCGTGTTTCGGTTGAGGCCCAGAAGCTCGGCCGCCTTGATCTGGTTGCCGCGCGTCGCCGTCATCGAGGCCAGCACCAGCGGATACTCGACCTCGGCGAGGATGCGCTGGTAAAGCCCCGACGGCGGCAGTTCGCCGGCGAAGGAAGCAAAATAGCGCTGCAGGAAATGCTCGACCGCCTGGCTGATCGACAGATCGTCGGGGATGAGCGGTCCGACGCCCGGCACCACAGGCCTTTCGCCGGTCTTGAGCTCCGTCTCGATGATCTCGGCTGAGATCTCGTCCTGCGAATAAAGCGCGGCCAGCCTGCGCACCAGGTTTTCCAGCTCGCGCACATTGCCGGGCCACGGGTAGCGCTTCATCAGCTCGATGCCGCCCGCCGAAATGCGCTTGGTCTGCAAGCCTTCGCTGGCGCCTTGCTTGAAGAAGTGCCGCACCAGGTCGGGGACGTCCTCGGAACGCTCGCGCAGCGCCGGCAGCCTCAGCGGCACGACGTTCAGGCGATAGAACAGGTCCTCGCGGAACAGGCCCTGGTTGATCAGCGCCCTTAAATCCTTGTTGGTGGCGGCGACGATGCGCACGTCGGTCTTGATCGGCGTGCGGCCGCCGACGGTCGTATATTCGCCCTGCTGCAGCACGCGCAACAGGCGCGTCTGCGCCTCCATCGGCATGTCGCCGATCTCGTCGAGGAACAGCGTGCCGCCTTCCGCTTGCTCGAAGCGGCCGGTGGAGCGGTTCTGGGCGCCGGTGAAGGCGCCCTTCTCATGACCGAACAGCTCCGATTCGATGAGGTCGCGCGGGATCGCCGCCATGTTGATCGCCACGAACGGCCCGCCGCGGCGGCGGCCATATTCGTGCAGCGCGCGCGCCACCAGCTCCTTGCCGGTGCCGGATTCGCCGCTGATCATCACCGTCAGGTCGGTCTGCATCATGCGCGCCAGCATGCGGTAGATGTCCTGCATGGCGGCCGAGCGGCCGACCAAGGGCATCGTCTCCGGCTGCTCGTCGGCGCGAGAGTCGAGCTTCGGCCGCTTCGGCTCGGCCAGCGCCCGGTTGACGATGTTGAGCAGTTCAGTGAGGTCGAAGGGCTTCGGCAGGTACTCGTAAGCGCCTGTCTCTGAAGCGCGGATGGCGGTCATGAAAGTGTTCTGCGCGCTCATCACGATGACGGGCAGTTCCGGCCGCGCCTTCTTGATGCGCGGCAGCATGTCGAAGGCGTTCTCGTCCGGCATCACCACATCGGTGATGACGAGATCGCCCTCGCCCGCCGCCACCCAGCGCCACAGCGTCGAAGCGTTCGAGGTCACACGCACCTCGTGGCCGACGCGCGATAGCGCCTGGTTGAGCACGGTGCGGATGGCCGCATCGTCGTCGGCGACGAGAATATTGCCGCGAACGGTCATTTGCGGTCTCCTTCTGCTTCGTCGCCGGCGCCGGGCGAAGTCTCCTTCCAGGCCGGCATCAGGACGCGGAACGTGGTTCCGCGCGGCGTCGAATCGCATTCGATGATGCCGCCGTGCTCGCCGACGATCTTGGCGACCAGCGCCAGCCCAAGGCCCGAGCCGTTCGGCTTGGTGGTGATGAACGGGTCAAAGAGGATCGGCAGGATGTCCTCTGACACTCCCGGGCCGTTGTCGTGCACGCAGAATTCCAGCGGCAGCGAAACGCGATCCTGCGTTCCTGGCACCGAAACGCGGATGCCCGGCCGGAAGGCAGTCGACAGCATGATCTCGCCCTGTGGGTCGGCGCCGATCGCCTCGGCGGCATTCTTGACCAGGTTGAGAAAGACCTGGATCAGCTGGTCACGGTTGGCAAAGACCGGAGGAAGCGATGGATCATATTCCTCCAAAATCTTGATTCGCTTGGCAAAGCCGTTCTTGGCAATCGCCTTCACATGATCCAGAACGACATGGATGTTGACGGGAAAGCGCTCGATCGGACGCTCGTCGGAAAACACCTCCATCCGGTCGACCAGCGACACGATGCGGTCGGTCTCGTCGGTGATGAGCCGGGTGAGCGCGCGGTCCTCGTCGGAGGCCGACAACTCGAGCAACTGGGCGGCGCCGCGGATGCCCGAGAGCGGATTCTTGATCTCATGCGCCAGCATGGCGGCGAGGCCGGTGACGGAACGGGCGGCACCCCGATGCGTCATCTGGCGGTCGATCTTGTCGGCCATGGACCGTTCCTGGAACATAACCACGACCGAGCCCGGGAACTCCGGCACCGGCGCGACATAGAGGTCGACCATCTTCTCGATGCCAAGGCGCGGCGACGAGACATCGACACGGTATTCGTTGACCGGCGCACGGCGCTCGCGCACCTGATCGACCAGCGTCAGCAGCGGACTGCCGAACGGCACCAGCTTGGAGAGCGTGTTGCGGGCAAGCATGGTGGCGCTGGAGCGGAAGAAATCTTCGGCGTCCGCGTTGGCGAAGGTGATGAAGCCGTCGGGATCGACCATGATCACCGGCCGGCGGATCGTGTTCAGCACGATGTTGGCTGCGTCCGCCATGTCGGCATCTTGTGGGACACTGGCCTTCATGCCGCGCTCCGAAGTTCATTCGACATGCCAATGTCGGCAAGGGCGTCGCGCAATCCAAGGATGACTTCAGCCGGCTCGAAAGAGGTGAGGACGCGCTTCCTCTGCTCCGCCGAAATACCGGCCGCGTGCCGGTCGAGATACCAGCCGAGATGTTTGCGCGCCTGGCGAAGTCCGCTCTCGATGCCGTAGAGCGAGAGCATGTCTTCGTAATGCGCAACGGCGTAGTCGGCGAGCGCTTGTGGCGTTTCGGGAATGCCTGGCGCAGATATGCCAGCGGCGGCCGCCGCGATGCTGCCCGCGATCCACGGCGCGCCGTAATGGGCGCGGCCGATCATCACTGCGTCGGCGCCCGACTGCTCCAGGATTGTGGCCGCCTCTTCCCGGGAGCCGACATCGCCATTGGCCACCACCGGGATCGAGACCGCTTGCCTGACGCGCGCGATCGCGCGCCAATCGGCTTTGCCCTGGTAGAACTGGCAGCGTGTGCGGCCATGCACGGTCACCATCTTGACCCCAGCCTCTTCCGCGCGGCGCGCCAAAATCGGCGCGTTGAGCGCGCTTTCGTCCCAGCCGAGCCGCATCTTGACGGTCACCGGCACTTCGACCGCGCCGACCACCGCCTCGATCAGCGACAACGCGTGATCGAGATCGCGCATCAGCGCCGAGCCGGCATAGCCGCCCGTCACCTTCTTCGCCGGGCAGCCCATGTTGATGTCGATGATGTCGGCGCCCTCGCCCGCCGCGATTCGGGCGCCTTCGGCCATATGCGCGGCCTCACGGCCGGCGAGCTGCACCATGTGGACAGGCAGCCCGGAATGGCGGATGCGCAGGTCGCAGCCGGCCCTGCCCTTGGCCAGTTCGCCGCTCGCCACCATCTCCGACACGACCAGCCCGGCGCCATGCGCATATGCGCGCCGCCGAAACGGCTCGTCGGTGATGCCGGACATCGGCGCAAGGAACACGCGGTTGCGGATCCTCGCACCGCCGATGTCGAGCAGCGAAGCCAAAGTGGTCAGTTCAGGCATGCACAAAAACCAAGCATGTACGATTGCTGCACATTCTCTAGCCAGATGCAAGTCATTGTGCAACGCGCAATGACGTCACATTAAGGCGCATTTTGGAAAATGCTGGCCTTCCCTTCGAGCCGCGACTAAGCCTCTCGCCATGACTGACGCAAGTGGAAAACAGGACGCCGGCGGCAAGGTCGGAGTGGTCATCGTCGCCGCCGGCCGCGGCGCGCGTGCCGGTCAGGCCGACGGACCGAAGCAGTATCAGCGCATCGGCGGCCGCGCCGTCATCGCGCACACGCTGGAGCGATTCCTGTCGCATCCCAGTGTCGGACCGGTGGTCGTGGCGATTCATGCCGATGACCGCGAGCTTTTTGACCGCGCGGCGGGAGCCATTGCCGGACGGGTGCTTGCTGTCACAGGCGGTCCGTCCCGCCAGGCGTCCGTCCGTCTCGGGCTGTTGGCGCTGAGAGACCAGGCGCCGGCAAAGGTGCTGGTGCATGACGCGGTGCGCCCGTTCGTCGATGCCGGGCTGATCGACCGCACCATTGAAGCCATCGGCGAGCGCCAGGGGGCCCTGCCCGCGCTGCCCGTCGCCGACACGCTCAAACGGGAATCGGCAACGGGCATGATCGAGGAGACGGTTTCGAGGGCCGGTCTTCATGCCGCGCAGACGCCGCAAGGCTTTCCATTCTGGCCTCTGCTCGCCGCGCATGAGAAGGCACATCATCTGGGCAAGACCGAATTCACCGACGATGCTGCCATCGCCGAATGGGCGCATATTCCGGTCAAGATCGTCACCGGCTCGCCGGACAACATCAAACTCACCTGGGCAAGGGATATCGCGATGGCCGACCAGCGGCTTTCCAGCGCGCTGCCGCGCTTTCCGGACATCCGCACTGGCAATGGCTACGATGTGCACGCCTTCGAGCCCGGTGACCATGTCACGCTGTGCGGCGTCGCCATCCCGTATGACCGAAAACTCTCCGGCCATTCGGACGCCGATGTTGGCCTTCATGCCCTCACCGACGCGCTGCTCGCCACCTGCGGCGCCGGCGATATCGGCACGCATTTCCCGCCGTCGGATCCGCAGTGGAAGGGTGCCGCCTCGAAGATCTTCGTCGAACATGCCGCAAAGCTGGTGCGCGAGCGTGGCGGGCGCATCGCCAATGCCGACGTCACGCTGATCTGCGAGGCGCCGCGCGTCGGGCCGCACCGCGCGGCGATGACGGCGGCGCTTAGCTCGATGCTCGGCATTGCGCCGGAGCGCATTTCGATCAAGGCGACGACCAACGAAAAGCTCGGCTTTGTCGGGCGCGGCGAAGGCATAGCGGCCATCGCCACCGCCAGCGTCGTCTATCCGGGAGATGTGCCGGCATGAGCAACGCAGAACTCGCAAACGCCCTGCTCAAGGCCTGCCAGCAACGCGGCATCATGCTGGCGACGGCCGAAAGCTGCACCGGCGGCATGATCATTGCAGCACTGACCGACATTGCCGGCTCTTCCGCCGTGGTCGACCGTGGCTTCATCACCTATTCCAACGAAGCCAAGATGGAGATGCTTGGCGTCTCCGCCGCAACGCTCGACGCGCATGGCGCCGTCTCGCGAGAGACGGTGCTCGAGATGGCGGCCGGCGCGCTGGCGCATTCGCGCGCGAGCCTCTCCCTTGCCGTCACCGGCATTGCCGGTCCAAGCGGCGGTTCGGCGGAAAAGCCGGTTGGCCTCGTCTGGTTCGGGATAGCACTTGCCGGTCAGCCGGTGGTTGCCGAGCGCCAGTTGTTTGGCCACAAGGGCCGCGAGTTTATACGTCACGAGACGGTGCGGCATGCGCTGCAACTAGGGTTGCGCACGTTTGGCGAAGATCCGGCGGGGTGAAGATCAGGCCAGCTTTGCGCCGTAGATCACGTCGGCGCGTTTCTCGAAGGCTTCGGAAAACATGCGGAAGGCACGGTCGAACATCGTGCCCATCAGCGCGCCGAGGATGCGGCTCTTGAACTCGTAGTCGATGAAGAAGTGGACCTCGCAGCCGCCTTCGGCCGGGTCGAAGCGCCAGATATTGCTGAGATATTTGAATGGGCCGTCGATGTATTTGACGTCGATGGCGTTCTCGTCGGGTTTCAGGAGCACCTGGGTCGTAAAAGTCTCGCGGATCGCCTTGTAGCCGATGCTCATGTCGGCGACGAGGATGGTGCGGCCGTCGCGTTCCTTGCGCGAGCGTACCGTCAGCGCCTCGCAGAGCGGCAGGAACTGCGGATAGGTCTCGATGTCGGCCACCAGCGCGAACATCTCTTCCGGCGTGTGGGCAACGCGGCGAGTGGCTTCGAATTTCGGCATCTAACCGGTCAGCCGGCTTTCTTGAGCTGCGCCTCACGCGCCGCGCGCAGCCTGGCGAAATCCTCACCGGCATGATGCGAGGAGCGCGTCAGCGGGCTCGACGCCATCAGCAGGAAACCCTTGGCCTTGCCGACCGTCTCGAAGGACTTGAATTCCTCCGGCGTGACGAAGCGGATCACCGGATGGTGCTTCTTCGAAGGCTGCAGATACTGGCCGATGGTCATGAAGTCGACGTTGGCCGAGCGCAGGTCGTCCATGAGCTGCAGGACCTCGTTCCGCTCCTCGCCGAGGCCGACCATGATGCCAGACTTGGTGAAGATCGACGGGTCGAGTTCCTTGACCCGCTGCAGCAGCCGGATCGAATGGAAGTAGCGGGCGCCTGGCCTGACCGTCAGGTAGTTCGACGGCACGGTTTCGAGATTGTGGTTGAAGACGTCGGGCCTGGCGGCGACGACGATTTCGAGCGCGCCGTCCTTGCGCAGGAAGTCTGGCGTCAGGATCTCGATCGTGGTCGAAGGGGCGGCCGCGCGGATCGCATGGATGACGTCGGCAAAGTGCTGCGCGCCGCCATCGGCGAGGTCGTCGCGGTCGACCGAGGTGATGACGACGTGGCTGAGGCCCATCTGCTTGACCGCATGGGCGACGCGCGCGGGCTCATCCGGATCGAGCGCGGTCGGGATGCCGGTGGCGACGTTGCAGAAGGCGCAGGCGCGGGTGCAGATCTCGCCCATGATCATGAAGGTGGCGTGCTTCTTGTCCCAGCATTCGCCGATGTTCGGGCAGCCGGCCTCTTCGCACACCGTCACCAGCTTGTGCGACTTCACGATCTCTCGCGTCTCGGCATAGCCCTTGGAAACCGGCGCCTTGACGCGAATCCAGTCCGGCTTGCGCAGCACTTCCTGGTCCGGCCTGTGCGCCTTTTCGGGATGCCGCGGACGCGGCGCATTGGCGATCGTGTCGAGAACAGTGACCATCTCAAACCCTTCGCGGCCGCCGGTGTCGCGGCCGCCTGTCTTTCGTCATCTAGGACTTTTCGGAGCAAAGAAAAAGGCCGCGCCGGCGCATGCCGCCACGGCCATTTTCGCATAGCGGTTTGTTCACGCGGCTCAGCGGCGCACGAGCCTCCCAACGAAGATCAGCAGGCAGGCGCCGATGAAGCCGGTGATCAGGTAGGCCACCCAGCCGACGCCAAAAGACTGGATGTTGAGAGCCTGCAGGATCGCATTCAGCACGACCGCGCCGACGATGCCCATGATAATGTTCATGAAGATGCCGGTGTTGCTCTTCATGACCATCTCGGCGAGCCAGCCCGCCAGGCCTCCGATGATGATGGCTGCGATCCAGCCGACGCCATTCAAGTGCATATGCCAACTCCTCCTGTGCCAGGTGAACATGCATCCGGATATGGGCGGCCCTGCCGTCAGGATTCTCCGGCTGCCGAATATGAGTCTCGCGCAGCCAATCTATCACCGATTGGCGATTTATCATGCGTTCAAAGCGCGGCCATAGGCGTCAAGCACGCTTTCCTTCATCATCTCCGACAGCGTCGGATGCGGGAAGATCGTGTGCATCAGCTCTTCCTCGGTTGTCTCCAGGTTCATCGCCACGACGAAGCCCTGGATGAGCTCGGTCACCTCGGCGCCCACCATATGCGCGCCGAGAAGCTGCCCGGTCTTCTTATCGAAGATGGTCTTGATGAAACCCTGATCCTCGCCGAGCGCGATGGCCTTGCCGTTGGCGCCGAACTGGAAGCGGCCGACGCGGATGTCCTTGCCTTCGGCCTTGGCCTTCGCTTCCGTCAGCCCGACCGAGGCGACCTGCGGGCTGCAATAGGTGCAGCCCGGGATCTTCAGCTTGTCGATGGCATGCACGCCGGGGAAATTGGCGATCTTTTCGATGCAGACCACACCCTCGTGCTCGGCCTTGTGGGCAAGCATCGGCGGCCCCGCCACGTCGCCGATGGCGTAGATGCCCGGCACGTTGGTCTTGCCGTAGCCGTCGACGACGACGCAGCCGCGCTCGGTCTTCACGCCGAGCGCTTCGAGGCCGAGGCCCTCGATATTGCCCTGCACGCCGACGGCCGAGATCATGCGGTCGGCGGTGATTTTTTCGACCTTGCCGTCCTTCATCTCGACATGCGCGGTGACCGAGTTGGCTGATTTCTCGACCTTGGTCACCTTGGCCTCGAGCAGGATCTTCATTCCCTGCTTCTCGAACTGCTTTTGCGCGAATTTCGAGACCTCGGCATCCTCGACCGGAATCACCGCAGGCAGAAGCTCGACCACCGTCACGTCGGCGCCCATGGTGCGGTAGAAGGAGGCGAACTCGATGCCGATGGCGCCCGAGCCCATCACCAGCAGCGACTTCGGCATCTCCTTCGGCACCATCGCCTCGAAATAGGTCCAGATCAGCTTGCCGTCCGGCTCGATGCCGGGCAAAGCCCGCGGCCTGGCGCCGGTCGCCAGGATGATGTGCTTGGCGGTGTAGGTGCCCTCGCCCTTTACGCCTTTCGGCACAGGCGGCTGCGGTTCCATCGGCTTCTTGGCGGTCTTGGAAACGACGATCTCGCCGGGTTTGGAAAGCTTCGCTTCACCCCAGATGACGTCGACCTTGTTCTTCTTCATCAGGAAGCCGACGCCGCCGTTCAGCCGCAGCGACACCTTGCGCGAGCGGTCGACGACGGCGGCCGTATCGGGGCTGACCTTGCCGTCGAGCTTCAGCCCATAATCCTTAAGGTGATCGGAATAGTGCATGATCTCGGCCGAGCGCAGCAGCGCCTTGGTCGGGATGCAGCCCCAGTTCAAGCAGATGCCGCCGAGATGCTCGCGCTCGACGATCGCCGTCTTGAAGCCGAGCTGGGCGGAACGCACCGCCGTGACATAGCCGCCAGGGCCAGAGCCGATGATGATGACGTCGTAGTTCTCAGCCACGGGTTTTTCTCCCTGATCTTTCTGGGGGTTAGAGTGAGAGCATCACGCGCACGAGCGGGGCGAGCGCCTGGCCGATCCGGCGCGTGTTTTCCGCATCGAGATGGACGCCGTCGAGCGGCGTGGTCGTCGCCACGGTGCCGGCGTCGAAGAAGCCGCAGCCGGCCTCGTCGGCAAGCGCGGAATATTGCGGCGCCAGCCGCTTCGAGGCGTCGTCGCCGCCGGCGAACATTTCCTTGAACTCGGCATTGTCAGTGCGCGTCACCGCGGGCGGCGCGACGACGAGAATCTGCGGCGCCGGCCAGTCGAACGGATAGTCGTGGCCGCGCACGATATCGATCAGGCGCTGCATGCCTTGCTTGGCGGCGACCGGATTGCCGTGGATCCACGGCTTCATGTCGTTGGCACCGAGCATGAAGATGATCAGGTCGAGCGGGGCGTGGCTGGTCAGGACCGTCGGCAGCGTCCTCGCCCCATTCCGATCAGCACCGGCGAGGTGATCGTCAAAAGCGGTGGTGCGGCCGTTCAACCCTTCGGCGATGACCTCGATGCCGTCGCCCAGCGCCGCTTTCAGCACACTCGGCCAGCGGTCCTCGAGCGCATGGCGGCCAAGGCTGGCGGCGTCGTAGCCCCAGGTCAGCGAGTCGCCATAGCAGAGAATTGTCTTCATGCGCTTGTCCCACCTCTGCCGAACCCTGCCGCCGGGCGCCTGAGCCGCCAGCGCACGAAAAGCCATTGCACGATGATCGCCACGACGCTGGGCATGATCAGCCCGGCAACGATCGACAGGTTACTTGCGACCGCCCGTTTCTCGGCCGGCGCCGAAAACGTCCAGCCGGCGAGCGCAACCAGAATGATCGCGAAGATCGCGAGCAGCCACCACAGCATCCGGTCGACGGCCCGGACCGGCTCGGCCCGGAACTGGACCAGGAAGAAGGCGATCGTCACGACGATGATGATCATCACCGTCGCAGCGAAGACCAGAATGTATTCCTCGGTCGCACCGGTAAGCACGGCCAGTTCTTGAACGACCAGCCCGCCGGCCAGACCGGAAAGGAGGAAGGCGAAAAGGCTGGTGAAGAACTTCCGCACCGCCTCTCTTCCTTTCTAGACCAGCATGCCCATCGGGTTTTCGATCATGCGCTTGAAGGCGCCGAGCAGCTCGGCGCCGAGCGCGCCGTCGACCGCACGGTGATCGGTGGACAGCGTCACCGACATGACGGTGGCGATTTTGATCTCGCCATTCTTCACCACTGCCCGCTGCTCGCCGGCGCCGACCGCCAGGATCGTCGCATGCGGCGGATTGATGACGGCGGCGAAGTCCTTGACGCCGAACATGCCGAGATTGGAGACGGCCGTGGTGCCGCCCTGATACTCTTCGGGCTTCAGCTTGCGGCTGCGGGCGCGGCTCGCCAGGTCCTTCATCTCGTTGGAGATGACGGACAGCGTCTTTTCGTCGGCGTGGCGGATGATCGGCGTGATCAGGCCACCAGGGATCGACACCGCGACCCCGACATCGGCATGCTTGTGCTTGACCATGGCGCTGTCGGTCCAGGAGGCGTTGGCGTCCGGCACCGCCATCAGCGCCATGGCCATCGCCTTGATCACCATGTCGTTGACCGAGAGCTTGTAGGCTGGAACCTCGCCCTTCTCGGTCTTCTTCATCGGCGCTGCCGCATTGAGTTGCGTGCGCAGCGCCAAGAGCGCGTCCAGCTCGCAGTCGAGCGTCAGATAGAAATGCGGGATGGTGCTCTTGGCCTCGACCAGGCGGCGCGCGATGGTCTTGCGCATATTGTCGTGCGGGACGAGCTCGTAGGAGCCCTCGGCGAACAGCTTCAGCACCTGGTCGTCCGACATCGGCTTGGCCGAAGGGGTTGCTGCCGGCGCACCCGCGGGCGCCTTGGCGGCAGGCGCAGCCTTGGCACCGCCAGAGGCAATCGCCGCCTCGACGTCAATCTTCACCACGCGGCCATGCGGACCGGAACCGGACAGCGCCCCGACGTCGACCCCGGCGTCCTTGGCGATGCGGCGCGCAAGCGGCGACGCGAACACGCGTTCACCGCCGGCATGGCCGTTGGCGACAGGAGCGGGCTCGGCCTTCGCCGGCGCTGGGGCTGCGGCGGCCGGCTTCGGCGCTTCCTTGGGCGCTTCGGCCTTCGGAGCGTCCGCTTTCGGCGCTTCTGCCTTGGGCGCCGCGCCGCCGTCGGCTTTCGCAGCGGCACTGGCATCCTCGCCCTCACCGGCCAGGATGGCGATCACCGCGTTGACCTTGACGCCTTCGGTGCCGGCCGGAACGACGAGCTTGGCGACGGTGCCTTCATCGACCGCCTCGACTTCCATCGTCGCCTTGTCGGTCTCGATCTCGGCGATCACGTCGCCGGGCGAAACCTTGTCGCCTTCCTTGACCAGCCACTTGGCGAGATTGCCCTCTTCCATTGTCGGAGAGAGCGCCGGCATGGTGATGTTGATTGGCATGTTGTCCTCCCGACCGGCTCAGCGATAGGTGACGGCTTTGACCGCCTCGACGACCTCGCCGACATTGGGCAGGGCGAGCTTCTCAAGGTTCGCCGCATACGGCATCGGTACGTCCTTGCCGGCGATGGTGATGACCGGCGCGTCGAGGAAGTCGAAGGCGCGCTGCGACACCTGGCTGGCGATATGGTCGCCGACCGAGCTCTGCGGGAAGCCTTCCTCCACCACAACCAGTCGGTTGGTTTTCTTCACCGAGGCGATGACGGTATCGAAATCGAGCGGCCGGATGGTCCTGAGATCGATGATCTCGGCGTCGATACCCATGCCGCGCAGCTCGGCTTCCGCCTTGACGGCATAGGTCATGCCAATGCCGAAGGAGACGATGGTGACGTCCTTGCCCTGCTTGTGGATGCGGGCCTTGCCGATCGGCAGCACGAAATCGTCGAGCTTCGGCACGTCGAAGGAGTGGCCGTAGAGGATTTCGTTCTCGAGGAAGATGACCGGGTTGGGATCGCGGATCGCCGCCTTGAGCAGGCCCTTGGCATCGGCGGCCGTATACGGCATCACCACCTTCAGACCCGGGATATGGCTGTACCAGGCGGCGTAGCACTGCGAGTGCTGCGCGGCGACGCGTGCCGCCGCGCCGTTCGGCCCGCGGAAGACGATCGGCGCTCCCATCTGGCCGCCGGACATATAGAGCGTCTTGGCGGCGGAATTGATGATCTGGTCGATCGCCTGCATGGCGAAGTTGAAGGTCATGAACTCGACGATCGGCTTCAGGCCCGCCATCGCCGCGCCGACGCCGACGCCGGCAAAGCCGTGCTCGGTGATCGGCGTGTCGACGACGCGACGGGGGCCGAACTCCTGCAGCAGGCCTTGCGTGATCTTATAGGCGCCCTGGTATTCGGCGACCTCCTCACCCATGACGAAGACATCGCCGTCGCGGCGCATCTCTTCGGCCATGGCGTCGCGCAGCGCTTCGCGCACTGTGGTCGAGACCATCTCGGTGCCGGCGGGGATATCCGGATCGGCGGCAACTTCCGTCTTCGGCGCGGCCGCGACAGGCGCCGCAGCCTCGCTCTTGGCCGCGGCCGGCGCCGGCGCGGCTGGTTCAGTCTTAGCAGCCTCTTCGCCAATGCCTTCGCCGGCCTTGTCGACGTCCTCACCGTCGACCGCAAGCACGGCTATCACCGCGTTGACCTTGACGCCTTCGGTGCCGGCGGGAACCACGATCTTGGCAAGCGTGCCTTCGTCGACGGCTTCGACTTCCATCGTTGCCTTGTCGGTCTCGATCTCGGCGATCACGTCACCGGCGACGACCTTGTCGCCTTCGTTCTTCAGCCATTTGGAAAGATTGCCCTCTTCCATCGTCGGCGAGAGCGCGGGCATGAGAATTTCGATCGGCATGTCCTAGCCCTCTCCTTAGAGTACGATGTCGGTCCAGAGCTCGGACGGATCCGGCTCGGCGTCGTTCTGGGCGAATTCGGCGGCATCGGCGACAACGTCGCGAACCTCCTTGTCGATGGCCTTGAGCTCGTCCTCGCTCGCCCACTTCTTGTCCATCAGCCGCGCCTTGACCTGCTCGATCGGGTCATGCTCGGAGCGCATTTTCTGCACTTCCTCCTTGGAGCGGTATTTCGCCGGATCGGACATCGAGTGTCCGCGATAGCGATAGGTCTGCATTTCGAGGATGAGCGGGCCGTTGCCGGCGCGGCACCATTCGGCGGCGACATCGCCGGCGGCCTTGACCGCGCGGACATCCATGCCGTCGACCTGCATGCCGGGAATCTTGAAGGAGGCGCCGCGATTGGAGAAGTCGGTCTCGGCGGACGAGCGCGACACGGACGTGCCCATGGCGTAGCGGTTGTTCTCGATGATGTAGATGACCGGCAGCTTCCACAGCGAAGCCATGTTGAAGCTTTCGTAGACCTGGCCCTGGTTGGCGGCGCCGTCGCCGAAATAGGTCAGCGAGACGTTCTTGTTGTCGCGATAGCGGTTGGCGAAGGCGAGACCGGTGCCGAGCGACACCTGCGCGCCGACGATGCCGTGACCGCCATAGAAATGCTTCTCCTTGGAGAACATATGCATGGAGCCGCCTTTGCCCTTCGACAGGCCGCCGCGGCGGCCTGTGAGTTCGGCCATGACGCCACGCGGCGAAAGCTCCATCGCCAGCATATGGCCGTGGTCGCGATAGGCGGTGATCATCTGGTCGCCCTCGATGAGCGCCATCTTCATGCCGGTGACGACGGCCTCCTGGCCGATATAGAGGTGGCAGAAGCCGCCGATGAAGCCCATGCCGTAGAGCTGGCCCGCCTTCTCCTCGAAGCGGCGGATGAGCAGCATGTGCCGGTAGGCGGAAAGCTCTTCTTCCTTGGTGAATTCGGCTGGCTTGGGGGTGGAAAGGGTCGACGATTTGCCGTCGGATCTGGATTTGGACTTGGCAGGCGCTTTTCTGGCGGCGGTGGCCATGCATCACTCCCTGTTGGCGTCTCTTCGCGGACATTCAGGGAGAGCGACCGTCTCCCCACCGATTTGAGCGAGGCTAACATGCGAGGATGCATTGCGCCATGCTGAAAAATGCATGGCTGGCATGCATCTAAGCGATTAGAATCATTGCGAATAAGCGCGATTAACCGAAATTCGGTTATTTCGCCGGGGCGGGCAGCATGATGGTGATTTCGTCGGGCTGAGACAGATTGAGCGCCTTTCGGGCCTGCTCGTCAAGCATGTCCTTCTCCAGCGTGCCTTCATGCAAGAGCTGGACGCGGCGCTCGAAGTCGACCCGGCGCGCCTTGACGGCATCGAGCCGGGCCTGCAGTTCGGCCGCCAGGGCCTGCAGCCGATACTTGGAGTAGATGCCGAACTCGCCATGATAGGCATGGAAGCCGAAATAAGTGAGGAACAGCGCGCAGAGCGACGGAATGATCAGCCTGCCGGTGTTTCTCTGCTTATGCTGACGTGTCCACATGACCCGAACCCTCGCGGCCGCGAACGCAAGCGACCATCGAGTCTCTTTTCGCCCAATTGTGCTTAATGGACGGTTACGAAGCATGAAACTGGAGCGGCCCGGCAGGGATGTTGCCTCGATGCGTTGCGGTCGCGCAGCTTGGTCGCACAAAACAGTTGACGTTGCCATGAAGTTATATATGCATACGCTATGCAATTGTTGGACGCCAATAAACTCGGCGCGCTCGGCGCCATGATTCGCGACCGGACGGAAGCGTCGTTGAGAGAGCTTTCGCCGAGCGCGGCGGCGGTGCTGTCGATGCTGCACTTCAAGCCGGGGCTGACGACGACGGAACTCGCCGAGGTCGTCGGTGTCAGCCAACCGACTGCCGTGCGTTTGATCGACGGGCTGGAGCGGCAGGCGCTGATTGAGCGCGGCAAACCGGAGGGTCGTGTCACGCCGCTGGCGCTGACGGAGAGCGGCCACGGCCAGGTCAAGGAGATGCAGGCTCTCCGACTTGCCGTGCTCGACGGATTGCTGTCGGCACTGCGACCGGATGAGCGGCGGCGCTTTGTTTCGATGCTGGATAAGATTCTTGCCGGCGCAACAACCTCCCGCGCCTTCGCGCGGACAACGTGCCGCCTCTGCGAACATGACCTCTGCGGAGCTGAGGTTTGCCCGATCGGCTGTCGCGCGGCTGAGATCGAGAAACAGGAGAGCGAGCGATGATCATTTCTTACGCGGGGCATTCACCAGTGATCGATACCGATGCGTGGGTCGCTCCGGACGCCACCGTCTGTGGCGATGTCGCCATTGGCGCTGGCAGCCGGATAATGCATGGCGCCCGCCTTGTGGCGGAGGCGGGCGGCTCGATCCGCATCGGCCGCAACTGCATCGTGCTGGAGAACGCCGTGATCCGCGCCACGGCACGCCACCCTTGCACGATCGGGAACCATTGCATCGTCGGCCCCAATAGCCACGTGGTTGGCGCAGAAGTCGCAGACGAGGTCTTCATCGCTACGGGCGCGGCGGTTTTCCATGGTGCGCATATCGAGCGTGGCTCGGAGGTTCGCATCAATGGCACCGTTCACCTGCGCACCCACCTCGAGCCTGGCACGGTCGTGCCGATCGGCTGGATCGCGGTTGGCGATCCAACCCAAATCCTGCCCCCGGACCAGCACGAGGCAAGCTGGTCCCGGCAGAAACCGCTCGATTTCCCAGGCTTCGTCTACGGCGTCGACCGAAGCCTTCCCGATGTGATGCAGAAAATAACGGGAAGCCTCTCGGCGGCGCTGGACGTGCATCGCACGGAAAGCGTGTGAGCGGCGGCAGCCTTCCACAGGATCGGTGCATGTCGCCAAAACGCGCCGCAGCCTGGCGGCGACATGCATCTAACCTCAAGGTGCGCCGCCTGAGGTCATGCGGCGCTCCCTGGTGGGCTGGACGAATGACCTGCCGTTACGTTCCCTGGAAATTGCTCAGAATCAGCCTTTGATCACCGATTTGCCAGCGTAGCGTGCCTGCTTGCCGAGTTCTTCCTCGATGCGGATGAGCTGGTTGTACTTGGCCATGCGGTCCGAGCGCGACAGCGAGCCGGTCTTGATCTGTCCGCAATTGGTCGCCACCGCAAGGTCGGCGATGGTCGAATCCTCGGTCTCTCCCGAACGGTGCGACATGACGGCGGTGTAGCCGGCCTTGTGCGCGGTCTCGACCGCGTCGAGCGTTTCGGTCAGCGAGCCGATCTGGTTGACCTTGACCAGGATCGAGTTGGCGACGCCCATGCGGATGCCGTCGCGCAGCCGCGCCGTGTTGGTGACGAACAGGTCGTCGCCGACGAGCTGGGTCTTCGTGCCGATGAGGTCGGTCAGGATCTTCCAGCCCTCCCAGTCGTCCTCGGCAAGGCCGTCCTCGATGGTGATGATCGGATAGTCGAAAGCGAGCTTGGCAAGGTATTTGGCCTGCGCCTTCGGATCACGCGTCTTCTTCTCGCCCTCATAGACGTAATTGCCGTCCTTGAAGAACTCGGTCGCGGCGCAGTCGAGGCCAAGCGCCACGTCCTCGCCAGGCTTGAAGCCGGCCTTCTCGATCGATTCCATGATGAAATCGAGCGCCGACGGCGCACTCTTCAGGTTGGGGGCGAAGCCGCCCTCATCGCCGACATTGGTGTTGTGGCCGGCGTCCTTCAGCTTCTTGCGCAGTGTGTGGAAGATCTCCGAGCCCCAGCGCACGCCGTCGCGCAGCGTCGGCGCGCCGACCGGCAGGATCATGAATTCCTGGAAGTCGATCGGGTTGTCGGCATGGGCGCCGCCGTTGATGATGTTCATCATCGGCACCGGCAGGACGTGCGCCTTGGTGCCGCCGACATAGCGGTAGAGCGGCAGGCCGGCGGCCTCCGCCGCGGCCTTGGCGACGGCCAGCGACACGCCGAGGATGGCGTTGGCGCCGAGGCGGCTCTTGTTCGGCGTGCCGTCGAGTTCGATCATCGTCTGGTCGATGTGGATTTGGTTCTCGGCCTCCATGCCGCCGATCGCCTCGAACAGCTCGCCGTTCACGGCCTCGACCGCGCGCTCGACGCCTTTGCCGAGATAGCGTGGCCCGCCGTCGCGCAGCTCGACCGCCTCATGCGCGCCGGTCGAGGCGCCCGACGGCACCGCGGCGCGGCCCATCGAGCCGTCTTCCAGCACCACGTCGACCTCGACGGTCGGATTTCCACGGCTGTCCAGGATTTCACGCCCGACTATGTCGACGATGGCGGTCATTGCGATGTCCCCGATTGATCGATTGAAGCGTCGCGCCCCTCTTAGCCAAAGCACCGCAAAAGGCAATCGGGCCGTCCGCAAATATTGCCGGCGGCTGGATTCACGAAGCGCAAATTTCTGTCATCATAAGTCATGCCCGCCAGGCGGGGTTCTGATTTATGTTCGAGTCTGCGCGGGGCGAAGCAGGAGGAGTTTCGCCATGTCCCAGTTGAGCGGTATCGTGAGTTTGTTTCTGATCGCGGCGGCGTTTCTGACGTCCTGCGACAGCCAGAAGCCCCAGCAAAGCTCGATGGAGCTTTCTACCCTCCGCGCGGCGGAGTAGAGGACCAGATGCACGAAGGCCCCCTGATTCCGGGGGCCTTTCGATTCCGATCCGCCGCTTAAGCGGTCAATGCCAGTAGGGCTTTATGTGGTAATATTCGAAGGACGCATCGCGCGCCGCTTCGCCGTCGGCGCCGGTCAGCTCCTTGATCGAGTACGCGGGTGCCGCCTTGAGCTGGTCCTTGGTGAAAGGCACGACGTAACCGCCCTTCTCCGGGTCGTAGTCGAGGCTCGCCCATGGGATGGCATGGTATTTCTCTCCCATGCCGAGGAAGCCGCCAAAGCCGATGACTGCGAACATGATGCCGTTCGACATCTTGTCGAGCATGACATCCTCGACGCTGCCGATACTGTCGCCTTCGGTGTTGTAGACCGAGGTGCCGATGACGCGCGTGGCGGCAATGGCTTCGGTGTGACCAGACGGGGTAGTCATAGGGGTGCTCCTCTCAATTGCTTGCCTGTCTGGACAATGAGAGGAGCGAACGAAGGTTCCAGACTTTCCGCTGGCGGCCTGATCCTAAAGCGCGTCGCGATCTTTCAGATTCGCTCCATGCGCTTAGCTTCTGATTTTACGCATGTCTTTGTCCCGAAACCGGTTCCCACTTTCGGGAGACATGTTTTAATCGGTGAGGATGAAGGTGACCTTCATGTTGACGCGATAGGCGGCAATCTTGCCGCCCTGGACGACGATCTTCTGGTCCTTGATCCAGGCGCCCTCGACGTTCTTCAGGGTCTTTGCGGCGCGCGCAATGCCCTCCTCGATTGCATCCTGAAAGCTCTTCGAGGACGACGACGTGATTTCGGTGACGCGGGCGACAGACATTGGCTTCCTCCTGCCAAGGCGCTCAGTTGCGCAGGCGAGCCTACAGCCGGCGGTTGCCAGCGACAAGCCATGAGAAGTTGAGGCTCATCGCCATTGTCACGCAGTCGCACTGCATGGCATTGTTGCGTCAGGGAGCTTGGGATGAGCCAAAAGCGCAATCGGCGGCAGGCTGCGGCGCAAGCGCCGGCGCCAACGATCGACGCCAACGCCGCCAATGCGTCCAGCGGATATTTCTTTGCCGGCACCATGGGCCTGATCGGCATCTTGATCGTCTGGTACTTCGAGCTTCCGCTCAACTTCGACGTCACCGATCGTGAATTCAACCCGCTGATCTTCAGCCCGGTCCTGTTCGTCCTCATCGCGCTTTACGCACTGCTGAAGGCGATCCGCGACACGTTGCGGGTTCGCAAGTTCGGCGCGACGACACTGGTCGCCGGAGCGGCGACGCCTGGCAAGCGCTTCGAAGGTTCGCTGCGATCAAGCCGCGATCTGGCTCCGGACGGCGATTACAGGGTGCAACTGCGGTGCATCCGTACCTACCGGGTCGGCGGACCGATTGCGAGAACCAGCGGGACGCAAAAATCGACCTACAAGGATGAGCTGGGGTGGCAGGAAACGGTGGTCGTGCCACGCGCGTCGGTCCGGTCGAGCGCAGGCATTTCCTTCGCCTTCCAGATCCCGCCCGACGCGCTGCCGTCCAAAGGGCCGCCCGTATATGAGCGGGTGCATGACAATGTGCGATGGATCCTGACCGTCAGCGCTCCCATGCGGGGGCTGGACTATTACGCCGTCTTCGCAATCGACATGCGTGGCGCCGGCCGTAGCGAATAACGAGGGACGAGACTTTAGCGCCCCTTGGCGACGCGGTCGAACGCCATCAGCTTTTCCAGCAAAGCCGGCATGTCCTTGAGAGGCACCATGTTGGGCCCGTCGGAAGACGTCGAGTTGTCCGGATCATGGTGGGTCTCGATGAAGACGCCGGCAACGCCGACGGCGACGGCCGCGCAAGCCAGTGTTGCGACGAAGCGGCGTTCGCCGCCGGAGGACCCACCCTGCCCGCCCGGTTGCTGCACGGAATGGGTGGCGTCGAAAATCACTGGAGCACCGATCTCGGCCATGATCGGCAGCGCGCGCATGTCCGACACCAGCGTGTTGTAACCGAATGAGGCGCCACGTTCGGTGGTCAATACATTCGGGTTGCCGGAGCCGGTGATCTTGGCGACGACATTCTTCATGTCCCACGGTGCCAGGAACTGACCCTTCTTCACATTGACGACCTTGCCCGTCCGCGCCGCTGCGACAAGCATGTCGGTCTGGCGCGAAAGGAAAGCCGGGATCTGCAGGACGTCGACATGCGGCGCCACGATCGCGCATTGCTCCTCGGTGTGGACGTCGGTCAGCACCGGCAGCGAAAACGTCTTGCGCAGATCGTCGAAGATCGGCATCGCCGCGTCCAGCCCGGCGCCGCGCGTCGCCGACAGCGAGGTGCGGTTGGCCTTGTCGTAGCTGGTTTTATAGACGAGGCCGATGCCAAGCTTGGCGGTCAACTCCTTCAATGCGCCGGCCATGTCGAAAGCGTGCTGGCGCGATTCGAGCTGGCAAGGGCCGGCGATGAGCGACAAGGGCGCATTGTTCGCGAAGACGACCTTGCCGACAGTTACCGATGCATTGGGCGCCAGGGGCTCGCTCATGGGATCTCCCGAAAGATGAAGGCCGCGCCCTGACCGGGCGCCGGCGGCACGACGATCTCGTCGCCGTCGCTCATGTTGTGTTCGACAGCGTTGGCCGCAAGTAGATGCGTGGCGGCGGCAATGCTGCGAACCGCAAAGATGATGGCCGTAAATCGCAGGTCCGAAGGGGCCCCCGCCGAAACGCCGAAGCGCGAGGCGAAAGCTTCGGGCGACAAAACGGTCAGGGTCGCGTTGGGCAATCGAATCTTCTCACCGTCGTTCGCATCCTGCCCGGCGGCGGTCGACAGCAGGCCGGACTGGCTCGACGGCCTGTCGCTCACCGCGACAATCTCGACGATGCCGGTCGCCCCATTGGCATGCGCCTGCAGGGCCGTGCGGTCGATGTTCGGCGCGTTGATGCGCTGGCAGGCAAAGAGAAGAGCGTCCGTTGCTTTTCTACCGGCCACGAACGCCAGTTTGAACGATGCCGTGTCGCTTTTGCCCGCAGCGTCGGTGAAGGCGCGCGAAAAGCTCAGCATATCTCCCGCCGACAATCCAGCCTCGACATAGCGCGCATGGTCGGCGTCGGCATCGGCGGTTCCGAAAACAACGGCGGAAAAACCCTCGTCGCCAAGCTTGTTGCGGTAGAGGCGGTCGTGCGCGACGAAGACGTTGCCCTCGCCTATCGCCTGCCCCACCGTTTGTTCATCGCCGACGGCCAGCGGCTCCAGATAGGTGCCGTCAGCGAAAAAGACGCAAGCGTTCTCGGTTCCGAAAGGGTGGACGCCGATCGGCGCGACGACAAAGCCGAGAGACGAAAGGCGCTGCCTCGCGATCTCCAGGCTCTGCGTGGGCAGGACGAGATGATCGAGCGGGTGGGGCGAAGTTTTGATCATGCAGGCGCGATGTGCCTCATTCCGGAAACCGGTTCAAGCCCGGCGTTGGCGAAGCGAGCTGGATTGCCTCTGGCTCAGGCTGCGGCCACGACGTCCGCCGAATAGCGCAGCTCGCGCAACGGCTTCACCTTGCTGGTCGTCTCCGCATAGACAGGATGTGCTTTATAAGCGGCAAGCGATGCCTCGTCCTCGAACTCGGCGTAGACGACCACGTCGATCGCGTTGGAGAACAGATCGACCTTGGTGTTGAGCGTCACCTCGAAATGTTTCGAATGCGGGATCTTGCCCAGTGCCTGCAGGCCCGACCGCACGGCCTCCACATCCTCCTTGCGCCGCACGCTGAAGAAAACGATGTGCCGGATCAATCCAGCCTCCTTGATCGACGGATAAGCGCGTTTTTTGTGGGAGCAGGGTCGTCGCGTCAACCGGCAACGATGTCGCGCCCTGCCGTCGAGGCTCTGACAGTCAGGCCGCGCCGGTGACGTAGCGCACGATGCGCGATATCTCCCTGACGGTCGCATCGAGGTAGTGGCCCTGGTTGTAAAGGCCGTCCCAGATCAGGAAGAAGGTGATGGCGACGATGACGATCACATAACGCATCGCTAAAGCTAACCCATGTGGTTGGTCGGAACCAGAGTGCCTTGACGGCAATTGCTCCAACTCACCATTTTCTACCAGCACCTTTCAGCGATGCGATACGGAGCGCCGGCCGAACTGTCCGCCGTAGCCTCAAAGCGTGATGCGGTATTTGGCGAATCCCGCCTCACCCTCACCCGCAGCCTCGATTTTCAGCGATTTCACCTGATCGATGAAGTCCTTCGCCCTGGGTCCAGTCTCGAAGACGACGCTGGTTCCAGGCAACGGCGCGAACGACCAGTTGCCGTCAGCCGACGGATTGATCGTGCCCTCGCTGATGACGTAGCGCACGATCACGTCGCGGTTGGTATCCGGCGCCTCGTAGATGATCTTCGAGGCGTTGATGTCGGGGAAATTGCCGCCGCCGCCGGCGCGGTAATTGTTGGTGGCGACAACGAATTTCGCTGCAGGATCAATCGGTTTGCCGTCGAATTGAAGGTCGACAATACGGTTGGAACCGGCGTTCACTAAGCCGCCCTTAGAATCGTATTTCGGCGGCTGCGACAAGTCGATTCTGTAACTGACGCCGTCGATGACGTCGAAATTATAGGACGGAAAATCGGTGTTGATCAGCGGCTGGTCCGCCTTGCCGGGCTCGATCCTGTTGAAGATGCCGGCCGACATCTCCAGCCATTCCTTCACCTGCGCGCCGGTGATTTCGACGGCCCGCACGGTGTTCGGATAAAGATAGAGGTCGGCGACGTTCTTGATGGCGACGTCGCCCGCCGGAACGTCGGTATAGTAGTCGGCGCCATTGCGGCCGCCGGCCTTGAAGGGCGCTGCCGCCGACAAGAGGGGCACGTCCTTCCACTGGGTGCTCTTCAATATGTCCTTGAGATACCAGCTCTGCGCCTGATTGACGATCTGCACGGATGGATCGTCGGCAACGAGAGCGAAATAGGAATAGAGCGGCGCCGAGGTCTTGCCGACCGGACGTCGGACATAGGCGAGCGTCGCTTCATGGTCCTGCGCGAGCGCCGCGATGATGCGCTTGTCGTCGCCGACTTTCGCCTTGTTCTTGTTGTCGACGCGTTCGTAGATCGGCCGCGCCTCGGAGGTCGCGGAAACGACTCGCCATTTCGAGCCGTCGCGCTCCAGCAACAGGTCGATCAGGCCCATATGCGAGCCCCAGAAGCCGCCCATTACCGCGGGCTTGCCTTGCAGAGTGCCCTTCCCGGTGTCGACACCTTCAAGCGCCTGGAAATCCTTCTTGCCGGGGAAGACAAGGTGCTGGTGGCCGGTGAAGACCGCATCGATGCCGTCAACGCCGGCGACGAAAAACGAGGCGTTCTCCATCTTCTCACCTTGCTTTATGTCGATACCGGAATGCGAGAGTGCGATCACGATGTCGGCGCCCTCGTCCTTGATCTGCGGCACCCAGGCCTTGGCCGCCTCGACGATGTCGCGCGTCTGCACATTGCCTTCGAGGTTCTTCAGGTCCCAGACCATGATCTGCGGCGGCACGAAGCCGATGACGCCGATCCGGATCGGCTGCTCGGCGCCTGCCCCGTCCTTGATCTTCTTGTCGAGGATGACATAGGGCTTGAGGTAGAGCTTGTCGTCGCGCGGATTTGTGGCAAGCGTGGTGCCGCGGATCAGGTTCGCACATACGAACGGGAAATTGGCGCCGGCCAGCACCTTGTCCATGAAGGAGAGGCCGTAATTGAACTCGTGGTTGCCGAGTGTCGAGCATTCGTAGCCGAGCAGGTTCATGCCCTTCATGATCGGATGCAAATCGCCATCCTTCATGCCCTTCTCATAGGCGATGTAGTCGCCCATCGGATTTCCCTGCAGCAGATCGCCATTGTCGATCAGCATCGCGTTGGTGGCTTCCTTGCGCACCGCGTCGATCAGCGAGGCCGTGCGCGACAGGCCCATCGTGTCGTTCGCTTTGTCGGCGTAATAGTCATAGGGCAGCAGGTTCACATGGATGTCGGTGGTCTCCATGATCCTGAGATGCGCCTGATTGGCCTGCGCACGGGCGGAGAACGGATGCAGCATGATCAGCGCTCCGCCGGCGACGGCTCCGGCCAGGAACTCACGGCGAGTAACGAACGGTTGTGACATTGCTTCCTCCTCCTCGACAACGCGACAACCCCTGCCCCGAGCGCCGAGCATGGCGTCCAAGGCGCTGCGAGTCCACGTCTGTTGGAAGCCTGTTGATCACGACAAGGTGACGCGTCGATGAAACAGGCGCGGCGGGCAATCAGCCCTTGTCGCCGTCGCCCTGGGTGATCAGCCGGGCGCTGCGCTGCCCGGTGAAATAAATCCATAGCCAGCTAAGCGTAACCGCGAGCCGGTTGCGGAAATCGATCAGAAAATAGATGTGCGCAATCCCCCAAAGCCACCAGGCGAGCCAGCCGGTGAGCTTGATCCAGCCGAAATCGATTGCCGCGGCGCGCTTGCCGATCGTTGCCAGGTCGCCGTCATGCCGATATCGGAACGGACGCGGCGCCTTGTCGCCGGCGAGCCGCGCCTTGATGGTCGCGGCAACATGCTTGCCCTGCTGCTTGGCTGCGGGTGCAACGCCCGGCACCGGCTTTCCATCCGGCCGCAACAGATGCGCCGTGTCGCCAATGACGAATATCTCGGGGCTGCCCGGCACGGTGAGATCCGGCTCGACCAGCACCCTGCCCGCACGGTCGGCTGTCGCTCCCAGCCATTCCGCCGCCGGCGAAGCGGCGACGCCCGCTGCCCACAGGATGGTCCTTGCGGGCAGATGGGTATCGCCAAAGACGACGCCTTCGGCGTCCAGATGCGTGACGGGGCGGCCGAGTTCGACTGTCACGCCAAGCCGCTCCAGCGCTTTCTGCGCATAGGCCGAGAGTTCCGGCGCAAAATTGGCAAGGATCCGGTCGCCGGCTTCGATCAGCACGACGCGCGCCTGGCGCGTGTCGATGTTGCGGAATTCGCCGCGCAGCGTGTCATGCGCGAGCTCGACAATGGTGCCGGCAAGCTCCACGCCGGTTGGCCCGCCGCCAACGATGACCAGCGTCAGCAGCGCCTGGCGCTTGGCGGGGTCGGTCTCGCGCTCGGCCTCTTCGAACGCAAGCAAGATGCGGCGCCGGATCGTGGTGGCATCCTCGAGCGTCTTAAGCCCGGGCGCGAAAGGCTCCCATTCGTCGTGGCCGAAATAGGCGTGGCGTGCGCCGGTGGCGAGCACCAGCGTGTCGTAGGCGACCGAGCTGCCGTCCTCCAGCAGAACACGCTTGCCGGCGGGGTCGACGCCAGTGACATTACCCAGAAGCGTCGTCACATCCTGGCGCTTGCGTAAGAGATGGCGGATCGGCCAGGCAATCTCCGATGTCGCCAGCGAGGTGGTCGCCACCTGGTAAAGCAGCGGCTGGAAAAGGTGGTGATTACGCTTGTCGATCATGGTGATGCGCACTGGCGCGCCGGCCAGCGCGCGGGTGAGCTCGAGGCCGCCGAACCCTGCGCCGACGACCACGACATGATGCTTGGCTTCGTCCATTTCAGTCACCTCGCCAAACCAACCTGACTAGATGTAAGCATTTTTGTGCACTGCAACAACACTGCTGCGGCCACATCCATGCCCCGGAGTCGTCGCCCGGTGTCGTGAACGCGCATGTCGCTCCCGGAGCGCCAGGTATAGCGTGGAGCAGAGGGATAGGAGTGACGCATGACTGACAATCGTGATGACGAAGGTCCGGCCCAATACGCCTCGCCGCCTTGTTTCATGCATGAGCTCGATCCGGCCTATCAGATGCCGCTCACCGACTGGACAGACGTCAGGCGCTGGCGCAAGGCGGAGCGCGAAAGGCTGATCGGCGGCCGACTTGCCGTCTCGGCAGACGCACGAGCGGCGATGTCGACGCGCATTGCGGTGGGCCTCGACGCGCTGGTCGGCGACGTTGCCGGGCGCATGGTCAGCCTCTATTGGCCGTTCCGCGGCGAGCCGGACCTGCGCGGCTGGATGGCTTCGGTCAACGCGCGCGGCGGCCGCACGGCGCTGCCCGTCGTCGTCGAGAAGGCGCGGCCGCTTGTATTCCGCGCCTACAAACCGGGCGACCGGCTGGAGAAAGGTGTCTGGAACATCCCGATCCCGGCCGAGGGCGATCCAGTGCTGCCGGACGTCGTGATCTCGCCTGTCGTCGGCATCGATCCCGGCAACTTCCGGCTGGGCTATGGCGGCGGCTTCTACGACCGTACGCTGGCCGCCATGCCGTTCAGGCCGCTGGTCATCGGTGTCGGCTACGAATTGCAGCGCATCGCCACCATCTATCCGCAGCAGCATGATATCCCGATGACAACTGTGGTGACCGAAGCCTCTGGGGTAAGTGACCGCTAGGCCATCTCCGGCCTCAAGCCGACCGCCGTCCTGTCGACGATTTCGCGCAAGGCGAAGGACGAGTTGATCTTCGTCACATGCGGCATGGCCGACAGCCATTCCTTGTGGATGCGCTCGTAGTCGGCGAGGTCCTTGGCCGCGATACGCAGGATGTAATCGTATTCGCCCGACATCAGGTGGCAGGAGAGCACGTTCGGGCAGCGCTTGATCGCCGCCTCGAAATCCGACAGCGTCTTCTCGAACTGCCCCGACAGCGATATATGCACGATCGCCGTCATCTGATGGCCGAGCGCGGCGTTGGAGAGCCTGGCGTGATAGCCGCGGATGGTTCCGGATTTCTCCAGATTATCGAGGCGCCTGGAGCAGGCCGATTGCGACAACCCTACCTTCTCGGCAAGTGCCGCGTTGGGTATCCGGCCATCCTTCTGCAAAGTCTCCAGAATGGCGATATCAATCCTGTCGAGCGGCATTTTTCGTGAATCCTGCGAAGATACGAGCATTTCGCGCAACGATTATCGAAGATGGTCCTTCGCCGCAAGTGCATTCGCAAACACATACGGAACGATTCGTGATTGACTGCGTCTACTGCATGTCGCCCGAAATCGCGCTGCGTTTTGGTGCTTGCTGCATGCACGAAATGTCAGGGAGAGCGCCCTTTCAAGGGCCGGACAGGAGAAGAAAATGCGCGTCGGCTGCCCCAAGGAAATCAAGAACCATGAATACCGCGTCGGCCTCACGCCCGGCTCGGTCCGCGAATATGTCGCTCACGGCCACGAAGTGTTGGTCGAGACTGGCGCCGGCGCCGGCATCGGCGCGGATGACAACGCCTATCGCGCCGCCGGCGCCACCATCGCCAAGACGGCCGCCGACGTGTTCGCCAAGTCGGACATGATCGTCAAGGTCAAGGAGCCGCAGCCCAACGAATGGGTCCAGTTGCGCGACGGCCAGATCCTCTACACCTATCTCCACCTCGCTCCGGATCCGGAACAGACCAAGGGCCTGCTGGCTTCTGGCGTCACCGCTGTCGCCTATGAGACGGTGACCGACGAGCGCGGCGGGCTGCCGCTGCTGGCTCCGATGTCGGAAGTCGCCGGCCGCCTGTCGATCCAGGCTGGCGCGACCGCGCTGCAGAAGGCCAATGGCGGCCGCGGCGTGCTGCTCGGCGGCGTCCCCGGCGTGCTGCCCGGCAAGGTCACCGTGCTCGGCGGCGGCGTCGTCGGCCTGCACGCCGCGAAGATGGCTGCCGGCCTCGGCGCCGACGTCACCATCATCGACCGTTCGATCCCGCGCCTGCGCCAGCTCGACGACATTTTTGGCGGCCGCGTCCATACCCGTTATTCGACCGTCGAGGCGCTGGAGGAAGAGTGCTTCTCCGCCGACATCGTCGTCGGCGCCGTGCTGATCCCAGGCGCCGCCGCGCCCAAGCTCGTCACCCGCGAGATGCTGTCGGGCATGAAGAAGGGCTCGGTGCTCGTCGACGTCGCCATCGACCAGGGCGGCTGCTTCGAGACCTCGCATGCCACGACCCATGCCGATCCGACCTATGAGGTCGATGGCGTGATCCACTACTGCGTCGCCAACATGCCGGGCGCCGTGCCGGTCACCTCGGCGCATGCGCTCAACAACGCGACCTTGCATCATGGCCTGCAACTCGCCGACAAGGGCCTGAAGGCGCTGGTCGACGACCACCACCTGCGCAACGGCCTCAATGTGCACAAGGGCAAGATCACCAACCGCGCCGTCGCCGAAGCGCTCGGCTACGAAATGGTCGAGCCGAAGGCGGTGCTCGCCGCCTGACACCGGAGCAATCCCAGGGAAAAGTGTGTTGCGGTTTCCCGTCCGGAATTGCGCAAAAACAAAGAGATAGAGCGTATCTGCGTTTCTGTGAAACGATGATCCGCTCCAGACAAGAGCTTCCTCCTGTCGCGCCCGCCGGTCCTTCCGGCGGGCATTTTCTTGTTTGGAAAATCCGGGCAACAAAAAAGCGGAGCCAGAGCCCCGCTTCCTCGATGTTGCGACGTGCCGCCGGTCCATCCGCGGTCGGCAATCGATCAACGATTAGCTTTTAGCGCGTTTATACGACGGGAGTACGACAGTTTGCGAAAGCATGCGGTCGGCTCAGCCATGCAAGCCAATCGGTGCCCTCCATTGGTGCTCCTTGTGTGAAATGCTTCACATTCGGCGCCCAAGAAACCTGCCTAGACAGATTTCGTTACCTGATGGCTTCGGCCGCTCTCGGTTTCGGTGCAAACCGGCCCCGCTGGCGGCTTCGCCGAAGGCTTCTGTCACAGACTTCCAACGGCCCGCCAGACCATCGGCGGGCATTTTTTTGCTCCTCTCACGCCCGCTCGATGCGGCACTGGTAGCAATTGTTGCGCGCCGAGCGGACGTGGATGTAGGCGATGTCGTCGCGCTCGAACAAAGTCTCTGCGCGGGCCGCGATATCGCCGGTCGGGGTGACGGCGCCGCTGCCGTAGACGATGCGATCGTCCTTGCCGTAGCCACGAACGATGTAGTCGCTGCTTTCGAGGATCTCGGGCAGCGCGTCCGCCTCCGCAGCACGCTCGCATTCGTCCACATGCAGGAAGATCGGCCCGGTTTCGGCGTAAGGCTGAAGCTCCGGGAACGGCCGGAACGCGAGGATGAGATAGCCATCACCGGCGGCAACGTTCTTCATGCAATGCCGGCACGGCACGCCGTCGCCGTCGGAAATCCTTCGTTCGGGCGTGTGGCCGTAGGCGTCGGGCCCTCCGCGCTGCAAGGCGCGCACGGCTTCGCTCGGCAAGGCTTTGAACTGGATGGTCATGGCGAAATCTCCGGTGTCGTCGGCCGGAAATTATGCCTGGGCGACGGCGTCTCCCACCCGATTCCTGCCAAGCGACCGCGCGTGTCGCTCAGAGCGCAATATCAAAATATTACGAACCCGAAATCACGACACTGGAGTTATCGGACTCGCCACCCCGGGCGCTCCGCGCCATGATGATGGCAGAAGAAGGCTGTGACGCGCAGGCGGCTGGAGTTTGGCGATGATCCGAGCATGATCACCGGGGGATGCCTGTGCGGCGCGGTCCGCTACGAAAGCCGCGCGGAGCCGATCACCGCGCGTTTGTGCTGGTGCCGTTTCTGCCAGTACATCGCGGCCGGCAATGCGGCGGTGAGCGTCTGCTTCCCAACAGCGCACATGAAGATCGCCGGCGACACGCGCGATTACGAAAGCGTGGCCGACAGCGGCAACAGGATGCACCGACGCTTCTGTCCAGCCTGCGGCGTGCATCTCTTCAGCGAGGCCGAGTCGCGCCCGCATCTGATCTTCGTGCGCGCGGGCACGCTCGACGATCCAAGCATGATACGGCCCGCAGCGACGATCTGGACGATCAAGGCGCCTCCCTGGGCTTGCATCGACACCTCGCTGCCGACCTTCGAGGGCCAGCCGCCGGTGGCGTAAGCGGCATCGAGGCAGACGACTGTGCCGCTTCCCCTTGACTATGGCCGCATGACGCTTGCCGAGCGCTCGGCGAAAGTCAGCGGATGCACGACTTCCTTCTTCTGCGCCACCGGCGTAAAGCCGAGCTTCTGGTAAAGCGGCAGTGCTGCCGGATGGTCGAGCGTGCAGGTCTGGACCGTGACGCGCTTCGGCCCGTGCGCCCAGGCAGCCGAAATCGCAGCGCCGAGGAACCAGCGCCCGATGCCCTGGCCGTGCGCGTGTTGCATCATGCCGAAATAGGCGAGTTCCACTTCGTCCGGCAGATGCGGCTTGAGATCGAAAAAGCCGGCAGGGGAGCCGTCGAGGTAAAGCACCCTGATGTCGCGGTCCTCGCGGTGCAGGCCGGCGGCCAGTTCCTCGTCGCTCAGTCTCAGCACATTGACCCAGTGCCATTTGCGCCCAACCCGGTCGATCAGGTAGCGGTAAAAATGCAGCGGGATGTCCTTGGTCTTCAGCAGCGCGATCTGCCGGTTGTAAGGCAGCGGCGGCGACGAGGCCGGCGGCGCATGCATTTCGAGGAACGTGACCGTGACCTCGATATCCTTCGGCACACCGTTTTCCATCGCCGTCATTCCTTGCCCGTCACGACGGGCGTATCGCTCAGCCCGCCCCATTCGGTCCATGAGCCGTCGTACAGCCTGTTGTCGGTATGGCCAAGCGTCTCCAGCGCCAGCGTGATCGCCGCCGCCGTGATGCCCGATCCGCACGAGGTGACGACTGGCTTCGAAAGATCGATGCCGGCATCCTCGATGACCTTGCGCAAGCGGTCTTTAGGCAGCAATTCGCCATTTTCGCCAAGAGCGCCAACCGGAACGTTATGCGCGCCGGGCATATGGCCGGAGCGGACACCAGGACGCGGTTCCGGATCGGTTCCTGCGAAGCGCCCCGGAGAGCGCGCATCGGCGATCTGGCTTTCTCCGCTTCCAACGATCCGGCGCATCTCGTCGAGGCTGACGACCCGGCCTGCATCGAAATCGGCGTAAAAGACGCAAGGCGCAATCTTGGTCTGCTCGGCCGTCACCGGCCGCCCTTCCGTCTTCCAGCGATCGAGGCCGCCGTTCAAGATGTAGACTTGGAAGACGCCCATGACGCGGAACATCCACCACGCGCGCGGCGCAGAAAACAGCCCCGGACCATCATAGACGACAATGGTGTCGTCGGCAGAAACGCCCATGGAGCCGACATATTGCGCGAAGTATTGGGGCGACGCCAATGTATGCGGCAGCTTGGAATCCGGATCGGAAACCTCATCCTGGTCGAGGAAGAGCGCTCCCGGAATATGCGATGCGGCGTATTCGGCGTGGGCATTACGCTTCTGCGCCGGCAGGTACCAGGAGGCGTCCATGATGGTGAGCCCGGGTGTGCCGAGCCGCTTCTCGAGCCAGTCCGCGTCGACGATAAAAGGGCTGTCTTCGTCCATTTTCCTGCTCCTGCCCCGCCTCTCGCGACTTTATCCGTCTTGGCCCGTCAGTTCGCCGGCATCGGCCCGAAGCGGATGCGGAAGCGTCGGTTTTCGCGGCCCTTCTTCTCGATCTTGCCGATGTGTATCTCGCCGACCTCACCGGTCGACTTCACATGGGTGCCGCCGCAAGGCTGGCTGTCGATCGATGCGTTGTCGCCGATGCAGACCAGACGGATCCTGCCGGTACCGACCGGCGGCCGCACGTTCTTCGATTTTACAAGCCCTGGATTGGCCGCAAGTTCCTCGTCGGTGATCGGCCGGGTGAAAATCGGATGATCGGCCCGCACCAGCTCCATCAGCCTCGCCGTCACGTCGTCCTTGGTGAAGCCGGCATCGGGAATGTCGAAGTCGACGCGGCTGTCGTCCTCGGCAACTGCCGCCCCGGTGATTGGAAACGGGCAGACAACAGTGAGCAGGTGGCAAGCGGAGTGCATGCGCATCAGAAGATGCCGCCGCTCCCAATCGATGGCGAGCCTCAGCTTTTCGCCGACCGTTGGCAAAGCCTGCTCAGGCGCCGGCACATGGATGATCTCGTCCTTGGTCTCGCCGGTGATGGCGGCGGCGATCGCGATGCGGTTGCCGTCGGCGCGTTCGAACAGGCCGGTGTCGCCGGGCTGCCCGCCGGAGGTGGCGTAGAAGATCGTCCGGTCAAGAAGAATGCCGCCGCGGTCGTTGATGGCAACGACTTGCGCATCCGCGGTCCTCAGATAAGCGTCGTCGCGAAACAGCGCTTCGGTCCTCTGCGCCATCACGCCACCTTTTCGAACGGCACCGAGATATCGGCTTTCTCTTCCATCCAGCCGGGCACCGGCAGGTTCTTGCCGCGCAGAAACTCCGGATTGAAGAGCTTCGACTGGTAGCGCGTGCCGTAGTCGGCGAGGATCGTCACGATGGTATGGCCGGGACCAAGCTCGCGCGCCAGCCTGATGGCGCCGGCGATGTTGATGCCGGTCGAGCCGCCGACGCAGAGCCCCTCTTCCTGGATCAGGTCGAAGATGATCGGCAACGCTTCCTCGTCCGGGATCTGGTAGGAGAAGTCCGGTGTGAATCCGTCGAGATTGGCAGTGATGCGGCCCTGGCCGATGCCTTCGGTGATCGAACTGCCATCCGCCTTCAGCTCGCCGCTGGTGTAGAAGCTGAAAAGCGCGGCGCCCAGCGGATCGGCGAGCGCTATTTTGACGTTGTTGCTCTTGCCTTTCAGCCCGATCGCAACGCCGGCGAGCGTACCGCCGGTGCCGACGGCCGACACGAAGCCGTCGACCTTGCCGCCGGTTTGGGCCCAGATTTCTTCCGCCGTCGTGCGGATATGGCCGTCGCGATTGGCGACATTGTCGAATTGGTTTGCCCAGATCGCGCCGTTCGGTTCCGAACGCGCCAGTTGCTCGGCGAGCCGCCCCGACAGCTTCACATAGTTGTCGGGGTTCTTGTAGGGCACGGCCGGCACTTCGATCAGCTCGGCGCCCAGGATCTTGATCGTGTCCTTCTTCTCCTGGCTCTGCGTGTCGGGGATGACGATGACGGTCCGGTAGCCAAGCGCCTTGGCGACCAGCGTCAGGCCGATGCCGGTGTTGCCGGCGGTCCCTTCGACGATGACGCCACCCGGCCGCAGCAATCCGCGCTGCTCGGCGTCCCTAATGATGAAGAGGCCCGCACGGTCCTTGACCGATTGTCCCGGATTCATGAATTCGGCCTTGCCCAGGATCTCGCAGCCGGTCGCGTCCGAAGCCTTGTTGAGCCGGATCAAGGGTGTGTTGCCGATCGCTTCGATCACATTACGAGGCATGAGGATTCCTTTATGCGTGCGGCGAGACCCTAGAAACCGGAAGCCTCGGTTTCAAGGCAAGATTTTGCCTGGTCCAGTCGCATTCCGGACGCTGCAATCCTCGCGATCATTTCAGCGATGCGCTCAAAAGCGCTCTTTTCATCCTATTTCTTCGCCGCTAGAGCACTACAGCTTTGCGCGTCCGACCGGACGCGCAAAGCTGTAGGATTTTAATCTGGCGCATGATTCCTTTCCGAAAACCGGTACCGGTTTTCGGGGCCAGACAATTCGCAGGACTTTCAATGACACTCTACCGGGCAAACCCGAAAGACGGTGTCGCCTGGATCACAGGCGGCAGCAGCGGTCTCGGTCGTGCGCTGGCCAAAGATCTCGCAAGGCAGGGCTATGCCATCGCGGTGACGGCGCTACCGAGCGATCCGGTCGACACGCTGCTGGTCGAGACGGCGCAGATGAGCGGCCATGTGAAATCCTTTCCCTGCGATGTGACCGACGAAGAAGGGATGGCACGGACGGCCGCCGCGATCGAGAACGAGATGGGGCCGATCGTGCTTGCCGTCTTCAACGCCGGCAACTACATCGCCACCCCCGGCGAGCACCTCGTGGTGCGCGATTTCCATCGCTCCTTCGCCGTCAATTATTTCGGCATCGTCAACGGCCTGGTGCCCGTGGTCGACTACATGCGCGCGCGGGGGCGCGGGCATGTCGTCCTTGTCGGATCGGTCACCGCCTATTCCGGCTGGCCGACCACGGCGGCCTATGGCGGCACCAAGGCGGCGATCAACATCCTGGCGGAGTCGTTGAAATACGACTTCGACAAGATGAACATCCGCATTCAGGTGATCAATCCGGGCTTCGTCGACACGCCGCTGACGGAAAAGAACACGCTGCCGATGCCAAGCCTGATGCCTGTGCAACGCGCGTCGCGCCGCATGGTGCGCGGCATCAGAAAAGGCGGCTTCGAAGTCACCTTCCCCTACCACATAAGCTGGCCCTTGAAGCTGCTTGGTCTGTTGCCGCGCCCGATCGGCCGCCTGGTCATCAGCCTGACGACCAGCTGGAAGGCACGGCCGCTGTTTTTCGATCGCAAGATACCGGGCGAGACGGGCCGATCATCGGACAAGGCGAAATAAGCTGGCGAAACCGCGATTGCCTGCCGGCGGATGCGGCCATAGGTTGAGGATTGTTGCTTGGAGTCGGCGATGGGGCGACGGATCGTGCTTGCGGTACTGGGTCTCGCCCTCCTTCTGGTCGCCGGTTTCGTTCTCGGGCCACGCGTTGCCGTCGACACGACGATCCGCTTCGATCCTTCGGTGATCGGCGACGATCCGCAGGCCTATCTGGCGCGCGAAGAAGCCGCCGTGCCCAATATCCGCGACGGGCTGGATAAGGAAATCATCTGGGCGAACCCGATGATTCACGACAAGACGAAGTTTTCGATCGTCTATATCCATGGCTTCTCAGCCTCGAAGGGCGAGGTTCGTCCGCTGCCCGACGATGTCGCGGATGAACTCGGCGCCAACCTCTTCTACACGCGCCTGACCGGCCACGGGCAGGATGGCGCCGCCATGGCCGAAGGCAGCGTCAATGCCTGGATCAACGATTATGAGGAGGCGCTCGCCATCGGCCGCGCGATCGGCGATAAGGTGATTGTGATTGCCACCTCGACCGGCGCCTCGCTGGCAACTTGGGCCGCAACACAGCCGGGCGCCTCCGACGGCGTCGCGGCGATCGCGTTCATCTCGCCGAATTTCGGCGTCAAGGCGTCCGGCGCCGAGATCCTGACCATGCCCTGGGGCAGAGAGATCGCCGAGCTCGTCGGCGGCAGGGAACGCAGCTTTCCGCCGCGCAACGCGCTGCACGAAAAATTCTGGACCACCAGATATCCGATGTCGGCAACGCTGCCGATGGCGGCGCTCACTGAGCTCGCCTATGGCGCGCGGGTCGAGAAGGCGACCATCCCTGCCCTGTTCATCTTCTCGGATGCCGACAAGGTGGTGCGACCGGACCGCACGCGCGAGATCGCCGGCCGCTGGGGCGGCCCGCACGAGCTGGTTCCTGTCGACGACACCGGCGACCCGGACAACCACGTCATCGCCGGCGATGTGCTGTCGCCGCAGACCACGGGTTTTCTCACTGAGCGTATCGTGGTGTGGGTGAAGGCGCTGATGCAGCAGCAATCAAGCCAGTGAAATGAAAAGCGGCCGGAGCGTCACTCCGGCCGGTCTCTATTTTCGACAAGGCCTTGGCGATGAATTCAAGCCGCCCGGTTCGCCGGCCGCTTGCCGCCGAAGCGGCGCTTGTTGTTGCCCTTGAAGCGCTTGAAGCCGTCAGGCTTACGCGCGCCATTCGGCTTCGCGCCGGCCGGACGCTCGCCTTGCGGCGCGAATTGGCGCTCGCCATTGGGGTTGCCGCCGAAGCGTTTCTTGCCGTTGTTGCCATTGCCGGGACGACGCCCGTCACGACGGCCGCCATGATGCTCGCGGTCGTTGGCCGGCTCGAAATGACGCTCGGTTTTTTCCTTCGGATCGCGCTGCGGATCGGGGCTGCCGAGATGATCGGCGATGACCGGAAGCTTCATGCGGATGATGCGCTCCACCTGCCGCAGCTTGCCGTTCTCCGATGGATCGCAAAGCGTGATCGCTATGCCGTCCCTACCGTTGCGGCCGGTGCGGCCGATGCGGTGGACATAGCTCTCCGCCTCGTCCGGCAGGTCGAAGTTCACGACATGGCTGATGCCGGGCACGTCGATGCCGCGCGCGGCGATGTCGGTCGCGACCAGGATGCGCACCGAGCCGTCGCGGAAATCGTTGAGCGCTTTCTGGCGCGCGTTCTGCGACTTGTTGCCATGGATGACGGCGGCGTTGAAACCGTCGCGGGCAAGATCCTTGGTGACGCGGTCGGCGCCGTGCTTGGTGCGCGAGAACACGATCACCGAGCGCATCGCGTCGTCGGAAAGCATCTTCGACAGCACCTGGCGCTTCTGCTTGGTGCGGGCCAGCACCACGCTCTGCACGATCTCGGCCGCGGTCGTGCTCTGCGGCGCGACTTCGATACGAACCGGGTCCTTCAGCAGGCCCTTGGCGAGGTCGGCGATCTCGTTGGGCAGCGTCGCAGAGAACAGCGCCGTCTGGCGGTCGGGCGCGGTCGCCTTGGCGATGCGCTTGACGTCGTTGATGAAGCCCATGTCGAGCATGCGGTCGCCCTCGTCCAGCACCAGCCATTTGGTGTCGGCAAGAATGAGGTCGCCCTCGCGCACGAGGTCGGTCAGCCGGCCGGGCGTGGCGATCAGCACATCGACGCCGGGCGCGATCTTCTTCACCTGGCTGAAGCGCGAGACGCCGCCAAGCACGAGCGCGGTCGAGATGTGCGCGCCCTTGGCGAGCAGCTTGATGGTGTCCTCGATCTGCACGGCGAGCTCGCGCGTCGGCGCCAGGATCAGCGCGCGCGCCGTCTTCGGGCGGCGCTTGGTGCCGAGGCCGATGATCTTCGACAGGATCGGCAGCGCAAAGGCAGCCGTCTTGCCCGAACCGGTCTGGGCGATGCCGAATATGTCGCGGCCCTCGAGCTGCGGCGGGATCGCCTGCACCTGGATCGGCTTCGGATCGGTGAAGCCGGCGGCATTGGCGGCCTTGAGCAGCGCGCCGGCGATTCCAAGGGTAGCGAAACCGTTCTGTTCCGCCGTGTTTTCGTTGGTCAAAATAGTCTTCTTTCACGCGGCTCCGGGCCGCAAACAGCAATGGCGGCAGGGCGCAACCTGCCGTCGAAAATTGTCAGGAAACGACGAGGCGGCGGACGGAAGCGTCCGCGCGGCTGCGCTGTCGTGCCCGCGAGCTTCATGCTCCGGGGCTCTTTCGCCACCTTGCCGATCAACCGGAAAGAGGGAAAACAGACGCAACCAGTCTCATTCGTGGAGAAAGCCGGACAGAACCGGCCCAAGCGCCTATGCCGCCGCATATGGCCGAGTCCGGCCTAAAATGCAAGAGGTGATGTTGCAGCGCAGCAAATCCGCGGTCGAAACGCGCCGCTTGCGCTTGGCTGCCCTCGCCATTACCACAAATCACCTTTCCTTTTTGGAGCCAGGGATGAAGGACGTGCTGAAGGAACTCGAGCGCCGCCGCGAGATCGCCCGTATGGGTGGTGGCAAGGAACGGATCGAGGCCCAGCACAAGAAAGGCAAGCTCACCGCTCGTGAGCGCATCGAGGTGTTCCTCGACGAGGGTTCGTTCGAGGAGTTCGACATGTATGTCGAGCACCGCTCCACCGACTTCGGCATGGAGAAGACCAAGATCGCGGGCGACGGCGTCGTCACCGGTTGGGGCACGGTCAATGGGCGCCCCATCTATCTGTTCGCCAAGGATTTCACCGTCTTCGGCGGCTCGCTGTCGGAGGCGCATGCGGAGAAAGTGGTCAAGGTCCAGGAGATGGCGCTGCGCAACCGCGCGCCGATCATCGGCCTCTACGATGCCGGCGGCGCCCGCATCCAGGAGGGGGTGGCCGCGCTCGGCGGCTATGCCGAGATTTTCCAGCGCAATGTGCTCGCCTCCGGCGTCATCCCGCAGATTTCGCTGATCATGGGTCCCTGCGCCGGCGGCGACGTCTATTCGCCCGCCATGACCGACTTCATCTTCATGGTGCGCGACACCTCCTACATGTTCGTCACCGGGCCGGATGTGGTGAAGACGGTGACCAACGAGACGGTGACCGCCGAGAGCCTGGGCGGCGCCACGGTGCACACGAACAGATCCTCCATCGCCGACGGCGCTTATGACAACGACGTCGAAGCGCTTCTGCAGATGCGCCGGCTGATCGATCTTCTGCCCGCCTCCAACACCGCCGAGATACCCGAGGTCGAATGCTACCAGTCGGTGACGGATCACGACATGTCGCTCGACCGGCTGATCCCCGACAACGCCAACAAGCCGTATGATATCAAGGAACTGATCCTGAAAGTCGCCGACGAAGGCGACTTCTTCGAGATCCAGGCGAGTTTTGCCAAGAACATCGTCACCGGCTTCGGCCGCGTCGATGGTCGGACCGTCGGCTTCGTTGCCAACCAGCCGATGGTGCTGGCGGGCGTGCTCGATTCCGACGCCAGCCGCAAGGCGGCGCGCTTCGTGCGTTTCTGCGACTGTTTCTCGATCCCGATCGTCACCTTCGTCGACGTTCCGGGCTTCCTGCCCGGCACCGCGCAGGAATATGGCGGGCTGATCAAGCATGGCGCCAAGCTGCTCTTCGCTTATGCCGAGGCAACCGTGCCGAAGATCACCGTGATCACCCGCAAGGCCTATGGCGGCGCCTACGACGTGATGGCGTCAAAGCACCTGCGCGGCGACATGAACTATGCCTGGCCGACGGCGCAGATCGCGGTGATGGGCGCAAGGGGCGCGGTCGAGATCATCTACCGCAAGGACATCGGCAACGCGGAGAAGATCGCAGCCCACACAAAGGCTTACGAGGATCGCTTCCTGTCGCCCTTCGTCGCTGCCGAGCGCGGCTATGTCGACGAGGTGATCATGCCGCACTCGACGCGCCGCCGTATCGCGCGGGGGCTGCGCATGCTGCGCAACAAGGACATGCAGAACCCCTGGAAGAAGCACGACAACATTCCGCTGTGAGGCGTTCCGTCCAAGTCTCGCATCAAGTCGGCCAGCACTTCCATCAGAGATCTGTGCTTTCCAAATCATCGCCGCTTTGGAAGGTTGACAATTAGCATCTCCTGACGCCATTGATGCGGGAATGCTAATAACCCTTGCAACGAAGGGCGTTATTCCGTGCGAAGGCTATGGCGGGATAGAACGTCAGGTTGACTGGTTGGCCACTGAACTGGCCAGGCAGGGGCACCAAGTCGTTCTCGTCGCCGGACCGGGATCTTCGCATCCACTGTGCGAAGTTAGGCATGCGGTGAGCGACGCCGAATGCCGCGCGGCGATCCCACCGCACACCCAGATTGTTCACCTTCACGCGTGGAAGGTCGAAGTTCCCTTCCCGACCCTCAACACCGAGCGCGGCCATTTGCCGGACTATCCGCGGCCGCAACCGAATTGGAGCTTCATCAGCGCCCGGCACGCCCAGCTGCACGGCCGCAAGACCTTCGTCTACAACGGATTTCCGGTTGACGACTATCGGCCCGCCAAATCGAGGAACGACCATCTCCTCTTCATGGCGGCCATCGCACGTGCCGGAAAGGGCCTGGCCCGGGCAGTCGACCTTGCCAGGAAATTCGACTTCCCCCTCGATATCGCCGGCGGCTCGCGGTGGAAGCTGCTGGGCCGAAGCCAAACCCGCCGCGAGGGCGTCTTTTTCAAAAGTCTTCCTCGCCGCTATCGTTTCAACGGCGTCGTTGACGGCGAGGACAAGCTGCGCCTTCTCGGCGCATCGAAGGCCTTCCTCAATCCGATCGCCTGGGAAGAGCCCTTCGGCAATGCGCCGGTCGAGGCCATGCTGTGCGGCACGCCCGTTCTGACCACGCCGCGCGGCGCATTGCCGGAGACAGTGGACGCGGACACCGGTCGGTTCTTCGAGAGCGACGAGGAGTTCGCCTGCGGTCTTGCCGAGATCGCGGACCTGTGTGCGGGGAAATGCCGCGAATCGGCCGCCGACAGATTCCCAATTCAGAAGGCCGCGAAAGCCTATCTCGAGCTCTACACCCGCATCCTCGATGGCGAAGCGCTTCCGTGACAGCTTCCAAACCCGCTCGCCACCAGCATTTTTCTCTCGCGTCGTCCGTTTTGTGAGGCGGCTTGCCTAGTCGTAGTTTTCGTAGGATTTTTCCTCGACGATCGTGGAGTTCAGCAGCAGGTTTATCTCCCGCTTTAGCGCGGCGCGACGATCGTTCGTCCGATAGACGCTGCGGGCGAGTGCAACGAAACGATCGCCGAAACGCTTGTTGAGTTCCTCCACGCGGATATCGTCCTCGATAACCCAAAGCGCCTGATTGACGGCCTTCAGGTCTGCGTAAAGACCCGCCAACGCCTCCGATTCCGAGATGTGCTCACCGCGGACACGCGACAATTGCTCCAGTTCGTGCAGGACGTTGGCGCGCTTGGACGCGTCGGCAATGCTTGCCGCCTTGATCTCGAGGATCGATATCTTGTCCAGCAATTCGCCGGGGGCGATCTCGACGAGTATGGGGCGGACCATGCAAATTGTCCTTTTCCGGTGAGCCTTGTCAAACATTAGCGGCGGGGAATATGGACCTCACCGGACAGAGTAGCGGCAATAGGCAGCCGAAACGAGCGAAGTCAATCGGCCGGATGGCGGAGGCGCGCCCCGGCGCGAAAGAATTGAAAGGTATATCTGTTGGATCCAATTCTCCTGGTCGGATTTCCGGCGGTCGGCGATTTCGTCCGCTGTCATTCGGCCATCCGCATCCTGGCGGAGCGGTTTCCCGACCGCCCGATTGACGTTGTGACAGCGCCAGGCAACGTGGCTTTTGCCCGGTTCATGCCGCATATCCGCAAAGCCTGGGCGCTCAAGAGGCAGCCTATGGAGTTGGGCTTGGCGGAACGCCGCAATCTCGCTGGCGAACTCCGCAAAGAGAACTATGGCTCGGCCTATCTCATGACGAGCACGATCAAAGCGGCCCTGATACCGTTCATGGCCGGCATACCGGAGCGCATCGGCTACCCGCAGGAGCTGCAGTTCGGTTTGGTCAACCGCCTGCCGACCGGCTGGCTGCGGCATTTATGGGCGTTCGGCCCGCGCAAGACACGCCTCTATGAAGAGGTGTGCTCCATTGTCACGCTGGGCGCAAAGCCGATGGCCAACGTTGATTGGCCGGCGCCGCAGATGATCATTCCCGCCGCGGAATTGGATGACTGGCGCAGCCGTGCCGGCGTCGAAGCCGACAAGCCGGCCCTGACGATTTTTACCGGGGATATGGAAAGCCCCCGATCGTGGCCGGTGGAGCGCTTCATCTCGATCGCGAAGGACTATTCCGACCAAGGCTGGGCCGTGTGGATCGTCGGAGGCCCTCGCGAACACAATACCGCGAACCGGATTCGCGCCGGAGTGCCGCAAGCGGTCGATTTCACCACCACGCCGCTGATCGATGTGATGTATCAACTGGGCGCCTCAGCGCTGTTCCTTGGTGTCAATGGCGGCATGTCGCATGCCGCCGCAGCGTTGAATATTCCATGCGTGCTCATTTTCGGCTCGAATCTCTCATACCTCCACGCGCCGGTGAATGAGCATGTTCGCCTTCTTGAGCCGCCCATTTCGACCCCGAGCTGGATCAAGGACACGTTGGGCGTCAGCGAGGAAAGAGTACGCGAGGCCCTGGCCGGCGCTCTTGAAGAGGCACGCCACCCCCAAAGCGCATGACGCCCCCTACTCTTCTTCCGCTGCTCCGAACCCCGCGCTCATGCTCGCACGGGCGGTGTTCGCCCAAGGCGTCGCATGGTTGTCGATGCGCATCTGGAACAGAAAGTAGGTCGGCGAGCAGAAGCCGATGCCCTTGACCTTGGCCGCGCCCGGCGTATCGGACGGCAGCGACTGGCACATATAGTCCTCGCGGCAGAAATGCTCGGCCGAGCAGGCCGGGCGGTTGCCGCGATTGACGGCGCCGCCGAGACACTGGTCGAAATTGTTGGTCGCCACGCAGATGTCGAACTTCTTGCCGCCGACCAGGCCGCAGATTTCGCTTGGCATCGGCCTGCCGGCCTTGAAGGCGGAGAAGGCCAGATCCTTAGCGTCGCAGCCGCGATAGGCGAAGCCGCCTGGAACACCGATCTTGGGTGGGCGGCAGGTATAGGCGGTGCGCGAAATCGCCGGCGCAAAGGCCGCGAACTGGCTGGTGATCTTGTAGCGGTCGTCGAAGGGCTGCGCGGCGTTGCTGGCAATGGTGCCGGTCAGGCAGGGATGGCCGGAGAAAATCTTCTCGCTGTCTTTGGGCAACAGGCATTGCGCGAGTTTCGTTCTGACCCCTGAAGCCGCCGCGATCGGCGTGCAAGTCGTGCCGCTTCCGCATTGCCAGGTGCTGCCGAAGCGAGCCGCGTCTTCCGCCACAAGGCACGGCATCGCCGTCTCGGCGGGCGCATAGGTTATCTCGCCGGTGTCTTTCCAGACCGCCGGCGGCGCGAAGGACAGCGGGCGAAATCGGTTGGGCTCCTTGCCCTCGGCCGTTGCCTGCAGCCAGGCCTCACGGCGCGGGATCTCGGCATGGAGATGCGGCGAGATGCCGACCTCGATGCGGTTGAGCGGCGAGGTCGTGCCGTCGTCGAGCCCGATGAAATGGAAACCGGCGGTCGAGCCCGCCTGATGGCAGCCCTGGCAGGCGCCGTTGTCGAGCCGTTCGACCATGGCTTCCGGCGTGCGCGCCAGTGAAAACTTCGAATAGTCGAGGTCGGCAAACTCTTCCGGGTCGATGAGCGGCGTGAACGGATGGTTGGCCTGCCTGGCGCTGCCGAAGGTCGACCACGAGATGACTTTCTTCGCCAGGAATTCATCCGGGATTTCGTAGACGCCGAGATCGACCGCCGCAGCATTGGCGCGGACATAGTCGGCAAGTTTTGCTTTCAACTGTGCGTCTTCCGCAATGCGTGCGGTGTCGGGCGTGTTTTCCAGCGGCTTCTCGCTGACGGCTGCCCCGTCGATGATGAAGATCCGCATGAGATAGGCGGCCTGCCCGCCGAACTCGGTCTCCTGGCCGGAAGGAAAGCGCACCACCTGGGCGTTGAGTTCGAGCTGCTTGAAGGAGAGGCTCGGTTTTTCCAGCGGTCCGCCGGTCAGCCAGCCGGCATCGACCGCCTCGTCGAGCTGGGGCGTCCACCGTCCGGCAGCACCGGTACAGCCGCCGTCGGCGTCCGCAGCGACGCGGTAGACGGCATTGAAGTTGAACGGCAGCCGCGAGGCCAAAACCTTGCCGCTCTTCTTGAAACTATAGGCAAGGCGGTAGACGAAACGCACCTCGCCGCAGCCAGGCTCCTTGCCGAGTTCCGCGAAGTCGCGCCGGTCGAGCCGGTTGGCGACGCCGACCAGCCGGAAGCGCGCGGCGTTGGTCTTCAGCCAGCGCATGTCGATGATGCGGCCGACATTGCCGTCGGTAACTTCATAGAGCGGCCGTCCGCCGGCCTTCATTTCCGCGCGGAGTGCCGCGACATCGGCGGCCACGATGTCGATGATGGCGTGGTAAGCCGGCGCCGCGTCGTAGAGCGTTTTCAGGTCGTCCTTGCCGCCGGCACCGAAGATGCCGGCGAAGCCGAAGCCCTTGGCATCGAGCGCGGCGAGCAAGCGTGGATCGTCCACGATCGTGACTGTACGACTGGCGGCATGAGCCGCCGGCACGCCAAAGACTGCGATGGCGGCGACCGCGACGAGGATCGCCAGCCGCGTCATCGGGCGGCCATCCCGCTTTCCACCAACTCGCGCAGCACAGGCACCATGGCCAAAGGCAAATCTTCAGCGATCAGTCCGGGTCCGAACCGGCTGCCGGCTTCGGCATGAACCCAGACGGCAGCGCAGGCCGCTTCGAACGCCGGCATACCCTGCGCCAGCAGCCCGGCGATGATCCCTGCCAACACATCGCCGGAGCCCGCGGTGGCGAGCCATGGCGCGCCATTGCTGTTGATGGCAGCGCGGCCATCCGGCGCGGCGATCACCGTATCGGCCCCCTTGTAGATGACGGTGGCATTGGCCCGTGCCGCCGCCGCTCGCGCCTTGGCGAGTTTCGAAAGCGCCTTGTCGTCCGCAATGTCAGGGAACAGCCGGCCGAGTTCACCCTCATGCGGCGTCATCACCAGCGCCGGCGCGCCGGATCCGCGGGCCGCCTGGAACAATGTCTCAGGCTCGTCGCGAAACGAGGTGATGCCGTCAGCGTCGAGCACCAGCCCTTCAACGCCGGCGTCCCGCGCTTGCCGGGCGCCGAGCAGCGCAAGGGCAAAATCGCGCGCTTTTTCGCCGACGCCAAACCCCGGGCCGAGCACAAAGCACGAAGGGCGGCGATCGGTGAGGAAAGCGCCGAGATCGGCAGCCGTATCGGCCTTGCGCAACATGATCGAGGTCAGATGGGCGGCGTTCACCTGCATGGCGTTCGCCGGCGACAGGACCGTAACCGCCCCTGCCCCGCTTCTTGCGGCTGCAAGCGCCGACAAGCGCGCGGCACCTGTCGCCGAAGGTCCGCCGGAAAAGACGCTCGCATGGCCCCGCCTGTATTTGTGCGCATCGACAGCCGGGACCGGAAAGGTGGCCAGCCAGAGTGCCGGTCCGTTCTCGAAGGTTCGCGGCGCGATCCGGGCGATGACTTCGTCACCGATGCCGATGTCGGCAAGCACGATCTCGCCGCATTGCTCGCGGCCAGGCAAAAGCAGATGTCCGGGCTTTTTTCGCGCGAAGGTCACTGTCATGGCCGCGCGGAACGCGCTGCCGAGGATATCGCCGCTTTCGCCGGAAACGCCGGAAGGCAGGTCTACAGCGACGACCGGCAAGCCGAGATTCGTCACGACCTGCACCGCCCTGGCGGCGTCGCCCGAAAGCGGCTTTGAGAGCCCTGCGCCGTACAGCGCGTCGACCACGAGCGTGCCGGGCTCGGCGGCGAAGGCGGACAGCGGTCGACGCTCGAGCGGGCAGTCGGCCGCGGCAAGCGCGGCGTCGCCGCCTGCCCGCGGCTCGCCTGACACCCACATCGCGACGTCGACGCCGCTCTCTTGGAGCAGCCGCGCCACGACATAACCGTCGCCGCCATTGTTGCCGGGGCCACACAGCACGTGCACCCGTGTCGCCGCCGGATAGCGTGCCAGGACCTCGGCCGCGACCGCCGCGCCGGCTCGGCGCATCAACCCGTAGCCGTCGAGCGGACCTTCCGCGATCGCCAGTCGGTCAGCCTTGGCCATTTCGGCCGGTGAAAGAAGTTCATTGTGCATGGGATTGCCGATCTCCATCCGATCAAGCATTGTCCGATTTGCGGTTCGAAGCAAACAGCAGCGGCCGAATGCCAGTCCAAAGCGGCGGCGCCTGGAGGGGAATCTGCCTGCAAATTGCGCTATATGCCCAAATTTTGCGCAGACGGATGGAGGAGCGATGTATAGGCTTTGGGCGTCGATGACGCATCCAATGCAGCCGATGACGCGAATTTGCATCCGGGTGCTGCATGGCATCTGAATCGCCCGATACCGTCTCCAACAACCTGGAATTGGCACGCTTCGTGCTTGATGGAGGCGCAAGCGGGGCGCACAACCCGTCTCTTTGGCAGTGGAGGCCACTTTCTACATGAAAAAAATCGAAGCGATCATCAAGCCATTCAAGCTGGACGAAGTGAAGGAAGCGCTTCAGGAGGCCGGACTGCAGGGCATCACCGTTACCGAGGCCAAAGGCTTTGGCCGGCAGAAAGGCCACACCGAACTCTATCGCGGTGCTGAATATGTCGTCGACTTCCTGCCCAAGGTGAAGATCGAGGTGGTGCTCGGCGACGACGCCGTCGAAGGCGCCATCGAAGCCATCCGCAAGGCGGCGCAGACCGGCCGCATCGGCGACGGCAAGATCTTCGTCTCCAACATCGAGGAAGTCGTCCGCATCCGCACCGGCGAGACCGGCATGGACGCCGTCTGACGCCATCCATCTTTCTGAACCGTCATCATCAAAAAACGTCATCACACAGGGATACATGACATGACGACAGCCAAAGACATCATGAAGCAGATCAAGGACAACGACGTGAAGTTCGTCGACCTGCGCTTCACCGATCCGCGGGGCAAGCTGCAGCATGTGACGATGGATGTCGTCGAAGTCGAGGAAGACATGTTCGCCGACGGCGTGATGTTCGACGGCTCCTCGATCGCCGGCTGGAAGGCGATCAACGAGTCCGACATGGTGCTGATGCCAGACACGGATACCGTCCACATGGATCCGTTCTTTGCCCAGTCGACCATGGTCATCCTGTGCGACATCCTCGATCCGGTATCCGGCGAGGCCTATAACCGCGACCCGCGCGGCACCGCCAAGAAGGCCGAGGCCTACATGAAGTCGGAAGGCATCGGCGACACCGTCTATGTCGGCCCGGAAGCCGAGTTCTTCGTGTTCGACGACGTCAAGTACAAGGTCGATCCCTACAACACCGGTTTCCGCCTCGACTCGACCGAGCTGCCGTCCAACGACGACACCGACTACGAGACGGGCAATCTCGGCCACCGTCCGCGCATCAAGGGCGGCTATTTCCCTGTGCCGCCGGTCGATTCCTGCCAGGACATGCGCTCCGAGATGCTGACCGTGCTTGCCGAGATGGGCGTGCGCGTCGAGAAGCATCACCACGAGGTCGCCGCCGCCCAGCACGAGCTCGGCATCAAGTTCGACACGCTGGTGCGAAACGCCGACAAGATGCTGATCTACAAGTATGTCGTGCACCAGGTCGCCAATGCCTATGGCAAGACGGCCACCTTCATGCCGAAGCCGGTGTTCGGCGACAACGGCTCGGGCATGCACGTCCACCAGTCGATCTGGAAGGGCGGCAAGCCGACCTTCGCCGGCAACGAATATGCCGGCCTGTCGGAGACCTGCCTGTTCTATATCGGCGGCATCATCAAGCACGCCAAGGCGATCAACGCCTTCACCAACCCGCTGACCAACTCCTACAAGCGTCTGGTGCCGGGTTACGAAGCGCCGGTGCTGCTCGCCTATTCGGCGCGCAACCGCTCGGCCTCCTGCCGCATTCCGTTCGGCTCGTCGCCGAAGTCGAAGCGCGTCGAGGTCCGCTTCCCCGATCCGGGCGCGAACCCCTATCTCGGCTTCGCCGCCATGCTGATGGCGGGCCTCGACGGCATCAAGAACAAGATCCATCCCGGGCAGCCGATGGACAAGGATCTCTACGACCTGCCGCCGAAGGAGCTGAAGAAGATCCCGACCGTCTGCGGCTCGCTGCGCGAAGCGCTGCAGAGCCTCGACAAGGACCGCGGCTTCCTGAAGGCCGGCGGCGTCTTCGACGACGACCAGATCGACTCTTACATCGAGCTGAAAATGGCCGAGGTCATGCGCTTCGAAATGACCCCGCACCCGGTCGAGTACGACATGTACTATTCAGTCTAACATTTTGATCGAATAGAAAATTCAGCCCTTGGAAGGGAAACCTTCCAAGGGCTTTCATTTGCTCTATTCCGCCGCCCCATGGCGGCAACCGCACTCCTGGCATGCCGCACGAGATCGTAGAGCGGTTCACCGTTTCACGGAAACGCCGAACCGCTTTCTCTTTTTGTTTTTACGCAATTCCAGACGGAAAACCGTTACACACTTTTCCTGGAATTGCTCTAGTAGCGTCACCGCCGACTGACGGCCGCGCGGCGGAACTCTCACCGATCCCCATGCAAAAAGCCCCGGCGTTTTTCCCACCGGGGCTTTTTTTGTCATTCACCTCACGCCGCGGGCCTGCAGCCCGCGCCGATAAGAAGGATCAGGCGGCCGCCGAGACCTTCGCATCGGTCGGGACCTGCGAGATCGTCTTCAGGACCTGCGAGGCGATCTGGTAGGGGTCGCCCTGCGAGTTCGGCCGGCGGTCTTCCAGATAGCCCTTGTAGTCGTTCTTGACGAAGGAGTGCGGCACGCGGATCGAGGCGCCGCGGTCGGCGACGCCGTAGCTGAACTTGTTCCACGGCGCGGTCTCGTGCTTGCCGGTCAGGCGCTTGTCGTTGTCCGGGCCGTAGACGGCGATGTGGTCCATCAGGTTCTTGTCGAACTGCACCATAAGCGCCTCGAAATAGGCCTTGCCGCCAACTTCACGCATGTAGGCGGTGGAGAAGTTGCAATGCATGCCCGAGCCGTTCCAGTCGGTGTCGCCGAGCGGCTTGCAGTGGAACTCGATGTCGATGCCGTACTTCTCTGTCAGGCGCAGCAGCAGGTAGCGAGCCATCCACATCTGGTCGGCGGCCTTCTTCGAGCCCTTGCCGAAGATCTGGAATTCCCACTGGCCCTTGGCCACCTCGGCGTTGATGCCTTCATGGTTGATGCCGGCGGCCAGGCAGAGGTCGAGATGCTCCTCGACGATCTGGCGGGCGACATCGCCGACATTCTTGTAGCCGACGCCGGTGTAGTACGGACCCTGCGGTGCCGGATAGCCGCTCTCGGGGAAGCCGAGCGGACGGCCGTCCTTGTAGAAGAAATATTCCTGCTCGAAGCCGAACCAGGCGCCCTCGTCATCGAGGATGGTGGCGCGCTTGTTGGAGACATGCGGCGTCACCCCATCGGGCATCATGACTTCGCACATGACCAGCACGCCATTGGTGCGGGCCGGATCCGGATAGACGGCGACGGGCTTGAGCACACAGTCGGAGCTGTGGCCCTCGGCCTGGTTCGTCGAGGAGCCGTCGAAGCCCCACAGCGGCAGCTGCTCGAGCGTCGGGAACTCGGCAAACTCCTTGATCTGGGTCTTGCCGCGCAGGCTGGGGGTCGGGACGTATCCGTCGAGCCAGATATACTCGAGCTTGTATTTGGTCATTCCAGTGCCTCTCGTTGCTTGGACGCCGCAAGGCGGCATCAATGCATGGCCGTGCTGGCCGGCCTGCCGGTCGTTAAAATGCAATTCGTGTGCCACTCTCCCCGCGCCGGGTGCGGCAAAATGGTCGTCGCAAAGCGCTGAATTTGCTGAGCCGCCTCGGCAATGCGCAGTAATCGTCCAGGCATGAGATATGCATAAATAATGGGCAAATACTGATCTTTTTGTGAGCATATTGCCTAAATGAATCGCAGAACCTATCTTGGAAGAAAGTTGAATCGACAAGCTCCTGGAAAAGAAGGGAGGCCGCCAATGGAAGTCATCACGTCCCGTCCGTCGGCAAAGATTCTGATGTTCCCGCTTGCAGGCCGGGCGACTGCCTCAAATTTAGGCGCAAAGGCCAAATTCGCGGCAGAGCTTGCCTCGCTGCGCAATACGCACGCCGATTTCGACGGCTGGTACCATGAGGCGGCGATCGAGGAAGAGAACCAGCGCAAGAGCTGACTTCCTCCTGCAACGCTTTTCGCATGAAAAAGCCCGGCGCGAGCTCGCGCCGGGCTTTTCCTTTGCAGAGGATCGATCGCCTATTGCTTGGCGTGCAGGTCGGTGCCGAGCGTGTCCCTGACAAAGATCATGCCGATGATCAGCGACATCGCGGAGATCAGCACCGGATACCAGAGACCGTAATAGATGTCGCCCTTATAGGCGCTCAGCGCGAACACCGTCGCCGGCAGCAGGCCGCCGAACCAGCCATTGCCGATATGGTAGGGCAGCGACATGCCGGTGTAGCGGATGCGGGTCGGGAACATCTCGACCAGGATCGCGGCGATCGGTCCGTAGACCATGGTCACGAACACCACCAGGATGAACAGGATGCCGATGGTCACCGGCCAGTTAATGGCCGCCGGATCGGCCACCATGGCGAAGGGACCGCCGCCGGGGATGTTGTAGACGGCGATCTCGGGTGCGCCCGCGGCTTCCTCGGTGGTGAGCAGTTTGTCCTTGACCGCCTGCTCGGTCGGAACCGCTGCCTTCTCGCCGCCGCGGATCGCAGCCGCATCGAGCTTCAACTCCGGATTGGCCGCGACGAAGGCGTCGAGCTTCTGATCCGGCACCTTGATCGCGCCGCGCTTCAGCGGATAGCCGCCGTCCTGCAGCGACATGTTCACCGCCTTCTGGAAGGCGGCCTCCTTGGCCTTGGCCTGATCCCCTGCGGCGACGGCGTCGTAGGAAGGCACCGTCTCGTTGCCGATCTTGACCGTGGCTGCGGCGCCAGGTGCTGCCGTCGATACGACGTCGTAAGGCACCGAGTTCTTGGTCAGAAACGAGGTCGCGATATCGCAGGATGTCGTGAACTTCGCCGTGCCGACCGGGTTGAACTGGAACCGGCAGTCGCCGGGCGCTGCCGTCACCGTCGCACGCGTGTTCTGCTGGGCGGTGGCCAAGGCCGGGTTGGCAGCCCAGGTCAGCGCCTTGAACAGCGGGAAGGTGCAGACGATTCCCAAAGCGAGGCCGGCCATGATGATCGGCTTGCGGCCGATCTTGTCGGACAGCCAACCGAACACGACAAAGAAGATCGAGCCGACAGCCAGCGCGATCGCGATCATGACGTTGACCGACCACGCGTCGACCTTCAGCACATTCTGCAGGAAGAACAACGCATAGAATTGGCCATTGTACCAGATGACGGCCTGGCCGGCGGTGAGGCCGAGCAGCGCGAGCAGCGCGATCTTGGCGTTCTTCCACTGCCCGAAAGCCTCGGACAACGGCGCCTTGGAGCCCTTGCCCTCGTCCTTCATGCGCTGGAAGGTCGGCGACTCCGAGAGCGACAGCCGGATCCAGATCGAGATGGCAAGCAGCAGGAAAGAGACGATGAAGGGAATGCGCCAGCCCCAGTCGGCGTAGGTTTCTTTGCTGAGCGAACTCTGGACGAGCAGGATGACGATCAGCGACAGGAACAGGCCGAGCGTCGCCGTGGTCTGTATCCAGGACGTGTAGTAGCCGCGGCGATCGTCGGGCGCGTGCTCGGCGACATAGGTCGCCGCACCGCCATATTCGCCGCCGAGCGCCAGGCCCTGCAGCATGCGCAGCCCGATCAGGATCACGGGTGCCGCGATGCCCAAGCTCGCGTAGCCGGGCAGCAGGCCGACCAGGAAGGTCGACAGACCCATGATCGTCATGGTGACGAGAAAGGTGTATTTGCGGCCGACAAGGTCGCCGATGCGGCCAAACACCAGCGCGCCGAACGGGCGGACGAGGAAGCCGGCGGCAAAGGCCAGCAGCGCGAAGATGTTGCGCGTCGCCTCGGGGATGGTCGGGCTGAAGAAGGTCGCGCCGATGAAAGCGGCCAGCGAACCGTAGAGATAGAAATCGTACCATTCGAAAACGGTGCCGAGCGAAGAGGCGAAGATGACCTTCTTTTCCTCCCGCGTCATGCCGCGGCTTGTTCTGCCGGCGGTCGAAGCCATTACCATTGATATATCCTCCCGTGGATCCCGTCTGTCCTCGATGGCTGCGCGCCACCGTCCGCAATTCCTGCGAACGCGGACTCGAAAAACGCAACCAACGAAGGAAAAAATGGCAGAAAGCGCAGGCGAAAGGCACCGCGACGATGGGATTATGACTTTCGTATTAGGTGCAGCGCGAAAGCGGAGCAGAGCGCTTGGAGTGGCTCAGCTCCGGTGGATCGCTGATCCAGTCCAGGTTTTGCTTTACGCAATTCCAGACGGAAAACCGCTGCACACTTTTCCTGGAATTGCTTCTAGGCTTTCAGCGCCTCGAGCAGGTCGACCGCCGCCACCATGTCGCGTTTGCGGGCAGAGCGGCGCGCGACGGCCTCGGCATCCTGGCCCCAATGCTCGATCTGCCAGTCCTCGTCGACATGGCCGGCCGCCCATGCTTCCTCGCCGTCGATCTCACCGAAATCGACGGCTAAAGCCAGCAGCGCCGATCCAGTGAGCGAGGTCATGACATGGATCGCCGCCAGACGCAGCGGCTCGCTGCGCTGGGCAAGATGGGCGCCAAGCACGGCGATCGTCTCGCGCGGCTGCTCGACATGGATGACGCCTTCGGCAAGATTGAAGCGCGCGCCAAGGCGGCTCCTCGCCCAATCGAGGACCGGGTCCCAGAGCTTGTTTTGCCGATCGACCAGTCCTTGCGGGCCATCGGCGCGGTAGCAGAGCAGGTCCGACGAAGCGAAGCGCAGGACATCCTCCAGCACCGCTTGCGGGTCGCTGGCGACGCCGTCGATGGCGGTGTTGGCAAGCCGCATGACCGGCATGGTGACCGGATCGATGACCTCGCTCTGCGCGGAGAATTCGTCCGCCACCAGCGTTGCGGCTCTTTCCGTCGGCAGCGCCAGCAGCGCCTTTCCCGGCGTGCGGACCGGCCTGCCGTCGAGATGGACGGCAAACCCACCTTCGACCGGCACGACCGAAACCGCCTTGTAGAAACGCTTCGGCAGCGGCGTCTTCATCTGGATCTGGGCGCGGCGCACCGGATCGGGATCGGAGAGCAGTTTTCCCGCTTCGAGGTCTTCGAGGATGTCGCGCATGTCGAACTCCTTACACTGTGGGCTGCCTGCGCGCCGGGCGATTGACGATGATCAGCCCGGCGGCGATCAGCGCCAGCGCCAGGAAAATCCTGATCGTCAGCGGCTCGCCCAACAGCACCGCGCCACACAGAACGCCGAACACCGGTGACAGGAAAGCGAAGCTCGACAAGCCTGCTGCCGGATAGCGCGTCAGCAACCAGAACCACAACACATAGGTGAAGGCGACGATATAGAAAGACTGGAACATCAAAGCCAGTGTCGGCAATGCAGCGAACGCGCGGATCGGCGGTCCGGCGAACGGCATCACCAGGGCACCGACGATGGCGGCGCCCGCCAATTGATAAAGCAAGAGCTTCTCGGCGCTGGTCCCGACCAGCTTCGACCGCTTGATGACGATGCTGGTCAACGCCCAGAGGATGCCAGAGACGAGACTGAGCAGATCACCCGTCAGCGTCGCGTCCTTGCCGGCGACGATGCCGTCGGAGAACACGGCCAGCAGGCCGCAAAAGGCCAGCACGAGACCGCCAAGCTTGCGCGCATTGATGCGCTCGCCGAGCAGGAAGTGGCCGCCGACCAGCACCCAGAAAGGCATGGTGTTGACCAAGAGCGTGTTGCGGGCAACGGTCGTGTACTCCAGCCCGATATAGAGGAACAGGAACTCGACACCGAAGAGCACCCCGACGGCAGCGCCGACGATCAGTGTCCCGTCCGCTTCGAACAGCTTGATGCCGCGCAGCCGGCACCAGCCGAGAACGCAGAGACCGCCGAGGATCGAGCGCGCGATCGACACGAACACCGGGTCGTAGCCAGCATAGGAGACCTTGGCGGCGACATAGTTCAGCCCCCAGGACAGCGTCAGCCCGACCATCATGGCGGCTGCCGTCATGTCGACCGTATCGCGGCGGTCCAGCATATCGGTGGCGCCACTCAATTGAAGTCCTCCGCGCTCTGCTCGTCGAAGCCGAGCAGGTTCCAGCTCTGGCGCATATGCGGCGGCATCGGCGCTGTGACATCGATGACGCCCTGGTCGGGATGGGGGATGACGATGCGGCGCGCATGAAGATGCAGACGGTTCTGGATACCGCCCGGAAATTCCCAATTGGTATCGGCCTCGAAATATTTGGGGTCGCCGATGATCGGGCAGCCGATATGGGCGGCATGGACGCGAAGCTGATGAGTGCGGCCGGTATAAGGCTCCATCTCCAGCCAGGACAGCGACTGCGCCGCCTGCTCGACGATGCGGTAGTAGGACACGGCATGGTCGGCGCCCTTCTCGCCATGCTTGGCGATGCGGACGCGGTCGCCGTCCGGCGTCGCCTCCTTGACCAGCCAGGTCGAGATCTTGTCCTCGCGCTTCGGCGGCACGCCCTTGACCAAGGCCCAATAGGTCTTCTTGGTCTCGCGGGCCCTGAACGCTTCCGACAGCTTCATCGCCGCAAGGCGGGTGCGGGCAACGACCAGCACGCCGGAGGTGTCGCGATCGAGGCGGTGGACGAGGCGCGGCTTCTCGCCTTTCTGGTTGCGCCAGGCCTCCAGCATGTCGTCGACATTGCGCGTGACGCCGGAGCCGCCCTGCACGGCCAAGCCGGCCGGCTTGTTGAAGACGAAGACTTTTGGATCCTCGTGCAGCAGCATCTTGGCCAGCACATCGGCATCGCCCTGGTTGCGGATCGAGTGGCCGGTGAGCGGGGCATCGCCCTTCTTGTCGACGTCGAGCGGCGGGATGCGGACGGTCTGGCCGGGCTCGACCCGCGTGTCTGCCTTCACCCGGCCGCCATCGATGCGGACCTGGCCGGAGCGCAAGAGCTTCTGCAGGTGGCCAAAGCCAAGGCCCGGATAGTGGACCTTGAACCAGCGGTCGAGCCGCATGCCCGCCTCGCCGGCTTCCACCGTGATTTGTTCAACACCTGCCATGGATACGCTTTTCCGTTTGAAAGCGGCGCCATAGCACTAAAGCAGGTCGCCCAAAAGTGCGGAGCGGTTTTGGGAGAACGACATGCTCAAAACAAAGACTTAAAGCACGTCGCCTGAATAGCTCAGCGCGACGTGCTTTAAGGCAGGCGGGTTGCGAGCCACAGACCCAACAAAGCGCGACGATTACCCCAATCGTCGCGGATCGGTAGGTTTCTCCCGTCCAGTCAATTCTTCGAAGATGGCGCTGACACGGCACAGACCGTCGAGCGCGTCAGAAACCGCTTCTCGCGGCCATTGTCGAGCGAGAACATGCCGCCCCTGCCCGGCACGACGTCGATGATGAGGTCGGTGTGCTTCCACGCCTCGAATTGCGAGGCGCTGATATAGACCCGGTGTGTCGCCGATCTCGCCCAACCTCACATCATTGTCGCCGATCATGAACTCGCCGCGCGGGTAGCACATCGGCGAGGACCCGTCGCAGCAACCGCCGGACTGGTGGAACAGCACCGGCCCGTGATCGGCGATGATCTCGGCGAGCAACACTTCGGCCTCGGGCGTGGCCGACACTTTGCCCAACGAGTCCTTGTCCATGCGATCCTCCTGTCATGACAGGAGGGTACGGCTTGCCGTACCCTCCCCTACGCGCCCCAGGAGGATCAGAAGAAGCCGAGCTTCTTCGGGCTGTAGCTGACCAGCATGTTCTTCGTCTGCTGATAATGGTCGAGCATCATCTTGTGCGTCTCGCGGCCGATGCCGGACTGCTTGTAGCCGCCGAAGGCGGCGTGCGCCGGATAGGCATGGTAGCAGTTCGTCCAGACGCGGCCGGCCTGGATGGCGCGGCCGAAGCGGTAGCAGCGGTTCGCGTCGCGGCTCCAGATGCCGGCGCCGAGGCCGTAGAGCGTGTCGTTGGCGATCGACAGCGCCTCGTCGTCATCCTTGAAGGTCGTCACCGACACCACCGGGCCGAAGATCTCTTCCTGGAAGATGCGCATCTTGTTGTTGCCCTTGAACACGGTCGGCTTGACGTAGTAGCCGCCGGCAAGGTCGCCCGGCAGATGGTTCTGTTCGCCGCCGATCAGCACTTCGGCCCCTTCCTGGCGGCCGATGTCGAAGTAGGAGAGGATCTTCTCCAGCTGCTCGCTCGAAGCCTGCGCGCCGATCATGGTCGCCGGGTCGAGCGGATCGCCCTGAACGATTGCCTCGACGCGCTTCAGGGCGCGCTCCATGAACCTGTCATAGATCTTCTCGTGCACCAGCGCGCGGCTGGGGCACGTGCAGACCTCGCCCTGGTTGAGCGCGAACATGACGAAGCCCTCGATCGCCTTGTCGAAGAAGTCGTCGTCCTCGACCGTCACGTCCTGGAAGAAGATGTTGGGCGACTTGCCACCGAGCTCGAGCGTCACCGGGATGAGGTTCTGGCTGGCATATTGCGAGATCAGACGGCCGGTCGTCGTCTCGCCGGTGAAGGCGATCTTGGCGATACGGTTCGACGACGCTAGCGGCTTGCCCGCCTCGAGGCCGAAGCCGTTGACGATGTTGAGCACGCCTTCCGGCAGAAGATCGCCTATGAGGTCGGCCCACAGCATGATCGTCGCCGGGGTCTGCTCGGCCGGCTTCAGCACGACGCAATTGCCGGCGGCCAGAGCGGGCGCCAGCTTCCAGCAGGCCATCAGCAGCGGGAAGTTCCATGGAATGATCTGGCCGACGACGCCGAGCGGCTCATGGAAATGATAGGCGACGGTGTCGTGGTCGATCTCGGAGATCGAGCCTTCCTGGCCGCGGAGCACGCCGGCGAAATAGCGGAAATGGTCGACAGCCAGCGGCAGGTCGGCCGCGGTCGTCTCGCGGATCGGCTTGCCGTTGTCCCAAGTCTCGGCGAGCGCCAGCAGATCGAGATTCTCTTCCATGCGATCGGCGATGCGATGGAGGATCAGCGCGCGCTCCGCTGGGCTGGTCTTGCCCCAGGCGTCCTTGGCCTTGTGCGCGGCATCGAGCGCTGCCTCGATGTCCGTCGCATCCGAGCGGGCGATTTCACACAAGGGCCGCCCGGTGACCGGCGAGATATTCTCGAAATATTTGCCAGAGTGCGGCGCCGTCCACTTGCCGCCGATGAAGTTGTCGTAACGCTTGGCGAAAGGAACCTTGGCTGCGCGCGAAAATTCTACCTTGTTCATAACTTCCTCCCAAAGAAGCACGCCGCGAGATGCGGCGCGTCAGGAGAAAGGGTCGCGGATAAGCTTCGGCTTGTCAGCCCGGAGCGAGACGATCGCGGCCGCCGAGTGTCGCAGAACTGCGACAGGCCACATCATGAAATCAATGCGGGCGGCGGATGGCGAAGCGGGCGAGCTTGCGATGCAGCGTCGCGCGCGAAATGCCGAGGCTTTGCGCCGCCGTCGAGACGTTGCCGCCGGCGCGCGCCAACGCCCGCTGCAGCACGCCGCGCTCGGCATCGTCGAAGTCTTCCCTGGCGCCTGGCGTGTCGCCGTGGATATCGGCTGCCAGCAGCCCCTTGGCCAGGACTTCGCGCGTTATGCCGAACGCCAGGCGCGCGCTGCGCGTCGCGCCGATCACCAGATCGTCCGCGTCGACCGCAATGAGCGCGCCGGCGGTGCGCTCGGCGGCCGGGGCCAACAGAATGCGGGCGCCTGAAAAAACCATGCGGAAATTCTCGGCCTCGATGCGACGCGCGGCATCGCCCACGGCGACAGCGATGAGTTGGACGAAACCCTCCGTCAGATCCGCCCGGCAAGACGACACGTCGAGTGCCGCCGCCAGATTGCCTTCGTGATCATAGACCGGCGCCGTCGTGCAACTGAGCAGCGTGTTGCGGGAAAAGAAGTGTTGGTCGCGATGAATGGTGAGAGCCCGCTGGTCGGCAATGCAGGTACCGATCCCGTTGGTGCCCTCGCTCTCCTCGCTCCAGACCGTGCCGGTCCACAGGCCCCATTCGTCGAAGGTCTCGTCATCGGCAACGGCGCCCCTGCGCTCGAGGGGAATGCCGTCGCGGTCGGCCAGCATCACGCAGCAGCCGACACCGCCGACGGCGAGGTAAAGCCGGTTGAGGCTCCCTTCGGCGGCGCGGATCATTTGCTCCATGCGCTGCCGGGCCCCTCTCAGTTCGCCTTCGGTCAACCGCCTGGGCGCCTTGCGCTCCGCGGGATCAAGGTGATGCAATTGCAGGGAGCGCCGCCATGATGCGACCAGCGCCGAATGAGCCGCCTCGCTTTTCGCGATCGAGGCCTGGACCAGATCCGCATGCACGGCTGATTGCCGTCCGATCAACCTAATCCTCCCGGCGAGCGGAACCTCCTTCCGCTCCGTCGTCATGCTCGCATGAACATATCCGACACCAGCGGTTCAGCTTTCGATAATAGGGCTGGCCGCACAGGTCTTTGATTTTGCGCAATTCCGGACGGAAAACCCCTCCGAATTTTCGCAGAATTGCTGTGGAGTCCTAACGGTCCCGGCCTGCCGCCGCCATAAGACGTTGGTTTAAGACGGGCCAGATCGAGTGATGCTCCAACCTTCGGGTTCCGCCGGTGATCAGTTGGCGGCTGCCTTCTTGGCCTTGGACGAACCGATCATCTTCCAGTTCTTGTAGAACATGGAATTGATGCGCTCGACGCTCACCGAGACGACGGCGAGAAGGCCGGCGATGAGGCCGGGGAATGGCGATGGGCGGATGATGTCCATGAACACGCAGTAGCGGCGCCCGTCATACTCGTTGACCGAACGGTGAAGCAGGGTGTCGTCGAAAATGTAGAGCGGATTGTCGTGCCAGTAGTTCCTGGCGTTGTTGCACTCGACGAAAATCTCGGCCTTCACCGGCAACAGGTTGTAGAGGATGCGCAGGCTGAGCCGCAGCGGCCCGAAATGCCAGGAAGTCGATTCCTTGCCCCTGAAGACCGAGACCGCGATGGTCTTGATGTATTTGTAGTCCTTGTTGAATTCCGCGACGTTATCGATCTTGTGCTTGCCATACCACTGATAGACGTACATGCCGCGCCGACCGGTGCCGAAATTGGCGTCGATATCGGCGATAATCTCGTCCTTGCGAGCCTTAAAGACGTCGAGAACCTCGTTGACCTCACGCTGATAGTCGGCAGGAAACTGCTCCAGCTTCCATACGCCCGGGTTCCGGTAGCAAAGCAAGTCAACCAACAGGTTGAAGGGCGACAGCAGCCAGGTAAAGATGCCGTTGCCGAGGAAATAGCCGCGGAATAACGACAGGTCCTTGTTTGCATTGCGCAGCACGTCGATCAGACCGCAGACGATCCAGATCGTCGTCAGGATCGGGATGTAGTAAAAGCCGAGCGCGAGAAGTGGGACTGCGATTGCAGCCTGACGAAGGGTCTTACGGGTTTGCTTTGTCATAGTCTTTTGCGCGGGAGCGCGATCCTGTTCGCATGAGCCAAATCACGGCGACCCCCGTCGGCCGTGCGCCTTGATAGGATTTTTTGTTTCCCTGCACAATGCTGGCGCGATAGCCCGAGGGTAACTAACAAATATCTGGAGTGTATCACTCCATTTCTGGTCAATGCACAGCCGGCAGGCCAAGCTCGTCCCACTTCTCCCGTGGCACGGGATCGCCGACGAGGAATTCGAAGCCGATGACGCTTTCGCCGTCCCGCGCCAGCGCGCAGTTGAATTTCAGCGCGTACCAGTTTCTCCGGCTGCGGAAGGCTGCGCCGTCGGCCATGACCGTGGTACCGGTGATCTTTTCCTCGGCCGTTGCATAGGCCACCACGCGATCGGGCTGGAAATCCGCCCTCCATTTGTGAATCTGGTCCATCGCCTCGATATTGCAAAGCTGGGTCATACGCTCGTCGGAGGCGAATGTCGCAAGATCGGCCCGGACCTGCCTGCTGCGCGGATCGGCAATCGTCTTGGCCGACAGCATTTCGGTCGCACGGATCATGCTGGGTTGGGCCGGAGGCTTTGCCGGGCTTGGCACGGGCTGCGGTTTTGGTGCTTGCAGCTCCGCGGTGGCTGGTTTCGGTGCCGGCCGGGTCGAACCCTCGAACTGCTGCGGCGTCAGGATGTCCACCGACACGCGCTCTTCCTCCAGCTGCTTCGGCCATTTGGGCAGTGGCATCAGGGCGAGAGTCGCGGCGAGCAAGGCGTGGAGCGCGACTGAGGCCGAGATGCCCCATGGCGAAGCTTCGCTGCGGGGCGCCAGGCTCGCCGGGCCGCGCAAGCAGTTACTCCCGCTCTTTACGCAGCTTTGCCCAATATTCCAGCCGTTTTCGGATATCGCGCTCGAATCCGCGCTCCGGCGGATCGTAGAAGGTGTGGCGGCCCATCTTTTCCGGGAAATAGTCCTGGCCCGAAAAGGCATCCGGCTCGTCGTGGTCGTAGCGGTAGCCGGCGCCGTAATCCTCTTCCTTCATCAGCTTGGTCGGCGCGTTGAGGATGTGTTTCGGCGGCAGCAGCGAGCCGAATTCCTTGGCGGCCAAAGTCGCCGCCTTGAAGGCGGTGTAGACGGCGTTCGATTTCGGCGCGGTGGCGAGATAGACGGTGGCCTCGGCAAAGGCGAGCTCGCCCTCGGGCGAGCCCAGATAGTCATAGGCGTCCTTGGCGGCATTGGCGATGACCAGTGCCTGCGGGTCGGCAAGGCCGATGTCCTCCACCGCCATACGCACCAGCCGGCGCCCGAGATAGAGCGGATCCTCACCGGCATCGAACATGCGGGCAAGGTAATAGAGGGCGGCATCGGGGTCCGAGCCACGCACCGATTTATGCAGCGCCGAGATCAGATTGTAATGACCGTCCTGGCCCTTGTCGTAGATCGGCGCGCGGCGCTGGATGACGCGCTGCAGACCCTCCGGCCCAAACACCTCGCCGGGCTTGGCGGCGCGCCAGACTTCCTCGGCCAGCGTCAGCGAGGCGCGGCCGTCGCCATCGGCCATGCGGATCAGCATGGCGCGCGCCTCGTCGTCCAGCGGCAGCGCCCTGCCCTCGGTTTCTTCCGCGCGCGCCAGGAGTTTTGCGATGCTCTCCTCGCCCAACGAGCGGAAGACGAGCACGCGCGCACGGGACAGAAGCGCGGCGTTCAGTTCGAAGGACGGGTTTTCGGTGGTGGCGCCGACCAGCACCACCGTGCCGTCTTCCATGACCGGCAAAAAGCCGTCCTGCTGGGCACGGTTGAAGCGATGGATCTCATCGACGAAAAGCAACGTCTGGCGGCCGTTGGAGCGCCTGAGCTTGGCCGCCTCGAACACTTTCTTGAGGTCGGCAACGCCGGAAAACACCGCCGAGATCTGCTCGAAGGCAAGATTGGTCTCGCCGGCAAGCAGCCGCGCCACTGTCGTCTTGCCGGTGCCGGGCGGCCCCCAGAAGATCATCGAGCCGAGCGAGCCTGAATCGATCAATCGCGTCAGCGCGCCGTCCGGCCCGGTCAGATGCTCCTGGCCGACAACCTCGCCAAGGTTTTTCGGGCGCAGCCGATCAGCCAGCGGCCGGCCGGTCGGCGCCTTCTCCGGTTCGTCTAAGCTGAACAGATCGGCCATGCATGTCTTCTGGTTGGAGCGCGATCCCCGCTCCTTTTGGAGCATGATCTCATCCGAAAATCGGTTCCCACGTTTCGGGATCATGCTCTAAATGGGAAGATCGCCTCAATAACGCAACACTTGGCGCAGTGTCTGCCCGCCGCGCTCGACGGTAAAGCGCCACCAGCGCGTGTCCTGCTGGGCGATCTGTGCCAGCGTTGTCGCCGTATCGATGCTCGTGCCGTTCACCTCCCGCACGATGTCGCCCGGCTGGAAGCCGAAATCGGCGGCCGGTGAATCGCGGTTGATGTCAACCACGGTGACGCCCTTCAAATCGGTGCGCAGGCCAAGCCGCTGGGCAAGGCGCGGAGACAGTTCCGCCACCTTGGCACCCGAGAACGGGCTGCGACCGTGCAAAGTGACTTCCGCGGCCTTGGCACCCTCCGGCGCGCGCTCCAAGGCAATCTCCAGCGTCGCCTGCTGGCCCTTGCTCAGCACGGCGAAGGTGGCCTTGGTGCCGATCGACAGCGTCGCCATGCGGTAGTCCAGCGCCTCGATGCTTTCGACCGGGGTGTTGTTGAGCGACAGCACGACGTCGCCCGGCTTGAGTCCGGCCTTGCCGGCCGGGCCGGTTGCATCGACCGAGGAGACCAGCGCGCCAGTCGGCTTTTCCATGCCCAGCGATTCCGCGATTTGCGGCGTCACGGCTTCAAATTCGGCGCCGATATAGGGCCGCTCGAAGAAGTCGAGGCCGGCCTTCGCCGCATCGGCGAAGGCGCGCACCATGTTCGACGGGATGGCGAAGCCGATGCCGATCGAGCCGCCGCTGCGGCTGTAGATCGCCGTGTTGATCCCGACCAGCTGGCCGCCCATGTTGATCAGCGCGCCGCCGGAATTGCCCGGATTGATGGCGGCATCTGTCTGGATGAAGTAGCCCGAATCCGAGACCCCGATATGGCTGCGGGCAAGTGCGGAAACGATACCGCTGGTGGTGGTCTGGCCGACGCCGAACGGATTGCCTATGGCCAGCACCAGGTCGCCGACCTCGAGCGCGTCGGAATCGCCGATGGCGATCACGGGGAACGGCTTGTCGGCCGCGATCTTGAGCACGGCGAGATCGAGCGTCTCGTCCTTGAGCATCACCTTCGAGGTGAATTCGCGCCCGTCGGCCGTCGCCACCTTCACTTCGTCGGCGTCCTTGATAACGTGATAGTTGGTGACGATGACGCCGCTCGGATCTACCAGCACGCCGGAGCCCAGCGAGGACTGGGCGCGCGGCTTGGCGCGGCCGAAGAACTCCTCGAAGAAGGGATCGCCTTCGAAGGGCGAGGTCACCTTGGCGGTCTGCGAGGCATAGACATTGACCACGGCGGGCGCCGTCTGCTTGACCAGCGGAGCGAAGGAAAGCTGCACCTCCTCGCGGCCGAACGGCACGCGCTTGTCAGGGCCCGAGGTGGCGTTCTCGCCTTCGACGCCGTGCAAAAGATCGGTCAGCACATCGGAGAGACCGGGATCGGCCGGCTTGGCGGCATCCTCGGCCAATGCCTGTCTGACGCCAGGTGCCGCGGCGAAAGCGGCGAGCGCGCAAACTGCAATGAGAAACAGCCGTTTGAGGTGCATTCCGAATCCTCCAGATCAGGCGCCATTGTCCCGACGATTGTGCAGAATGAAAGGCTAATGCACGGAAATCAGGCACTTGTCGCGCAAAAGCATGCGCTCGCGTGCGAAAATCCGCTCGCTCCGAGGCTTCGCCTCGAAATGCAAAAGGGGCCCGAAGGCCCCTCGAAGTCTTTCGTTGAAACCGAAGCCTCAGGCGGCCGCGGCTTCCTCGCTGCCGCCTTCGGCTTCGAGGCGGGCGCGGTCGGCTGCGCCCTTGGCCGAGGTGTCGCGGTCGACGAATTCGATCACCGCCATCGCGGCGTTGTCGCCCTTGCGGAAGCCCGCCTTCATGATGCGCAGATAGCCGCCGTTGCGCTGCGCGTAACGCGGCGCAATCGTCTCGAATAGGCGCTTCACGACCGGCTCGTTGCCGATCTGGGCGATGACCTGACGACGGGCATGCAGGTCGCCGCGCTTGCCGAGCGTGACGAGCTTCTCGACGATCGGACGCAGGTCCTTCGCCTTCGGCAGGGTGGTGACGATCTGCTCGTGCTCGATCAGAGACACGGCGAGGTTGGCGAACATCGACTTGCGGTGGCTTACGCTGCGGGCGAAGCGACGGCCTTTGAAACCGTGGCGCATGGCTCTTTTCCTTCTTCAGTTGTTCAAGAGGCCACGGCCTCTGATGGTTTTCCGCATGACCGTCGGATCGAGCGGCTCGCGCCGCCGATCCTTGGAATTCATGCTCAATATTGGTCTTCGTAACGTTTTGCGAGGTCTTCGATGTTTTCCGGCGGCCAGTCCGGCACTTCCATGCCGAGGTGCAGGCCCATCGCCGCCAGCACTTCCTTGATCTCGTTCAGCGACTTGCGGCCGAAGTTCGGGGTGCGCAGCATCTCGGCTTCGGTCTTCTGGATCAGGTCGCCGATGTAGACGATGTTGTCGTTCTTCAGGCAGTTGGCCGAACGCACCGACAGCTCGAGCTCGTCGACCTTCTTGAGCAGCGCCGGGTTGAAGGCGAGCTCGGTGACGGCCTCGGTGGCGACTTCCTTCTGCGGCTCGTCGAAGTTGACGAACAGGCTGAGCTGGTCCTGCAGGATGCGGGCGGCGAAAGCCACTGCGTCCTCGCCCGAGATCGAACCGTCGGTCTCGATGGTCATGGTCAGCTTGTCATAGTCGAGGACCTGGCCCTCGCGGGTGTTCTCGACCTTGTAGGAGACCTTCTTGACCGGCGAGTAGAGGCTGTCGACCGGGATCAGGCCGATCGGCGCGTCCTCTGCGCGGTTGCGTTCGGCCGGCACGTAGCCCTTGCCGGTGTCGACGGTGAACTCCATGCGGATCTCCGCACCCTCGTCCAGCGTGCAGATCACGTGGTCGGGGTTGAGGATCTCGACGTCGCCGACAGTCTGGATATCGCCGGCGAGCACGGCGCCCGGACCCTGCTTGCGCACGACCATGCGCTTGGGACCATCGCCTTCCATGCGGATGGCGATTTCCTTGATGTTGAGGACGATGTCGGTCACGTCCTCGCGCACGCCGGCGATGGACGAGAATTCATGCAGCACGCCGTCGATCTGCACAGCGGTGACGGCCGCGCCGCGCAGCGAAGACAGAAGCACGCGCCGCAGCGCGTTGCCGAGGGTGAGGCCGAAGCCGCGCTCGAGCGGCTCTGCCACCAGCGTGGTCAGCGTCTTTTTCTTCGACGAGAACTCGATCTTGTTCGGCTTGATCAGTTCCTGCCAGTTTTTCTGGATCATGTTGTCTTCCTTCCTTGGACCCGCCACCATCCAATCGTGGCGGGCAGCCTGGAATTGCCACGGAGGAGCGTCTCGGCGCTCACGCGGCGTTCAAATGTTAGACGCGACGCTTCTTGCGCGGGCGGCAGCCATTGTGCGGGATCGGCGTCACATCACGGATCGAGGTGATGGTGAAGCCGGCAGCCTGCAGGGCGCGCAGCGCCGATTCGCGGCCGGAGCCGGGTCCGCAGACCTCGACCTCGAGCATGCGCATGCCGTGTTCCTGGGCCTTCTTGGCGACGTCCTCGGCAGCCATCTGGGCGGCGAACGGGGTCGACTTGCGCGAACCCTTGAAGCCCTGTGCGCCGGCCGACGACCAGGCAATCGAATTGCCCTGCGCGTCGGTGATGGTGATCATCGTGTTGTTGAAGGTCGAATTGACATGGGCAACGCCCGACGAGATGTTCTTGCGTTCGCGACGGCGAACACGAGCGGCTTCCTTGGCCATGGTAGTCCTTTCAGTTGATCTCTACACCGCCGTAATGCCAGCGGCTCCACCTTGGAAGCGAGTAGCGAGTAGTGAGTAGCGAATAGAACCCTACTCGCTAATGACTACTCACTATTCGCTCAATTACTTCTTCTTGCCGGCGATCGCCTTGGCCGGGCCCTTGCGGGTGCGCGCATTGGTATGCGTGCGCTGGCCGCGGACCGGCAGCGAGCGGCGGTGACGCAGGCCGCGGTAGCAGCCGAGGTCCATGAGCCGCTTGATGTTCATCGAGACTTCGCGGCGCAGGTCGCCTTCGACCTGATAGTCGCGGTCGATCGTCTCGCGGATCTGCAGCACTTCCGCGTCGGTCAACTGATTGACGCGGCGGTCGGCCGGGATGCCGACCTTGTCGACGATCTCCTGGGCAAACTTCTTGCCGATGCCGTGAATATATTGAAGCGCGATGACGACGCGCTTGTTGGTCGGAATGTTGACGCCGGCTATACGAGCCATTTCTTCTCATCTCCATATGGGCCGGACAAGCCGGCGCTATCTAAGTTGCCCCGCGTCCGGTGGAGGCCGGCCCTTGCGGGAGTTTCCTGGTTCAAAACGACTGCCCTGCCCTTGCGGGCAAGCAAAGTCCATGCCTGACAGGAAGACGGGCCGCCATACCCCAACGGCTCCTTCCAGTCAAGCGCAATCGTTACTTGTCGGAACGGCCTACTTCGCCGTCACCGCGAGCACCTTCTCGATCTCCGCGGTCACCGCGTCGATGCTGGCCATGCCGTCGACGGTTCTCAGCCTGCCTTTGGCATAGTAATAGCCGGTTAGCGGCGCCGTCTTCTTGTAATATTCGCGCAGGCGCTCCTCGAATACCGCCGGGTTGTCGTCCTTGCGCACCGGCTGCCCGGCGGCCTTGGCGTCCTCGGCCCGTTTGACGATGCGCCCGACCAGCGCCTTGTCATCGACGACGAGCTCGATGACGCTGTCGAGCGCAATGCCACGCTCGGCAAGCATCGCTTCGACGGCGTCGGCCTGCACCAGCGTGCGCGGATACCCGTCGAGGATGAAGCCCCTGGCGCAATCGGGCTGGTCGATTCGCTCGGCGACGATCGCGTTGACGATCGCGTCGGACACCAGCTCGCCGGCATCCATCACCGCCTTGGCGCGCTTGCCGACTTCGGTCCCGGCCTGAACGGCGGCACGCAACATGTCACCCGTCGAAAGCTGGGGTATGCCGTGTTTTTCTACCAGTCTCTGTGCTTGCGTCCCCTTGCCCGCTCCTGGCGGCCCAAGCAATATCAGCCTCATCTGCTCCTCTTACCCCCGCGCAACTTCGACTTCTTGATCAGGCCCTCATACTGGTGCGCGATCAGGTGACCCTGAATCTGCGCCACCGTGTCGAGCGTGACACTGACCACGATCAGAAGCGATGTGCCACCGAGGTAGAAAGGTACGCCAGTCGCTGAAATCAGGAACTCAGGCAATAGACACACCAGCACCAGGTAGATGGCGCCGATGACGGTGATACGCGTCAGAACATAGTCGATATATTCGGCCGTGCGCTCACCTGGCCGATAACCCGGGATGAAGCCGGAATGCTTCTTGAGCTGGTCGGCCGTGTCCTTCGGGTTGAAGACGATCGCCGTGTAGAAGAAGGCGAAGAAGATGATCATCGCCGCGTAGAACGCCATATAGAGCGGCTGGCCGTGGCCGAGGGACGCCAGAACCGTGCTTGCCCAGGCCGGCAGGTTGGTCGTCTGCGAGAAGCCGGCGACCGTTGCCGGCAGGAGCAGCAGCGAGGACGCGAAGATCGGCGGGATGACGCCCGAGGTGTTGAGCTTCAGCGGCAGGTGCGAGGTATCGCCCTGGAACATGCGGTTGCCGACCTGCCGCTTCGGATACTGAATGAGCAGGCGGCGCTGCGCGCGCTCGAAGAACACGATGACCGCAATGACGACGATGGCGAGAACGATGATCGCGAGAATGAGGCCCGTGGACAGCGCACCTGTTCGGCCGAGTTCCAGCGTGCCGGAAATGGCGCGCGGCAGGCCGGCGACGATGCCCGAGAAGATGATCAGCGAAATGCCGTTGCCGATACCGCGCGCGGTGATCTGCTCGCCGAGCCACATCAGGAACATGGTGCCGCCGACCAGCGTGACGACGGTCGATATGCGGAAGAACATGCCGGGATCGTTGACGATGCCGTTGCCGCCCTCGAGGCCGATCGAAATGCCGTAGGCCTGCACCAAGGCAAGCAGCACGGTGCCGTAGCGCGTGTATTGGTTGATGATCTTGCGGCCCTGCTCGCCTTCCTTCTTCAGCGATTCCAGCGAGGGGATGACCGAGGTCATGAGCTGCATGATGATGGAGGCGGAGATGTAGGGCATGATGCCTAGCGCGAAGATCGCCATGCGCTGCACGGCGCCGCCGGCGAACATGTTGAACATGCCGAGCACGCCCTTGCTCTGCGAGGAGAAGGCCTGCGCGAAAGCGTCGGGGTTGATGCCGGGGAGCGGGATATAGGTGCCAAGGCGGTAGACGAGCAGCGCGCCGATGGTGAACCAGATGCGCTTCTTCAGATCCTCGGCCTTGGCGAAGGCCGCGAAATTCAGATTGGAGGCTAGTTGTTCAGCAGCCGAAGCCATGCCTGATTCTCCGCTAGGTCACGCTCGATGCCCGCAGCTCAGGCGGCGCGTGTCACCGAAGCTCACGAGATAAGCTCCGGACCGTAAACATGCAAGCGGCCGCGTTGACGCGGCCGCCTAATTGATCAGATCGAAACGCGGTTCGCCGGCAAAAACAAATCATTCCCGCCGGCCGCGCTTCAAATCGCCGTTACTCGGCGGCGGCCGCTTCCGGCAGCTTCACCGAGCCGCCGGCCCTCTCGATCTTCTCGATCGCCGCCTTGGAGGCGCCGGCGACGTCGAAGTTGAGCTTGGCCTTGAGCTCGCCGTCGGAGAGCACGCGCACGCCGTCCTTGGCGCGCCGGATGACGCCGGCAGCGATCAGGGTCTCGGCCGTCACGGTCGCCTTGGCGTCGAGCTTCTTGGCGTCGATAGCGGCCTGGATGCGGGCGAGCGACACGACGGTGAAGCTCTTGCCGAACAGGTTGTTGAAGCCGCGCTTCGGCAGGCGCCGGTAGAGCGGCATCTGGCCGCCCTCGAAGCCGTTGATGGCTACGCCGGAGCGCGCCTTCTGGCCCTTGACGCCGCGACCGGCGGTCTTGCCCGAGCCGGAGCCGATGCCGCGACCGAGGCGCTTCCTGGAGTGCGTGGCGCCGTCCTTGTCACGCAGATCGTTGAGTTTCATCTTCGTTCTCCTGCGGTTCCGTTCAGGCCTCGTCCACGACGCGGACGAGATGCTGGACGGCGGCGATCATGCCGCGCACGGAAGGGGTGTCTTCCAGCGTGCGCCGCTTGTGCATCTTGTTGAGGCCGAGGCCGACCAGCGTCGCGCGCTGCTCCTTCGGCCGGCGGATCGGCGAACCGATCTGCTCGACGGTGATGGTCTTGGTAGCTTTCTTGGCCATGGTCGAAATCCCTGGTCAGCGTCGACTATTCTTCAGTCGCGACGGCGGTGCCGCGGCGGGCCTGAAGGGTCGAGTACTTGATGCCGCGCGCGGCAGCCACATCCTTCGGATGCATCTGGCTCTTCAGCGCGTCGAAGGTGGCGCGAACCATGTTGTACGGGTTCGACGAACCCATCGACTTGGCGACCACGTCATGCATGCCGAGCGTCTCGAAGACGGCGCGCATCGGGCCACCCGCGATGATGCCGGTACCCTGCTTGGCGGCGCGCAGCAGCACGCGTCCGGCTCCCCAGCGGCCCTCGACGTCGTGATGCAGCGTGCGGCCCGAGCGCAGCGGCACGAAGATCATGTCGCGCTTGGCCGACTCGGTCGCCTTGCGGATCGCTTCCGGCACTTCGCGCGCCTTGCCGTGGCCGAAGCCGACCCGGCCCTTCTGGTCGCCGACGACGACGAGAGCGGCAAAGCCGAAGCGACGGCCGCCCTTCACCACCTTGGCGACGCGGTTGATGTGGACGAGCTTGTCCACCATGCCGTCATCGCGCTCTTCACGCTCGCGGCCGCGGCCGCCTTCCCTACGTTCCTGTGCCATATCCTAGTCCTTGTTCTTTTCCGGAAGCACGGGTTGCTGAAATGCCGGCGCCTCTCGTGGGTTGCCGGCGGTGAAATTCATTTTCTCCATTGCATGATCTGGTCCGGAAAGTCTGCAACTTTTTCGCCGCGAGGACCTTCCGTCCGGGATCATGCTTAGAAGCTAAGACCACCTTCGCGGGCGGCCTCGGCCAGCGCCTTGACACGGCCATGATAGATGTAGGCGCCACGATCGAAGACGACTTCCTTGACGCCAGCCTTCGTGGCGCGCTCGGCGATCAGCTTGCCGACCGCGGCAGCGGCCGCGGTGTCGGCGCCGGTCTTGAGCGAACCCTTGAGGTCCTTCTCCAGCGTCGAGGCGGCGGCCAGCGTGCGGCCCTTCGCGTCGTCGATGACCTGGACGTAGATGTTCTTCGAGGTGCGGTGCACCGAGAGGCGCGGACGCTCGCCGGCGACCTTCTTCAGCTGGCGGCGCACGCGCTGCGCGCGGCGTTGGGTGGTTTCCTTGGGGCTTGCCATAATGTCAGTTCCTTGCCTTCAGAAAACGGGGGCAACCCTGTGCGATAGGCCAAGCCTCCCGCGATCGCGCCCCGCGGCGTTACACTTCTCTGGCTTGGCTCTTTCCGAAAAGTCTGCAACTTTTCGGGGCCAAGCCTATTACTTCTTCTTGCCTTCCTTGCGCACGATCCGCTCGTCGGCATAACGCACGCCCTTGCCCTTGTAGGGCTCCGGACCGCGATATTCGCGGATCTCGGCGGCGACCTGGCCGACCTGCTGCTTGTCGATGCCCGAGACCGTGATTTCGGTCGGCTTCGGCACCGAGATCGTGATGCCCTGCGGCGTCTCATAGACCACGTCGTGGCTGAAGCCGAGCGCCAACTGCAGGTTCTTGCCCTGCATGGCGGCGCGATAGCCGACGCCGGTGATCTCGAGCTTCTTCTCGAAGCCGTCCTTGACGCCCTGCAGGATGTTGACGATCTGCGTGCGCGACATGCCCCACTTGGAGCGGGCGGTCTTCGACTGGTCGCGCGGCTCGACAGCGATCTCGCTGCCTTCCATCTTGACCAGCACTTCGTCGTTCACCACGAACTTCAGCTCGCCCTTGGGGCCCTTCGCCGTCACGGTCTGGCCGTTGACGGTCGCGGTCACGCCCTGCGGCAGCGAAACGGGTTTCTTTCCGATACGAGACATTTTGTTGTCCTCGTCACTTCTTTCGTTTCAGGTTCCAGTTCCCGGGCGCGATCCCGAGAACCGAAGCCCATTCATCAATCTCGCGCCGGATCAGAAGATCTGGCAGAGGATCTCGCCGCCGACATTCTGCTCGCGTGCCTCGTGATCGGCCATGACGCCCTTCGGCGTCGAAAGGATGGCGATGCCGAGGCCGTTGGCGACCTGCGGGATCGACTTGGCCGAGACATAGACGCGGCGGCCAGGCTTCGAGACGCGCTCGATCTCGCGCACGACCGGCGCGCCGTCGAAATACTTCAGCTCGATCTCGATTTCCGACTTGCCGTTGTCGAAGTCGGTCTGGCTGTAGTCGCGGATATAGCCTTCCGACTTCAGCACCTCGAGAACGCGGGCGCGCAGACGCGAGGCCGGGGTCGAGACGCTCGACTTCTTGCGGCCATAGGCGTTGCGGATGCGGGTCAGCATATCGCCGAGAGGATCGCTCAATGACATCTCAGTGTCTCCTTACCAGCTCGACTTGACCAGGCCCGGGATCTGGCCGTTGTTGCCCAGATCGCGAAGCGCGATACGCGAAAGCTTGAGCTTGCGATAGTAGGCGCGCGGACGGCCGGTGACTTCGCAGCGGTTGCGGATACGGATCTTGGCCGAGTTGCGCGGCAGCGCCGAAAGCTTCAACTGGGCGCGGAAACGCTCTTCCATCGGCTTGGACTGATCCATGACGATTTCCTTGAGCGCCTTGCGCTTGGCGGCGTACTGGCCGGCGAGCTTGCGGCGCCGGTTGTTCTTCTCGACTGAGCTGGTCTTTGCCATTTCAGATTTTTCCTTTTTCGCTGCCGTTACTGGCGGAAGGGGAAGTTGAAGGCCTTGAGCAGTGCTCTCGCCTCGTCGTCCGTCTTCGCCGTCGTACAAACGATGACGTCCATGCCCCAGACCTGATCAACCTTGTCGTAGTTGATCTCCGGGAACACGATGTGCTCCTTGATGCCCATGGCGTAGTTGCCACGGCCGTCAAAGCTCTTCGGGTTCAGTCCGCGGAAGTCGCGGACGCGCGGCAGCGCGATGTTCACGAGACGGTCGAGGAACTCGTACATGCGTTCCTTGCGCAGCGTGACCTTGGCGCCGATCGGCATGTTCTCGCGCACCTTGAAGCCTGCGATCGAGTTGCGGGCGCGGGTGACGACAGCCTTCTGGCCGGCGATCAGCGCGAGATCCTCGGCCGCGACCGAGGGCTTCTTGGAATCGCCGGTCGCCTCCCCGACGCCCATGTTCAGCACGATCTTGTCGATGCGCGGAACCTGCATCTCGTTGTCGTAGCCGAACTGCTCCTGCAACGCCTTGCGGATGGTCTCCTGGTAGACCTTCTTGAGGCGCGGCTCGTTCTTGGCAGCCGCCTGCTTGGTTTCAGCCTTAGCCATTGATGACTTCTCCCGAACGCTTGGCGACGCGCACCTTCTTGCCGTCCTTCTGGATGGTGAAGCCGACGCGGGTCGGCTTGCCGTCCTTGGGGTCGGCCAGCGCGATGTTCGACAGGTGGATCGGCGCTTCCTTGGTGATGATCCCGCCCTCTTGGGACTGGGTCTGCTTCTGGTGACGGCGAATGAGGTTCACGCCGCGCACGAGCGCGGTGTCTTCCTTCGGCTGCACCGACAGGACTTCGCCCGAACGGCCCTTGTCCTTGCCGGCAAGCACGACAACCTTGTCGCCTTTTCTGATCTTTTGCATTGGTCCGGCTCCTTACAGCACTTCAGGCGCGAGCGAGATGATCTTCATGTGGTTCTTGGCGCGAAGCTCGCGCGGAACCGGCCCGAAGATACGCGTGCCGATTGGCTCTTTCTTGTTGTCGACGAGAACGGCCGCGTTCTTGTCGAAACGGATCACGCTGCCGTCCGGGCGGCGAATGTCCTTGGCCGTGCGAACCACGACCGCCTTCATCACATCGCCCTTCTTCACGCGGCCGCGCGGGATGGCTTCCTTGATCGACACCACGATGATGTCGCCGACGGAGGCATACTTCCGCTTCGAGCCGCCCAGCACCTTGATGCACATGACACGACGGGCGCCGGAGTTGTCCGCGACGTCGAGGTTTGTTTGCATCTGAATCATGACTGGCCGCCTTCTTCTTTTCTAACGGGACAGGCTCGAAGCCCCTCCCCGGTCTGTCCAAAATTCGTTTTCGTTCGCCCGGATCAAGCCTGATCCGAAGTGACGACGACCCAGCGCTTGTCCTTGGAAATCGGCTTCGATTCCTGGATGAACACCTGGTCGCCGACCTTGTGGGCGTTGTTCTCGTCGTGCGCCTTGTACTTCTTGGTCATGCGCACGGTCTTCTTCATCACGGGATGCGTGAAGCGCCGCTCGACCTTGACGACAACCGTCTTCTCGTTCTTGTCGCTGACGACGGTGCCCTGCAAAATGCGCTTTGGCATGGTCTTAACCCTTCTTGGCCGCGGCTTTTTCCGCGGCGATGGTCTTGATGCGCGCGATGTCCCTGCGGACCTGCTTCACGCGCGCGGTCTTCTCGAGCTGACCGGTGGCCTTCTGGAAGCGCAGGTTGAACTGCTCCTTCTTCAGGCTGGCCAGGTCGTCGGTCAGCTGATCCTGGGTCTTGGTCCGGATGTCTTCGGCTTTCATGATCGCCTGTCCTTATTCTGCGATGCGCTGCACGAAGCGCGTCTTGACCGAGAGCTTGGCGGCGCCGAGGCGCAGCGCTTCACGCGCGGTCTCCTCGCTGACGCCGTCGATCTCGAACATGATGCGGCCAGGCTTGACGCGCGCCGCCCAGTAGTCGACGGCGCCCTTGCCCTTACCCATACGCACTTCGGTCGGCTTCGAAGTGACCGGCAGATCCGGGAACACCCGGATCCAGACGCGGCCGGCGCGCTTCATCTCGCGGGTGATCGCGCGGCGGGCCGCCTCGATCTCGCGCGCGGTGACGCGGTTCGGCTCAAGCGCCTTCAGCCCGAAACCGCCGAAATCCAGGTTGGTGCCGCCCTTGGCGGTACCGTGGATACGGCCCTTGAACTGCTTGCGGAACTTTGTGCGCTTTGGCTGCAGCATCGTCCTAACTCCAAATTCTCAAATGTCTCAGGCGTTCTCGCGACGACGACCGCGCTCGCGCTCGCCGGCCTGACCGCCATGATCGCCTTCCGTCGCGCGACGCTCCGATGCCATCGGGTCGTGCTCGAGGATCTCGCCCTTGAACACCCACACCTTGACGCCGCAGATGCCGTACGCCGTTTGCGCCTCGGCCGTGCCGTAGTCGACATCGGCGCGCAGCGTGTGCAGCGGCACGCGGCCTTCGCGGTACCACTCCATGCGCGCGATCTCGGCGCCGCCGAGACGGCCGCCGCAGTTGATGCGGATGCCTTCGGCGCCGAGACGCATAGCCGACTGAACGGCCCGCTTCATGGCGCGGCGGAACGCGATGCGGCGCTCGAGCTGCTGAGCGATCGACTGCGCGATCAGCGTGGCGTCGATCTCCGGCTTACGCACCTCGACGATGTTCAAGTGCGTCTCGGACTTCGTCATCTCCATCAGCTTCTTGCGAAGCTTCTCGATGTCGGCGCCCTTCTTGCCGATGATCAGGCCCGGACGCGCGGCATGGATGGTGACGCGGCACTTCTTGTGCGGACGCTCGATCACGACCTTGGAGATCGCGGCCTGCTTGAGTTCCTTCTCAAGATACTTGCGGATCTTGATGTCCTCATGCAGCAGCTGGCCGTATTCACCGGTGTTCGCGAACCAGCGCGAATCCCAGGTGCGGTTGATACCGAGACGCAGCCCGATCGGATTGACTTTCTGGCCCATTATGCGGCCTCCCCTTTTTCCTCGACTTCACGAACGACGATCGTGAGGTGCGAGAACGGCTTTTCGATACGGCTGGCGCGACCACGGCCACGAGCGTGGAACCGCTTCATGACGATCGACTTGCCGACATAGGCTTCCGATACGATCAGCGAGTCGACATCGAGGTCGTGGTTGTTTTCCGCGTTGGCGATCGCCGACTCCAGCGTCTTCTTGACCGTTCCGGAAATCCGCTTGGCCGAGAATTCGAGGTCGGAAAGCGCTGTCGCGACTTTCTTGCCGCGGATCAGCGCGGCAACCAGGTTCAGCTTCTGCGGGCTGATACGGATCGTGCGCAGAACGGCGCGCGCCTCGTTGTCAGCAAGCCTGCGCGGAGCTTTGGCCTTGCCCATGATTATTTCCTCTTCGCCTTCTTATCCGCACCATGGCCGTAATAGGTCCGGGTCGGAGCGAATTCACCGAACTTGTGACCGACCATGTCCTCGTTCACCGAGACCGGGACATGCTTCTGGCCGTTGTAGACACCGAAGGTGAAGCCGACGAACTGCGGCAGGATGGTGGAGCGACGGCTCCACATCTTGATCACCTCATTGCGACCGCCTTCACGAACCTTGTCCACCTTCTTGAGAAGGTAGCCGTCGATGAAGGGGCCTTTCCAAATCGAACGAGTCACTTGGCGTTACCTCTTCTTAGCTCTTGCGCTGATGGCGCGAGCGCACGATGAACTTGTCGGTCGCCTTGTTGGACCGCGTCTTCTTGCCCTTGGTCGGCTTGCCCCAGGGCGAAACCGGATGACGGCCACCCGAGGTGCGACCCTCACCGCCGCCGTGCGGATGATCGACCGGGTTCATGGCCACGCCGCGATTGTGCGGGCGTTTTCCCCGCCACACCGTGCGGCCGGCCTTGCCGTCGTTGATGTTGCCGTGGTCGGGATTCGACACGGCGCCGACGGTGGCCATGCAGGAGCCGTGCACGACGCGCTGCTCGCCCGAGTTCAGGCGCAAGATCGCCATGCCCTGGTCGCGGCCGACGAGCTGGGCGTAACCGCCCGCCGAACGGGCGACCTGGCCGCCCTTGCCCGGCTTCAGCTCGATGTTGTGGACGATCGTGCCGACCGGCATGGAGGCCAGCGGCATCGCGTTGCCCGGCTTCACGTCGACCGCTTCGCCGGCCACGATCTTGTCGCCGGCGGCCAGACGCTGCGGCGCCAGGATGTAGGACAGCTCGCCGTCGTCATACTTGATCAGCGCGATGAAGGCGGTGCGGTTCGGATCGTATTCGATACGCTCCACAGTGCCGACGACGTCGTACTTCTTACGCTTGAAGTCGATGATGCGGTACGAACGCTTGTGACCGCCGCCGATGAAGCGGGCCGTGATGCGGCCGTAATTGTTGCGGCCGCCCGACTTGGTCAGGCCTTCGGTCAGGCCCTTGACGGGCTTGCCCTTGTAGAGGCCCGAGCGGTCGACGATGACCAGCTGGCGGGTGCTCGGCGTTACCGGGTTGAATTTCTTGAGTGCCATTGTCCTGTCCTCGCGGCCTTGCTCAGAGACCCGTCGCGACGTCGATCGACTGGCCGTCGGCCAGCGTCACAACCGCCTTCTTGACGTCGCCCTGGCGGCCAACCGTGCCGCGGAAGCGCTTGATCTTGCCCTTGCGGACGAGCGTGTTCACGGCCATCACCTTGACGCCGAAGAGCGCTTCGACGGCGGCCTTGATTTCCGGCTTCGACGCCTTCTTGGCGACGTTGAAGACGACCTGGTTCTGCTCGGAAGCCATGGTCGACTTTTCAGTGATCGCCGGCGAGACGATCACGTCGTAGTGACGAAGGTCGGTCATTTGAAGCGCTCCTCGAGAGCCTCGACGGCGGCCTTGGAAAGGACCAGCGTGCCGCGGCGCAGAATGTCGTAGACGTTGATGCCCTGGATGGGCAGCACGTCGATGTTCGGAATGTTGGTCGCCGCCAGCTTGAAGTTCTGGTCGAGCTCGGCGCCGCCGATCACCAGGGCGTTGGTGAGCCCGAGCGTCTCGAGGCTCGCCGCCAGCGCCTTGGTCTTGGCTTCGGCGAGCTTCAGCTCGTCGACGATGATCAACGAGGCGCTCTTGGCCTTGGCCGAGAGAGCGTGCTTCAAGCCCAGCGCGCGCACCTTCTTCGGCAGCTCGTGCTCGTGGCTGCGCACGACCGGGCCGTGCGCCTTGCCGCCGCCGCGGAACTGCGGAGCGCGAGCCGAATGGTGACGGGCGCGGCCCGTACCCTTCTGCTTGTACATCTTGGCGCCGGTGCGCGCGATCTCGGCGCGGCCCTTGGCCTTGTGCGTTCCCTGCTGCTTCTTGGCGAGCTGCCAGCGCACGACGCGCTGCAGGATGTCCTCGCGCGGGTCAAGGCCGAAAATCTCCTCGGAGAGTTTCACCTTGCCGGCGTCCTTGCCGCCGAGCGTTGTAATCTTGAGGTCCATTATTCCGCTCCCTCGGTGGCCGGGGCTTCGTTCTTGGCGGCAGCAGCGCGGATCGCGGCAGGCTTCGGCGCATTGGCCGGCAGCGCGACCTTGGCCGCATCACGGACCAGGATCCAGGCGCCCTTGACGCCCGGAACGGCGCCACGGATCAGGATCAGGCCGCGGTCGGCGTCGGTCGAAACGACCTCGACATTCTGCGTGGTGACGCGAACGTCACCCATGTGGCCGGCCATCTTCTTGCCCTTGAACACCTTGCCGGGGTCCTGGCGCTGACCGGTCGAGCCGTGCGTGCGGTGCGAGACCGAGTTACCGTGTGTGGCGCGGCCACCACCCATGTTGTGCCGCTTGATCACGCCCTGGAAACCCTTGCCGGTCGAGGTGCCCGTCACGTCGACCTTCTGGCCGGCGACGAAGTGCTCGACGGTGAGCTCGGCGCCGACATCGATCATGTTCTCGGCGGAGACGCGGAACTCGGCAAGCTTCGCCTTCGGCTCGACGGAGGCGGCAGCGAAATGGCCGCGCATCGCCTTCGACGTGTTCTTCACCTTGGCAAGGCCAACGCCGAGCTGGACGGCGGTGTAGCCGTTCTTCTCCTGCGTGCGCTGCGCCACGACCTGGCAGTTCTCCATCTGGAGAACGGTGACGGGAACGTGTTCCCCGGCATCGTTGTAGATGCGGGTCATTCCCACCTTCTTTGCAATCACACCTGAACGCATCGGTTCAATTCCTTTAGAGTTCCCTGTCGGGGCTAGCGCCCCTCCACGCCTCTTGTTCCTTCAGAGTTCCGGGTCGCCCCGCCCTCTTGTTCCTTAGAGCTTGATCTCGACGTCGACACCGGCGGCCAGATCGAGCTTCATCAGAGCATCGACCGTCTGCGGAGTCGGATCGACGATGTCGAGCAGCCGCTTGTGGGTGCGCATCTCGAACTGCTCGCGGCTCTTCTTGTCGACGTGAGGCGACCGGTTGACCGTGAACTTTTCGATCCGCGTCGGCAGCGGAATGGGGCCGCGGACGTTGGCGCCGGTGCGCTTGGCGGTCGACACGATTTCGCGCGTCGAGGCGTCGAGCACCCGGTGGTCAAACGCCTTAAGGCGGATGCGGATATTCTGTCCGTTCATGCGTCAATTCCTTGTTCTGGCGCGGCGCGGGCATCCCGCGCCCGCGACAGATCGTTTCGGTCCAATTACTCTTTGATGGTGACGACGATGCCGGCACCGACGGTGCGGCCGCCTTCACGGATGGCGAAGCGCAGCTTCTCTTCCATGGCGATCGGCACGATCAGCTCGACGTCGACGGTGATGTTGTCGCCGGGCATCACCATCTCGGTGCCGGCCGGCAGCGTCACGATGCCCGTCACGTCGGTGGTGCGGAAGTAGAACTGCGGACGGTAGTTGGTGAAGAACGGCGTGTGACGGCCGCCCTCGTCCTTGGTCAGGATGTAGGCCTCGGCAACGAACTTCTTGTGCGGCTTCACCGAGCCCGGCTTGGCCAGAACCTGGCCGCGCTCGACGCCCTCGCGGTCGATGCCGCGCAGCAGCGCGCCGATGTTGTCGCCGGCCTGGCCCTGGTCGAGAAGCTTGCGGAACATCTCGACGCCCGTGCAGGTCGTCTTGGCCGTCGGACGGATGCCGACGATCTCCAGCTCCTCGCCGACCTTGACCACGCCGCGCTCGACGCGCCCGGTCACCACCGTGCCGCGGCCCGAGATCGAAAACACGTCCTCGATCGGCATCAGGAACGGCTTGTCCAGCGGACGAACCGGCGTCGGGATGTAGGCGTCGACCTGAGCCATCAGCTCGCGGATGGCGTCCTCGCCGATGGTCTTGTTGGAGTCCTCAAGCGCGGCCAGCGCCGAGCCCTTGACGATCGGAATGTCGTCGCCGGGGAACTCGTTCTTGGTCAACAGCTCGCGAACCTCGAGCTCGACCAGCTCCAGAAGCTCGGCGTCGTCGACCTGGTCGACCTTGTTCAGGAACACCACGATCGAGGGCACGCCGACCTGGCGGGCCAAGAGGATGTGCTCGCGGGTCTGCGGCATCGGACCGTCGGCGGCCGAAACCACCAGGATCGCGCCGTCCATCTGGGCAGCACCCGTGATCATGTTCTTCACATAGTCGGCGTGGCCGGGGCAGTCGACGTGGGCATAGTGACGGTTGGCCGTCTCATACTCGACATGCGCCGTCGAGATCGTGATGCCGCGCGCCTTCTCTTCGGGCGCCGCGTCGATCTGGTCATAGCGCTTGTATTCGCCAAAATACTTCGTGATCGCCGCCGTCAGCGACGTCTTGCCATGATCGACGTGACCGATCGTGCCAATGTTCACATGCGGCTTGGTGCGCTCGAATTTACCTTTTGCCATGTGATGTCTCCATTCCTGCTTGCCCGTGCGGGGCTCAAATTAAGGTCTCGTGCAACCCGCTCGAGTTACGCGTATTTCTTCTGGACTTCCTGGGCGACCGCGGTCGGAACCGGTTCGTAGTGGTCGAACTGCATCGTGTACTGGGCGCGGCCCTGCGACATCGAACGCAGATTGTCGACGTACTTGAACATGTTGGCGAGCGGCACCATGGCGTTGATGACAACCGCCACGCCACGCGCTTCCTGGCCCTGGATCTGGCCGCGACGGCCGTTGAGGTCGCCGATGACGCCGCCGACATAGTCTTCCGGCGTCACGACCTCGACCTTCATGATCGGCTCCAGGAGCTGCACGCCGAGCCTCGGCGCCGCCTCTTTGAAGCAGGCGCGGGAAGCGATTTCGAACGCCAGCACCGAGGAGTCGACATCGTGGAAGGCGCCGTCGATCAACGTCGCCTTGACGCCGATCATCGGGAAGCCTGCGAACGGGCCGGAGCCCATGACGCTCTGGATGCCCTTCTCGACGCCCGGGATGTATTCCTTCGGCACCGCGCCGCCGACGATCTTGGACTCGAACACGAACTCTTCGCTCTCGGTGTTCGGCTCGAACACGATCTTGACGCGCGCGAACTGGCCGGTACCGCCGGTCTGCTTCTTGTGCGTGTAATCCTGCTCGTGGGTGCGGGTGATCGTCTCGCGATAGGCCACCTGCGGAGCGCCGACATTGGCTTCCACCTTGAACTCACGGCGCATGCGGTCGACGATGATGTCGAGATGCAGCTCGCCCATGCCGGCGATGATGGTCTGGCCGCTTTCCTCGTCGGTCTTGACGCGGAAGGACGGATCCTCAGCCGCCAGGCGATGCAGCGCGAGGCCCATCTTTTCCTGGTCGTTCTTGGTCTTCGGCTCGATGGCGATCTGGATGACCGGATCGGGGAATTCCATGCGCTCGAGGATGACCGGATGCAGCGGATCGCACAGCGTATCGCCGGTGGTCGTGTCCTTGAGGCCAGCCAGCGCGACGATGTCGCCGGCATAGGCTTCCTCGATATCGGCGCGCGAGTTCGCATGCATCTGCAGCATGCGACCAATGCGCTCCTTCTTGCCCTTCACGGTGTTGTCGAGCGAGGTGCCCTTGGTGAGCTTGCCCGAATAGATGCGGGCGAAGGTCAGCGAACCGACGAACGGGTCGTTCATGATCTTGAACGCCAGCATCGACAGCGGCTCGTTGTCGTCGGCGTGACGCTCGATCTCAGCATCGGTCTTGGCGTCCACGCCCTTGATCGCCGGCACGTCGATCGGCGACGGCAGGTATTCGACCACGGCGTCGAGCAGCGGCTGCACACCCTTGTTCTTGAAGGCCGAGCCGCAGAACATCGGGAAGAACTTGACCGCGATGGTGCCCTTGCGGATCAGCGCGCGGATCTCGTCGTTCGACGGCATGTTGCCTTCGAGGTAGTTCTCGAGCGCGGTCTCGTCCATCTCGACGGCGGCCTCGATCATTTTCTCGCGATACTGCGCGGCCTTCTCCTTGAGGTCGGCCGGAATCTCGACGATGTCCCAGGCAGCGCCCAGCGTCTCGTCACGCCAGACGAGCGCGTTCATCTCGACGAGGTCGACGACGCCCTTGAACTCGGTCTCGGCGCCGATCGGCAGCTGCATGACCACGGCCTGCGCGCCGAGGCGCGAGCCGATCATTTCCACCGAGCGGTAGAAGTCGGCGCCGATCTTGTCCATCTTGTTGCAGAAGATCATGCGCGGCACATGGTACTTGTCGGCCTGGCGCCACACGGTCTCGGTCTGCGGCTCGACGCCGGCGTTGGCGTCGAGCAGCGCGATGGCGCCGTCGAGCACGCGCAGCGAACGCTCGACCTCAATGGTGAAGTCGACGTGTCCGGGAGTGTCGATGATGTTGAAGCGGCGCATCTTGCCGTCACGACCCTTCCAGAAGGTCGTGGTCGCGGCCGAGGTGATGGTGATGCCGCGTTCCTGCTCCTGCTCCATCCAGTCCATGGTGGCAGCGCCGTCATGGACTTCGCCGATCTTGTGCGACTTGCCCGTATAGTACAGGACGCGCTCGGTCGTCGTCGTCTTGCCGGCGTCGATATGCGCCATGATACCGAAATTGCGGTAGTCTTCGATTTTGTATTCGCGGGCCATTGGGAGGTGCCTCTCAGTCTCGTTCGCGCTTTACCAGCGGTAATGCGCGAAGGCGCGGTTGGCTTCCGCCATCTTATGGGTGTCTTCACGCTTCTTGACGGCGGTGCCGCGGTTGTTGGCCGCGTCCATCAGCTCGCCGGAGAGGCGGTCGACCATGGTGGTCTCGTTGCGGTTGCGCGCGGCGGCGATCAGCCAGCGGATGGCCAGCGCCTGACGGCGCTCGGGGCGCACGTCGACCGGAACCTGGTAGGTGGCGCCGCCGACGCGACGCGAGCGCACTTCCACATGCGGCGCGACGTTGTCGAGCGCCTGATGGAAGACGGTGACCGGCTCCTGCTTGGTCTTGGCCTGGACCTGGTCCAGCGCGCCGTAGACGATCGTCTCGGCTACCGACTTCTTGCCGTCATACATGACGGCGTTCATGAACTTGGTGACGATCAGGTCGCCGAACTTGGGGTCCGGGTTGATCTCACGCTTTTCTGCACTGTGACGACGGGACATGGCTCTTGTCTCTCAATCTCGGGGCACGGCGCAGTCAAAAAAAGCGCCGAAGCCGGAAACCCTTACTTCGGACGCTTGGCACCGTATTTCGAACGGCGCTGCTTGCGGTTCTTCACACCCTGCGTGTCGAGCACGCCGCGGATGATGTGATAGCGGACGCCCGGCAGATCCTTGACGCGGCCACCACGGATCATGACCACCGAGTGCTCCTGAAGGTTATGGCCTTCGCCCGGGATGTAGCCGATCACTTCGAAACCGTTGGTCAGGCGAATCTTGGCGACCTTGCGCAGCGCCGAGTTCGGCTTCTTCGGCGTCGTGGTGTAGACGCGCGTGCAGACGCCCCGCTTCTGCGGGTTCTGCTGCATGGCCGGGACCTTGTTGCGCTTCACCGGCGCCAGGCGCGGCTTGCGGATCAGCTGGTTGACGGTAGGCATTAAACCCTCTTGTCTCTCAATTCCGTGTCTTGCCCTGTCAGGGCCGCTCAAAGCGTCATTTCCATACGCGAATTCGGGCAACACACCGCGTCTCGCGGTCCTGCCCGAACAAATTGCAGAGGAAGCGGAAGCCGCTTCATGCGCGCCGGAAATGTCTTTTCGCTCGTAAAACGAACCCTGTTTGAGGCAAACTCCAAGGCGCGTCGCCTCGGAAAGGCAAGTCTCACATCGGTTCTGACGGGGCGGCTTCTACTCGCAAGGTCGCTATCCGTCAACCCCGGAACGGCAAATATTGCGCCCGATCCGGAGCTTGGCAGCCATGCGAAAAACGCATGTAATTTTCTTGCGCCTTTTTTCAAGGACGAGGAAGAAAGTGACCGGCTTCCGGCTGTCTTCTCAGCCGGCTTCGTGCAAGAAGGCGGCATGAATGGCAAATCCCCCCTCTTCCGGAGGAATCAGCCCGTGAACGACAATGAAGAGCGTCCGGTCACCATCATCACCGGCCGGGTCTGGCGGCGCAAGGGCGGCAAGCCGGAAGGCGTGCATGTGATGCTGGTCGCGCCCGACGATGATTCTGCCGTGCGCCGCGCGCTCGAATCGCTCGCGGCCGAAGGATTCGCGGAAGCCGAGCTGGACCAGATCGGCGACATGGAGGGCGCGCCCGACGAAGAGCCGCATCTATCGGCTTATCAGGGCGCGCTGGAGGGCGAAGTGTCGATCGTCACCTTCGACGAACCGGTCTGATTCCCGAAGGCGATCGCGAGATCGCGATGCGTCTGGCTTGCCGGACCCTTTTTGTCTTGCCTAAAGCGCATCGCGATCTTTCAGATTCGCTCAGCGCGCTTTAGGTTTTGATTTTGCGCATGTCTTCGCCCCGAAACCGGTTCCCACTCTCGGGAGACATGCTTTAGAAACATCCACCTCTTCCAATCCTCGGAGTTCCCATGACCAGCAATCCCACCAGGCTCGGCCCCATCAAGCTCGGCATAGTCGGCGTGGGAAAGATCGTCCGCGACCAGCATCTTCCCGCCCTGGCGAAGGACGCCAACTACCAGCTTGCCGCCGCGGCCAGCCGCCACGGCAAGGTCGATGACATCCCGAACTATCCGACGATCGAGGCGATGCTTGACGCCGAACCCGGCCTGGAAGCCGTCTCGCTCTGCATGCCGCCGCAGTTCCGCTACGACGCGGCGCGCACGGCGCTCGAAGCGAGGAAGCATGTCTTCCTGGAGAAGCCGCCAGGCGCAACCGTCAGCGAGGTCGAAGACCTCAAGGCGCTTGCCGTGAAGAACGGCGTCTCGCTTTTCGCCAGCTGGCATTCGCGCTATGCGCCGGCGGTCGAAGCCGCGCGCGCCTTCCTCGCCTCGGCCAGGATCAGCTCGGCCGCCATCAACTGGAAGGAAGACGTGCGCCGCTGGCACCCGAACCAGGAATGGATCTGGGCGCCGGGTGGTTTCGGCGTGTTCGATCCCGGCATCAACGCGCTGTCGATCGCCACCCACATCCTGCCGCCGATGTTCATCACCTCGGCCGTTCTCGACTTCCCCGAGAACCGCGCGTCGCCGGTCGCGGCGCATGTCAGCTTCCGCACCTCGAACGGGCTGCCGGTGACGATGGAGCTCGACTGGCTGCAGACCGGTCCGCAGAGCTGGGACATCCTGGCCGAGACCGACAAGGGCAAGATGGTGCTTTCGGGCGGCGGCGCAAAGCTCGCCGTCGACGGCAAGATCGTCCATGACGAGCCGGAAGCCGAATATCCGATGCTCTACAAGCGTTTCGCCGAGATCGTGCGGGCCGGCGTCTCCGACGTCGACCTGGCACCGCTGCAGCATGTCGCCGATGCCTTCATGCTCGGCAAGCGCAACGTGGTCGAGGCATTTTTCGATTGAGTTGACGGGACTGGCGGGCCCGTCAGTCCACGATGGCGATGGCGAAGCCGTCATAGCCCTTGGCGCCGACGGTCTGGATGGCGGTGCCGTCCAGCCGCTTTTCGCTGCCAATGAAGGAAAACGCTTCGCGGGCGCCCTCGACATTGGCATCGCCGCTGTCCTTCTTCACGACCGCGCCGTCGCGGATGACATTGTCGCAGACGATCACAGTTCCGGCGCGCGACAGCCGCATCGCCCAATTCAGGTAATTCGGGTTGTTCGGCTTGTCGGCATCGATGAAGATCAGGTCGAACGGACCGGCATTTTCGCTGCTCAACTCGGTCAACGACTGAAGCGCCGGGCCGAGGCGCAGTTCCACCTTGTCGGAAACCCCTGCCCGCTCGAAGTTCAAGCGTGCGACTTTGGCGTGATGCGGGTCGAGCTCCAGCGTCACGACCTTGCCGTCTGCAGGCAATCCCCTTGCCATCCAGATGGTTGAATAGCCGCCAAGCGTGCCGATCTCGAGCACCTTTTTCGCACCGCGTATCCGCACCAGCAGCGACAGAAGCTTGCCTTGCGCGGCGGAGACGTCGATCGCCGGCAGGCCCTGGTCCCGGTTGGTTGCCAGCACCGCGTCGAGGGCGGGATCGGTCTCGAAGAGCGAGGAAACAATGTAGTCGTCGACAGCCGTCCAGGTCCTGCTGCTCATGGTTCTCTTCCTCGCTGAGCCAAAATGCGGAAAGGGGCCACGCGGGCCCCTTTCCTTCTTTTCTTCTCGTCCCGCGCTTACTGCGCGGCATTGACCATGTTGGTCAGCATCGGCTCGGCGACCTCGACGCCCGAGGCCTTGCGGCGCTCGTCGATGATGAGCTCGTCGCGCGAGGTGGCGATGCGCCGGATCTGGCTCATCGTGCCGCCGGTGCCGGCCGGGATCAGACGGCCGACGATGACGTTTTCCTTCAGGCCCTGCAGCATGTCGGTCTTGCCGGCAACCGCAGCTTCGGTCAGCACCCTGGTCGTCTCCTGGAAGGAGGCGGCCGAGATGAAGGACGGCGTCTGCAGCGAGGCCTTGGTGATGCCGAGCAGCACCGGCTGGCCTTCGGCCGGCTTCTTGCCGTCCTCGATCAGCCGCTCGTTGACCTCTTCCAGCTCGATCACGTCGACGTGGTCGCCCGGGATGTAGGTCGAGTCGCCCTGCGTGGTGATCTCGACCTTCTGCAACATCTGGCGAACGATCACCTCGATGTGCTTGTCGTTGATCGACACGCCCTGCAGGCGGTAGACTTCCTGGATCTCGTTGACGAGGTAGGACGCAAGCGCCTCCACGCCCTTGATGGCCAGGATGTCGTGCGGCGCCGGGTTGCCGTCGAGGATGTAGTCGCCCTTCTCGATGACGTCGCCGTCCTGGAGGTGGAACGGCTTGCCCTTCGGGATCAGGTACTCGACCGGCTCCAGCGTCGAGTCATGCGGCTCGATGATGATGCGGCGCTTGTTCTTGTAGTCGCGGCCGAAGCGGATCGTGCCATCGATCTCGGCGATGATGGCGTGATCCTTCGGACGGCGAGCCTCGAACAGTTCGGCCACGCGCGGCAGACCACCGGTGATGTCCTTGGTCTTGGCGCTTTCCATCGGGATACGCGCAAGCACGTCGCCCGGACGGACATGGGCGCCCGGCTCGACCGAGAGGATGGCCTCGACCGAGAGCAGGAAGCGCGCATCGCCGCCCTTCGACAGCTTGCCCACCTTGCCCTTGGCGTCCTGAACGACGATCGCCGGCTTCAGGTCGCTGCCGCGCGGCGTCGAACGCCAGTCGATGACCTCGCGCTTGGTGATGCCGGTCGACTCGTCAGCCGTTTCCTGAACGGAGATGCCGTCGACCAGATCCTCGAACGCCACCTTGCCCTCGATTTCGGTGAGGATCGGGCGGGTGTAAGGATCCCACTCGGCGATGCGCTGGCCGCGCTTCACCTTGTCGCCATCGTCCACGAAGATGCGCGAACCGTAGGCGACGCGGTGCGTGGCGCGCTCCTTGCCGGTCTCGTCGAGGATCAGGACCGCCATGTTGCGGCCCATGACCATCTGCTGGCCGTCGGAGTTGCGTACCACGTTGCGGTTGCGGATCTCGACCTTGCCCTCGTAGGAGGCTTCAAGGAACGAAGAGTCCACCACCTGCGCGGTGCCGCCCATGTGGAAGGTGCGCATGGTGAGCTGGGTGCCCGGCTCGCCGATCGACTGCGCCGCGATGACGCCGACAGCCTCGCCCTGGTTGACAGGCGTGCCGCGGGCAAGATCGCGACCGTAGCAGACCGCGCAGACGCCGGTCCTGACCTCGCAGGTCAGCGCCGAGCGGATGCGCACCGACTGCACGCCGGCCTTCTCGATCTGCTCCACGTCGCGCTCGTCCATCAGCTTGCCGGCCTTGACCAGCAGTTCGCCGGAAACCGGGTGGCTGATGTCGTCGAGCGCCGTACGGCCCAGCACACGCTGACCGACCGAAGCGACGATCTGGCCGGCATCGACGATCGGCTGCATGGTGAGGCCCTTGTCGGTGCCGCAATCCACCGAATTGACGATGCAGTCCTGCGCCACGTCGACCAGACGACGGGTGAGGTAACCCGAGTTCGCCGTCTTGAGCGCGGTGTCGGCCAGACCCTTGCGGGCGCCGTGGGTCGAGTTGAAGTACTCGAGCACGGTGAGGCCTTCCTTGAAGTTCGAGATGATCGGCGTCTCGATGATCTCGCCCGAAGGCTTGGCCATCAGGCCGCGCATGCCGGCGAGCTGGCGCATCTGGGTGGGCGAACCGCGCGCACCCGAATGCGACATCATGTAGATCGAGTTCATCGGCTTCTGACGGCCGTTGTCCTCGAACTCGACGGCCTTGATGCGGGCCATCATCTCGTCGGCGACCTTTTCCGAGCACTTGGCCCAGGCGTCGACCACCTTGTTGTACTTCTCGCCTTGGGTGATCAGGCCGTCATTGTACTGCTGCTCGTACTCCTTGGCCAAAGCCTCGGTGTCGGAGACCAGCTTCAGCTTGGTGTCCGGGATCAGCATGTCGTCCTTGCCGAACGAGATGCCGGCGCGGCACGCATGGGCGAAGCCGAGGGCCATGATGCGATCGCAGAAGATGACCGTCTCCTTCTGACCGCAGTGGCGGTAGACGGTGTCGATCATCTTGGAGATGTTCTTCTTGGTCATCTCCTGGTTGGCGGTCTCATAGGGCACGTTGACGTTCTTCGGCAGCAGCTCGCCGATAATCATGCGGCCAGGCGTGGTGTCGTAGATCTTCGACACGACCTTGCCGTCGGCGTCGACCGTGCGGAAGCGGCCCTTGATCTTGGCGTGCAGCGTCACGGCCTTGGTCTCCAGCGCATGCTGGAGCTCGCCCATGTCGGCGAACACCATGCCTTCGCCCGGCTCGTTCTGGTTGACGATCGACAGATAGTAGAGACCGAGAACCATGTCCTGCGACGGCACGATGATCGGCGCGCCGGAGGCCGGGTGCAGGATGTTGTTGGTCGACATCATCAGCACGCGGGCTTCGAGCTGCGCTTCCAGCGACAGCGGCACGTGGACCGCCATCTGGTCGCCGTCGAAGTCGGCGTTGAAGGCCGTGCAGACCAGCGGATGCAGCTGGATCGCCTTGCCTTCGATCAGGATCGGCTCGAACGCCTGGATGCCGAGGCGGTGCAGCGTCGGCGCGCGATTCAAGAGCACCGGATGCTCGCGGATGACCTCGTCGAGGATATCCCAGACCTCCGGACGCTCCTTCTCGACCAGCTTCTTCGCCTGCTTGACGGTCGAGGAGAAGCCCTTGGCGTCGAGGCGGGCGTAGATGAAGGGCTTGAAAAGTTCCAGCGCCATCTTCTTCGGCAGGCCGCACTGATGCAGCTTGAGCTCCGGACCGGTCACGATGACCGAGCGGCCGGAATAGTCGACGCGCTTGCCGAGCAGGTTCTGGCGGAACCGGCCCTGCTTGCCCTTCAGCATGTCGGACAGCGACTTCAGCGGACGCTTGTTGGCGCCGGTGATGACGCGGCCGCGGCGGCCGTTGTCGAAGAGCGCGTCGACGGCTTCCTGCAGCATGCGCTTTTCGTTGCGCACGATGATGCCCGGCGCGCGCAGCTCGATCAGCCGCTTCAGGCGGTTGTTACGGTTGATGACGCGGCGATAGAGGTCGTTGAGGTCGGACGTCGCGAAGCGGCCGCCATCCAGAGGAACCAGCGGGCGCAGGTCCGGCGGGATCACCGGAACCACCTTCATGATCATCCATTCCGGACGGTTGCCGGATTCCATGAAGTTCTCGACGACCTTGAGCCGCTTCAAGAGCTTCTTCTGCTTGAGCTCGGACGAGGTCGAAGCCAGCTCCGAGCGCAGGTCGCCGGCGATCTTCTCCAGGTCCATGCCGGCAAGCAGGTCGTGGATGGCCTCGGCGCCGATCATGGCGGTGAACGAATCCTCGCCATACTCGTCGACGGCCAGCATGTACTCTTCCTCGCTGAGCAGCTGATGCTCCTTCAGCGCGGTGAGGCCGGGCTCGGTGACGATGTAGTTCTCGAAGTAGAGGACGCGCTCGATGTCCTTCAGCGTCATGTCGAGCAGCGTGCCGATGCGCGAGGGCAGCGACTTCAGGAACCAGATGTGGGCGACGGGCGCGGCGAGCTCGATATGGCCCATGCGCTCGCGGCGGACGCGCGACAGCGTGACTTCGACGCCGCACTTCTCGCAGATGACGCCCTTGTACTTCATGCGCTTGTACTTGCCGCACAGGCACTCATAGTCCTTGATCGGACCGAAAATGCGCGCGCAGAACAGACCGTCACGCTCCGGCTTGAAGGTGCGGTAGTTGATGGTCTCCGGCTTTTTGATCTCGCCGAACGACCAGGACAGAATCTTCTCAGGGCTGGCGAGCGAGATCCGGATGGAATCGAACACCTGCGCAGGCGCCTGGGGGTTGAAGAGATTCATGACCTCTTGGTTCATGCCGTTCTCCTTTTCGGGGTCCTCGAAAACCCCTTGCATCGAGCGCGGACCGAATGCCCGCAGACTGGCCGGCCTGACCGGCCGAGAATTTGAGGGGCGCGCCGCGTGGTTTTGCGGCGCGCCATTGCCTTACTCGGCTGCGCCCCTATTCGGCAGCATCTGGCAGCCGGACCTGGGCTTCGTCGAACTTGGTGTTCTCCAGTTCGACATTGAGGCCGAGCGAGCGCATTTCCTTGACGAGAACGTTGAAGCTCTCGGGGATGCCCGCTTCGAACGTGTCGTCGCCTCTGACGATCGCTTCGTAGACCTTGGTGCGTCCGGCGACGTCGTCCGACTTCACCGTCAGCATCTCCTGCAGCGTGTAGGCGGCGCCGTAGGCTTCGAGCGCCCAGACCTCCATCTCGCCGAAGCGCTGGCCGCCGAACTGCGCCTTGCCGCCCAGCGGCTGCTGGGTGACGAGCGAGTACGGACCGATCGAGCGCGCGTGGATCTTGTCGTCCACCAGGTGGTGAAGCTTGAGCATATAGATGTAGCCCATCGTCACCTTGCGATCGAACGGCTCACCGGTGCGGCCGTCATAGAGCTGCGACTGACCGCTGGTGTGCAGGCCGGCCTGCTCCAGCATGGTGTTGATGTCGGCCTCGTGCGCGCCGTCGAACACCGGGGTCGCGATGGAGACGCCGCGGCGCATCTGCTCGCTGAGGCGAACGATGCTCTCGTCGTCGTAGTTGCGGATCGGCTCGTTGCGGTCGTTGGAAGGCATGAAGCTTTCCAGCGTCTTGCGCAGCGGCTTGATGTCGCCGCCCGACTTGTAGGCGTCGATCAGTTCGCCGATCTTCCTGCCCATGCCGGCGCAGGCCCAGCCAAGATGCGTCTCCAGGATCTGGCCGACATTCATGCGGCTCGGCACACCCAGCGGGTTGAGCACGATATCGGCATGCGTGCCGTCCTCGAGGAAAGGCATGTCCTCGACCGGAACGATGCGCGACACGACACCCTTGTTGCCGTGACGGCCGGCCATCTTGTCGCCCGGCTGCATCTTGCGCTTCACCGCCACGAAGACCTTGACCATCTTCATGACGCCCGGAGGCATCTCGTCGCCGCGCTGCACCTTCTCGACCTTGTCCATGAAACGCTGCTCGAGCGCCTTCTTGGAGTCGTCGTACTGGCCGCGCAGCGCTTCCAGCTCGCTCTGGAGCTTCTCGTTCTCCACGGCGAACTGCCACCACTGCGAGCGCGGATACTCGTCGAGCGTGTCCTTCGACAGCTTCGAGCCCTTCTTGAAGCCCTTCGGTCCGGCGATCGCCTCCTTGCCGACAAGCATGTCGGAAAGGCGCGAGTAGACGTTGCGGTCGAGGATCGCCTGCTCGTCGTCGCGGTCCTTGGCCAGGCGCTCGATCTCCTCGCGCTCGATCGCCATGGCGCGCTCGTCCTTCTCGACGCCGTGGCGGTTGAAGACGCGCACTTCGACGACCGTGCCGAAGGTGCCCGGAGGCATGCGCATGGAGGTGTCGCGAACGTCGGACGCCTTCTCGCCGAAGATGGCGCGCAGCAGCTTTTCTTCCGGCGTCATCGGGCTTTCGCCCTTCGGCGTGATCTTGCCGACCAGGATGTCGCCCGGCTGCACTTCCGCGCCGATATAGACGATGCCGGCCTCGTCGAGGTTCTTCAGCGCTTCTTCCGAGACGTTCGGAATGTCGCGCGTGATTTCCTCCGGCCCGAGCTTGGTATCGCGGGCCATGACCTCGAACTCCTCGATATGGATCGAGGTGAAGACGTCGTCGGCCACGATGCGCTCGGAGAGCAGGATCGAGTCCTCGTAGTTGTAGCCGTTCCACGGCATGAACGCGACCAGCACGTTGCGGCCGAGCGCCAGATCGCCGAGCTCGGTCGACGGACCGTCGGCGATGATGTCGCCCTTGTTCACCCGGTCGCCCACACGCACCAGCGGACGCTGGTTGATGCAGGTGTTCTGGTTCGAACGCTGGAACTTCATCAGCCGGTAGATGTCGACGCCGGACTTGCCAGGGTCGAGATCTTCCGTGGCGCGGATGACGATACGGGTGGCGTCCACCTGGTCGACCACGCCGCCGCGGCGGGCGCCGATGGCGGCGCCCGAGTCACGGGCGACGACCGGCTCCATGCCGGTGCCGACGAACGGCGCCTCGGCGCGCACCAGCGGCACGGCCTGACGCTGCATGTTCGAGCCCATCAGCGCGCGGTTGGCGTCGTCGTTCTCGAGGAACGGAATGAGCGCCGCTGCCACGGACACCATCTGCTTCGGCGACACGTCCATCAGGTCGACGTTCTCGCGCGGCGCCATCATCACCTCGCCGGCATTGCGGCAGATGACGAACTCGTCGACGAAGCTGCCATGCTTGTCGAGCTCGGCATTGGCCTGCGCGACATGGTGCTTGGCCTCTTCCATCGCCGACAGATAGACGACTTCGTTGGTCAGCTTGCCGTTGACGATCTTCCGGTACGGGCTCTCGATGAAGCCGTACTTGTTGACGCGCGCGAAAGTCGCGAGCGAGTTGATCAGGCCGATATTCGGGCCTTCCGGGGTCTCGATCGGGCAGATGCGGCCGTAATGCGTCGGGTGCACGTCGCGCACCTCGAAGCCGGCGCGCTCGCGGGTCAGACCGCCCGGTCCAAGCGCCGACAGCCGGCGCTTGTGGGTGATCTCCGACAGCGGGTTGGTCTGGTCCATGAACTGCGACAGCTGCGAGGAGCCGAAGAACTCGCGCACGGCGGCGGCCGCCGGCTTGGCGTTGATCAGGTCCTGCGGCATGACCGTGTCGATCTCGATCGAGGACATACGCTCCTTGATCGCGCGCTCCATGCGCAGCAGGCCGACGCGGTACTGGTTCTCCATCAGCTCGCCGACCGAGCGCACGCGGCGGTTGCCGAGATTGTCGATGTCGTCGATCTCGCCCTTACCGTCGCGCAGTTCCACCAGCGTCTTGACCACGGCCAGGATGTCTTCCTTGCGCAGCACGCGCACGGTGTCCTCGGCCTTGAGCTCGAGGCGCATGTTCATCTTGACCCGGCCGACGGCCGACAGGTCATAGCGCTCGCTGTCGAAGAACAGCGAGTTGAACATGGCTTCGGCGGTCTCGAGCGTCGGCGGCTCGCCCGGACGCATGACGCGATAGATGTCGAACAGCGCGTCCTGGCGACTCTCGTTCTTGTCGACGGCCAGCGTGTTGCGGATGTAGGCACCGACATTGACGTGGTCGATGTCGAGGATCTGGATCTCGTCCTCGCCGGTGCCGAGCAGCACTTTCAGCGTCTTGTCGTCGATCTCGTCGCCGGCCTCGAGGAAGATCTCGCCGGTGGCGTAGTTGACGATGTCCTCGGCCAGGTAGTTGCCGAGCAGGTCCTCGTCGGTCGCCTTGATCGCCTTCAGGCCCTTTTCGCCGAGCTGGCGGGCCTGGCGGGCGGTGATCTTCTTGCCGGCCTCGACGACGATCTCACCCGTGTCCGCGTCGACCAGGTCGCCGACGGCCTTGAGGCCGCGGAAACGCTCGACGTTGAACGGGATGCGCCAGTGGTCGCCGGCGCGCTTGTAGGTGATCTTGTTGTAGAAGGTCGACAGGATCTCCTCGCCGTCCATGCCGAGCGCCATCAAGAGCGACGTCACCGGAATCTTGCGGCGGCGATCGATGCGGGCGTGCACGACGTCCTTGGAGTCGAACTCGATGTCGAGCCACGAGCCGCGATAGGGAATGACGCGCGCGGCAAACAGAAGCTTGCCCGACGAGTGCGATTTGCCCTTGTCATGGTCGAAGAAGACGCCCGGCGAGCGGTGCATCTGCGAGACGATGACGCGCTCGGTGCCGTTGACGATGAAGGTGCCGTTCGACGTCATGAGCGGCATGTCGCCCATGTAGACGTCCTGCTCCTTGATGTCCTTGATCGACTTGGCGCCGGTATCCTCGTCGATATCGAACACGATGAGGCGCAGCGTCACCTTCAGCGGCGCGGCATAGGTCAGGTCGCGCTGACGGCATTCGTCAACGTCGAATTTCGGTCCTTCGAACTCATACTTCACGAATTCCAGCATCGAGGAGCCGGAAAAATCGGAGATCGGGAAGACTGACTTGAAAACAGCCTGCAGTCCTTCGTCAGGACGACCGCCCTTGGGCTCGTCCACCATCAGGAACTGATCATAGGATGCCTTTTGAACCTCGATCAGGTTCGGCATCTCCGCAACTTCCGGGATCTTTCCGAAGAACTTGCGTACGCGTCTGCGGCCATTGAAAGTCTGGGTCTGGGCCATCGTCGCTCCTTAGCTCAAAACTCGGGACGAACCTCGCCGCGGTTCGCCTTGCACCAACGGGCCGCCTCGCCGGCTGCCCCTGTCTGTTTTTCCGGCTGCCGGTCCAATTGCTTGGCGGCTGCCGGCTAAAACGGGAGAAAACCCGTTTCCTGAAGGCCGCTTCCGGCCCTCAGGAAAGAGGTTTTCAAACGCCTCGCGCAACGCATGCCTCCCTTCGTCAAGGGAGGGGGGCGGACGGCGCGAGACCGTCCGCCCTCGCCTGTTACTTCAGCTCGACCTTGGCGCCAGCTGCTTCCAGCTGAGCCTTGAACTTGTCGGCGTCGGCCTTGGAAACGCCTTCCTTGACCGGCTTCGGAGCCGCTTCGACCAGGTCCTTGGCTTCCTTGAGGCCGAGGCCGGTGATGGCGCGGACTTCCTTGATGACGTTGATCTTCTGGGCGCCGGCGTCGGCGAGAACGACGTCGAATTCCGTCTTCTCTTCGGCCGGAGCGGCAGCAGCGCCAGCACCACCAGCAGCAGCGGCAACAGCCACCGGAGCGGCGGCCGAAACGCCCCACTTCTCTTCCAGGAGCTTCGACAGCTCGGCCGCCTCGAGGACGGTCAGCTTCGAAAGGTCATCTACGATCTTCGCGAGATCAGCCATTTGTATATTCCTTTACTAGGTTCGAACGTGTGTTGTTGACAGCGAGGAACGGCCTCATGCCGCCTCGTCCTTCCGGGCGTAAGCGCCGATGACACGCGCGACCGAAGCCGCGGGCGCATTGACGATCTGGGCGATCCGGGTTGCCGGCGTGGCGATCATGCCAACCAGCTTGGCGCGCAGCTCGTCGAGCGACGGAAGTGTGGCGAGTGCCTTCACACCGTCGGCATCGAGCGAGGTCGAGCCCATCGCGCCGCCGAGAATGACCAGCTTGTCATTCCCCTTGGCGAAATCGGACGCGACCTTCGGCGCCGCAACCGGATCCTCCGAATAAGCGACCAGCGTCTGTCCCTTGAACAGATCGATGATCGATGCGGAGTCCGTGCCCTGAAGAGCGATCTTGGCGAGACGGTTCTTCGCGACTTTGACGGTGCCACCGGCGGCGCGCATCTTCGACCGAAGGTCGTTCATTTGCGCGACGGTGATACCGGCGTAGTGGGCCACGACGACTGAACCCGCGATCGAGAACGCTTCGTTCAGGCCCGTGACGAGTTCGCGTTTTTCCGCTCTGTCCACTGCCTATCTCCAGTTGACCCCTGCCTCATTCACGAGGTCAGAAGTCGGGTTGCCTTTTGCCGGCCGGGCCATCCAAAAAATGGATCTCCCGAACGGCGCTCGAGGATCCTGCCCCCTTTCGCCACACCTACGGCCAAGCCGGCGATGCGCTGACAAAAGGCAAACACGGTTCGAACCTTTCATTGGAGCTTGTCGCTCCTTTGTCGGGTCTTCACCCGTCTCATGCAGGCCCATGCGAATTAAGGCTTTTGGGCCGCCTGCAATCTCGGACAGGATATCCGGAAACCTTTCGGCTTCCGGGGTACCGGGCCGCCGACGGATCGGCGGTCCGGAATTCTTCTTTGTTGGAGCATGATCTTTTCCGAAAACCGGTTCCCACTTTTCGGGATCATGCTCTAGCGACCGGCCGAAGCCGGTCAGGCGACACTTACGACGCGGCGAGCGTCGCGATGTCGAGCTTGAGGCCGGGGCCCATCGTCGAGGTGACCGACACCTTCTTGACGTAGTTGCCCTTAGCGCCGGCGGGCTTTGCCTTGTTCACCGCATCGGCGAAGGCCCGGACATTTTCTTCCAGCGCCTTGACGTCGAACGAGACCTTGCCGACGCCGGCCTGGACGATGCCGGCCTTCTCGACGCGGAACTCGACGGCGCCGCCCTTCGAAGCCTTGACGGCGGCCGCGACATCGGGGGTCACGGTGCCGACCTTCGGGTTCGGCATCATGCCGCGCGGGCCGAGCACCTTACCCAGACGGCCGACCAGCGGCATCATGTCCGGGGTGGCGATGCAGCGATCGAAGTCGATCGTGCCCTTCTGGACGATCTCGACAAGGTCCTCGGCGCCAACGATATCGGCGCCGGCGGCCTTGGCTTCCTCGGCCTTGTCGCCGCGCGCGAACACCGCGACGCGAACCGAGCGGCCGGTGCCGTTCGGCAGGTTGACCACGCCGCGGACCATCTGGTCGGCATGGCGGGGATCGACGCCGAGGTTCATCGAAATCTCGACGGTCTCGTCGAACTTCACCGTGGACCGGTCCTTGAGCAGCTGCAGCGCCTCGTTGAGGGCGTAAGCCTTGTTCGGATCGATGCCTTCGCGACTCTTGGCAACTCGCTTTGCAATCTTTGCCATGATCTTAGCCCACCACTTCCAGGCCCATCGAGCGGGCGGAACCCTCGACCATGCGCATGGCCGCCTCGACGTCGTTTGCGTTCAGGTCCTTCATCTTCTGCTCGGCGATCTGGCGCACCTTGTCGCGCGAGATCGTGCCGGCCTTCACCTTGCCCGGCTCCTTCGAGCCCGACTTCAGATTGGCGGCCTTTTTCAGGAAGTAGCTCACCGGCGGCGTCTTCATGACGAAGGTGAACGACTTGTCCTGGTAGTAGGTGATGACGACCGGGATGGGCGAGCCCTTCTCCAGCTCCTGGGTCTGCGCGTTGAACGCCTTGCAGAACTCCATGATGTTGATGCCGCGCTGACCAAGCGCCGGGCCGATCGGGGGCGACGGCGTGGCCGAGCCCGCGGCAACCTGGAGCTTGAGCTGGCCTGCAACTTTCTTAGCCATCTCTATTCCTGCCTTTTCTCATGCCGGCCCCACCATCTGGGAAATGCCGGCGGTTGCAGTCTGGTGGTGCGGTTCCCGCGGCCGGCTAAGCCGCTTTCGCCTCCCACCCGTTGATGGCAGCGCTTTGCTTCGCGCCGCCGACCCCTTTTGCCTGTCGACTGAGGGATCTTCGGATCAGCCCTTTTCGACCTGTCCGAATTCCAGATCGACGGGCACCGCGCGCCCGAAGATCGAAACTTCCACCTTGAGGCGCGCCCGCTCCTCGTCCACTTCCTGGACGAAGCCGTTGAACGACGCGAACGGACCGTCCGACACGCGGATCGCCTCGCCGATCTCGAAGGTGACCGACGGCTTCGGCCGCTCGACGCCTTCCTGAACCTGGTTCAGGATGCGCTGCGCCTCGGTCTCGGTGATCGGCACCGGCTTGGAGTCGCCGAGGAAGCCGGTGACTTTCGGCGTGTTCTTGACCAGCGAGAACACGGCGTCCGTCAGGTTGGCCTTCAGAAGCACATAGCCCGGGAAGAACTTGCGCTCGGCATCGACCTTGCGGCCGCGGCGGATCTCGACGACCTTCTCGGTCGGCACGACGATCTGCTCGATCTCGCCGGACAGGCCCTTCTGCTTGGCCTTGTTCTCGATGTCCTCGGCGACCTTCTTTTCGAAGTTCGAATAAGCGTGGACGATGTACCACCGCGCAGTCATTTCACGACCTCTCCGTAATCGCCGAACTTAATGTCCGAGGCCCAATATCCACTCGATCGCATAGCCCATGGCTATGTCGGCGGCGAAAAAGAAGATCATGGCGATGACCGCGAACACCAGGACCATCACCGTCGAGATCATGGTCTCGCGGCGCGAGGGCCATGTCACCTTGGCCGTCTCCGCACGAACCTGCTGGAGAAAGGTGAAAGGATTAGTGGTTTTCGAAGCCATGTGCCGCCTGTCTTCGAGACCCGTTGGCCGGGCCTCCTGGATGATCCCGCTGGCCGGGACGTGCCGCCTGGGCTTCGTGCCGGCGCCGAATCAGCGCCACCATTTCGCCCACGCAAATCAGACGCGTAAAGCCGGCTTCCCAGCTCCACGCGTCGCGTGTCTGTTCAGTCTACATAAAACCGATTCTTGGTCCACGCAAGTGGCAAGTGTTCCGCTTTATGTTCGAGCGCCGCCTCGGAACCATCCAGTCGTTCCGTTCCGGCTATGCGAGGCCTTATGCCCCAGTTTTCCCTATATGGCAAGCCACCCGCCTGTTTTCAACGGCGAAGCAACCGGCACTTGGGAGATGGCACGGGCAGCAGGGCTCGAACCTACGACCTGCGGTTTTGGAGACCGCCGCTCTACCAACTGAGCTATGCCCGTATACGGGCGCTGCTATTTCACAAAGCTGATGAGAACTCAAGTGCCCTTTTGAGGCGTGTCGACCGGAAGTGGCGGTCGCTGCCATCCAAGCCACAAGGCCCAGATGCAAATCACGAGCTCAAGCCCAAAAGTCCAGTTCAGAACGAAGCTCAGCACCCAGTTCCCGTATCTGGCCGGAACGATCACGATCTCAAAAGGATGATGGCTGAAGGGCGCCAGCCACATGATCGGCGATACCACCGTGTCGAGCGCCATGTGCAGCATGGCTCCAGCAAATAAGACGGCGATCAATGGCAGATGCAATGAACCGAGCAACCGGCCGACCGACAGGCTTACGGACCCAATCGCTGCCCAGAACAACGGCCAATGCGTGATGTAGGCGTGGTGGTGAATGCGACCGAAATCGATCAGATGGAAATAGAGCATGTCGATGTCCGGGATGACGCTGCCGAGCATTGCAGCAGTCACGATGCCAGGCTCATCCCGCCACCGTCTTCGCGCGAATTTTCCCAGAATATAGCCCGAAGGGAGATGGGCGATCAGCATGCAAGGCCGTCCCGCATTGATGCGGGGACCGTGCCGTGTCTTTGCGGCGTCATCTTCTCGTAATTTTGCAGAAACCCAGCATCTTCCGCTACGATTTCCCCGCCGGCGGCTTGTATGGCCCGCCAGGTACGCCCCAGCCCCAGGCCGGCATCGGCTCGGTCTCCGGGTCGCAGGTCTCGCCGAGATTGGAATTCATCTTCGCCAGGCGCGATCCCCATTCGACATAGCCCATGAAGGCTGAACGGAATTCGGGGTCGTCGGGAAGGCCGACTTCGTCCGCCGCGTCGGCCAGGAGATTGATCCAGCGCCGCCGCTGCTCCTCGCTCAGGTGCTTGCCGAGATGATGCATGACCATCTCGCGGTGGCCGCCACGCTTTTCGCTGTAGGTCTTCGGTCCGCCAAAAACCTCGCCGATGAAGGCGGCGACATGCGCGGGATGATCCGGCGACATATGCCTGAACACCGGACCGACGATCGGGTCCAGGGCCACCTTGTCGTAAAAGGTCTGCGTCAGCCGGTTGAGCGCTTCCGCGCCGCCGGCCCATTCGAACAAAGTCGGGATATCCTCGCTCATCGCTGGTCCTCCTCGAGCCTATCCGCCTCGACAGGCCGCGGAGGATAACGCAAGCCCTCCCCGGCTCAACCTGCCTCGATGGCCAGCTGGCGCATCCGCGCTTACAGCTTCGCCGGCGCCTCCGCCTCGGCATTGGCGGACGGCAGAACACGGCAATTGTCGGGCTTGGGCGACGACCTGCAGATGGTGGCGCCCGTCAGCGCGTCCACAGATTGGCGTCCGGTCGTCAGCCCGAACTTCTGCAATTCGTCCTGGCTGAGCTCCCGGTGGCTCGCATACTGGGCTGACTGCATCGCGGCGAACAGGCCCGAGCCGACGGCCATCTCGTCGAGATAGGCCCTCACCTTTTCCTCCATGCCCATCGAATGCACGCGGAAATGCGCATTGGCGCCAACCAGGCGCCGGGCGCCGCCGGCGATCATCACCGCGCAGGCGGCGTCGCATTCGGCGCCTGCATCGATGGTGAGACCGGCATGGAGGCCGTTGTCGATGCAGCCCGGCGCGCCGGGGTCGCAATCGAGAAAGGCCGTGCGGGCGACCGCGACATCCAATCCGCGCTCGCGGATCAGCCGGCCGGCGGCAAGCGCGCCCTGCACGTCGCCGCCCGGCGAGTTGACCACGACGGGCAGCCGGCGTCCGCCGGCCGTATCGAGCAGCTCGCGCAGCCTGTCCGGCGTGCCGGCGGCAATCGTCCCTTCCGCCGAAATCCATTCCGGGCAGTCGGGATTGCAGAGCGGGTTGCTGCCGCGAACCAGCACGAAGCGCATCTCCTGTTCCGGCTTGAAGGATGGTGCAGCCTCTACCGATTGAGGAGAAGTCGGCTTGACCTCGACGGTTGCAACCTCGGCCGGCTTGGCGTTGCCGTCCGTCGGTGTTTCCCTGCAGTTCGCCGGCACGGGACTGCGTTGGCAAATGGTCTTCCCGGTTAGAAGGTCGAGCGTATCGAGGCTGGTGACGAGCTTCATCTCCAGCATATCCTCGGGCTCTATCTGCCTTATGTCGGTTGCTGGCGTCGCCTTCATCACGTCCAGCACGCCCTGCTCGACGCCCATTTCCCTCAGATAGCCGGACAGCCGTTTCTCGACCGCCTTGCTCATCTCATAGGTCTTGTAGCTGCCTGCATTCTTGCGGCTGACGATCTTGGTGCTGATGACCTTCTTCTTGCCGTTCACAATTCTGTAGGTGGTGCGGTAGAGCAGCTTTTCGCGGTGATAGGTCGTGGTGATCTGATGGACGCCAAGAAAGGCCCACTCGCCGACGACGCGGCGCATGCCTCCGGAAAACATCAGCGGACAGGCCGAGTTGCACATGGCGCCGCTGTCATAGGCGATGCCGAGATAGGGCGCGGCCTTGCTGTCATCGTCCCGGCAGTTCTTCATATCCGGCGAGCAGCCGGAAAACTCCGTCGTGCCCACGGCGATGTCGAGCTTGTTCTTGCGGATCATGCGGCCGAGCTGGATCGCGGCATCGACATTGCCGCCAGGAGAATTGACCACGACCGGCAACTGCCGGCCGCCGAGCGTCTTCAAGAGGCGCCTGAACAGCGCCGGCGTGCCCGCCTCGATGGTGCCTTCCGCCGAAATCCATTCCGGGCAATTGGGTTCGCAGCCCGGCGCGCTGCTGCGTACCACGGCAAAGCGCATCGTCGGACCGAGATCGGGCGCCTGTTCCTTGGCCTCCACGACGAAGCTGGCCGAGCCGATCGCGGCGGCCAACCCCAGACGGAAGAGCCCGCGCCACCACCGAATGCTGTCTAAACGGCGTTCCCGAACCACGCTTTGCAAAGCCCCCACGGGTGCAACCCATACTAGTTGCGGCGAGGCCGCTTGCAACAGTTTTGAAAGACGTGCGCAATTACCGGATGACAACCAGTCGCATACTCCGCGCCGATTATGGTTTCATGTCCGACGGTGCGTAAGGGCTGGTCGGCACGCCCGAACGCAAAGCCGGCCACGCCGTCCCGCCAGGGCCACCACAAGCCTCGCCGAGGCTGGGGTTCGTCGCAACTATCCGCGTTCCGCCATTTCCGTCTGCACAGAGTACCATCTCTAGGTGGGATTCAGCAGCACCGGATGAGCCAACAGGGTCAGCAGCACTGGTTGCTCGCGCAGGCCCATCCGCTGGGGCCTGTATTTCCCTGCAGTTTTCCGGCATCGGACTGGCCCGGCAGATACTTGCCCCAGTTAGCAGATCGAGAGAATCCAGGCTGGTAACCAGCTTCATCCGAAGCATGCTCTGCGACTCCAGTTGGTGGATTGCGCTGGCCGGGGTGTTCTTCATCGTCACCAGCACGCCCTTCTCAACGCCCATCTCGCTGAAATAGCCGGCGAGTTTTTTCTCCAGCGACTTGCTCATCTTGTAAGTCTTGTAGCCGCCGGCATTGTCCTGGGTGATGGTTTCTGTGGTGACCATATATTTTTTGCCATGCACGACGCGATAGGTGGTGCGATATTGGCGTCTGGTGCGGACATAGGTCGTGGTGATCTGATGGACGCCGAGAAAGGCCTGGTCGCCCACCAGACGTCGGACGCCGCCAGCAAACATCAGGGGACAAGCGGAATTGCACATGGCACCGGCATCGAAAGAGTCACCGCGATAATGAATGATCACTCCTTCGGAATATGTTGTGCAGTTCGAAACACTGCGATCGCACTGCGTCTTGCCAACAGCGATGTCGAGCTTGTTCTTGCGGATCAGCCGGCCGAGTGCCAGCGCCGCATTAACATCGCCGCCGGGAGAATTGACGACGATTGGCAATTTTCGTCCATCGAGTATTTTGAGGACGCGCTTGAACAGAGCAGGCGTATCGGCCTGGATCGCGCCTTCGGCCGATATCCATTCCGGACAGGTCGGCTCGCAACCCGGTGCATTGCTGCGGACAAAAGCGAACTGCATCGTCGGGCCGAAATAAGTGGGCGTATCCTCCGCAGATGCCCCATTGCCCATGACCAGCATTGAGACCAGGCAGATCAGTCGCAGTGACCACCATGCACGACCATACAAACGGTGTTGCAAAACCATTCGAGTCCCCCCTCGATACAACCTATACTAGACGAGGTTCAAAGGCTCGCAACAGGGATCGTCCGATAATACGGACGCGATCGCTGGACCAAAGAAAAAGGGCGGCCCGAAGACCGCCCTTTCCTTTCGAACCGGCGAATGCCGGATCGATTATTCCTTGATGGTGACGACGATGCCGGCACCGACGGTGCGGCCGCCTTCACGGATGGCGAAGCGCAGCTTCTCTTCCATGGCGATCGGCACGATCAGCTCGACGTCGACGGTGATGTTGTCGCCGGGCATCACCATCTCGGTGCCGGCCGGCAGCGTCACGATGCCCGTCACGTCGGTGGTGCGGAAGTAGAACTGCGGACGGTAGTTGGTGAAGAACGGCGTGTGACGGCCGCCCTCGTCCTTGGTCAGGATGTAGGCCTCGGCAACGAACTTCTTGTGCGGCTTCACCGAGCCCGGCTTGGCCAGAACCTGGCCGCGCTCGACGCCCTCGCGGTCGATGCCGCGCAGCAGCGCGCCGATGTTGTCGCCGGCCTGGCCCTGGTCGAGCAGCTTGCGGAACATCTCGACGCCCGTGCAGGTCGTCTTGGCCGTCGGACGGATGCCGACGATCTCCAGCTCTTCGCCGACCTTGACCACGCCGCGCTCGACGCGCCCGGTCACCACCGTGCCGCGGCCCGAGATCGAGAACACGTCCTCGATCGGCATCAGGAACGGCTTGTCCAGCGGACGAACCGGCGTCGGGATGTAGGCGTCGACCTGAGCCATCAGCTCGCGGATGGCGTCCTCGCCGATGGTCTTGTTGGAGTCCTCAAGCGCGGCCAGCGCCGAGCCCTTGACGATCGGAATGTCGTCGCCGGGGAACTCGTTCTTGGTCAACAGCTCGCGAACCTCGAGCTCGACCAGCTCCAGAAGCTCGGCGTCGTCGACCTGGTCGACCTTGTTCAGGAACACCACGATCGAGGGCACGCCGACCTGGCGGGCCAAGAGGATGTGCTCGCGGGTCTGCGGCATCGGACCGTCAGCGGCCGAAACCACCAGGATCGCGCCGTCCATCTGGGCAGCACCCGTGATCATGTTCTTCACATAGTCGGCGTGGCCGGGGCAGTCGACGTGGGCATAGTGACGGTTGGCCGTCTCATACTCGACATGCGCCGTCGAGATCGTGATGCCGCGCGCCTTCTCTTCGGGCGCCGCGTCGATCTGGTCATAGCGCTTGTATTCGCCAAAATACTTCGTGATCGCCGCCGTCAGCGACGTCTTGCCATGATCGACGTGACCGATCGTGCCAATGTTCACATGCGGCTTGGTGCGCTCGAATTTACCTTTTGCCATAGTCTCTTTCCTTGGGCGGCCTTTGACCTTCAGTTCAGTCGAATGCGGGGCGATTAGCGACAACGGCCGAAAAACACAAGTGCCTTGTGGCTGAGCGTTCTGGCGCTCGACCCGAACCTATGATCCGATTTCAGGATATGGCGCGGATATAGGATTGCCGCAGACGAATTCAAATGGGCGTGGTTCAACGCCTCGGCTCCTCATCAACAGCTTTCCGCGGATAGCAGCAAGATCGACCGGAACTGGCCCATTGCCGCGGCGACGCGCCTCTGATTTCTTCGGCAAATGCAGTTCATTCCGGCAAATATCCACGGTCCGCTGTTCATGATCGTCTCGACGGGGTCCTACCTCGTCAACGACACGATGATGAAGCTCGCGACCGCAGGACTGCCGCCTTATGAGGTGCTTCTGCTGCGCGGCGCGGCCGCGACGCTGTGGGGCATGCCGCTGCTTTTCATGCTGGGCTACGGCAGGCAGATCCCGCTGCTATTCGAGCGCAAGGTGCTGCGCCGGAACGTTTGCGAACTGGCCGCGATCCTTTGCTACGTCGTTGCCTTGGCCAACATGCAGATCGCCGATTCGACGGCGCTGGGGCAGATCACACCGCTTATCGTGCTGGTCGGATCCTCGATCCTGTTCGGCGAGAAGATCGGCGCCGCACGCATGGCGCTGATCGGCCTCGGCTTTGTCGGCGCCGTCATGGTGGCGCAGCCGACGATGCAAGGTATTTCCATCTATGCCTTGCTGGCGCTCGGCAACGCGGCCATGGCCGCGGCGCGCGACCTCGCCGGGCGCAAGGTGGGCGCCGAGGTGCCCGGCATGATCGTCGCCATCTCTGCTGTCCTGGTGGTGCTGATCGGCTCAGGGATCGCGCATGTCGTTTCCGAGCAGTGGGTGGTGCCGGAGGGTCGCCACCTGGTGCTCATAGCCGGCGCCGGTCTGTTCCTGATCTTCGGCCATTTCTTCATCTTCATGGCCTATCGCGTCGGACCGACAAGCGCGGTGGCGCCCTTCTACTACTGCTTCACCGTCTGGGCGGTGATTTCCGGCTTGCTGGTGTTCGGCCAATTCCCGAATGCGCTTGCCGTCTGCGGCATCCTGCTGGTCATCGGCAGCGGCCTGGCCATCGTATCGCTAGACGAAAGACGGCGGCGTCTCGCGGTGGTCGCCTGAGACTGCCCTGTCCGTGGAGCCTGCCGCTCTACCGGCTTCCAGCGGGCGCCGGGCAGGGATCACTGGCCAATGCGCCGCCATACGATCGCGCGCCGCGACCGGGCCAAAACATGACGATCGCCCGCAGCCGGAAGGGCTGTGAGCCTATCCGCCTACAGCGTGCGCTTGCCGGAGAACTGGTGATAGGCCCACAGCACGACGACCGAGCCGATGACGGCGACGATCAGGCTCCAGATGTTGAGGCCGGTGACGCCCGATGCGCCGAAGGCGCTGAAGATCACCCCGCCGACGATGGCGCCGACGATGCCGAGCACAATGTCCATTATCATGCCCTGGCCGGTCTTGTTGACGATCTTGCTGCCGATGAAGCCGGCGACGACGCCGAGAATGATCCAGCTGATGATGCCCATTTTTTCCCTCCAATCCCCGCCATGCCAATCATTTTCATATGATTGTCAAAAGCTCAATACAGCTTGAAATTCCCCCCGGTTGCGCCATTCTGGCGCCGGGGCGGACTTGATAGGAGATCCTCGATGGGCCTTTTTGACAACGCCGTCCCCGGCGGCAACATCACCAAACCGCTGATGATCGCTCTCGGTGCGCTGCTGGTCGGCAAAATGCTGAGCGGCAGGAGCGAGGAACAGCCGGCCGAACCTCAAGCCCCGGTACCGACTCCCGCCGGAGCCGGAACCTCCGCCGATGGCGGCCTGCTCGGCGGACTGGGAGGACTGCTCGACAAGCTCAAGGATGCCGGGCATGGCGGCGTAGCCGATTCCTGGGTCGGCACCGGCCAGAACCAGCCGATCAACGCCAACGACCTTGGCGCAGCGATCGGCCCGCAGGTCATCCGCGAGATCGCGCAGCGGACGGGTTTGAACGAACAGGAGCTGCTGCAGCAATTGTCCGCGGCGCTGCCCGGCATCGTCGACAAGCTGACGCCGAACGGCCAGATCCCGCAGAACCATCAGGTCGCTTCGGCCTTCAACAGGTAGGCGGCAGGGACCAAAAGGGGAATGCTCATTCCCTCTTCACCTCGAAAACCGATTGCATTTTCGTATCACTGACGGTACAGGAAACCAATTGCGAAATGCAATCGGTTTTCGAGGTGAACAATGATGCTGCAAAACAAGGTGGCGATCGTCTACGGCGGCGGCGGCGCGATAGGCGGGGCAGTTGCACGCGCTTTTGCGAAAGAAGGAGCCGAACTTTTCCTCGCTGGCCGAACAAAGGAAAAGCTGGATGCGGTCGCAGATGACATTCGTAGCGTAGGCGGTCGCGCCGAGGTTTCTGTCATCGACGCCCTCAACGAGAAGGAGGTCGCACTGCATTCAGCGCGGGTTGCTGCCAAGGCGGGCGGGATTGACATCGCGTTCAATGGACTTGGCATAAATCATGTGCAGGGCATCCTTCTCAAAGATTTGTCGGCAGCAGACTTCCTTCATCCGATCACGGCCTACGCGACGGCATACTTCATCACTGCCCGAGCCGTGACGCCGCACATGGCGTCTCGGGGCTCGGGCGTTATCATGATGCCATCGACACCGGGCGCTCGAATGCCCGGCACAGGATTTCTCGGCTACGGAGTTTCCTGTGCCGCCACGGAGGGCATGACACGGCTGCTGGCCGCAGAACTCGCTCCGGCCGGTGTCCGGGTCGTGTGCATAAGGTCGCACGCAATTCCAGAGGCTGCGGCCATGGGCTCTCACTCCCGCGATGTGTTCGAGCCTGTCGCCCGAAGCGCAGGCATCAGCCTCGAGGAGATGATGGAGGGAGTAGCGGCGGGAACGATGCTAAGGCAGCTTCCCACGCTTGATCAGGTGGCGAATGCCGCCGTATTCGCTGCCTCACCGCATGCGGCGTCAATGACCGGGGCCGTCATCAATCTCACCGGCGGCGCGGTGGTAGACTAGATTTCCTCCGGCCAGTGCAGATCAGCGAATGTCGCAGAAATCCCAAAATTCACGACATGGCGAATTTCAGGATTACCGCGACCATAGCTAGCTAGTTCCCTTCGGACGCGCTGGAGCGCGTCGGCCCTGCGATGAAGATAGCCGATGACACAAGTGCTCATTGACGCCACCATATCGCTGGACGGTTTCATGGCCGGCCCCAATGTCAGCGTCGCGCACCCAATGGGTGAGGGCGGCCTGCGGCTGCACGAGTGGCTGTCTAACAGCTCGTCCAGCCCGGTCGATGCCAAAGCCGAGAGCGACAGCCACGAGGCGACGGGCGCGGTGGTGCTGGGCCGGCGCACTTTCGACGTCGGCTACGGGGTGTGGAACGACACGCCATTCGCGACCCCGTGCTTCGTGCTCACTCACGCCCCGCTGGAGCCGCGGGTCGAGAAGAGTGGCACGTTCACCTTCGTCACCGACGTGAAGGACGCTTACGCGCAGGCCGTCGCCGCGGCCGGGGACACAGTGGTGCGGCTGATGGGCGCCGAGGTGTCCCAGCACTTCCTCAAGGCCGGGCTCGTCGACGAGATCCGGGTGCAGATCGCGCCCGTGGTGCTCGGTTCCGGCACGCGCCTTTTCGAGCACCTCGGCGTAAAACATATCGAGCTGGAGCAGTTGGGGGCGGTCCAGTCGCCGTACGTCACCCACCTGCGCTACCGCCCGAAGCCGTGACCCGACCTCTCCTGGGGCGGTCGGCCTTCCCTTTGCCGGGCTGGCGCCAGGAGAGCAACCTCGACGAAGACATTGCTCGACGCCAGCGGCTGCGATCCGGCATGGACTCGCCTTCGCCTCGGGCGACCGCAAGCGAATGCGCTGCGCGCTACGGCGCGTGGCATTTTCGTGCGATCAGCGATGCTGACTGAAATCTGGAGCGGGTAGCGGGAATCGAACCCGCATATTCAGCTTGGAAGGCTGCTGCTCTACCACTGAGCTATACCCGCGCCTTACACTGAAGTACCGGATTCACCCGAAAAGCGCCATGCACTTTCGGTCCGAGACTTTTCGTTTCAGGGCTTCCGGGCCGGCAGTGGTGGAGAGGGTTGGATTCGAACCAACGTAGGCTAAGCCAACGGATTTACAGTCCGTCCCCTTTAACCACTCGGGCACCTCTCCAGTCTGCCGCCGGAGCCATGCAACGAGGCATTCATGCCGATCCGGAGCCCGAGTAAGGATCTTCTCCGAAATCAGCGAAGCGCCTTATGGCGGCAAGGCCGGTGGGTGTCAACCGGCGTGGCCAGGGTTTTTCGAGGATGTTCGGCATTCACCGCCGCAGGCCATATCCTTAGCCGGACGGGACGGCTATAGAAGCCGCATGAGCGACAACAAAAGCAACAAGCCGGGTACGCCAAAGGATACCCACTACGCCAAACTCAGGCGTGCGCATCGCGACCAGAAGGCCGGCGGCGCGGCGGCATTTAGGCCGCGCCAGCCGGTGCCGCCGGGCGAAGCTCCCGCCGAGGGGTTGGTGCGGCTCTATGGCCTGCACACGGTGCGGGCGGCGCTCGACAATCGGCGGCGCAAGATCAAGAAAATGCTGGTGACGCGAAACGCCGCCGAGCGCTTGGCGATCGGCGATCTCTCCGCCCTGCCCTTCAAGACCGAGCTGGTCGAGCCGAAGGACATCGACAGGATCACCGGCTCAGACGCCGTGCATCAGGGCGTGCTGATCGAGGCCGAGCCGCTCAAGCCTAAGCGCCTCGACGCGCTCGGCGACACCAGGCTTGTTCTTGTGCTCGACCAGGTGACCGATCCGCACAATGTCGGCGCGATCCTGCGCTCGGCTGTTGCCTTCGGCGCCGGCGCGCTGATCACCACGGCGCGCCACAGCCCGCAGGAATCGGGCGTACTGGCGAAATCCGCCTCCGGCGCGCTCGAGCATATCGACCAGATCGAGGTGAAGAACCTAGCCGATGCGCTCGGCCAATTGCACGAGGCCGGCTTCCAGACGATTGGGCTCGATTCCGACGGGCCGGCGGAGTTGGAGAAAACATTCGCCGGCGACAAGATCGCCCTGGTGCTGGGTGCCGAAGGCAAAGGCTTACGCCAGAAGACGCGCGAGACCGTGGCCGCGCTCGCCCGTCTCGACATGCCCGGCGCCATCCGCTCGCTCAACGTGTCGAACGCGGCGGCGGTGAGCCTTTATGCGGCGAGGAAATTCCTGGCGAATAGCGAATAGCGAATAGCGAATAGCGAATAGCGAATAGCGAATAGCGAATAGCGAATAGCGAATATTCTGAACACGATGACTTTGGGCCTTCAATCCTCTATTCGCTACTCCCTATTCGCTATTCGCTACTACGCCACTTCGTGGCCCGCCATCCGCTCCAGCGCCCTGACCAGCGCTGAATGATCTTCCTTGGCGCCGCCATTGGCGGCGCAGGAGTTGAACAGCTGCTGCGTGGTCGAGGTGTTGGGCAGCGAAACGCCGAGCGTCTTTGCGCCTTCCAACGCCAGGTTGAGGTCCTTCTGGTGCAGCTCGATGCGGAAGCCGGGCTCGAAGGTGCGCTTGATCATGCGCTCGCCATGCACTTCGAGAATGCGCGAGGCGGCGAGCCCGCCCATCAGCGCCTGCCTGACCTTGGCCGGATCGGCGCCGGCCTTCGAGGCGAAGACGAGCGCTTCGCCGACGGCTTCGATAGTCAGCGCGACGACGATCTGGTTCGCGACCTTGGTGGTCTGGCCGACGCCGTTCGGCCCGACCAAAGTGATGTTCTTGCCCATCTTCTCGAACACCGGCCTGGCGCGCTCGAAGGGCTTTTCCTCGCCCCCGACCATGATGGTAAGCGAGGCCGCCTTGGCGCCGACTTCGCCGCCCGACACCGGAGCGTCGAGATAGTCGCAGCCGAGCTTGTTGACCTTCTTCGCGAATTCCTTGGTCTCGATCGGCGAGATCGAGCTCATGTCGATGACGAGCTTGCCCTTCGACAGGCCCGAAGCGACGCCATTCTCGCCGAACAGCACGTCGGCCACCTGCGGCGTATCCGGAACCATGGTGATGATGATGTCGGCAGCCTTGGCCACGGCATCATTGCCGGTCACGGTCTTCAGCCCTTTGGCGACGAGATCGGCCGGCGGCTTCGAGCGATGGTCGCTGGCGACGACCGGATGGCCGGCATTGAGCAGGTGCCCCGCCATCGGCGCGCCCATGATGCCCAGTCCGATGAAGCCTATGGTTTCCATGATTTTGCTCCTGAACGTCTTTCTTCAAATGTATCGAAGGTCGGCGCCGCCCTTCATCCGCCTGCCGGCACCTTCTCCCCCGTATGGTGACGGGGAGAAGGGGACGACCGCAACGCTGGCGATCCCCTCTCCCCGTCCTTCACGGGGAGAGGGTAAGGGTGAGGGGCAGCGCCGGCCGTGGTTGGAAATCCGCCTAAGCCGCGGCGCTCCCCTGCCCTGCGAACTGCCGGAACCAGCCAAGTCCGGCCTCGGTGCCGGCCTTCGGCTTGTATTCGGCGCCGATCCAGCCTGAATAGCCGAGCCGGTCGATGTGCTCGTAGAGGAAGGGATAGTTGATCTCGCCCGTCCCCGGCTCGTTACGACCGGGATTGTCCGCAAGCTGGATATGCGCGATGCGGCCGAGGTTTGCCTCGATGGTACGGGCGAGATCCCCCTCCATGATCTGCATGTGATAGATGTCGTATTGCAGGAACAGGTTCTTCGAACCGATGCGGTCGATCAGCGCCAGCGCATGGTCGGTATGGTTCAGGAAGAAGCCCGGAATGTCGCGGGTGTTGATCGGCTCGATCAACAGCCTGATGCCGGCCTGCTCCAGCTTCTCGGCTGCGAAGGCAAGGTTCTCGGCAAAGACGTTTTCCAACACGGTTCGATCCGCGCCCTGCGGCGCGATCCCGGCAAGGCAGTTGATCCGCTCGCAGCCCAGCGCGTGGGCATAAGTGATCGCCTTGGCGACACCCTGGCGAAATTCCGGCACCCGGTCGGGCAGCGCGGCGATGCCGCGCTCGCCCTTCGCCCAGTTGCCCGCCGGCAGATTGAAGAGAACCTGGGTCAGGCCGTTCTTCTTCAGTCGCGCGGCTACGACATCCGGCGCATGGTCGTAAGGGCCGATATATTCGACGCCCTTGAAGCCGGCGCGGGCGGCGGCATCGAAGCGGTCGAGGAACTCGTGCTCGCCGAAGAGCATCGAAAGATTGGCTGAAAAACGCGGCATTCTTTTCTCCTTCTCTGCGCCGGACCTTAATCGAGCATCACGATCGCTGTCGGCGCATCCTCATGGCTTTCGGCAAGCTCCTCGAATTCCGTGATCTTGTCGATTTCGGCACCCATGGAAATGTTGGTGACGCGCTCGAGGATGAATTCGAGAACCACCGGAACCTGGTACTCCTTCATCAGCCGCTGCGCTTCCTTGAAGGCGCCGGCGAACTCTTCGGGCTTCCTCACCCTCACCGCCTTGCAGCCCATCGCCTCGGCGACCGCGACATGGTCGACACCATAGCCTGCCTCGGGATCATCGGCGCGGTTGACGTTCTCGAAGGCGAGGCTGACCTCGTAGTCCATCGAGAAGCCGCGCTGCGCCTGGCGGATCAGGCCGAGATAGGCGTTGTTCACGACGACGTGGATATAGGGCAGCTTATGCTGGGCGCCGACCGCCAGTTCCTCGATCATGAACTGGAAGTCGTAGTCGCCGGAGAGCGCCACGATATCCCGATCCGGATCGGCGGCGCGCACGCCAAGGGCTGCCGGCAGCGTCCAGCCGAGTGGCCCGGCCTGGCCGCAATTGATCCAGTTGCGCGGCTTGTAGACATGCAGGAACTGCGCGCCGGCGATCTGCGACAGTCCGATCGTAGTGACATAGGTGGTGTCTCGGGCGAAAGCCTTGTTCATCTCCTCATAGACGCGCTGCGGCTTCAACGGCACCTGCTCGAAATGCGTCTTGCGCTTCATTGTTTTCTTGCGCTGCTGGCATTCCTTCGCCCAATCCGACCAGTCGCGCAGCTTGCCGGCTGTGCGCCATTCTGTAGCGACGTCGAGCAGGATCTTCAGCGCAGCGCCCGCATCCGAGACGACGCCGAAGTCAGGCGCGAAGACGCGGCCGATCTGCGTGGGCTCGATGTCGACATGGATGAATTTTTTCCCCTTGGTGTAGACGTCGACCGAGCCGGTGTGCCGGTTAGCCCAGCGGTTGCCGATGCCGAAGACGAAATCGGCAGCCAGCATCGTCGCATTGCCGTAGCGATGCGAGGTTTGCAGGCCGCACATGCCGGCCATCAGCCGGTGGTCGTCGGGGATCGCGCCCCAGCCCATCAGCGTCGGGATGACCGGCACGCCGGTGACTTCGGCGAACTCGACCAGCAAATCGGAAGCATCGGCGTTGATGATGCCGCCGCCGGCGACGATCAGCGGCTTTTCCGCCTCATTCAGCATCGAAAGCGCCTTCTCGGCTTGGGCGCGCGTCATCGCCGGCTTGAATGGAGCGAGCGGCTCATAGGCATCGATGTCGAACTCGATCTCGGCGAACTGAACGTCGAGCGGCAGGTCGATCAGCACTGGGCCCGGCCGCGAGGAGCGCATCAGATGAAACGCCTTCTGCAGCGCCATCGGCACCAGATAGGGCTCCATGACGGTGACCGCCCACTTGGCGACGGGTGCTGCGATCGCGGCGATGTCGACGGCCTGGAAATCCTCCTTGTTGAGGCGCGCGCGGGGAGCTTGGCCAGTTATGCACAAGATCGGAATGGAATCCGCCGAGGCCGAATAGAGCCCGGTGATCATGTCGGTGCCGGCCGGACCGGATGTGCCGATGCACAGCCCGATATTGCCGGCCTTGGCCCGCGTAAAACCTTCCGCCATGTGCGAGGCGCCCTCGACATGGCGCGCAAGCACATGGCGGATGGTGCCCCTCGCCTTCAGCGCCGAGTAAAGCGGGTTGATCGCCGCGCCCGGCACGCCGAAGGCGTTGGTGATGCCTTCTTTTTCGAGAACGAGAACCGCTGCGTCGACAGCGCGCATCCTGGCCATGTCCAGCCTCCACGTCGTTGGTTGGCTTGAGAATGCCAGTGCGCTCCAGATTTTTCAATTTTTTCAGAATATTTTTTCATTTCCAGAAAACCATTCTTATCCACTGATTCCGCTTCTCTTTTCGTTTTCCAGAAAATCGCGTTGGGAAATCAGTGGAAAACTTTTTCATTGCGCTTGGCGGGAAATCGGCCAGAGTACGCGCATGGAAACCACGGAGAAACGCCAGCGCGGGCGGCCGCGCGCCTTCAACGGTCCGTCGGAAGCGGCCTCGGTGCAGTCGCTCGACCGGGCGCTGCGCATCCTGGCGATCGTCGCCGAGGCGAGCGGCCTGTCCTTGAGCGAGATCGCAGCGCGCAGCGGCATTGCGGCCTCCACCGCCTACCGCATGCTGACGACGCTGGAGAACCACGGCATGGTCGAATTCGATACGACCGACCAACTCTGGTCCATCGGCGTCGAGACCTACCGCATGGGCGCGGCCTTCCTGCGCCGCAGAAAACTGGTCGACCGCGCCCGCATCGTCATGCAGGAATTGATGGAGAAGACCGGCGAAACCGCCAATCTCGGCGTCGCCGAGGACGATTGCGTCGTGTTCGTCAGCCAGGTCGAGACGCACCAGGCGATCCGGGCCTTCTTCCGGCCGGGTACGCGCAGTTCATTCCATGCTTCCGGCATCGGGAAAGCGGTGCTGGCGCATCTCGAGCCCGAGCGGGTGGCCGCCATCCTGCGCAAGGCAGGCCTGCAGCGCTACACCGACAAGACGCTGTCCGATATTTCCGCCCTCGCCCACGATCTCGCGACCATCAAGCATCGCGGCTGGTCGGTCGACGACGAGGAACGCCATCCCGGCATGCGCTGCGTGGCCGCGGCCATCTTCAACGAGTTCGGCGAACCGATCGGCGGCGTTTCGGTGTCCGGCCCGACCGTTCGGGTGACGCCCGAACGTCTTGCCGAGATCGGCCCGCTGGTTCGCGAGGCCGCGGCGGAAGTGACAAAGATGATCGGCGGTGTGACGGGTTGATCAGGACGCGCCCGGCAGGGCGCTTTTGGCCGCTATGTCGAAGAAATCGAGCAGGATCGCCAGCCCAACGCCGCAGGCGGTGCAGACCAGGCCGGCAATGAAGATCCGGTTGGCACGCGCATAGATCGGCCGCTGCAGCGATCTTGTGTCGAGCAGCATGGCCAGCGCCCGCATTTGCAGGGCGATGCCGACGAGGATCGGCACCACGGCAAGCAGATGGTAGGTTTGCCAGGGGATCGGGTTCGCCGCCCAATGCGTGATGAAGCCCAGCGAGAAGGCCAGCAGGATACCGACAGTGGTGACCGTGCCGTTGCGAAAAACCGGCTCGATCAGGTCTTCCTTCGGATCCTTCTCGTCCAAGCCACCCTCCCCTCGATTGGCGTCAAAGCCAGATTAAACGCTCGCAAAATCGCTGTACACCATTGGCTGCTTGGCAAAGGCCGACCAAACCACAGCCAAGCTGGGCGCAGCGGCTGAGCCTTGCCCGTCTTGCCGCGGTATTAGAATGCGTGCGAAAGGGCATCGATGCGGAAAACGGTTCAGCTTTTGCTCGCCGCCTCACTTTGCGGATGCGTGGCGGCGGCACCTCAGCCCGATGCCGGCGGTCAGCGCGTCGATCCTATTCCGATTTCGCTGGCCCTGGAGGAGATCATCACCACCGGCATCCACCAGCGCTTGCATGATCCTGCCTTCTCCAAATTCGGGACGATGCTTGCCGGCGAGCGGGCGCTGAACGGCCACCAGGAGATCGTGGTCTGCGGTACTGTCAACGCCAGGAACGCTTCAGGCGCCTATGGTGGCGACGAACCTTTCATCGCCAAGATTTTCCCGGATGCCGGAAGCAGCTTCGAACTCGTCGCTATGGGCGACGGGTCGCCGAATGGCAGGCTTGTCGTCGGCGCAGCCTGCCGCACGGCCGGATTGCCGATCCTCGACCCTGGCCCGAAGACTTAACTCTAAACACTTGTTTCAAGATGAAAAAGGGGCTGCGTGCAGCCCCTCTTCCCTTCGTTGTTCCGGCTCCTCTCAGAGGCGGCAATAGTGCGGATAGCCGTCGTAGCCGATATAGGTGTCCGAGCCCGGATCGTAGCTGGCGTAGCGGGCGAGGCAGCGGCGAACGTGCCATGAACCGTCGTAGCCGTCCTCGACGTAGACCGTGCGCGGCTGCTGCTGCTGGGCGAGCAGGCTGCCCAGGACGAAGCCGCCGACGCCGGCGGCGATGCCGATGCCGAGCTCGCGGCGGTGATGATGGCCGTGGGCGGCCGAAGGCTGGACGGTGCCCGCCAGGGTGCCGGCGGCGACGGTGGTTGCGATGAGGGTCGAAACGAGCGTGCGCTTGAACATGATGATCTCCTTGGTTCCGTTGACCGAGGCGATCCATCCGCCTCTTGATCATCTGTCGTTCGACCCAGGAAAAAGGTTCGAAGATTTTTTCGATTTTTTCGCAAGGCCGAAGAAATAGCCCGTTCGGATAGGCACCTAGCGGATAGCGCCCCTGTTTCGGCTCAGACAGCCAAGGATCGAACGAAAAGGGCGGCCCGATGGCCGCCCTCCGAAGGCAAAAGGTCTTCTCGTCAAAGGAAGATGATCACCTTGCCGTGGTGATGGTGGTGATGGTTGTGGTGCCACCACCACCAAGGCTTCTTGTGATGATTGTCGTGATGATGGTGGTGATGATTGCCGTGAGCCGAGGACGTCTCGACCGTGGCGGCGAGCGCGCCGGTGGCGACGAAGACAGCGACGAGGCCGGACGTAAGCATACGCCTCAACATGATGATCTCCTGGATCCTTGATCGAGGCGACCATTCGCCTCTGGAGATCAGTCGCGGCGAAGCGGCAAAAGGTTCGAGGAATTGAGCAAATGGGGAGTAGCGAATAGCGAGTAGGGAAAGGGCGGCATGCGCTATTCGCTATTCCCTATTCGCTCTCTTTCATCCCATCCCCGTGATGTGGCGCAGCCAGAAAGCGAGCGCGATGAAGCCGGCGATGGTGGCAACGCCCGTCCAGTCGATGTTGGCCTTCTTCAGATCGCTGACGGCCTTCACCAGCAGAAGCCAGGTCACGACGACGAGCGGCAGGATGATGACGAATCTGATCATGCGACACCCCGTACGGAGCAATTGCACCTGACAGAGATGTAGGAGGCGACGCGCCGCATTTCACCATGCCGGCTAAGCCAGCGATCTATTAGCAACCCAAAACGGAGTTTTGTCTTTACTGGCGCACGGAATGTGCTACCGGAGCGCCGTGCCCTTGTAGCTCAGCTGGTAGAGCAGCGGTTTTGTAAACCGAAGGTCGCGGGTTCGATCCCTGCCGGGGGCACCATCCTTCGCTCTTCGAGCTTCGGATGGCGGGCCACCAGAAAGTCGACAGACGAAAGCGCGTCCGCGCCTCACTCTTCGGGGTTTCCTGGTGGGTAAGCGGCAGTATACGCAGCGAATGCGCCGCCTTGCCGGCGGCCGCTCACGAGGGAAGTTCATCCCGCCATTTGATAGCTTCCATCTCGACGCGGACCGCGTCCTGAATGTCGATGACTTGATGGACGTCGAATTGGAGCGCCGGGAAGGTCGAACACGTTTTGTGGACTACGAGCGGGTCATCTGCCTCGCAGAGCATGCTACCACCCCATTCGCCCACGCGCACCACGAAGGCATGCACCTTGACTTCGCTGGGTATCTCCCAGTGCTGGAAGATTTTCAGGATGCGCTTTTGGACGTTCTCGTATTCAATCGCCGAGCCCTGTGGCCGCTCGTTCCAATTTACAAGGTATTTCATAATCTCCTCCCTCTCGGGTGATCGCGAATGCCGGAGCGGCATTGTAGCTCCCGACGCGAACGTCAGATCGTCTCCTCGGCTGCTCCAATAGAGGTAGGCATCACGACACGAAGGTGGTGAATCCGTCCGATATTTGAGGGCGATCCAATTTCAGCGTGCAGAGCGGCACAAGCTACCTGCAAACAGCTAGAGCAGCCCACTACTAGAGCATGATGCCGAAAAGTGTGGAGCGGTTTTCGGACAACATCATGCTCTATCTCATTGATTTAGAGCCGGATTCAGATTTCAGGTCGACTCGACCTGAAATCATCCGGCTCTAGGCAGCAGTAACCTGACCGACCGCCAGTCCGCCGAAGGTGTTCCGCACCCTGACGGACTTGTAGACATAGGCGACCCAAATTCCGGTCACGACAAACGACGCGATGGGCGCGACCAGCGCATCTCTGGCAAGGACTTGGCTCATTGGAACGCCGAGAACTGTGGACGTCCAAACGGCGTCGAGGATGAACACGACCGGAATTGCGATCCACTGATAAAGGAATAGCCTCTTGAAGCTGGGACTGCGCCGCAGCATTGCGAAGAGAACAACCACCTGAAGCAACGCAAACGCCAGCAACAGCACGATTTCGCCACAGACGGCCAAAGGGCCATTGGGCAACGGCATAAGTTGCCGGTAACCCTCACTCGAGGAGAACAGCTCGCCCAGCGTGCGGAACGGTGACAAAGCCTGACCGATTGCTAGCAGCATAAGCCAACCGCCAAACCCAACCAGACTGTCCGGATTCTGTGACGGCTTGGTCGCCGAGCGAACGGCAAAGAAAACAGGCACGCCGATAATCAGCAGCACTATCGCCCAATGCCAAATAGAAAACGCCCCCATTTACTCCCTCCCATATGCTCTCAAAAGTTGTATCAGATTTCAATCTCAACTCAAGAGGCAAGTGGCCGGCACCGCCTTGTTAGTCGATTAAACGACTATTTTCTCCCGCCCTCTCCAGACACCCTCTCACCCCGATCGCCGTCACCAAAATCCGGTTCCGCCGCCGTAACGCCGCGCGCAGCTCAGGTATCTTCCCTCGTCGCGCTTCACGAGTTCGATGAACACATGTTCATGCCGGCGGGCTGGCGACCACCCCTCACTCGGCGTTCGTGGCGATGCTTCGAAGAGCGCTATCTCGTCAAAGATTTGGGCCCCTCCGGCATGGTTGGCATCATCATTGGGCAACATGTCGCCGTCTAGGATTTCGTATCGCCGTTGGGATTTGGTACCGGTGCCTCCCGACAGTCTCGTGGGGGCGGATCGGCGTGCCCAGGCTCTGGCGACGCTTCCTCGTCGGGACGACGGACAGGAGGCTTCTTCGGGTCGGGCTTCCGCTGGATCTCTTTGACCTTGGTTGGCATATCCAATTAACCGGCATCGCCAGTCCCTTGTTCCCGATAAATGCCAAAGGTTCGGCCGCCAGAGCAGCCGTGTTTTGCGGAAAAGCGCCTTTCGCGGCCTAAGTGGCGAGAGTGGCCCAGATAACCGAAAAGCCGGAAGCGGGCTTCGAACCCTGGCCCTGCCTGCAAGACCCGTCGTCACTATATTTTTGCCAGGAAGCTCTTCCCGGCAGGATGCCGCCATGTCGCGCACACTGATCGTCGTTGGTCTCTGCATAGTAGCCATAGGCCTGCTGTGGCCCTGGGTGAGCCGCATCGGCCTCGGCAGGTTGCCTGGTGATATCGTGATCGAGCGCGAGAATTTCAGGCTCTACGTTCCGATCACCACGGGAATACTGATCAGCGTCGTGGTCTCGACCATCCTATGGCTGATCAACCGTTAGAGGCGCGGCCGGCAGCGCTTTCCCGAAAGCCGGCTCTTGTGCTCGCTCCTGGCGTCGTCACACCCCGATCGCCGCCACCAGCACCCGGTTCTGCCGTCTTATCGCGGCGCGCAGGTCCGGTATCTTCGCCTCGTCGCGCTTCACGAACTCGATGAACATCATGTTCATGTTGTTGAAGATCAGCTCGCCCACCGCCGGGCCGTCGATGTCGGCGCGCACAAGGTCGATCTCCTGCAGGCGGGCGATGAGGGCGCGGATCTGTTCGGTCAGCGCGCGGTCGAGCGCCGTGTAGGCCTGGCCGAACGGGCTGTCGGGCAACTGCGTCGAGATCGCCATCGCCTGGCGCCACATTTCCTTGCTCAGATAATTGAGCGAATGCTCGATATAGATGCCGATCAGCGTATCCAGCGCATCGCCGACATTGGCCGGCGGATCGGCGACCACCCCTCGCCCGGCATTCAGCACCTCGTTGACTTCCATGGAAACGATGGCGCCGAGGATGTCGCCCTTGTTCTGGTAGTAATTGTAGATCGTGCCGATCGAGACCTCAGCCTGTGCGGCGATGGCCTCGATCTTGGCGCCCTCATAGCCGGCGTCGCGGAACAGCGCCGTCGCCGCATCGATGATGCGGCGGTGCCGGTCCGCCTTCTGTCTTTCGCGCAATCCGCTCATATCCGCCTCTTTGCCAGAAAATCATAATTGACTCAATTTTAGAATTGGTTCAAGTTTTCTCCAACAAGCCAGCAAGGCAGGGAGAACACTCGATGACCGTCAACGCCCGGAATCCGCTTTCCACCCTGAAGTCCCGCCTCGCCGCAGCATGCGCGGCCGCGGCGCTGCTCGTGGCCGCCGGCAGCGCTCAGGCTGCCGACCTCAACGCGCTGATCTGGTGCGACCATGCCGATCCGGCGCTGCTGCAGCCCTTCGAGGAGGCCAACAACGTCAAGGTCAACGTCAAGGAGTTCGAGGGCACCGGCGCCGGCCTGGCAATCGTCGAGCAATCGCAGCCCGGCGACTGGGACGTGATGGTGATCGATTCCATCGACGTGCCGCGCGGCGTCGAAAAGGGCCTGTTCGAGCCGCTGCCGGAGGACAAGCTGCCTGTCGGCGACCTCTTCCCGGAAGTGAAGATAGACAAGTCCACCATCGTCGACGGCAAGCGCTACGGCATCACCGAAAAGTTCGGCTACAACACCATCGGCTTCAACAAGACCAAGGTCGATCCGGCCGACATGCAGTCGCTGGCATCGCTCGCCAGCGAAAAATACAAGGGTAAGGTCGCGATATACGACTATTACCTGCCGGTGATCGGCATGGCGGCTTTGGCCATCGGCAAGAAGACCGCCGATCTCACCGAGGCCGACCTGCCCGCCCTCAAGGTGGAACTCCTCAAGATGAAGGCCAACGCCAAGCTGGTCGGCGAAGTCACCGCCAGCCAGACCGCTTTGGCCACCGGCGAGGTCGACATCCTGGTCGGCGGCGGCGAGTGGGTCACAGCGGGGCTCGCCAAGGAAAACCCGGCGCTCGACTTCTCGATCCCGAAGGAAGGCGCGGTGCTGTGGTCGCAGTCGCTCGCCATGTTCAAGGATTCCAAGAACAAGGACATGGCGCTGAAGTTCATCCAGTACATCATGAGCCCGGAAGGCCAGGCGCGGCTAGCTACCTCCTCCTGCTACTGGGGCATGCCCGCGAACAGCAAGGCGGCGCTGAGCGACGAGCAGAAGAAGATCCTGCGCTTCGACGAGCAGCCCGGCTTCCTCGCTCGCGCCCAGGCCTATCCGGCGCCGAACACTGATCTCGACAAGAAGATGCAGGACATGTGGACCGAAATGCTGCAGGCGCAGTAACGGGTTCGCTGTGGGCACTTCGGGAAATAAAGGGCGTGCCCTGCCCTGGGCGCTGGTCACGCCGGCGCTGGCATGGACGCTTCTCTTCTTCGTGCTGCCCTTCATCGCCATGGGGTTTTCGAGCCTGACGGCGCATGAAGGCGGCGGCTGGACGCTCGCCAATTACAGCCAGTTCTTCACCGACCCGTCCTATTGGCGGGCGATGGTGAATTCGCTGGAGGTGACGGCGATCGTCACCGTGATCTCCATCCTGCTCGCCTACCCCTTCGCCTGGATCCTCGCCGAACAAGTGCCGGAGCGCTGGCAGCGGCTGGCGCTGATGCTGGCCGTGCTGCCGTTCTGGACCTCTTATGTCGTGCGTTCCTATTCCTGGCTGCTGGTGCTGGCACAAAACGGCGTCGTCAACCGGGCGCTGACTGGCACCGGCCTCATTAACGAGCCGCTGCAGCTCGCCAACACGCGTTTCGCCACCGTCACCGGCTTCGTGCACTTCTTCGTCATGCTGCTGACGCTGACCATCTTCGCCAACCTCAAGCAGCTCAGCCCGAGCTACCGCAAGGCCGCCGCCGACCTCGGTGCCGGACCGGTGCGCACCTTCGTGCATGTCGTGCTGCCGCTCACCCTGCCCGGCATCATGGTCGGCGCCTTCCTCACCTTCGTGCTTTGCATCGGCGACTACATCACGCCGCAGATCCTGGGCGGCAACAACGAGCTGGTCATGCCGCAGCTCGTCATGATGCAGATCGGCCGCCGCGGCGATTTCCCGCTGGCTTCGGCGCTGTCGATCATCCTGATGGCGGTGGTCACCGTCGCTTACCTCGCCTGCGCGCGCTGGCTGAAGATCGAGCGAGCCTGACCATGCGCACCATCGTCCGCTTCGCCGCCCGGCTCTACGCCATCTTGATCTACGGCTTCATCTTCCTGCCAGTGGTCGTGCTGGTGCTGTTCTCGCTGCAGGCGACCTCCTTTCCGATCCCGCCCTTCACCGGCCCGTCGCTGCGCTGGTACCAAGCTGTTCTGTCCGACACGCGGCTCACCTCGGCGCTGGTCAATTCGCTGCTGGTGGCGGTGCTCTCCTCGTTCGCTTCGGTCACGCTCGGCTTCCTCTCCGCCTGGGGGTTCGCGCGCTTCGTGCTGCCGGGCTCGGCGCTGCTGCGCGGCCTGATCACGCTGCCGCTCACGGTCAGCTATCTCATCATCGGCATGGGCTTGCTGGTGCTGTTCAACTGGGCCGGTGTGCCGAAGTCGCTGCTTGCCGCCGGTATCGGCCATGTCGTGATCAACCTGCCGCTTTGCTTTGCCATCATCTACAGCCAGATGGGCGACCATCAGATCAACATCGAGCGCGCCGCCCGCGACCTCGGCGCCGCCGAATGGAAGGTGCTGCTGATGATTACCGTGCCGGTGATGGCGCCGGCGATCTTCGCCGGTTTCTTCCTGTCGATGACCTTTTCGTGGGACGAGTTCGTCATCTCCTTCCTGCTCACACGCTTCGAGACGACGCTCCCAGTGGAAATCTGGAATCTCTTGCGCTCCGGCCTCAATCCCAAGACCAATGCCGTCGGCTCGCTGGTCTTTGCCGTCTCTATCGTCCTGGTGGTATTTTTCGAACTGACGCTGTTGCGGAGAAAGCCGGCATGAGCGCGCCCCTTGTCGACATCCGCAACGTCTCGCATCGCTTCGGCCAGCTCCCGGTGCTGAAGAACGTCTCGCTGACGATCGAGCCCGGCAGCTACACGATCCTGCTCGGACCGTCAGGCTCCGGCAAGACGACGCTGCTGTCGATCCTTGGCGGCTTCGTCACGCCCAGCGAAGGCAAGGTCTTTATTCGCGGCGAGGACTGCACGTCCGTGCCGCCGGCCAAGCGTCCGACGACCACCGTCTTTCAGGACTACGCGCTGTTCCCGCATATGAGCGTCGGCGGCAATGTCGGCTTCGGGTTGCGCATGCAGGGCGTCGACGGCACGATGCGCGCGGCGAAATCGCGCGAGGCGCTTGCCCTTGTGGGCCTGGCGGCGGCCTTCGACAAGAAGCCGCATCAGCTCTCCGGCGGCCAGCGACAGCGCGTGGCGCTGGCCCGCGCGCTGGTCATCGAGCCGGTGGTGCTGCTGCTCGACGAGCCGCTCGGCGCGCTCGACCTGAAACTGCGCCGGCAGATGCAGGATGAATTGAAGGCGATCCAGAAGCGCGTCGGCACCGCCTTCGTCCATGTCACGCACGATCAGGAAGAAGCGATGGCGCTGGCAGACCATTGCGTGGTGATGAATGACGGACGCATCGAGGACGAAGGTTCGCCCGAGCGCGTCTATGCGCGGCCGAAGACGCGCTTCTCCGCCACCTTCATGGGCGAAAGCACGATCCTTGCCGGCAAGGCCAGCGATTGCCGGGATGGGCGTGTCACGGTCACCACGGAGCTCGGCCCGATCGCGCTGCCCGGCAGGTCACCCGCCGGCGCAGGCGTCGCGCTCGCCATCCGGCCCGAGCACCTCATCCTTGGCGAAGTGAAAGGCGATGTCATGCTGGGCATGGCCAAGATCGGCGATGTCGTCTTCCAGGGCAGTTTCAAGCGCGTGCTGGCCGCATCGATCCAGGACCCGGCGCTGCAGTTCATCGCCAAGGCTCCGGCATCGGCCACCGTCCAGGCAGGCGACACGATCGCCGTTTCGTGCAACGCTCAAGACATCATCCTGCTGGCGGACTGAGCCATGAGCATGCTTCCGGTCATCGAGGCTCCGGACTGGTACGAGACCATCCGCATGAGCGACGACGTCACGCTGATCCACGAGCCATGGATAAAACCGTTCTTCCGCTGCAATATCTGGCATGTGCGCGGCCGAGACCGTGATCTGCTGTTCGATACCGGGCTTGGCCATTTCAGCCTCAGGCGCCATGTACCGCTGGTCGCCGAGCGCAAGCTCGTCTGCGTCGCCAGCCACACGCATTTCGACCATATCGGCTGTCATCACGAATTCCCGGACCGCTGCGTGCATTCGGCTGAGGCGGACATCCTTGCCGACCCGCGCAACGAATGGACGGTCGCCGACCGCTACGCCAATGAGGAGATGTTCGATCGTTTGCCGGAGGGCTGGGACACGGCGCGCTACCGCATCCTACCCGCGCCTGCCGGCCACCTGCTCGAGCATGGAGACGTCGTCGACCTTGGCGACCGTGCCTTCGAGGTCATCCACACGCCCGGACACTCGCCGGGCGGCATCGCGCTCTTTGAGAAGAAGACGGGCATCCTTTTGTCCGGCGACATCGTCTATGACGGGCCGCTGATCGACGACGTCTACCACTCAGACATCGAGGACTATGTGGAGACGCTGCTTGCCATGCGCGACATCGACGTCTCGGTCGTGCATGGCGGCCATTTCCCGAGCTTCGGCAAAGTGCGCTATCGCCAATTGATCGATGAGTATCTGGCGCACAAGCGCAAGGCCGGCTGCCACCTGCAGCGGAGCAGCTGAACGACGCTATTGCGATGCTGACTTAAAGCGCCCTTTGCGGACAGGGCGTTCCGGCGGCGTCGCCGCAACGGGAGACCGTGGGCTGCTGCGGCCGCAAACTCATCTCTTCCGAATGCCGCACCAGTTCGGCGAACATGAGGGCGAAACTTCCCATCATCAGGAAGACTATGATCAGACGCGTCACCGGCAATAGACAGGTCTCTCGACTGGCTAGCCCCCGCCAACCCATCCACTGCCGGCTAACATGATCGATCCGGCTTTACGAGTGTTTAAGCTTCGTCTTAACCATTCCGGTCATCACATTCGTTGCACGCCTGTCACGAAGCGCGATTGCGCCTTCCCTTCGAGGCACGGCAGCCGCCCTTTGCAGAGGCCTGCGCCCATGCTACGCCGTCGCCGGCGCGGCCATGCAAGCGGTCGCCCCCTGGGAGCCATGAGCAAAGAAACCAGCCGCTTCGCCTTCGTCTCTTCCGACACCGACGACGCCCGCGCGGCGCTGGATACCTTGTCGGCGCGCTATGGGCAGATGCCTGTCGCGGATGCCGAGATCGTCATTGCGCTCGGCGGCGACGGATTCCTGCTGCAGACGCTGCGCGACACGATGAGCACCGGCAAGAAAGTCTACGGCATGAACCGTGGCACCATCGGCTTCCTGATGAACGAATATCGCGCCGGCGGTCTTGAGGAGCGCATCGCCAGGGCGGTGTCCGAAACGATCCGCCCGCTGGAGATGGTCGCGGTCACGCATGACGGAGAATCCGTTTCGGCTTTGGCGATCAACGAAGTGGCGCTTTGGCGCCAGTCCTATCAGACGGCGAAAATCCGCATCACCGTCGACGAGCAGGTGCGGATCGAGGAACTGAACTGCGATGGCGTGATGATAGCGACGCCGGCAGGCTCCACCGCCTACAATCTGTCGGCGCACGGGCCGATCCTGCCGCTCGATGCGCCGCTTCTGGCGCTGACGCCGGTGAGTCCCTTCCGGCCCCGGCGCTGGCGCGGCGCGCTTCTCTCCAACAAGGCGACCGTGCGCTTCGACATATTGGAGTCGGACAAGCGCCCGGTGAACGCCGCCGCCGACCACACCGAGGTCAAGGCGATTGCCTCGGTCACGGTCCGGGAATCGCCGACCGCGACGGCGACGTTGCTGTTCGACCCCAATCATTCGTGGAACGAGCGTATTCTTGCCGAGCAATTCCGCTATTGAGCCGGCGCAGGGACAAGACCACGATTAAGCATCGCGATTAAGGTTACGTCTTCACAATCGCTGGATTTCCCGGCCGTTTCTGTTGACAAATCGCGGACTTGCGCCTATCTGCAACCGCGATCTTGCAGGCGCGCGGCGCCTGCCGCAACGCGTGTTGCGATTTTCCCGAACCAGCCAAAGACAGCCATCACTTGTCCTCAGACGCCCAGACCGCTCAAGAAGCGTTGACGTTCACAGACCTCGGCCTGTCGCCGAAGGTCCTCTCCGCAGTCACCGATGCCGGCTACACCAAGCCGACCCCGATCCAGGCCGGCGCCATCCCGCATGCGCTGCTCGGCAAGGATGTGCTGGGCATTGCCCAGACCGGCACCGGCAAGACCGCTTCCTTCGTGCTGCCGATGCTGACCAGGCTGGAAAAGGGCCGGGCGCGGGCCCGCATGCCGCGCACGCTGATCCTCGAGCCGACGCGCGAACTGGCGGCGCAGGTCGAAGAGAACTTCATCAAATACGGCAAGAACCACAAGCTCAACATCGCGCTCCTGATCGGCGGTGTCTCATTCGATGAGCAGGACAAGAAGCTGGAGCGCGGCGCAGACGTCTTGATCGCGACGCCCGGCCGGCTGCTCGACCATCGCGAGCGCGGCAAGCTCTTGCTCAACGGCGTCGAGATCCTCGTCATCGACGAAGCCGACCGCATGCTCGACATGGGGTTCATCCCCGACATCGAGCGCATCTGCGAGATGATCCCGTTCACGCGCCAGACGCTGTTCTTCTCGGCGACCATGCCGCCGGAGATCACCAAGCTCACCGAAAAATTCCTGCACGCGCCGGTGCGCGTCGAGGTCTCAAGGGCCGCCTCCACCGCGACAAGCATCACGCAGCGCCTGGTGAAGTCAGGCTCCAAGCCGTGGGAGAAGCGCGAGACGCTGCGCAACCTGATGAAGGCTGAGAGCGACGGGCTGAAGAACGCCATCATCTTCTGCAACCGCAAGGTCGAGGTGTCGGAGCTTTTCCGCTCGCTGCTGAAGCATGATTTCGACGCCGGCGCGCTGCATGGCGACATGGACCAGCGCGCGCGCATGCAGATGCTCGCCAATTTCCGCGACGGCAAGCTGCGTTATCTCGTTGCCTCGGACGTGGCCGCCCGCGGCCTCGACATTCCCGACGTCAGCCATGTCTTCAACTATGACGTGCCGATCCATGCCGAGGACTATGTCCATCGCATCGGCCGCACCGGCCGTGCCGGCCGCTCGGGCAAGTCCTTCACCATCGCGACCCGCTCAGACACCAAATATGTCGACGCGATCGAGAAGCTGATCGGCACCAAGATCGAGTGGCATGACGGCGACCTGTCGACGGTGACCGAGAGCGAAGGAGAGGACGCGCCCCGCCGTGGCCGCGGCGCCCCGCGCCGCGCTGGCCGCAAGGATGAGGACCGCAAGGGGCGGGGCGAGCGCAAGAAGGAGCGCCACGCCAGGCATGGCGAGGACGAGACGCCGGAGACGGCGCGCGAAGAACAGCCGGTCGCCGAGGTCGCCGATATCGCGGAGCGCCGCGCCCGCAAGGACGCGATCCGTTCCGAGAACGACCGCAAGGGTTCCGCCAACCGCAACGAGCAACGCGGCGATGGCCGTTCCCAGCGCGATCACAACCGCCCTGCCCGCCATCGCCAGGAGGAAGACGACGCGACCGTCGGCTTCGGCGACGACGTGCCGGCCTTCATGCGGATCGTCGCCAAGGTCTGACCTTCGACACACAGCGTCGGCGGAAACGAAAACGGCCCCGAGCAGGGCCGTTTCTTCTACCGTTGCTTCGCCTGAAGGCTTCAGCCAAACGCTTTTCTGCCCTGCTGCCCTTACATAGGCCCAGGCATCATCTTGGTCGGTTTCTCCAGCATCGGAAACTCGGCCTTGTTGCATTTCACTTTCGGGTTCGTTGGGCTGAACATGCCGTTCGGATTGTCGCTGAACAGCCAGGCGTGAAGATCGTAGTGCACGAATTCCTTCGGGATCAGCGGGTAGTGCCCCTCCATCGGCCCCATGAATTTCTGGCCGAACAGGCTGGGGGCTTCCTTGACGTCCGGCGTCAGCGGCACCAGCCATTCCACGCCGACCAGTTTCAACCCCTTCTTCGTCGGCTCGTAGATCAGGACGTTGGGTTTCATCGGGTCTAGTGGCTTGCCAATGCTCGGGACGTTGACGAAATGGACGCCCATCGCGCCTTTCGGATAGTCCATCGTGCCCGGTATCTTTTCGCCGCTGTAGTAGACGCAGCCTTCGGTCGACAGATAGAGATCGCGCAGGGCGGCCGTGTAGTCCTCATATTTGGCCAGCGATTTTTTCAGGGCTTCGAGGTCGGCCTTGTTGGCGTCCTCGGCCCGCGCCGTAGCGGCGCCAAGCCATGCCCCCAGAAGACCGGTTAAAACGAGGACGCCGCAGCGCCCAAGGCGAGCTGTTCTTGTCATGCATTCCTCCCAGATATGATCTGGCCGTGCAAGACCGAGGCGGAGAATGCAATTGCGCGGCCCGTTGCGCTCGCCCCATCCCCTCTGGAATAGCACCAATGCTATTCTTTTCCCTGGTGTTGGAAAAGTATCAATTAGAACAAGCTAATGGCCTAAGACTTTTGACCTAATTTGCGGTCGCGCCAAACACAAACGGCCTCTTCCGAGGCCGTTTTGCTTGGTGGAGTTGATCCGCCGGAAGCGGTTTTCTCAGGTGAGCGGCGACAGCTGAATCTCGACGCGACGGTTCTGCGCGCGGCCGGCGGCCGTCGCGTTGGAGGCGACAGGGCGCGTCTTGCCGAAGCCGGTGACGGCGAAGCGGCGGGAATCGACGCCCTGGCCGGAGAGGTAGTTGGCGACTGCCAGCGCGCGCCGCTGCGACAAGTCGAAATTGTGTTCGTCGCCGCCGGTGGAGTCGGTGTGGCCGAACACATCGACGGTGGTCTGGCGGAATTTGTTCAGCACCAGCGCCACCGAGTTCAGCACCGGGTAGAAGCCCGGCTTCACCGCGTCCTGGTCGACGTTGAAGGTGATGTCGGACGGCATGTTGAGGATGATCTGATCGCCGCTGCGGGTGACGCTGACACCGGTGCCCTGCAACTGACGGCGCAGTTCCGCCTCGTTCTGATCCATCGTCGCGCCGATCGCGCCGCCGGCAAGCGCGCCGATGCCCGCGCCGATCAGTGCGTTGCGGCGATCATTGCCGCCGGCCAGCAGACCGAGGCTGGCACCTGCCAGGGCGCCAAGGCCGGCGCCGGCCGCCGTGTTGGAGATCTTCTGGTCGCCGGTATACGGGTCGGTGGTGGTGCAGGCGCTCACGAGCACAGCCGTCGCCACGACGACGAGCACGGTCTTCTTCATAAGATGGTCCCTCTCCAAATCGCGGCCATTGCAGCCGCGCCAAATCAGCCCTTCCGCATGCCTTGTAACATGAATTGCGGCAAAAAGCGGAACGGCAAAGCGTGCTACCAGAGGTTCTTGCCGTCGATCACCACCACTTCGACCTTGTCCAGGTCGAAATCGTCGAACAGGCGGGAATTGACGCTGATCTTCGGGTTATCGAAGTCGGGCTGACCAGTCGACCAATCGGGCGTTTCGGTAAAGGTGCCGCAGCCGCAGGTGGCGCAGAAACCGTGTTTGATGGTTTTCGAACCCCAGCGGTAGAAGGAGACGTTCTCAGGCGGGCTGGTGAGCTTGAATTGCGATGGGACGTAGTAGGCCCAGAGCGCTCCGCGCTTGGAGCAAAAGGAACATGTGCATTGCGTGACTGTCCGCGGCGCTTCGGACACTTCGAATGTCGTCGCCTTGCAGTGGCAGCTTCCCTTGATGGTCATGAGCGTCACCTCTCCGTCATCCGCCGCCCCTTGGATCACGCAATTCCAGGCGGAAACCGCCGCGGAATTGCTTTAGCGGCAAGGCAACATAAAGAAGCGGTCCTGACAACTGTCTGCCAGCAGGTTTGGCCGTTCGGCGGTCGGCCCTAAAGCGCGTCGCGATATTTCAGATTCGCTCCTTGCGCTTTAGGTTTTTGATTTTGCGCAAGTCTTTGTCCCGAAACCGGTTCCGACTTTCGGGAGACATGCTTTAGTAGGAACGCGGCGGCACGAATAGGCAGATTGTCTTGCCGGCATCTAAACCAGCCTGATGCGCGCACCAATGGAATTCACCGTCCGGGCTATCCTTTACCCGCTTGTCGGTCATGGGAACAACTTCACCGGTTCCGGCAATCACATACCCTTCGGGTTTCTCAAGGACCTCACCCGTGTGGGCAGTGCGGCAATCGTAGTTGGCGCAGCAGGCAAAGGGATAGCTCCAGCCCTGTGGCATGGCGGCCGTAGGCTTGGCGTCGTGCGCGAAAGCAGGCGCAGTCAGAACCGCGACCACGCCGGTGACGAACAGGGAAAACAGGAGTCGGCCGGCCGGATGAACGGCTTGGGCCGATCTTGACTTGGCAGCAGACATCGAAGCGTTCCTTTCGAGCATCAAGCGTTTTCGCTTGCCCGTTCCCGGAACGTGTCTTCCCAGTGGCCGGATCGTCAGTCGCAGATATGCCGCGTCCGGCCATAAATGCTTCTATCCCCCAGCCCAAATGCTGAGCTGATTCCTTGGCCGGCGCAAGAAGTGGGCGCGCCCTTCGGATCGCACCGGGGCTTCAGCATCGGCCGCAGAAAAGGGTGCGCCGACTTGGTTAACGAGAATTAAACGACAAGCCTGCGACCAGGGTGCCTAAGAACGAAATTCTGCTGACGGAGGTTCCGGCCCTCAGCCGGTGACATGTTCACGATATTGCGGCAGGTCGTCCGTAATCGTGAACCATGACGCCTTGGAACCGACGAAGATGTGTGCATTCGGGCGAACGCTTGGATCGTCCATCAGCGTCCCCATGGCGACATGGACGTAGGCGCCCTCCCGCACCAATGAATAGAGCAGAGAGCCGCATTGCCCGCAATGCGCGTCATGGCCGCTGGCATCGCCGTACATCAGCAACTTGCCGTCGCCCGCGGTGAGACGAAACTTGTCGCGCTCGATGCCGGCGAAGGACTTGAAGGCGGAGCCCGTGGTGCGGCGGCAGTTGGAGCAATGGCAATTGGCCGCGTAGACGAATTCGTCGGCCACCTCGTAGCAAACTGCGCCGCAGAAACATTTTCCGGCAAGCGTACGAGCGCCTGCCTTGTCCGGATTTGCCAAGATATCCTCCCTGCCAGCCGCCATCTGCTTTTCTCGGATCGCTCTAATCCAGGTCCGCCACCGCCTCCCCGGCGCCGCCCTCGATACGGTGTGACAGCGAAGCCTCCATGAACTCATCGAGATCGCCGTCGAGCACGCTTGACGGGCTGGTGCTTTCGACGCCGGTGCGCAGGTCCTTCACCAACTGATAGGGCTGCAGGACATAGGAGCGGATCTGGTGGCCCCAGCCGATATCGCTCTTCGACGCCTCGGTGGCGTTGGCCACCGCCTCGCGCTTCTTCAGCTCTTCCTCGTAGAGCCGAGAGCGCAGCATTTCCCACGCCTTGGCGCGGTTCTTGTGCTGCGAGCGCTCCGCCTGGCAGGCGACCGCGATGCCGGTCGCGAGATGGGTGATGCGGACCGCCGAGTCGGTGGTGTTGACGTGCTGCCCGCCCGAGCCCGAGGAACGATAGGTGTCGATGCGGACGTCGGATTCGGAAACGTTGATCTCGATCGAGTCATCGATCACCGGATAGACCCAGACGCTGGCGAAAGACGTGTGGCGACGCGCATTGCTGTCGTAAGGCGAGATGCGCACCAGGCGGTGGACGCCGGACTCGGTCTTGAGCCAGCCATAGGCGTTGTGGCCCTTGATCAGCACCGTGGCGGACTTGATGCCGGCTTCTTCGCCGTCATGAACTTCCAGCACCTCGACCTTGAAGCGGCGCCGCTCGGCCCAGCGCGTGTACATGCGCAAAAGCATCGAGGCCCAGTCCTGGCTCTCGGTGCCGCCGGCGCCGGCATGGATTTCGAGATAGGTGTCGTTGGCGTCGGCCTCGCCCGAGAGCAGCGTCTCGACCTGGCGGGCCTTGGCCTCGCCCTGCATGGAACGAAGCGCGGCTTCGGCTTCGGCGACGACAGCCTCGTCGCCCTCTTCCTCGCCAAGCTCGATCAGGCCGATATTGTCCTCGAGCGCCTGGGTCAGCCCTTTGACCGCCCCGATGCCTTCCTCGAGGCTCTGGCGCTCCCGCATCAGCTTCTGCGCTTCCACAGGGTCGTTCCAGAGGCTGGAATCCTCGGCGCGCGAGTTCAGGTATTCAAGCCGCTTGATGGCCTGATCCCAGTCAAAGATGCCTCCTCAGCAGGGTTATCGCCTGCCTGATCTCGTCGACAATGTTGAGCGTTTCCGCGCGCATGGGTCTCGTGCTGTCCTGTTCTTCTCGTTCTTTTCGGAATCGGCGCGATACATAGGCATGCCACCACCGCCTGTAAAGCGAAATGGGCCGGCATTAACCTGCCGGCCCATTCCGAAATTTGGAAATTTAGTAGAGGCCGCCGCCGCCGTCCTGGATGGCCTGAGTGGCCTGCGGCGACAGCGCGCCGCCGGCGCCGTTGGAGCCGTCCGCGCCCATGCCGATGACCCAATAGCTGTCGGCCGGGCCGGTGCCGGGCTTGAACGCTTCGATGATGGTGTTGGGATCGCCCTCGGCCGCGCGCATGCCGGTCTTGCGGTTGATGGCGATCAGCTTCATGCTTTCCGGAACCTGGAAGTCGACATTGGGCGTGCCGTCGAGCGCGACGCGCATGAAATCCTTGAAGATCGGCGCGGCGAGACCACCACCGGTGGCGCCCTTGCCGAGGCCGCGCGGCGTGTCGTAGCCCATGTAGAGACCGACGACCAGGTTCGGCGTGAAGCCGATGAACCAGGCGTCCTTCTCATCGTTGGTCGTGCCGGTTTTGCCGGCGATGTGGCGGCCGAGCTCGGCGATGGTGGCGCCGGTGCCGCGTTGCACCACGCCCTCCATCATCGAGGTGATCTGGTAGGCGGTCATCGGGTCGAGCACCTGCTCGGAATTGTCGACCAGTTCGGGCTCGGGCTGGTTCTTCCATTCGGTGGCGTTGCAACCCTCGCAGCCGCGTTCGTCCTGCTTGAACACGGTCTTGCCATAGCGATCCTGGATGCGGTCGATCAGCGACGGTTTGATCGACTTGCCGCCATTGGCCATGATCGAATAGGCCGAGACCATGCGCATGACGGTCGTCTCGCCGGAGCCCAGCGCCATCGGCAGGTAGGGCGCGAGATGATCGTAGACGCCGAAGCGCTCGGCATATTCAACGACCAGCTTCATGCCCATGTCGTTGGCGAGCCGCACCGTCATCAGGTTGCGCGACTTCTCGATGCCGGAGCGCAAGGTGGCAGGGCCGGCGACCGTGCCGTCATAGTTCTTCGGCGTCCAGGTGGTGTTGCCGCTCTGGATGGTGATCGGGCCGTCCATGATCACCGAGGCCGGCGTGTAGCCGTTGTCGAGCGCCGCCGAATAGACGATCGGCTTGAACGAGGAGCCCGGCTGGCGCATCGCCTGCGTGGCGCGGTTGAACTCCGACTGCGCATAGGAGAAGCCGCCGACCATGGCCAGCACACGTCCGGTATGGGGATCCATGGCAACCAGGCCGCCTTCGACTTCGGGCACCTGGCGCAGGCTGTAGGCGTTGTCGGAACCGTCGTTCTTCTGCACGAAGATGACGTCGCCCGGCTCCAGCACCTCCGCCGGAGATTTCGCCCTGACCGACTTGCCGTTGACGAAGTGGCGCATGGCAAAGCCCATGTCGTCCTTGCTGACGGTTCCCTCGACGCGGTCCTTGACGAGATCGCCCGAAACCTGGCGCGCCGGCTCAATGCCGATCGTCAGACCATCGGCCGAACTGTCGAGCACCACGGCCAGCGTCCATTCCGGCACGTCCTCGAGACCCTTGACGTTGCCCAGCGGAACGCCCCAGTCGCCGGAAACGTCGATATGGGTCGCCGGTCCGCGATAGCCGCGCAGCATGTCGTATTTCAGCAGCCCGTTCTGCATCGACCTGCGGGCGATCAACTGGATCTTCGGATCGAGCGTCGTACGCACCGACAGGCCGCCCTCATAGAGCGCGTTCTCGCCATAACGGGCGATGATCTGGCGGCGCACCTCCTCGGTGAAAAACTCGCCCGCGAACAGATAGGACCCGTTGCGGCGCGGCTTTACGCCGAGCGGCTCCGCCTTGGCCTTGTCGCCCTCCTCGCGCGTGACGTAGCCGTTCTCGACCATCTGGTCGATGACCCAGTTCCGGCGCTCCAGCGCGCGATCGGCATGCTTGAAGGGATGATAGTTGTTGGGGCCCTTGGGCAGCGAAGCGAGATAGGCGGCCTCGGCGACGGTCAGTTCGTTGACCGACTTGTCGAAATAGGTGAGCGCAGCACCGGCGACGCCGTAAGCGCCGAAGCCGAAGAAGATCTCGTTGAGATAGAGCTCGAGGATGCGATCCTTCGAATAGGCCTGCTCGATGCGGAAGGCCAGGATCATCTCCTTGATCTTGCGCTCGTAGGTCTGGTCCGAGGAAAGCAGGAAGTTCTTCGCCACCTGCTGCGTGATCGTCGAGGCGCCGACCTGGCGCCTGCCGGAGCCGAAATTCTGCAGGTTGACGATGATGGCGCGGCCAAGGCCGGTGATGTCGATGCCGGGGTGGTTGTAGAAGTTCTTGTCCTCGGCCGACATGAAGGCGGCCTTGACGCGATCCGGGATCGCCTGGATCGGCAGATAGAGGCGCCGCTCGCGGGCGTATTCAGCCATCAGCGAGCCGTCCGAGGCATGGATGCGCGTCGTCACCGGCGGTTCGTATTTGGCCAGGACTTCGTAGTCGGGCAGATCCTTCGTCAGGTGGCCGATGTAGATGGCCAGGCCGGCGGCGACCAGCAGCGCCAGCGTCGTGCCGATGCCGAAGAAATAGCCGATGAGACGAATCATGCCCGCTCCAGTCCGAGGTTCGGGATTTTCCTAAACGAAGCCGACAGTCGCGCAAGCTTCACGGGGCGGTCCCAATCCGCAATGAAAAACCCATGTCGCCACCATGTGGACAAAATACGGCAGCGCGAAATTTCAGGACTCGGTCCGTCAAATAATAACGCCACGTGTTGTCGTCATGCAACGCCGCTTGTGGTTGCAGGACGGCTCATGGTTGTGGGCGGGTGCAGCCCGTCAGCCGCCAGCCCTGGCTCCTGCTTTCGCCGCGGCGAACAGGGCAACGGCATTGGTTATGCTCTGGGCCGCCTTGCCGCGCCAGTCGGCGCTGAGCAGCTGCGCCTCGTCCTTGCTGTTGGAGAGATAGCCAAGCTCGACCAGCACCGAGGGAACGTCAGGCGCCTTCAGCACCTTGAAGCCCGCCGAGCGCTGCGGGTTGTTGATCAGGCCGACGCTGGTCGACAGCTGGCCGACCAGCGTGTGGGCAAAGCTCATCGAAAAGCCGTGCGTCTCGCGGCGGATCAGGTCGATCAGGATGTCGGTGACCTCCTTGTTGTCGTCCTCGATCTTCATGCCGGCGAACTGGTCGGACAGGTTTTCGCGATCGGCGAGCGCCTGGGCCTCGGGGTCGGAGGCCTTGTCCGAGAGTGTGTAGACCGTGGCGCCCCGGAGGCCCTTGACGGCGATCGTATCGGCATGGATGGAAATCAAAAGATCGGCTTCGTGCTGGCGGGCGATGCGCACGCGGTCGTCGAGCGTGAGGTAGACGTCGTTTTCCCGCGTCATGTACACATCATATTTGCCTACCGCGGCCAGCTTGCCGCGCAATTCGGTGGCAAAGGCCAGCGTGACGTTCTTCTCGACCGTGCCGCCGGCGCTCTCCGCGCCGCCGTCGACACCGCCATGGCCGGGGTCGATGACCACCGTAAAGCGATGGCCGGGCGCCGAGATCGGCCCGGTGCCGACGCGGCCGCCCTTGTCGGCGGAAACGGTCGAGCCGGTCGTCAGCGACTGGTTGGCGAGGGCTTCGTCGAATTCGCGTTCCGACGCGGCCGACATGTCGATGGCAATGCGATAGCCGCTGCCGTCGTCGTTTTTCAGCACGTCGAGCTTGTCGACGGCGAACGGCCCCTTGCCGGTGAGGATCAGCCGCGAGCCCTGGCCCTGGTCGCCAAAGCGAACGGCGCGCACCAGCCCGCGCGGTTTCACGTCCTTGGCGTCGAGGGCGAATCGCGTGCGCGGCAGATCGACGACAAGGCGGTCGGGGCCGCGCAGCAGGAACCACTTCACGTCCAGCTCACGGTCGAAGGTCATGACGATGCGCGTCCTGGTGGCGTCGCCGGCCATCTTGTAGCCGGTTGCGCCAAGCAGCCCATCGGCCCACGCTGCGGCGGTCAGGCCAAACAGGACCGCCAGCAGGAAAAGCGCCCTGGCCATAAGCCGGAGAAGCCCAGCGGCGCCACGCCCCTTGTCTGCAGTGCCTGCCAGTCCCATCTCTTGTCCGTCGCTCCCGGTTTGGCGCCTTGCGCCGGGTCGTTTCGCAGAAGGGCCTGTCTGGCAGCCAACTCGATTAACGATTGGTATCCAGAGAAGGTTAACCAAGCCTTTTCATGCAGCAGGTGGAGCGCGATCTTCCCCAACGGAAGCGCTTTTTGCCGGCATCCGGAATCGGGGTTGCCTTCCACCACGCCAAATCATAAAAGCGACATTGGATCACTGCAATCCTGGAACCGTCCGCCTCCGCAGTTTCCCGCCAGGGATAAGAGGCGCTTCCGGGTTTCAGGCGATCGCGACGATTTTCGCAGGCGTGCTCCCGTGGCGGGGGAATCGCTTGCGCGATGAAAACGGCCGGGATGTCCCGCGCCGGCTCTGTGTGAGCAAACAAGCTGGTCCGGCTCAGCCCGGGCTTTGGTTCAAAAGGTTCTGCTGGGTGCCGATGGCTTCAAGCGCAATCATGGAAAGGTCCGCATCGAACCGCGCCATTGTGGCTGCGGGCGGTACCGCCATCGCGTTGAAGCAGCGGCCGGCGGACATTCAATTATCCGGCATCCTCATAAATCCAGGCACACAGCGGCGGGGTCTGCCTCGCCAGCTGCGGCTGATGGCTGCCGGGAGGAAACGAAATAATGCCCAACAAGATGCTGATAGACGCCTCCCACCCGGAGGAAACACGCGTTGTTGTCGTTCGCGGTAACCGCATCGAAGAATTCGACTTTGAATCCCAGGACAAGAAGCAGCTCAAAGGAAACATCTATCTCGCCCGCGTAACCCGCGTCGAGCCTTCCCTTCAGGCGGCCTTTGTCGAATATGGCGGCAACCGTCACGGTTTTCTCGCCTTCAGTGAAATTCACCCCGACTATTACCAGATCCCGGTCGCCGACCGTCAGGCCCTGCTGCGCGCCGAAGCGCAGGAGGCCGAGGACGAAGACGACGAGGAGGCCGAGGCCGGCGAGGAGCAGCAGGCGCGCGATCGCGGCAACCGCCGCGGCCGCCGGCGCGGCGGCAAGAACCGCGACCGAGCCGAGCAGAAGCGCGGCGCCGACGCTGCCGGTTCCGAGGAAACCAACGAAAACGCCGAGCACGTCGCGGCATCGGGAGAAGCTGGCAATGAGGCCGGCGAAGCAACCGATGCCCCGGCGGAGAACGCCGAAGCGGCCGCCGAAACCATCGAGGCCGTAGCCGCGGCAGCCGGCGAACAGGAAAGCAAGGCGCCCGACGCCAGCAGCGACGCTGCCGAAGGCGAATCCGCCGAGCATGAGGACGAACAGCCTTCCGAAAGTGGCCCCACCTCGATGGCTGCGAGCGTCGATGCGGATGTGATTTCCGAAGCGATGCCGCAGGCTGAATCCATCAGCGAGGCCGCCCCCGCCGACGAAGCCGCTCCCAGCGACAGCGATCGCGGCATGCTCGAAGAGATCTCATCCGCGCATTCGGACGAGCACGAGATTGAATCGGTCGGCGCCGAGGACGCGCTGGAAGAGGTCCGCAACCGCCGCAAGCCGGTCCGCCGCCAGTACAAGATCCAGGAAGTCATCAAGCGCCGCCAGATTCTGCTGGTCCAGGTCGTCAAGGAAGAGCGCGGCAACAAGGGTGCGGCGCTGACCACCTATCTCTCGCTCGCCGGCCGCTATTCGGTGCTGATGCCCAACACCGCGCGCGGCGGCGGCATCTCGCGCAAGATCACCAACGCCCAGGACCGCAAGCGGCTGAAGGAGGTCGTGGCCGACCTCGAGGTGCCGCAAGGCATGGGCGTCATCCTGCGCACCGCCGGCGAAAGCCGCACCAAGGCGGAGATAAAGCGCGACTACGAATATCTGATGCGGCTTTGGGAAAACGTCCGCAATCTGACGCTGCAATCCTCGGCCCCTGCCCTGGTCTATGAGGAAGGCAGCCTGATCAAGCGCTCGGTACGCGACCTCTACAACAAGGATATCGACGAGATCCTGGTTTCCGGCGAGGACGGCTATCGCGAGGCCAAGGACTTCATGCGCATGCTGATGCCGAGCCATGCCAAAGTGGTTCAGCCTTATCGCGACACGACGCCCATCTTCGTGCGCAACGGCATCGAGGCGCAGCTCGACCGCATGCTGCAGCCGCAGGTGACGCTGAAGAGCGGCGGCTACATCATCATCAACCAGACCGAGGCGCTGGTTTCGATCGACGTCAACTCCGGCCGCTCCACCAAGGAGCATTCGATCGAAGACACCGCGCTCCACACCAATCTGGAGGCCGCGGAGGAAGTCGCGCGGCAGCTAAGACTGCGCGACCTTGCCGGCCTGATCGTCATCGACTTCATCGACATGGAGGAGAACCGCAACAACCGCTCCGTCGAGAAGCGGCTGAAGGATCACCTCAAGAACGACCGTGCCCGCATCCAGGTCGGCCGCATCTCGCATTTCGGCCTGATGGAGATGTCGCGCCAGCGCATCCGCGCCAGCGTGCTGGAATCGACGATGAAGCCGTGCCCGCATTGCGGCGGCACCGGCCATGTGCGCTCCGACTCTTCGGTGGCGCTGATGGTGGTGCGGGCAATCGAGGAATTCCTGCTCAAGGATTCGCGCAGCCACATCACCGTGCGCACGCCGGCGGCGACCGCGCTCTATGTGCTCAACCACAAGCGCGCCAATCTGGTCGAGCTCGAGGCCCGGTTCGGCCTGACGATCACGCTCGAAGCCGACGAGACGCTGGGTGCACAGCACTACGCGATCTTCCGCGGCGCCGTCGCCGAGAAGCCGGAAGGCTTCGTCGAGGTGCGCAGCCTGCCGACCTATGCCGAGCCGGAAGAGCCCGAGGACGAGATCGTCGTCGAGGAGGAGGAAGAGGTTTCGGTCGAGGCCGAGCAGTCGCGTCACCCGCAGCAGGGCCAACACCAGCAGCGGTCCGAGGAGGGCGAAGGCCGCAAGCGCCGCAAGCGCCGGCGGCGGCGCGGCGGCAAGGATCGCGATCGCGAGCATCAGGCCCATGGTGAAGCCGTTTCGGCCCCCGTGCAGGCGGATGCCGCCGCACAGGAAGGCGAAGCGACAGCCGAGTTGAAGGCCGACGCGCCGGCCGACACGGAAGACACCGTGGAGTCGTCGGAGGACGGTCCCGGCAAGAAGCGTCGTCGCGGCAAGCGTGGCGGCAAGCGCAATCGCCGCGAAGACGGCGAAATCGCCGCCGATGCCGCCAGCGAGGCGGCCGATGGCATCGAAGGCGAGGAAGCGGAAAAAGAAGCTCCCGAAGGCGCGCCGCCGGTAGCAGCAGCCGAAGGGCAGGCGGCGCCCTCGCCCGCCAATGACGATGCTACAGCCGCGGAGAAGCCGAAGAAGCCGCGTCGTGCATCGCGGGCCAAGAAGACTGCCGAGCAAACAGTGACCGAGACCGCGCCCGAGCCGGTCGCGGAGCTTGCCGCCGCGCCTGCGGTCGCCGAACCGGCGCCGTCAGCCGAGGCCGAGGCGTCGGTCAATGCGCACCCGACGCGGCGCAGGCCCCAGTCGAGCGACGCGCCGGCCGTCCCCGTCGTTTCATCCAACGTCACCGATGAAGCCAAGGCCGAAGAAAAGCCGAAGCGCGCCGGCTGGTGGCAGAGAAAGGGCTTTTTCTAAGCCATTTCAGCCTGTTAAGACGATCTGTTAGCAAAAAGTCCCGCGCTGCCCAGCGCGGGACTTTTCTTTTCCGAACCCGCCGCTCAAGGCGCGAAGATCGACCAGTTCATCATCCTGGCGAGCTTCTCCAGCGCGATCGAGCCGAGCTTGGAATTGCCGTTCTCGTTGAGGCCGGGCGACCAGACGGCGAGCGAGGCCACGCCCGGCACGATGCCAAGAATGCCGCCGCCGACGCCGCTTTTTCCCGGAATGCCGACATGGAAGGCGAAATCGCCGGAGCCGTCGTAGTGGCCGCAGGTCAGCATCAGCGCGCCGATGCGGCGCGCCCGCTCGGTCGACACCACCGAATGCCCGGTCGCCGGATTCCGGCCGCCATTGGCGAGGAAGCGGCCGGCCATGGCCAGTTGCCGGCAGCTCATGGCAATGGCGCAATGATGGAAGTAGACGCCCAGCGCCAGCTCCGGCTCGTGATGGAGGTTGCCGAAGGATTTCATGTAGTTGGCCAGCGCGAAATTGCGGTAGCCCGTCGCGCGTTCGGAGGCTGCGACCTCGCGGTCGATGATGATCGTATCGTCGTCGGCGAGAAACTGGACGAAGCGCAGAATCTCGCCGATCGCCTCGCGCGGCTGATGGCCGGCAAGCAGGATGTCGGAGATGACGATGGCGCCGGCATTGATGAATGGGTTGCGCGGAATGCCGTTCTCATGCTCGAGCTGGACGATCGAGTTGAACGGATTGCCGGAGGGCTCACGGCCGACACGGTGCCAAAGCGCATCGCCGACCTTGCCCAACGCCAGTGTCAAGGTGAACACTTTCGAGACGCTCTGGATCGAAAACGGCTGATCGGCGTCGCCGGCGAGGATGACGCGGCCGTCATTGGTCACGGCGGCAATGCCGAATCTCTTCGGATCGACTTTGCCGAGCTGCGGGATATAGGTGGCGACATCGCCGCGATCGGTGCGCTCCGCCATTTCGGCGGCCACTTCGGTCAGCGCTTGCTCGAGTTCCGGCATGGCGTCTATTTCAGCCAGCGTTCGATGCGCGCCAGCGCCTCGACCATGTCGTCATGGCTGCCGGCATAGGAAAACCGCATGGTGCGGTGGCCCTGGAGCGGATCGAAGTCACGGCCGGGCGTCGCGGCCACATGCGCCTCGGCCAGCATCTTGCGCGCGAAGGCCATGCTGTCGTTGGTGTGCCTGGTGACGTCGCAGAAGGCATAGAAGGCGCCGTCCATGGGTGCGGCGAGCGCGAAGCCGAGTTCCGGCAGGCGCTTCATCAAAAGGTCGCGGTTCCAGGCATAGCGTGCCTTCACCGCTTCAAGTTCTTGCGTGGCCTTGAAGGCCTCGATCGCGGCGATCTGAGACAGTTCCGGCGGCGAGATGTAAAGGCTCTGGGCAATGCGCTCGACCGGCCGCACCGATTCCTCCGGCAGCACCATCCAGCCGATGCGCCAGCCGGTCATGCAGTAGTATTTGGAGAAGGAGTTGATCACCGTCACGCCGGCGCCATAGGTCAGCGCGCTGACGTCCGGCGCGGCATAGGCCAGCCGGTGGTAGATTTCGTCCGATATCACCGCGATGCCAAGTTCCTCCGCCGTTTTCACCAGCGCGGCAAGCTCATCCGCTGGAATGACCGCGCCGGTCGGGTTGGCGGGGCTCGCGAACAGCACTCCTTTCAACGGCTTCTCGCGATGCGCGCTCTTCAAGTGATCGGCATGCAGATAGGCATCCGAACCGAGCTCGATCTCGACGATCTCGATGCCGAGCGCGGCCATGATGTTGCGGTAGGCCGGATAGCCGGGCGCGGCGATGGCGACGCGGTCGCCCGGGTCGAACATAGCCAGGAAAGCGAGATTGAAGGCGGCGGACGAGCCGGTGGTGACGGCGATTCGGGCCGGCGCGACATCGATCCCGTAATGCTCGCCATAGTGCGCGGCGATCGCCTTGCGCAGCTCAGCCAGCCCCAAAGCGTCGGTGTAGCCGATGCGGCCGTGCTTGAGCGCCAGAGCCGCGGCTTCCCGGACACCGGCCGGCGCCGGATCCGACGGCTGGCCGACCGCCATCGAAATCACGGGAACGCCGGCAGCCTTCAGCCGGTTGGCTTCGGCCAGGATGTCCATGGCGTGGAATGGCTCGACTTCCCCCCGGCGCGAAAGCGAAACGACCATTTGACCTCTTCCAACTGCCTTTATCCGGCGAAATTCCGGACGGAAACCATCTCAGGCCTGCCCGCGAGCTGCCGCGGTTCGACGGCAGCGCCGCACAAATGCCCGATTGATGTGGGGATCACAAGCGCGCAGGAAGTTATCGGCGCCGACTTTTCATCCTTCGCCCGCTCGTCTACCAGTGGACCAGTCATGTTGAGCCGACCCGAACTATGATTGCCAGATCGAAAATAGGGCGAACCGCGCGCGGCTTCGCAACATTCCTGCTTGCCGCCGCCGTCGCGGTATCGACTTCGGTGAACGCTTTCGCGCAGGGCGTGCCGGTGGTGCGTGACGCCGAGATCGAGGCGCTGGTGCGCGACTATGCCCGGCCGATCTTCAAGGCGGCGGGCCTCGCCAATGACGGCATCGACATCGTTCTCGTCAACGATCAAAGCTTCAACGCCTTCGTCACCGGCCGCCGCCTGTTCATCAACACCGGTGCGCTGGTGACGGCCGAAACGCCGAACGAGATCATCGGCGTCATCGCGCACGAGGCCGGCCATATTGCCGGCGGGCACCAGCAGAAATTGCGCGACCAGCTCGACCGCGCCAAGACCATGGCCATCATCGCCACGCTGCTCGGCGCGGGCGCGATGGTCGCGGGCGCCACGACCAACAGCCGCGGCCTTGCCGGCGCCGGCATGGGCGTCGCCGCCGGCGGCGGCGAGATGGCGCAACGCAGCATCCTAGCCTATCAGCGCGGCGAGGAAATCACCGCCGACCGCTCGGCGATCACCTATCTCAACGCCACCGGCCAGTCCGGCATGGGCATGCTGAAGACCTTCGGCCGCTTCCAGAGCGCGCTGTCGCTGTCGGGCACCCAGCTCGACCCCTACCGGATCAGCCATCCGATGCCGCAGGAGCGCATCGCCAATCTCGAGGTTCTGGTCAAGGCGAGCCCATACGTCAACAATGTCGACTCGCCGGCGCTGCAGCAGCGGCACGACATGATGCGCATCAAGATCGCCGCCTATATGCAGGGCCAGGCGGCCGTGGCTCGGCTGATGCGCAAGAACCCTACCAGCCTCGCCTCGCGCTACGGCGACGCGCAGCAGACCTATCTCTACGGCAATCCGGGCGCTGCGCTGACCAAGACGGCGGCGCTGATCAAGGAACAGCCGAAGAACCCCTATTTCCAGGAACTGCGCGGCGACATCCTGATGAAGGTCAACAAGCCCAAGGACGCCGCGGATGCCTATGCCAAGGCCGTGAGCCTGGATCCGGCGCGGTCCGGATTGCTCTTGGTTTCGCTCGGCCAGGCGCTGATGGCGGTCGGCACGCCCGATTCAGCGAAGAAGGCGGTGACCCAACTCAACAACGCGGTCGGGCGCGACAAGGAAAATGCGGAAGCCTATCGCTATCTGGCGCAGGCCTATGGCGAATTGGGACAAATCCCAGCCGCCGATCTCGCCACCGCCGAAGGCCATTTCTATTCGGCCGACTACAAGAACGCGAAAATCTTCGCCATGCGCGCTCAACAGAAGCTGAAGCGCGGCGAGCCCGGCTGGCTTCGTGCGCAGGATATCATAAACTACACGCCATCCAACAAACTCAAATGAACGTCCCGGCCGTGCGCGGCGACTAAAATGGACCGGGACAGGCAGAAGGAAATGATCATGAACAAGGCAATCCTGCTCGGCAGCGCCGGCGTGGCGGTAGCGCTCGGCATGCTGGCATTCGGCTTCGTGGCAGGAAGCCCGCAGGCGGCGAAGGCCGATACGACGCAAGCAATCCAGGTGGCTTCCGCCGACACCAAGGTCGACCGCAAGGAGGTCGAAGGCATCATCCGCGACTATCTGTTGAAGAACCCGGAGGTCCTGCTCGAGGTCCAGGACGCGCTCGAGGCCAAGCAGAAGGAAGAGCAGCGGCTCGCGGCGCTCGGCGTCATCAAGGATGCGAAGGACGAGATCTTCAACTCCACCTTCGACGGCGTCGTCGGCAACCCGCAGGGCAAGGTCACCATCGTCGAGTTCTACGACTACAATTGCGGCTTCTGCAAACGCGCCATCGAGGATATGAAGGCGCTGACCAAGGCCGATCCGGACCTGCGCTTCGTGCTCAAGGAATTCCCAATCCTCAGCCCGGATTCGCAAAAAGCGAGCGTGGTGTCGATGGCCTTCCACCTGATGATGCCGGAGAAGTACGGCGAATTCCACACCGCCCTCCTCGGCGGCCAGGGCCGCGCCACCGAAGCGACCGCCATGAAGGTCGCGCTTTCGCTCGGCGCCGACGAGGCGAAGCTGCGTGAGAAGATGAAGGATCCGAGCATCAACGAAGCGCTCTCCCGGACCTACGACCTCGCCACCAAGCTGTCGATCACCGGCACGCCGTCCTATGTGGTCGGCAACGAGGTGGTGTTCGGCGCGCTCGGACAACAGGTTCTGGCGGAAAAGATCGAGCAGGCAAAGAGCGCGCTCTAAGTAGCTGCAGGCCGCGCCGGCAGGCGGTTTTCCGCCTGTTGTGGACAGCGAAAGAACGCACTTGCGCTCTTTTCGCGGGCGGCTATGCCCATTATAGAGGTCCGGCGCGCCGGCTTGAGGCCGGCGCCGAAGAGGTCGGCATATTTGAAAACGATTTTCGTCCTGAACGGTCCCAATCTCAATGCACTCGGCAAGCGCGAGCCGGGCATCTATGGCGGCAAGACGCTTGCCGCCATAGCCGAGGACTGCAAGGCCGCAGGCAAGGCGCTTGGGCTCGCGATCGATTTTCGCCAGTCCAATCACGAGGGCGATCTCGTCGACTGGATCCAGGAAGCCGGCGACAAGGCCGCTGGCATCGTCATCAATCCCGGCGCCTACAGCCACACCTCGATTGCGATCCACGACGCCATCCGGGCGATCGCGCCGCTGCCTGTCGCTGAAGTCCATCTTTCCAACATCCACGCGCGGGAGCCTTTCCGCCACGTCTCCATGGTCGCGCCGGTCGCCGTCGGCATGATCTGCGGGTTCGGGCCGCTCGGCTATACGCTTGCGCTGCAGGCACTGGCGGCACGCCTGTGACCGGCTCCCAAACAGAAGGCTCGAACATGTCGATAAAGAAGAACGGTGTTGACCAGCAGCTGATCCGAGATCTGGCGGGCATACTGAACGACACCAACCTGACCGAGATCGAGGTCGAGCTCGGCGACCTGAAGGTGCGCGTGTCGCGCCAGTCGCAGGCCGTCCATGCGGTTGCCGCGCCGCTTCCTATCCCGGCCGCGACGGCGGTTGCCGCGCCGGCCCAATCGGCAGTGGCTGGGGCGGTAGCAGACCCTTCCAAGAACGCGGTGCCCTCGCCGATGGTCGGCACTGCCTATCTGGCGCCCTCGCCCGACGCCAAGCCGTTCGTCGAGATCGGCCAGAAGGTGAAGGAAGGCCAGACGCTGCTCATCATCGAAGCGATGAAGACGATGAACCAGATCCCGTCGCCGCGTGGCGGAACGGTAACGGCGATCCTGATCGAGGACGCCCAACCGGTCGAATACGGCATGCCGCTCGTGGTCATCGAGTAGAGCCGGGAACAGCGGCAGATGTTCCAGAAGATCCTCATCGCCAATCGCGGCGAAATCGCCCTTCGGGTGTTGCGCGCCTGCAAGGAGCTCGGCATCCAGACGGTGGTGGTCCATTCGACGGCCGATTCCGACGCCATGCATGTGCGGCTTGCCGACGAGAGCGTCTGCATCGGCCCGCCCCCCTCGCGCGAAAGCTACCTCAACATCCACCAGATCGTCGCCGCCTGCGAGATCACCGGCGCCGACGCCGTGCATCCAGGTTACGGCTTCCTGTCGGAAAACGCCAAGTTCGCCGACATCCTCGCCGCCCACAACATCACCTTCATCGGCCCCTCGGGCGATCATATCCGCATCATGGGCGACAAGATCGAGGCCAAGCGCACGGCAAAGCGCCTCGGCATCCCGGTCGTGCCTGGTTCCGATGGCGCGATCAGCGACGAGAAGGAAGCAAAGCGCGTCGCCGCCGAGATCGGCTATCCGGTGATCATCAAGGCTTCGGCCGGCGGCGGCGGCCGCGGCATGAAGGTGGCGCGCACGGAGGCCGATCTCGAGGTGGCGCTGCAGACGGCAAAGTCGGAAGCCGGCGCCGCCTTCGGCGACGACGCCGTCTACATCGAGAAATATCTGGAAAAGCCGCGCCATATCGAATTGCAGGTGTTCGGCGACGGCGCCGGCCGCGGCGTGCATTTCGGCGAGCGCGACTGTTCGCTGCAGCGCCGCCACCAGAAGGTCTGGGAAGAAGCCAACTCCCCCGCTCTCAATGCCGAGGAGCGAGCCCGAATCGGCGGCATCTGCGCCAAGGCGATCGCCGATCTCGGCTATTCCGGCGCCGGCACCATCGAATTCCTCTACGAGAACGGCGAGTTCTATTTCATCGAGATGAACACCCGCCTGCAGGTCGAGCATCCGGTGACGGAAGCGATCACCGGCATCGATCTAGTGCACGAGCAGATCCGCGTCGCCTCCGGCGGCGGGCTGTCGGTCAGGCAGGAAGACATCAAGTTCAACGGCCACGCCATCGAGTGCCGCATCAATGCCGAGGACCCGCGCACCTTCACGCCTTCACCCGGCACGATCACGCATTTCCACACGCCGGGCGGCCTCGGCATCCGTGTCGATTCGGGAGTCTATTCCGGCTACAGGATCCCGCCCTATTACGACAGCCTGATCGGCAAGCTGATCGTGCATGGGCGCAACCGGGTCGAATGCATGATGCGGCTGCGACGCGCGCTCGACGAGTTCGTCGTCGACGGCATCAAGACGACGCTGCCGCTGTTCCGCGACCTGGTCGGCAATCCGGACATCGCCAATGGCGACTACGACATCCACTGGCTGGAGGAATATTTGGCCAAGGCCGATTAGAGTCTATCGATATTCAGGTGATGCCGGCCTGCAAATAGCGGCTTCCTGCGCTTCCGGCCTTCGCCGGCCGAAGCGCTCATGAGTAGCGTAGCAGTTAATTAAGGCTACGGCCGGCGTAGGCCGGTACTCACGTGCGTTAAAAGCGCATCGCTCTGAAACAGATTCAGGCGACGCGCTTCAAATGTTGTTTTGATGCGTGTCGTTCTCCCAAAACCGCTGCGCACTTTTGAGCGACATGCGTTGTGGTGTTGCGGTTATAATGGCGCAATGACTCGTCCCTACGCGCCCGGCTACCGCATCCCGACCGACCTGCTGCTGAAAGCCTATGCTTCGGGCGTATTCCCGATGGCTGAGAGCGCGAACGACCCGGAAGTGTTCTGGGTGCGGCCGGAAACGCGCGGCATCATCCCGCTAGACGGCTTCCACACGCCGCGCAGCCTGAAGAAGACGATCCGCAGGCACCCTTTCGACATCCGCTACGATTTCGACTTCGAGGCGACGATCGACGGCTGCGCCGAAAAGCGCGACGAGCGGCGCTCGACCTGGATCAATGCCCCGATCCGCGAAGCCTATATCGATCTCTACCGGTTGGGCCATTGCCATTCTGTCGAGGCGTGGCGCGCGGGCCGGCTGGTCGGCGGCCTCTATGGAGTGTCGCTCGGGCGCGTATTCTTCGGCGAGAGCATGTTCGCCCGGGAAACCGACGCCTCGAAGACCTGCCTCTATTATCTCGTCGAGCGGTTGAACGAGCGCCGCTTCGCGCTCTTGGACACGCAGTTCACCACCGAGCACCTCAAGCGCTTCGGCGCCATCGACGTGCCGCGCAGCCGCTATGAGAAGATGCTGGCCGAGGCCTTGAAGGGCGAGGCGACGTTTTATCCCTGAGCCTCAGCTCCTGCATCGATCGGTGTCTGCGCATGGAACATCATCTTCCAGCCGTCGGCGCGATGGACATAGCCGGTGCTGACAAGAGCGGCATAGGGCTCGCCGTTTTCCCGTGTCGCGCGTGCCTCGTAGGTGAGCATCACGATATCACTACCCGGCTCGACCATGCCTTTCAGCCGAATGTCGAGATCGCGCCAGCGATTGGGCTTCGCGGCAGTCTTGGCCAGATCGGCGTTGGTCATCGCTTTCGCCATCTCTGGAAAGGCGACAAGGCACTCCACATCGGCATGGGCCGCGAAGTAGGTGGAACTGCCGGTCCAGAACCCTTTCTCGATATCGAGAAGCTCTTTCTTGCTGGCAGTGATCGGCCTGATCTTTGCCATGGAAACCTCCCGTCGCTATCGCCGTTTATCCAACGGATTGCGAAAAAGAGGGTTCCGAGGTCAGTTCGCGTCGGTGGAGTCGGTGCCGTCCAGCGCGGGCGCGGCATCCGTCGGCTCAGGTGCTGCCCCGGCGGGCTGCTCTTGCGCCGGAGCCTTGGGATTTGCGGCTTCGCTCGGCTTGCCCGTATCGGCCTTGGCGGCGGTTGGCGGCGGCACGTCAGACTTCTGCTTGCAGGCCTTCAGCCAGACGTCATAGACGGCATGCTCGACGGCGTTGAGGCCGGGGCTTTCGGCGAACATCCAGCCGGTGAAGATGCGGCGGATCTTGCGGTCGAGCGTGATCTCGTCGACCTCGACGAAGGAATCGGTCTTCGGCTGCTCCGTCTCCGGCCGCGAGTAGCAGACGCGCGGCGTCACCTGCAGGGCACCGAACTGCACCGTCTCGTCGATATAGACGTCGAAGGTGATGATGCGACCGGTGATCTTATCGATGCCGGCGAATTCGGCCACCGGATTGGTGACGCGGTCGGAGGCCGGCGGCGGCGCAGGCGCTTGCGCGGCGGCGAACACGGCAGTCGAGGCTATCAGAACCGAAGCTGCCGCGAACAATCCCGTCGAGATACGGCTTGCAATCTTTGCCCGCAATTCCGGACGGAAAACCGCTACGCACTTTTCCTGGAATTGCTCGAAAATGCTCATGCAAGGATACCGGTGGTTGCGCCCGGGTGATTCTGTCAATCGCCCAAGGCTAGTCATGGCTGCGATATCAGCAAGCAGCTAAACGCCAATTGTGGCGACAAAGGACCGAGAAACGCGTTTACGAACCGGGCGTCCAAGCGTCGTAGTCGCCAGTCACCTGCGGGCGGTGCTGGTTGGTCAGGATGGAACCCTGCGGGCGATAGGCGCCGGGCGTTCCGGTCAGGTTCGGCCGATGCGGCTTCTGCCACTCACGGGCCTTATAGCTCTCGCTCGGCGGAGGCGTGTCGACCCGATGATGGATCCAACCATGCCAACCCGGAGGGATCTTCGAAGCTTCGGAATAGTCGCGATAGATGACCCAGCGGCGGGTGCGGCCTTCCGAATCGACGCCGCCTTCATAGTAGACGTTGCCGGTCTCGTCCTCGCCGACCTTCTTGCCGAATCGCCAGGTGTGGAAGCGCGTGCCCAGCGTCTGGCTGTTCCACCAGGTGAAAAATTGCAGCAGGAAAGTCTTCATCCAGATCCTCGTGGCGGCAGCGGCCGCGCTGTTTCCTGCTTATGGCGTCAGGCCATCGCGAAGGCAAGAGTTTTGCCGCGCCGCACGATGTAAATGCTTCGTGCGCTAAAGCGCGTCGCGCTGAAATCGATTCAGGCGGCGCGCTTTAGTTTTGTTCTTATGCATGTCGTTTCGCAAAACCGCTGCACACTTTTGCGCGACATGCATTAAATCGATACACGCGCGGAGATGTCGCCACCTCGGCTTGCCAAGCGTTGCCTGGGTTTCTAAAGCTCGCACGCGCCCATTAAGCGGGCATCCGGCCCGCGCCGGTCGAGGAGGTGACGATTGGCCCCAGAACGATCCACCGGCAACCGGATCGGCGCCGAAGACATTCGTCGCCGCAAGGGTGGCGTGCCGATCGTCTGTCTCACGGCCTATACCTATCCGGTAGCCCGCATGCTCGATGCGCATGTCGACCTGCTTTTGGTCGGCGACAGCGTCGCCATGGTGCTGCATGGCCATCCCACGACGCTCGGCGCCTCGCTGGAGATGATGATCGCGCACGGACAAGCGGTAATGCGCGGCTCGACAAAAGCCTGTGTCGTAGTCGATATGCCGGCGGGCAGCTACGAGAGCTCGGCGGCGGAGGCCGTTGCCTCGGCTCGACGAATTGTCGAGGAAACCGGCTGCCAGGCGGTGAAACTCGAGGGCGGCGTCGACATGGCCGAACAGATCGCGGCCATCGTCGCCGGAGGCATCCCGGTCATGGGCCATATCGGCCTGCAGCCGCAATCCGTGGAAAAAGACGGAGGCTACAAGATCAAGGGCCGGACCGAGGAAAACATCGCCGCTCTGTTTCGTGACGCCGAAGCGGTCGAAAAGGCCGGCGCCTTCTCGGTCGTCATCGAAGGCACGGTGGAGGCAGTGGCCTCGGACATCACCCGCCATATCGCCATCCCGACCATCGGCATAGGCGCCAGCGGCGACTGCGACGGCCAGATCCTGGTCATCGACGACATGATCGGCATGACCGTCGACCGCGTGCCGAAATTCGTCAAGGAATACGCAAACCTGCGCGATACAATTTCGGATGCGGCGGCGCGTTACGCCGCCGAAGTGCGCGGCCGCGCATTTCCGGGACCGGACCACGTCTTTTCGGCGACATCGGGCAAGGACAAGGTATGAGTGGGCCAATCGTTGTCGACAGCGTCGCAGCACTTCGCGCGCAAATCCGGGACTGGCGCCAAGACGGTCAGACGATCGCCATGGTGCCAACCATGGGCGCCCTGCATGACGGCCACATCTCTTTGATCAGGATCGCGCTCGAAAAGGCCGAGCGCTGCGTCGTCTCGATCTTCGTCAATCCGACCCAGTTCGCGCCGACAGAGGACCTGGACAAGTATCCACGCCAGCTCGTCCGCGATCTCGACCGGTTGCGGGAAGCGGGCGCGCATCTCGCCTTCACACCAGGCGTGACGGAAATGTATCCGGCGGGCTTTGCCACCAAAATCTCGGTGGGCGGCCCCTCTTCCGGCCTGGAAACGGATTTCAGGCCGACCTTCTTCGACGGCGTCGCCACGGTGGTGACCAAGCTTTTCCTGCAGGCGGCACCCGATTGCGCCGTGTTCGGCGAGAAGGATTATCAGCAGCTTTGCGTCGTCAGGCAGCTTTGCCGAGATCTCGATCTGCCGGTCGAGATCATCGGCGCGCCGACCGTGCGCGACCCGCACGGTCTCGCCATGTCGTCGCGCAACGCCTATCTCAGCGAGGTCGAACTTGGCGTCGCGCGCAATCTCAACTTGGTCTTGCGTCAAACCGCTGCGAAACTGGCCTCCGGCGGGGATGAGGCAAGTGCTGTGGGCGAGGCCGCGGAAGCGCTCGTCCGGGCGGGCTTTCGAAAGGTCGATTACGTCGCCGCACGCGAAGCCGTGACGCTCGGCCCCCGGCGGCAGGATCGCGGCGGACGCCTGCTCGCCGCGGTCTGGCTCGGGACGACCAGGCTGATCGACAATATCGAGATTTCCCCCGCCTGATCGGGGGTTTACTGGTCGGCGATGCCGAGCTTGGCCTTGACCAATTCGTTGACCGCCTGCGGGTTCGCCTTGCCTCCGGTCGCCTTCATAACCTGGCCGACGAACCAGCCCGCCATGGTCGGCTTGGCGCGCGCCTGCTCGGCCTTGTCCGGATTGGCGGCGACGACCTCGTCGACCGCCTTCTCGATGGCGCCGGTATCGGTCACCTGCTTCATGCCGCGGCTTTCGACCAGCTGACGCGGATCGCCGCCTTCGTTCCAGACGATTTCGAACAGGTCCTTGGCGATCTTGCCGGAGATCGTGCCTTCCTTGATCAGGTCGATGACGGCACCAAGCTGCTCAGGCGAAACCGGGGCGTTTTCAATATCTTTTCCGGCCTTGTTGAGAGCACCCAACAGGTCGTTGATAACCCAGTTGGCGGCAAGCTTGCCATCGCGCCCGGCCGCCACCTTCTCAAAATAGTCGGCGACCGGCTTCTCCGACACCAGCACCGATGCGTCGTAGGTCGAGAGGCCGAGCGACCCGATCAGGCGCGCCTTTTTGTCGTCGGGCAGTTCCGGCAGATGCTGCGCCAAGGCCTCGACATAGGCCTGGTCGAACTCCAGCGGCAGAAGGTCGGGATCCGGGAAATAGCGGTAGTCATGCGCCTCCTCCTTGGAGCGCATCGAGCGCGTCTCGCCCTTGTTGGCATCGAACAGCCTTGTCTCCTGCTCGATCGCGCCGCCGTCCTCCAGGATGGCGACCTGCCGGCGGGCTTCGGACTCGATGGCCTGGCCGATGAAGCGGATCGAATTGACGTTCTTGATCTCGCAACGCGTGCCGAAGGCGCCGCCGGGACGGCGCACCGAGACGTTGACGTCGGCGCGCAGCGAACCTTCGTCCATGTTGCCGTCGCAAGTGCCGAGATAGCGCATGATGGTGCGCAGCTTGCTGACATAGGCCTTGGCCTCGTCGGCGGAGCGCATATCGGGCTTGGAGACGATCTCCATCAGTGCCACGCCGGAGCGGTTGAGATCGACATAGGACATGGTCGGATGCTGGTCGTGCATCGACTTGCCCGCATCCTGCTCCAGATGCAGCCGCTCGATCCCGACTTCGATATCCTCGAACTCACCCTGCCGATCGGGCCCGACGGAGACGATCACCTTGCCCTCGCCGACGATCGGCTGCTTGTACTGCGAGATCTGATAGCCCTGCGGCAGATCCGGATAAAAGTAGTTCTTCCGGTCGAAGACGGACTTGTGATTGATCTCGGCCTTCAAGCCCAGCCCTGTGCGGATCGCCTGCTTGACGCATTCCTCGTTGATCACCGGCAGCATGCCGGGCATCGCCGCGTCGACCAGGCTGACATTGGCGTTGGGCGCGGCGCCGAAGGAGGTCGAAGCGCCGGAGAAGAGCTTTGCCTCGGACGTCACTTGCGCATGCACTTCTAGCCCGATGATGATCTCCCAGTCGCCGGTGGCGCCGGAGATCAGGCGTTTCGGGTCGGGCGTGCGGGTATCGATGATGCTCATAAAGGCCTACAGACTTAGAATTCTCGTATATGCATGAGACGCATATTTTGGTGTGCAACTTCGCTAGTGCAAACCGCCCGGCGAGACAAGCGCAAAGCCGCGTGCTGGCCTTTTCCGCCCGCTTTCGTCTGTTGGACGTCCATCCCAATGGGGAGTGACTCCCTTTTGGCCCTACTCCCACGAACGGCGTCCTGCGCCGTCGGCGCTCTCTCGCTCATGGCGGGCTTTGATCTTGCCAGCGTCCGTTCCCGCAACCATCAGTCTTCTTGCCGTCTGATGCCCAACGTGATTTAGTCTTTCATCTATTTATATTTGGGGACAGCGCAATGCCGATAATGCAGCAATCGGTGCAATCGTTACTAATTGAGATGACCTTCCAAGGAATAATGCTAAGTACAGGAACTGCATTTCTGATGAATTATAAGGACGGCACCGCACTGATAACCAACCGCCACAACTTAACTGGCCGCCATCAACAGACTGACCAGCCTTTATCTGCGCACGGTGGAGTCCCAGACAGCATCTCTATTTGGCAAAATTCACAAAACGGGCTCGGACATTGGCACAGAGAGACGTATCCGATATATCGACCTAACGGCGACCCTGCATGGCAGGAGCATCCTCAGCTTGGTGCTCAGGCGGATATCGTAGCACTTCCGCTAACCGTGAATCCCTTGGCGAGGGTATACCCGTACAGCTCAGGAACACCGGACGTAGATATATTGGTCACCCCTGGCGATACGGTAAGCGTGATTGGCTTCCCCTTCGGCCTAACTGGCGGCGGTCGATTTGCGATTTGGGCTACAGGCTTTCTGGCCACTGAACTCGACATCGACTACGACAACCGGCCCGTTTTCTTGATTGACTGCAGATCTCGCCCAGGACAATCGGGCTCGCCGGTCGTTGCAAGCAGAAGCGGAGGGATGGTGCCGCTTACGAACGGAAACAAAGCAGTGTTTGGTGGCCCTGTATCAGCATTTCTCGGCATCTACAGCGGACGTATCAACGATCAGTCTGACCTCGGCATTGTCTGGAAGCGAACAGCTATTGCCGAGTTGGTTGCGTCACTTTAACCCGCCGGCGGACCACTCGCTTCCCACCCCTGGCTAGCGACCGTTAACCACCCGTGAGAAGCGCCGTGCTTCCAGCAATCACATGCATCGCACTTGAATTCGCCACATCTGAAATCGACGACCGATAAACAGCAAGTCCCTCCGACCAATGCGACGGTCGGCGGGACCTCCTGGTTACTTTATGCCGTCGCAATATAGGCCCTGATCTCCTCGGCCTCGCGCTCGACATCCTCGATCCGACGCTTGACCACGTCGCCGATCGACACAATCCCGTCGAGCATGCCGTCCTTTTCCACCGGCAGATGGCGGAAGCGACCTTTCGTCATGATCTCCATGAGCTCGTTGACCGTGTGGTTCTCGTTGCAGATCTTGACCTTAGGCGTCATGGCCGAACGCACCGGAATATCGAGCGCAGCCGCGCCCTCCCTGGCCAATACCCGCACGATGTCGCGCTCGGAAAGAATACCAACGATCTTGCGGTCGCCGTTGGTGATGACAAGCGCGCCGATCCTGTTTGCGGTCAGCATCCGGATGGCTTCGCTCAGCTTTTCGTTAGGCCCGAGCGTGAACACATCATGGCCTTTTTGCTCGAGAATTGCCTTCACAGTCATGGCGTCCTCCTATGCCTTGCCTGCCGGCTCCTGCCCTGACCGGCATTCACGTTCCGGTGAACATCGTGCGCCGTGATTCGTTGCATTTCAAGTGCGGCGGGGCTCACGCCACCTGCTCGCGCCGGTCGAAAAAGCGCAGGCCGAAGAAGCCGGCGACAAAGCCACCGATATGGGCCTCCCAGGCGATCTGGCCGTCGATACCCGGCGCGAAGCCGAGCAAGCCGGTGGCGAGGTTGATCGCCATCCAGACGCCGAGGAAGGTCATGACGCCGCGCAAGCGCAAAACGATTGCGATCGGCAGCGGCTGGCCGGCGAAGGCAGCCCGGCCGGACGAGCGGTCGATGCGGAAGCCATAGCGCGCCGCCGCCCCCATCATACCCGAGATCGCACCCGAGGCGCCGACGAGCGGCATCTCGCCATACGGGTGCATTGCCCAGAACAGCGCAACCGAAGCCAGCCCGGTCGCGGCGTAGAACACTGCAAAGCGGGTTGCGCCCAGACGATTGGCAAGCGGCGAGCCGAAAGCGGCGAGCCAGATCATGTTGATGGCAATATGGGCAAAACCCCCGTGCATGAAGGCATAGGTGAAAGGGCGCGTGAACAGGAACCAGTCGAAGCCGTACTGGCCGGTGTAGAGCACCGGAATGAAGGCTCCATCGTAGAGCAGCGTCATTTGCTGCGTGTCGTTCAGCACATATTGCTGCAGCAGGAAGACGATCGCGCAGATCCCGATCACCGCCAGCACGATCGGCGGCAGGTTGAACACCGGCTCGCGACGCGGCTCCGGCGCCTCTTCGTCCTGCTGTGGTTCGGGTTCTGTCGGGTTTACCGGTTCGCTCATGCGCCCCTTGCAATTGGCTGGAGACTCGATTGTCGGGCGAGCATGTAGTTCACGCCCGATCGAATCACAAACCGCGAATCGCCCCAAGCAGAATCAGATGGGCTCGAATCAGAAGGAGGGCGAATCAAAAGAAAGCCGTCCAGGGTTTCCCTTGAACGGCCGGTCGAGTCCCCTGCTCCCCGTAAACCCTTTGACTGAAGTGCTGCCGATCGCTGCTGAAACGACCGTTTTGGAGTGATTTTTGGTGTGCCACAGGCCCCGACGCCGCGCAATGTAAACCACTTCTTAACCTTAACGGCCTCGACCCGTGAACAAACGTTAACGATGCTGGCACGCATCCTGCTCCGCACCGCATGAAGGTCATCGGAGGGCGCCCTGTCTGTTCGCCGATGGGACAACAAAAAAGACAGATTGCTCGGAGCGGAATGGAATGAATCAGAACGGATCAATCACGCTGTTCCAATATTGGAACCAGCTCCGTGATGGCCGCCCTGCCCCGAAGCGCTCGGAAGTCGAGCCGGCGGACATCAAGTCGCTTTTGGCGGACACGTTCATCCTGGAGCGCGACACACGCGGCGAAGCCGTGTTCCGGCTGGCCGGCACCAGGCTCTGCGCCTGTTACGGCCGCGAGCTCAAGGGCTTCTCCTTCCCCTCGCTTTGGCGCGAGAAAGACCAGCGGCTGATGTCGCGGCTCATTCACGGCGTTTTCGATCAGAAATCGGTCCTGCTTTTGACCTATGAAGGTTTCAGCCGAAACGGCCGTTCCAACAAGTTCGAACTGCTTGCGCTGCCGCTGGACGGCGGCGTCGAAAGCCCGCGCTGTCTCGGCATCGTCAGCGCCGCGGAAAGACCGTTCTGGCTGGGTGCCGACCCGCTCGCCGATGCGCTGATCGACGCGATCAGGGTCATCGATCCCGACAAGGAGCCGATGTTCCTGAAAAACCGGCCCGCGATCGACGTTCCGTCGCTCGTTCCGACTGAGTTCGACGCGCCCGAGACCATCTCGGCGCTCGGCCGCGCGCGCCGGATCCGGCACCTTGTCGTCTTCGACGGCGGGCGCAACGAGTAAGGCGGATCTCGAAGCTTGTTCGCCCCTGATCGGACTTCGCTTTTTGCCTTTCGCGAACGTGCGATCCCAAGCCATTTAGGACCGGCTTTTTCCCCTTTGTTAACCTGCCTTGCTGTAACTTTTTCCGGCGAAGTTCCGCGCAACGTCGCGTGGGATGCCAACGGGGTGTAGGCAGTCATGAGGTCAGCGGCGGTAGAATACGCGCCGTCCCGAGCAGAGCGGCGCAATTTCCAGCGCGTCCGGGTGAAGATATACGGACGCTTCATGCTGGAGGACCGCACAGAGCATGCGTGCCAGGTGATCGACATGTCGCCCGGCAATGTCGCCTTGCGCACCGATCGCGTCGGCATGCCCGGCGAAAAGGTCATTGCCTATATCGACCATATCGGTCGCATCGAAGGCATCGTGACACGGACCTCGCAGGACGGTTTCGCCATGACCGTCATCGCTTCCGACCGCAAGAAGGACAAGCTTGCCGCGCAGCTCACCTGGCTCGCCAACAAACATGAGCTGGACCTGCCGGAAGACCGCCGCCATGAGCGCGTCGCGCCGCGCAATCCGATGAGCGTGCTGCAGCTTACCGACGGGCGCCAATATCAGTGCCGCATCATCGACCTGTCGCTTTCGGGCGCGGCGATCGAGATCGACGTCAAGCCGGCGATCGGCGTGCAGGTCATGCTGGGGACGATGCGCGGCCAGGTGGTGCGTCATTTCGAGGATGGCGTCGCCATCGAATTCGCCGTCATTCAGCGGCCGGAAACTTTGGATTCGGAATTCAACGCGCCGCGGTCCTGACCGGTACCAAATCACGCAAGCCCCAAACCGGCCCGCCGCGGCCGGTTTTTTGTTGACCAGACCGGCTCCTTTTCACAGGCGGGCGGCATGTCGAAACGCCGAGAAGCGAGAGGGCGCGCGCCCGGCGAAACCTCAACAATCCGAAATCGAGATAGTTCAAATTTTATATTTATTCTACGGGCGTTTTACTCAATATCTACTTCGGGTTTTTGCGTCAAATAAATCCCAACGTGGCACAGTCTCTCTCAAACGGGGAGACTACCATAATGAAAATGAAGAGGGGCAAGCTGTTGCTCTTGGCAATGGCGATGCAGCTTTCCGCGTGGGGCACGGCAAGCGCAGGGCCGGTATTCATGCATACGGGGGGCCGCACCACCCAGCCGGTCGGCCACTACGAATTCTGCCAGCGTATTCCGGCCGAATGCAACGAGCGGACGCCGAAAGGGTCTCCGGTCGATCTGACCCGCAAGCTGTGGGCGACGATCATCAACGTCAACAATTCGGTGAACACCCGCGTCAAGCCGCGCACCGATATGGAGATCTACGGGGTCGAGGAATACTGGGCCTATCCCGGCAACGGCCTTGGCGACTGCGAGGACTATGCGCTGGAGAAGCGCCGCGAACTGATGGCCGTAGGCGTTCCCGCCGGCGACCTGTTGATGACGGTCGTGCGCCAACCGAACGGCGACGGTCATGCGGTGCTGACGGTGCGCACCAGCCTTGGCGAATTCATCCTCGACAACCTCGAGCCGAAAGTGCTCGCCTGGAACGACACGGTCTACACCTACCTCAAACGTCAATCGACCGAGAATTCCGGCGTTTGGGTAACGATCAACGACGGCCGCGAGGACGCCGTCGCCAGCGTCCGCTAAGGGGCAACCAAAAAGCCCGGTCGAGTCCCCACCCTCCCCGTCCCCAACGACCGGGTTTTAGGAGCCGGCCCTGTCCCCGGGCCGGCTCCGCCATTTCTGGCGATGCCTATCGAGGGAACCAGCCGACAGGCCTTCCTGATTGCGGTGGTTAGGCGCAATATGGCCATTCATTTCGGATGGAAGGCGATGCTGGAAATCCCTGAGGATCGCTGCGAGCGCCACCGACTGTTCAAGGCCATAGACGACGCCTTCAAGGCGGGCGACTTCGAGGCCCTTGCCAAGGCGCTCGGCGGCTCGGCGCGCTGGTTCGATGAGCGGATGCCGTTCGAGCTCGGCCTTGGCCATCCACTGGAATACGCGATCTATTGGAGTCCGACGGCTTTCATCTCGACGCTGCTCGATGCCGGCTCGAATCCGAACTACGACGATCAGGCCGGCTTTCCTTCGATCATTGCGGCGCTATCGACCGAACGGCCGGACAGGCTGGAAGTCGTCCGGTTCCTGCTGGAACATGGCGCCGACCCGAACATGCGCGGCGTCAACGATTGGACGCCACTGCACTATGCGGTGTCGCTGCGCGACGCCGAGGCGATCCGACTGCTCTTGGCATCGGGCGCGGACCCGTCACTCAGAACCCGCATCGATGACTATGAGACCGCGCTGGAAGGCGCCGACAAGGCCGGTTTCGAACCGGGCGCGTCGCTCCTGCGCGATGCGATATCCCGGCGCGGCTGAGCCGACGGCAAAGCCGCGGTTTAGCCGACGGCAAAGCCGCGGTTTAACCGACGGCAAGCCGTGACGCGAAACCCCGGCCGTCTCGCTCTCAGGCCTGCTTCAATCCAGCCTTGAAGCGTTTGCCGTTGGCGACATAATGCGCAGCCGAGACGCGCAGCCTCTCGATCGCCGCCTCGTCCAGCGCCCGTATCACCTTGGCGGGCGAACCGACGATCAGGGAATTGTCCGGAAAAACCTTGTTTTCCGTCACCAGGGCGCCGGCGCCGACCAGCGAATTGTTGCCGATCCTGGCGCCGTTGAGCACGATGGCGCCCATGCCGATCAGGCTGTTGTCGCCGATCGTGCAGCCATGCAGCAGCGCTCGATGACCGATGGTGCAGCCCTGCCCAATGGTGAGCGGGTAGCCCGGATCGGTGTGCATGATCGTATGTTCCTGGACATTGGTATCGGCGCCGATCGCAATCGGCTCCCCGTCGCCGCGGATGACGACACCGAACCAGAAGCCGGCATTGCGGCCTATCCTGATATTGCCGATCAGCGTGGCGTCCGGCGCGATCCAATTCGTCTCGACATCGTCGAATCTCGGCGCTTTCCCGTCGATCGCGTAGATTGGCATTTTCGTCTCCGATTCGTTTCAAGCCGGGAAATCAGCCGAACCTAAAGCATGTCTCCCGGAAGTGTGCAGCGGTTTCGGGACAAAGACATGCTTAAAATCAAAGACCTAACGACCGGTCGCCCAGGAGGCAACGGTGATCAGCACAATGCCGAGCGCCAGCGCCCAGGCCACGGCCGTGCAGCCGCAGGAAAGCAGCGCCAGCGTGCCGATGCGCCCCTCGCGCCGGGCAGCCAGCGCATCATTGGTGAGCATGAACGGGCCGGCGCAAGCAGTCGCCGCGAGCGAGCGCGCAATATGGGCGGGCGACACATAGGGCTCAGCAAAGGCCAGCCGGCGGCCGCAGACGATTTCCATGGCCGAGCCAGCCAGGCCGCAGGCCGTGAGGCCGACCGCAAAAGCGTAGAGAGGGAGCAACATCGGATCCATCTTTACCAACCATTTACCATGAAATCGCACAGTCGTGCCGACGCGCTGCAAGAGCCATGCCGTGCGCGCTGTGCCACCTGAGGACAGGTGAGCGGATCGGGGATCGCGATGAGAGAGGCAGCCGCCGACAGCCCGGACTTCGAGGTCGTCGACTCGACCTTCATGAAGCGGGTCTTTTACGCCTTCGCGGCGCTGGCCCTGCTTTCGGTGGCCATCAGCGCCGGCGGCAAATGGCTTGGCCGGTCGATCGCCATGGCCGGCTATACCGACGACACCACCGGCCGCCAGGTCGTCATGGGCAACAATGTGATCAGCGTGCCGGCCAACTTCATCCGCTTCGACCAGGCCAGGCGCGATGGTATCGCATCGCGCCTCGACCTGTATCTGCGCTATCCCGAGATGGACGGCTACAGCACCGCCGCGCGCGACGACTTCAACCACGCCACGACCAAGAAGATCATCTTCCTGTCGTTCGAGCCGCGGATGATGTCGCGCGACATGAGCGGCCGCTTCGCGCCGATCTACAGCGCCCTGATCGTCAAGCCGGGCACGCTCGGCCCGAGCGGGACGACGCTCTACGGCTTCACGGAGAAATCCGGCTATCTCAACGAAGTGCTGGCGGTTGCCGACCGGCCGGGCAAAGACCCGTTCGTCGCCCGCTGCCTGAGCGGACCGAGCGCCGAGGAATCGCTGGCGCCGTGCGAGCGCGACATCCAGGTCGGCGACGATCTCAGCCTCACCTACCGTTTTCCGCGCGAGCTGCTCGGGAATTGGCAGGCGCTCGATGCGGCAATTGCTGCCAAGGTGGCGGGCATCTTGAAGGCCGGACACTAGCGCTATTGCGGCGTGGACTTCGACCTAGCGAGCGTAACCACATCGTTCCAGAATCGCACATACTCAAAATGCTGGTTGCGCGTCAGCCATGTTCTGTTGGCGGGATCCACGGGGTCTCCGCCGAGCAAGACGGGTTTGATTTCGGCGAGCTGCATTCCAACGCGGTCGCTGCCTACCGTCAGCCACGGCGTCAACATCGTGCACCAATCACCAAAATCTTCCGCGATGGGGATAGCGGATTCCCATCCCATGCCGACGAAGGGGACACGCACCAAAGGCTTGGTGGGCGAGCGCAGGTCAAATCCATAAGCTTCGGCACTGCCGTCCGAGCCGAACAGAAACAATCCGGGCGCTAGCCGTTGAACGCGATATTCGCTGTTGAACTGCACCAACTGGTCGGCACTCCAGGTGACGACGAGGTCGCCACCGTGTTCCCATTCACCTCCATCATGCCGATTGAGGAAATCAACATAAGAGGACGGGAACGACCGTTTTAGCTCAACCAGCACGGTTTCTGCTGAAATGTTCGGCATGGAACGCCCATCTGGGCCACCTCCGCTAACGCTTCAACCCTTGCGATATCACCGTCACCAATCGCTGCGGCTGATCGACGCCAACATACGATCTGGCATCGGACTGACAAGGCGCGCTAATGGTTTAGCATGATGCCAGACTATCTCGCTTTCGATTCCGCCAGCCGCCGCCTGCGGCTCGGCCCGCACACGCCAGCCTTCGTGCAAAACCCCTATGAGGCCTATGCCTTCCTGCACGGCGTCTCGAACGCCTTCTTCTGGGAAGACTACGGCTTCTGGTGTTTTGGCGGCTTCGACGACGTCAACCGCCTGTTGCGCGACCGCCGCTTCGGCCGCCAGAATCCAGCCGGCGTTCCCGACAGCCGCGGCGTCGGCGACGATCGCTCGCATCTCACCGCTTTCGACGGCATCGAAGCCAATTCGATGCTGGAACTCGAGCCGCCCGTACACACCAGATTGAGGACGCTGGTCAATCGCGCTTTCGTCTCGCGCCAGGTCGAACGGCTGCGGCCTCGCATCGAGGTGCTGGCCAATGAGCTGATCGATCGTTTCGAGCCGGGCAGCGTCGATCTTCTGCCCGCCTACGCCTCGCCTTTGCCGATCACCATCATCGCCGAGATGCTCGGTGTTCCGGTCGAGATGGGGCCGCAACTGCTCGACTGGTCACACCGGATGGTCGCCATGTACATGCACGGCCGCACCCGCGAGGCCGAGGAGACGGCGAACCGTGCGGCGCGCGATTTCGCGGCCTTCCTGCGCGGCTACGTCGCGGAGCGGCGCAGGAAACCTGGAGACGATCTCCTTTCGCTGCTGATCGAGGCGCAGGACAACGGCCAAAAACTTTCCGAGGACGAGCTGGTTTCCTCGGCGATCCTTTTGCTCAATGCCGGGCACGAGGCGACCGTGCACCAGACTGGCAATGCGGTGCGCTCGATCCTGGCGCAGGGCGGTGATCCGCGCCGCTTCTTCGAAACGCCGGAGAGAAACGCCGCGACGGTCGAAGAATGCCTGCGCTATGACGCGCCGCTGCATATGTTCCTGCGCTATGCCTATGAGGAGATCGAAGTCTCGCCGGGTATTTCGGTCAAACCCGGCCAGATGATCGCGCTGTTGCTCGGCATGGCCAATCACGACCCGTTGGTGTTTGCCGCGCCCGCCATGTTCAACCCGGCGCGCACGGACCAGAAGAACGTCTCCTTCGGCGCCGGCATCCATTTCTGCATCGGCGCGCCGCTGGCAAGGCTCGAGCTGCAGGTGTCGCTGAAAACGCTGTTCGAACGGCTGCCAGAACTGCGGTTGGCTGTGGAGCCGTGCTTCCGTGACAGCTATCACTTCCACGGGCTGGAGAGGCTGGCTGCGACCTTATGAGTGGGAGCCTCACTCCTCGTCGGGCAGCTTGAGCGTGCGCCCGGCGTAAAGCACCCGCAGTATGATCACCGTGTCTCCGGCAACCTCAAATGCAATAGTTGCCCGGCGTCGCCAGCCGACTGTCCGCAAGCCATGGGCAATCTCGTCATGGCGTGTGCCTCGTTCCGGGAACGTCTCAAAGCTCATGCAGTAGTCGATGATACGCCCCACAAAATTTCAGCGCGGTATCAACGCCAGCCTTTGGCGCGAGTTCGGTCAGCAGCTCCGCTATGTCTTGTTGCGCCGCTACGTGAAACCTTACTCGGTATTTCATGCACCAGAGCGGGGTTTGGCGGTTATGGCGCGGACGTGATCAGAGAGGTTTTTGCGCACCTCGTCGGCAGTCAAGAGGCGTTCGGGACGGGCGCGAGCATCCTCAAGAGTTGGCACCACATCCTCCAACAACCAGCGCTCCAGGGCCGCATCGCGAGCCGCCAAGGTGCGCAGGCCATCGCGGATGACCTCGCTCTCACTGGCATATTTGCCTGAAGAGACCTTGTCTTTCACCATCTGTGCGAGATCGCGCGGCAGGGTGATGGTCAGTGGTTGAGTAGTTCGCATGGTCACAACCCTTCTGGCCATATCTTAACACCCTAGTGTGACTAAGTCACACTCCGGTGCACCCGTGGGATGAGCGAGACGGCTTTCAAGTGTCCTCAAAGCCGGATCACGTATTCCTTCCGCGTCGTCTCGACCACTTCCCAAGTGCCCTTGAATCCGGGCCTGAGCACGAAACTGTCGCCGGCCCTAACGGTGCGCGCCTCGCCGCCGTCTTCGGCAATCACCGAAACGCCGGACAGGATGTGGCAAAACTCCCACTCGTCATAGACGATGCGCCACTTGCCCGGCGTCGCTTCCCAGATGCCGGCATAGAGGCCGCCATCGCGCTCCTCGACATTCCAGGTGCGGAATTTCGGATCGCCGGAGATCACGCGATCCGGGGCCGGCGCGCCGGCCTCCGGCTCGACGGCTTCGGTATTGACCGCGAGAAAGGCGGACATCGCGCTCAGACCTTGCTCAGCGCCTGTTCCAGATCGGCGACGATGTCGTTGACGTCCTCGATGCCGATCGACAGGCGGACCGTGTCCGGCCCGGCGCCGGCCTTGATCTTCTGCTCGTCGGAAAGCTGGCGGTGCGTTGTCGAGGCGGGGTGGATGACCAGCGACTTGGTGTCGCCGACATTGGCGAGGTGCGAGAACAGTTCCAGCGCCTCGACGAATTTGACGCCGGCCTCGTAGCCGCCCTTCAGGCCGAAGGTGAACACCGCGCCCGCGCCCTGCGGCGAGTATTTCTTCTGCAGCGCGTTGTTCTTGTCGCTCGGCAGTCCGGGATAGTTCACCCACGCGACTTTCGGATGGTTCGAAAGCCAGGCCGCGACGCTCACCGCGTTGTCGCAATGGCGCTGCATGCGCAGCGGCAAGGTTTCCAGGCCGGTCAGGATCAGGAACGCGTTGAAAGGCGAGATCGCCGGGCCGATGTCGCGCAGGCCGAGCACGCGCGCGGCGATCGCAAAGGCGAAGTTCCCAAAAGTCTCGTGCAGGACGAGGCCGCCATATTCGGGGCGCGGTTCCGACAGCATCGGATATTTGCCGGACTTGGACCAGTCGAAAGTGCCGCCGTCGACGATGGCGCCGCCGATCGAATTGCCGTGGCCGCCGATGAACTTGGTCAGCGAATGCACCACGATGTCGGCACCGTGCTCGATCGGCCGCACCAGATAGGGCGAGGCCAGGGTGTTGTCGACGATCAGCGGCAGGCCGTGCCTGCGGGCGATGTCGCCGATCTTCTCGATGTCGACGAAGATGCCGCCGGGATTGGCGAGGCTCTCGATGAAGATCGCCTTGGTCCTGTCGTCGATCTGGCTCTCGAAAGTCGAGATGTCGTTGGTGTCGGCCCAGCGCACCTGCCAGTCGAAATTCTTGAAGGCGTGGCCGAACTGGTTGATCGAGCCGCCATAAAGCTTTGTAGCGGATACGAAATTGTCGCCTGGCCGCATCAGATTGTGGAAGACGAGCACCTGGGCGGCGTGGCCCGAGGCGACGGCAAGCGCTGCGGTGCCGCCTTCGAGCGCGGCGATGCGCTCCTCGAGAACCGCCTGCGTCGGGTTCATGATGCGGGTGTATATGTTGCCGAATGCCTTCAGCCCGAACAGCGAGGCGGCATGGTCGGCGTCGTCGAAGACGTAGGAGGTGGTCTGGTAGATCGGCGTGGCGCGTGCGCCCGTCGCCGGATCGGGCTTGGCGCCGGCATGGACGGCGAGCGTGTTGAAACCGGGCATACGGGTCATCGAGACCTCCCTCCAAATCTTTCGAAAATCGCCGGGCATTCTTGGCGAAGCGCGGCCATGAATGCAAAGAAGAAAATACCTTTCGGCCTGCGATCTGCGACGAACGCCGGGGAAAATCCAATTCTTCCCGGAATAAATTTGCGCAGCCGAAGGCTGGCTTATTTCTGCCGCACGCCGAAACTCTGGAAGCCCTGCCGCATCAAAGGCTTCTTCGACGACAGCACGCCGGAATTGACGCCGGTCCAGCCGATCTCGCCCGACAGCTTGCCGTATTCGATCTTCGGGCAGCGGTTCATCACGACCTTGATGCCGGCTGCCTCGGCACGCGCGGCCGCCTCATCATGGCGCACGCCAAGCTGCATCCAGACCACCTTCGGCAGCGGATCGAGCTTCAGCACCTGGTCGACGATGCCCGGTATGGCTGCCGAACCGCGAAAAATGTCGACCATGTCGACTGCCTGCGGCAGGTCGGCAAGGCTGGCATAGACGGTGCGGCCCAGGATCTCCTTGCCGGCATGACCCGGGTTGATCGGAAACACCGAAAAGCCCTTGGCAAGCAGATATTTCAGCACGAAATAGCTCGGCCGCACGTCGTTGGGCGAAGCGCCGACCATGGCGATCGTCTTCACCGAGTTGAGGATGCCGGCGATGTAGGTGTTGTCGTAGGCGTCGTGAATCATGGCTCGTCCTCATACAGCGCTTCGGCGAGAAAGGCAGCCGGGTCGCTGCAGAAGTCGCGCATCATGCGAAAATGATCGGTGTCCTGAAAGTCGACCGGGTCGAGGCCGAAGCGGCTGATGCGGAATAGCCGCGCGTTCGGACAGGCCATCAGCAGCGGCGAATGCGTCGCCATGATCACCTGCGCGGTGCCGGATCGCTCCATCCGCTGAAGCAGCTTCAACAATTCGATCTGGCGCGTCGGAGACAGCGCACTTTCGGGCTCGTCGAGAATGTAGATACCCTGGCGGCGGCAGCGCTCCTCGAAGAAGCGGATGAAGCCTTCGCCATGCGACCATGACAGGAAATCCGGTGGTGCAGCGCCAACATCCAGCGCCGAGCGATCGAGATAGCGGGCTACGGAGTAAAAGGATTCAGCGCGGAAGAACCAACCTGCCGTCACCTTCGGCAGCCAATGAGCCCGAAATGTACCGGCGAGTGACGCGCCGCTCTTGTCGATGGCGATGGAATGATCAACCGGCCGGTAGCCTTTGCCGCCGCCGGCCTCGTCATAACCGGCCAGCGCACCAATCGCCTCCAGCAGCGTCGATTTGCCGGTGCCGTTTTCGCCGACGATGATGGTGATGGCCGACGCGAATTCGAATTCGAACTCGCGGTCCTGGAAGATCGGCAGGTTCCAGGGATATTTTTCCCAGTCCGCGACCCGCGACGGCTCAAGCAGGATGCGCTTGAGATAGGGCGCCTTCAGCCGCGTCAGTTGCTTGCGGGCAGCCACGTCGGACCTTCAACGATGGAAAAGCGCAGCTGCATCCCGGACCAGCTATTCGTCTGTCCATTCCGGCTTGCGCTTGCCGATAAAGGCGCCGATGCCTTCCTCGGCGTCGCGTGCCAGCATGTTTTCCACCATCACGCGGCCGGCATAGGCATAGGCGTCGGCCAGCCCCATCTCGGCCTGCGCATAAAACGCTTCCTTGCCGGTCTTGACGACCAAAGATGATTTGGAAGCAATGGTTTGGGCGTATTTGTTGACAACCTGATTCAGATATTCGCGCGGCACGATCCGGTTGACGAGACCGAATTCCTTGGCCGTCGCCGCATCGATCGTCTCGCCGGTAAGCAGCATTTCCATCGCCTGCTTGCGTGAGACGTTGCGCGACAGCGCCACCATCGGCGTCGAGCAGAACAAGCCGATGTTCACGCCCGGCGTGCAGAAGGTCGCCTCATGCGAAGCTATTGCCAGATCGCAGCTCGCGACCAGTTGCAGGCCGGCGGCGGTCGCCAGGCCATCGACCTCGGCGATCACCGGCTTCGGATGGCGCACGATCGTCTGCATCAGGCTAGCGCAAGCAGCAAAGGTCTTTTCGAAGAAAGCTCTGCCGCGATCGGCATCGGCGCGGTGCGCGGTCATTTCCTTGAGGTCGTGGCCAGCGCAAAACACTTTTCCGGACGCCGCCAGAATGATCACGCGAACGGACTTGTCGGCCTTTACGCGGTCGAATTCCGCCTGCAACGCCGCCATCGTTCCCAGGGAGAGCGCGTTGGCCGGCGGGCTGGCGAGCGTCAAGCGCAGCACGGCCTTCTCCTGGCTGACGAGAACGGGGCCGTCGGCGGCGGCGGGCTTGATGGCGACAACTTCAGCCACTTCTAAAACCTTTCTCGATCGGCGTCCGCGGCTCATGGAGCAACAGAACTAGCACGCTGCCGGTTGAAGAACAGCCGCGAGACGTGTTTTCTCCGTCGCACCGTTTGGTCCAGGCGCCCGCGCCTGGAACTTTCCCGTATATAGGAGTCGCGCATGGCCGCTCAAAGCAATCTGAAGCCGGTGCTCACCGCGGCGGAGGTCAACGCGCTGATGGCAAGCGTCTATCCGCAGCTCAACGACCAGTTCTCTTTCTACGAAGCAACAGAAGTGTTTCCGGGCGGTTGCACAGTTCGGCTCAACGCCGACGAGCGGCATTTGCGCCCGGGAGGCACCGTGTCCGGCCCCTCGCTGTTCACGCTGGCCGATATCGGCGGCTATGTCTGCGTGCTGAGCCACGCCGGGCCGGACGCGCTTTCGGTAACGGTCAACCTCAACATCAATTTTGTCCGCAAGGCAGAGGCCGGACCGATCGACGGCCATTGCCGGATCCTGAAGCTCGGAAAGAGCCTGATGGTGTTCGACATCGACATCGTTGCGGGTCCAGATAGGCACACTGTGGCGCATGCGACAGGCACCTATTCGATACCCCGAAGCGAACCAGTGATGCGGTAAAATAATACCGCTTTCCTATCCAATTGTTTTTGCTTAATTTTCAGCGCCAGATGGCTTTTAGTTCGCCTTGACGCGTTTGGCGCCCTCGCCTATAAGCCCTCGCGAAGCAGCGGCCCGCAGCGGCCGCCGTTTTGTTATTGGCGACGGGCCTACCGGCCTAGCGTCAATTCAAGCAACAAAAAACGCCTTTCCTTGTCTTTCGCGGATGAGGGAGGTCAACCTGAGAGCAAAACCATGGCTACCTTTTCGCAGAAGCCTGCGGATGTGGTGAAGAAGTGGGTGCTGATCGACGCCGAAGGTCTCGTCGTCGGCCGCCTCGCCACTGTCATCGCCAACCATCTGCGCGGCAAGCACAAGCCCACCTTCACCCCGCATGTCGATGACGGCGACAACGTCATCGTCATCAATGCCGACAAGGTGGTGTTCACCGGCAAGAAGTACACCGACAAGGTTTACTACTGGCACACCGGTCACCCCGGCGGCATCAAGGAGCGCACCGCGCGCCAGCTGCTCGAGGGCCGTTTCCCCGAGCGCGTCGTCGAAAAAGCCGTCGAGCGCATGATCCCGCGCGGCCCGCTCGGCCGCCGCCAGATGAAGAATCTCCGCGTCTACGCAGGCACTGAGCATCCGCACGCCGCCCAGCAGCCCGTCACACTCGACGTGGCCAAGCTAAATTCCAAGAACAAGAGGGCCTCGTAATGGCTGAGCTTTCCTCGCTCGCAGAACTCGGGACCGCCACTGCCGCCGCGCAGCCGGCCGCGCCCGTCCATGTCCAGAAGCTCGACAAGTCGGGCCGCGCCTACGCCACCGGCAAGCGCAAGAACGCCATCGCGCGCGTCTGGGTCAAGCCCGGCTCCGGCAAGATCACCGTCAACGACAAGGAATTCGCGAGCTATTTCGCGCGTCCGGTCCTGCAGATGATCCTCAACCAGCCGATCGTCGCCGCCAACCGCGCCGGCCAGTACGACATCGTCGCCACCGTCATCGGCGGCGGCCTCTCCGGCCAGGCGGGCGCCGTGCGTCACGGCATCTCCAAGGCGCTGACCTATTACGAGCCGGCGCTGCGCTCCGTGCTCAAGAAGGGCGGCTTCCTCACCCGCGACAGCCGCGTCGTCGAGCGTAAGAAGTACGGCAAGGCGAAGGCCCGCCGCTCCTTCCAGTTCTCGAAGCGCTAAGCTTTACGGCTTACGGATTTCTCGAAAGGCCGCCTCCGGGCGGCCTTTTGTTTTCATCACCACCGGCCTGCCGGCGTTTTGATGTAATCGATGAAGGCCCGCAGCGGCGCCGGCACCAGACGGCGGCCGGGATAGTACAGAAACGGCCCAGAGAATTCCTGCCACCACGGCTCCAGCACAGGTTCCAGCACGCCGTTCTCGAAATGCGGGCGCACCCAGTCCTCGAAGAGCCAGAGAATGCCGACGCCGGCGATCGCCGCATCAATGGCGAGATCGACGCCTCCACCGATGCTGACGACCAATGGCCCCGTGGTATCGACCCGCACCACCTCGCCGTTGCGTTCGAATTCCCAAGGCGTCATGACCCCGCTGGGAAAGCGACCGCGCACGCACGCGTGGCCAAGCAGGTCACGCGGGTGTTGCGGCCGGCCGTGCCGATCAAGATAGGTCGGAGAGGCGGAGGTGGTGAAGCGCTGGACGCGTGGCCCGATCGGCACGGCGATCATATCCTGCTCCAACCGCTCGTCGTAGCGGATGCCGGCATCGCAGCTGGCCGCCAGCAGATCGACAAAGTTCTCCTCCGCGATCACCTCCAGCCGGATAGCCGGATAGGCAGCGAGAAATCCCGGAACGATTTTTGGCAGGACTAGCCGCGAGGCGCTGATCGGTACATTGAGGCGCAAGGTCCCGGCTGGCCTGTCGCGAAAGCCGTTCACGACGTCGAGCGCGGCCTCCACCTCACCCAGCGCAGGGCCAAGACGTGCCAGCAGGCCAGCGCCTGCCTCGGTCAGCGCGACACTGCGCGTGGTACGATTGAAGAGCCGCACACCAAGTTGGGTTTCCAGACGGCGAATGGCTTCACTGAGCACGGACGCGCTGCCTGCCGTCACGCGGGCCGCTTCGCGAAAGCCGCCGGCGCGTGCCACGGCCATAAATGCCCGGAGATCGTTGAGATCGGCCGCCATTGTTCTTAGTTCCGCACAGGTCGTGCTGGTTATACCCGGTTATCGGGACAGCGGCTATGCCCTATCTCACTCGCCGACGGCGAAGGAGAACCACGATGTCCAGTCTAGACAAATCCGGTACTTACAAACTTGGCGACCGATCGGTTCGCCGCCTCGGCTACGGCGCCATGCAGCTTGCGGGCAAAGGTGTGTTCGGTCCGCCGAAGGACCATGACGCGGCCATCGCCGTGCTGCGCGAAGCGGTAGCGCAAGGCGTGGACCATATCGACACCAGCGATTATTACGGGCCGTACGTCACCAACAAGCTGATCCGCGAGGCGCTGGCGCCCTACCCCGACGACCTCACGATCGTCACCAAGATCGGCGCCCGTCGCGGCGAAGACGCCTCCTGGCTGCCGGCCTTCACAGCCGATGAGCTCGAGCAGGCCGTGCACGACAACCTTCGCAATCTTGGCCTCGAGGTGATGGACGTCGTCAATCTGCGCATCATGTTCGGGGTGCATGGTCCAGCGGAGGGCTCCATCGAGGCGCAAGTCACCAAGCTTGCCGAGCTTCAGCGCAAGGGCCTGGTCCGCCACATCGGCCTGAGCAATGTCACTCGCACCCAGATCGAGGAAGGCCGCCGCATCTGCGAGATCGTCTGCGTGCAGAACCAGTACAATCTGGCGCACAGGCAAGACGACGCGCTGATCGACGAGCTTGCCCGCGACGGCATCGCCTATGTGCCGTTCTTCCCGCTCGGCGGCTTCAGCCCGCTGCAGTCATCGACCCTGTCGGGCGTCGCGGAAGGGCTCGGCGTGACGCCGATGCAGGTTGCGCTGGCGTGGCTGTTGCAGCGGGCGCCGAACATCTTGCTGATCCCGGGCACGTCGTCGGTGGGACATCTGCGGGAGAATCTGGCGGCGGCGGAACTGGAGCTGTCGGACGAGGTGCTGACGGAACTGGATGGCGTGGCGCAAGCGGCGTAGGGCGGCGAGCTAATCTCCCCCTTTGAGGGCAGGGCTGTCCGGGGAAAGTTTTTCGGTTGCGAACAGGGCCATGGAGGACTCGCATCGATTGCATTTTTCGAGCTTTGGACCCCAATCGGTGCTCTTTCTTCCGCACCTGCTGCGGCTGGCCGGCAAAAACAATGGACGTCGCGCCCATCGAAGGTTGCGAAAGCGCGAGCAAAGACTCGTCTGCGTTGTGCAAAGATTTTCCCCGGACAGCCCTGCTTTGAGGGGGAGATGTCGCCAAAGGCGACAGAGGGGGTCGGTTCGACTGGACTCGACGCCGCAGATAGAGGTTGGCGCTTTGCGCGAGGCGACCCCTTCTGGCCTGCCGGCCATCTCCCCCTCAAGGGGGGAGATCGCAGTTCCAGCCCCGACTCCTAGTTAATACTGGCGGTATGCGCAGGCTCAGCCGACTTTATGTCCGTCGTGTAAGGCACACGAAAACCATTAGCCGCGAGCCATTCGATCGCCGCCTTCGGCTCGTCGGTCTGGATGATGGTGGCGCCGCGGTCGGCCCAAAAACCCCAGGCTTCGCGCGGCAGGCTGGCGGCGACCGCCAGTTCGTCGCCGCGGCCGCCGGCGAGGAAGCCGCCCGGCTTGTTGACGATGGCGTAGGTGTCGGCCCAAAGATGCCAGTCTCCGCGCACGGCAGAGGCCCGCATGCGGGTGCTGAACAGCGGCCCGCCGGTCGCGGTCAGCGTCTCGGCGCCATTGCGCCAGTCGATCAGCTCGATGGCACGCGGCGCAAACGCTTTGTCGACCTCACCGGCAAACGCAGCATCATGCACGGCGTCGTCGGCAAGGATCGGCATGAACTGGAAACCGCCGCCGGCCTTGGCGAGTGCCACCTTCGCAGCTGGCGGTTCCACAGGTTTTCCTTGACGATCACCTGATCGGCCATGCCGAGATCGCGGGCGATCGCGATCATGCCGGGCAGGTCCGTCACCTCCAGCTTGTTGTCGAGGTTGATCAGGATTCTGTCCTTGGTCTCCGCCAGCATTTCGCGCAGCGTCGATACCGGCTCGTCGGTGACGGTGCCGGTGCCCTCGATCACCAGCCGGCATTTCTTCAGCTCGGCCAGCGTATATTTTACCACCTCGCCCTTGCAGGTGGTGGTGCGGTCCAGCCAGCTGTCATGCATGATGACGAACGCACCATCCTTCGAGCGCCTGACGTCAACCTCGACGATCTCGGCGCCGATCGCGATCGAGCCCTCGACCGCGGCCAGCGAGTTCTCGGCATAAAGCGTCTTGCCGGCCTGCATGCTGCCGGCGCGGTGCGCGGCGATCATCACATGATCGCGCCACTGGTTGGCGTGCTCGAAGCGGTCGAGGATCTGGCTGGCGCGTGTCTCGCCGGCTAAACTTTGGCTTGTGGCGACAGCAAGCGTAGTGGACAGAAGAAGGCTCAGCCAGAGTGTTCGCATCAGGGAATCGCTCCGTTCCGGGTCGTGACCCGGTTAGGCGATGCCCATGACAGGGCGGTGAACGAAGCCGGCTAGCTGTTTGGTCAAATCCGCTTGGAAAGGCGACGGAACCAGGCCAGCGCCGGCATCTCGACAAAGCGCCAGGTGAACCAGGATGCGACGATGACGGCGATCAACATGGCTATGATCGCGGCGAGGCCGATCCACGGCGAGCCGACACCGAAGCCGGCCACCTGATCGCCGCGCAGCGTCATGTCGCCGACAATGCCAAGCCCGAGCTTGCGCTCGATCAGGCCGCCGACATTGATCAAACGCGCCTGCACGAAGATTTGGACCATGTAGATCGAGTAGGAGAGCGAGCCGAGCAGCAGCATCGGGCGGCTGCGCAGCAGCGCGCTGATCAGGCCGCCCTCATGGGCGAAGAGGTAGAGGGCCAGCGCGAAGACGACAGGTGCTGCAATGCCGGCGTCATTCGTGCCGGCGGCGGAGACGAATAGCCCGATCACCACGATCATGGCGAGCTCGGCCAGCGTCCAGGCGACGCGCCCTGCCCCGCCGCTACGTGCCTGTCGCGCCTCTGCAATGGAATCATGCTGAAACCACGCAAGCAGCGCTCCAAGCGAGAAGCCGTACAGGCAGCGGATGAAGCCGAAATCGAAGGACACGTCCATATGACGGGTCGAGAGGGCCAGCAGGAAGAAAGGCGCCGTGACAGCCGCGGCGACGAACCATATCCAGGCGTGGCGGCCGGCCGCGAACACCGCGCCGGCAAACAGCAGATAAGTGAAGAACTCGGCAGAGATGCTCCAGCTCGGCGCGTTCCAGCTCAGACGACCCTCAACCCCCATGCCCTGCAGCAGAAAGAGATTGGCAATGAGGCTTCTCAGATCGAAGCCGCCGGTGAAGGGCGCGGCGCCGGTTCCATGCACGGCCGGGAGCACAAGCCGTACCGCCTCGAAGCCAGCGAAAGCGGCAAGCATCAAAAGATGCAGCGGGTAGATGCGGCCGAAGCGCGCCAGCGCGAAACGGGCGAGCCCGTCCGGCTCGCTCAGCCGGCTGCCGTAGGAGCTGGCGATGACGAAGCCGGAAAGCACGAAGAAGAAGTCGACGAACAGATAGGAGCCGCCGACAAAGGCGCTCTGCGAGATCGTCGACGTCGTCGGAAAATGGAACAGCGCCACCAAAAGGGCACAGATGCCGCGCCAGGAATCCAGCACCAGGAAGCGCTCGCCAGCCACCGTGCCGGCGCGGATCGCCGCCGGCGGGGGTGCGAGGTTGAGCAAGGCAGCCTCGGTCATAATGGTACAAATCCTGTGTTGCCATGGCACTCGGCGAGCGCCATTCCGTCTCCGCAAGCTGTGACTGGCATGTTGCGTGCCGGTTCTGTAGTTGTGGCTGCCCGATGACAACCGAGGACCCGTAATGGCGAATAAAGAGATCGACCACGCCTTCACCGCCCGTTCAAGGACGGGCGCGTCGTTCGAGCCGACCTATGCCGGCGCGCTGTCGTTCATGCGGCGCAAATACACGAAGGACGTGAAGGGCGCGGACGCCGTTGTGTGGGGCATTCCTTTCGACGCCGCCGTCACCAACCGTCCGGGCGCCCGCTTCGGGCCACAGGCGATCCGCCGCGCCTCGGCGATCCTCGACAACGATCCGCAATACCCGTTCTCGCGCGACCTGTTCGAGCAACTCGCGGTAGTCGACTATGGCGATTGCCTGCTCGACAGCGGCAACCACCAGAAGACCCCCGGCACGATCGAGCGCGAGGCGGTCAAGATCCTGAAGTCAGGCGCTTTCCTTTTGACGCTCGGCGGCGATCATTTCGTCACCTGGCCGCTGCTCAAGGCGCATGCCGCGATCCACGGGCCGCTGGCCTTGGTGCAGTTCGACGCGCATCAGGACACATGGCCGGACGACGGCAAGCGCATCGACCACGGCTCCTTCGTCGCCCGGGCGGTGAATGAGGGCATCATCGATCCCGACCGCTCGATCCAGATCGGCATTCGTACGCATGCGCCGGACACCTTCGGCATCAAGATCCTCTACGGCCATGAGGTCGAGGAAATGCGGGCCTCCGACATCGCCTACGCGATCGTCGACCGCACCGGCGGCAGGAAGACCTATCTCACCTTCGACATCGATTGCCTCGACCCGGCTTTCGCGCCCGGTACCGGCACACCGGTGGCCGGCGGCCCGTCCTCGGCCAAGATGCTCTCGACGCTGCGCCAGCTCGGCCAGGTCGATATCGTCGGCGCCGACGTCGTCGAGGTTGCGCCGGCCTATGATCATGCCGATATTACGGCGATCGCCGGATCGATCATCGCCATGCACTATCTCGGCCTGGTGGCGGAGCGGAAGGCGAGGCTCGAGGACCTGAACAACGGCACTCATGCCGTGATGCATAACGCTCAAGGCATATAGCTTTGGAATCGCAGGGAATTTGGTAACCGATGAAACCGAAAATCTTCATTGACGGCGAGCATGGCACGACAGGCCTACAGATCAGGGCACTGCTGGCCGACCGCGACGACCTGGAGATCATCTCCATTCCCGCCGACCGCCGCAAGGAAGCCGCTGCCCGGGCCGAATTCCTCAACGCCGCCGATGTCGCGATCCTTTGCCTGCCGGATGCCGCAGCCAAGGAAAGCGTGTCGCTGATCGAGAACGACACGACAAAAGTCATCGACGCTTCGACCGCGCACCGCGTGGCCGAAGGCTGGGAATACGGCTTCGCCGAAATGGACAAAGACCAGGCGAAGAAGATCGCCAGCGCGAAACGCATCGCCAACCCCGGCTGCTGGCCCCAGGGGCCGATCGCGACGCTCCGCCCGCTGGTTTCCGCCGGCCTGCTGCCCGCCGATTTCCCGGTCACCGTCAACGGCATTTCCGGCTATTCCGGCGGCGGCCGCCCGATGATCGAGGACTATGTCGGCAAGGGCGAGGATGCGCCCGAATTCCTGCCTTATGGCCTGACGCTGCAGCACAAGCACGTGCCGGAACTCAGGACCTATGCGAAGCTGTCGCATGATCCGATCATGCAGCCGGCGGTCGGTAATTTCGCGCAAGGCATGATCACGGTGGTGCCGCTGCAGCTCGGCGGCCTCGACCGCGTGCCGACGGGCGTCGAGCTCCACGCGGCGATCGCCGACCACTTTGCCTCCATCGATGGCGGCGTCGTCGAGGTCGCGCCCTACACGCATATGGAGCGCATGCCGGAGATCGATCCGGAGGTCTATAACGGAACCAACCGGATGAAGGTCTATGTGTTCGCCAATGACGATCGGGCGCAGGCCCTGCTCTTGGCGGTCTATGACAATCTCGGCAAGGGTGCCTCGGGTGCGGCCGTGCAGAACCTGGACCTGATGCTCGGCATCAAGCACTGAGCGAGCTATCGGTCCACCTCTCCGTGTTACATCGGCGGGAAGGACAGGCTCAGCCCCTTTGCAATTAATGCCACGCCGACGCCAACGAGTAGCGCATATCTGCGTTTCATAGGTGGCCGCGTTGGCAAGGGATAAGCGCCCTTGGTGCCGCGCCAGTGCGCGGCGGCAAAGCCAAGCAAGACCAGCGCGATCGCCTGATGGGTCAACGCCATGTGCAGCGGCACCTGCATGAGCAGTGTGCCGATGCCGATCGAGGCCTGGACCAACACCAGTAAAAACAGCAGCGTGGCGCGGCGGGCATGCGTGGTGCCGGGCTGGCGGCGCCATGTGGCGATCATGTGCCAGAGCGCCACGACAAAGAGCGTATAGGCGCCGACCCGGTGCACGAATTGCACCGTCTTCGGATTCTCGAAGAAGTTCCGCCATGCCGGTTCGAGCAGCAGCAGGTCGGATGGGATCACCTTGCCGTCCATAAGCGGCCATGTGTTGTAGCTCATGCCGGCATGGAGGCCGGCAACCAGCCCGCCCAGATAGATCTGGATCAGCGCCAAAAGCACGATGAAGCCGGCGAGCCGCTGTGTCGGGCGGTCGGCGGCCGGCTCCGAATGCGGCGCAAGGCCCCGCGCGACCACCATGGTCGCGGTGAAGATCAGCGCGGCGATCGTCAGGTGCGTCGCCAGCCGGTACTGGCTGACCGAGACGCGGTCGACCAGGCCCGACGCCACCATCCACCAGCCGATGGCGCCCTGCAGGCCGCCAAGCAGAAGGATGCCGGCCAGTTTCGGCCCGAGGCCGCGTTCGATGCGGCGCGTCGCCCAGAAGAACAGCAGCGGCAAGGCGAAGACGACGCCGACGCTGCGCGCAAGGATACGGTGCACCCACTCCCACCAGAAGATCGACTTGAAAGCCTCGATGCTCATGCCCTTGTTGAGCTCGGTGTATTGCGGGATCTGCTGGTAACGCTGGAATTCTTCCTGCCATTCGGCATCGCTGAGCGGCGGGATCACGCCGTGGATCGGCTGCCATTCGGTGATCGAGAGGCCGGAACCGGTGAGCCTGGTGGAGCCTCCGACCAGGACCAGCGCAAACAGCACGATGACCACGAAATACAGCCAGCCGCGCACCAGCGCGCGGTTACGCAGATCGCGGTCGCGGGCGGCGTATGAAGCCGTGGCGGTGATGGCAGCCATGGGACGTTTCCCGGCAGTTTAAATCGCGGGATTGGTGGACCAAGGCAGGCCCGGTGGCAAGACCGGACAGCGCGGCACGCCGTCGCGCCGAAGCTCGAGAGTTGCGCGCACCGCCCAATCAGCCTAAGCGAAGCTGCTCAACGGGACCGCGACATGCCCATTCGCCTGAAAAAGCTGATTGGAACCATCCTGCTGGTGGCGCTGGTCATCATCTACGCGCTGATCGCTTCGGCCATCGCGGTGACCAGGCTCGCGGAATATGGTTCGATGGCGCACTTCCTGTTCTTCCTGCTCAGCGGCCTTCTGTGGGTGCTGCCGGCGATGGGCATTATCAAATGGCTGATCCTGGAGCCGCCTCGGAAGGGCTAAGGCGCCTCAGATCGTCACCACCATCTTGCCGGCATTGGCGAGCGGCGTCGTCACGCCCGACAGCATCGTGCGAATATGGGCGACGCTCTGGTAGCGGCCGTTGACCGAGATGCGCGGCAGCGCATGCAGGAAGCCGGCATGCTCGGCTCTGAGCACCCCGTGCCGGGTCGTCACCGCCGAGACATAGCCGGCGTCGCGGACCAAACCCACCTCGCGGCAGCCGACCGCTCTGGCATAGCCGTATGGGTAGGCGAAATGGCGCGGCTCCTGCCCGAGCCTTTCCTTGAGGATGCGCTTCACGTCGCCGATTTCATGCCGCGCATCGGCCTCGGAAAGCCGCTTGAGGTTGCGGTGATTGATGGTATGCGCGCCGATCGTCACCAGCGGATGCGCGGTCATTCTCAGGATCTCGTCCCAGTTCATCAGGATGCCGGGACGGCCGGTGTCCAGTTCGATCCCGTTGGAGCGCGCCAGTTCGCGCAGCGCCGCCCCCTGCGCTTCCTCGCGCACCTCGAGGGTCAGCCAGGCATTCAGCCGGGCAACGGCCTGAATCTTTCTGCCGGGTGTCGAGCAATCGACGACCGTCGACCCGCTCGCCGTCTTCAGCGTAAGCCGCGAGCTCGTGTCGACGATATCCTCGACCAGGTCCCACCACAGGTCGGCCGCGCCGTCGATCAAGCCGGGCGCGACATAGATGGTGATAGGCGCGCCGTGCTTTTCCAGCACCGGAAGCGCCTCCGTCATGTTGTCGCGATAGGCATCGTCGGCGGTGATTGTGGCGAACTGACCGCCCTTGCCGCCAATCTTGATGCGCTCGATCGCTTCATCAAGGGTAACAAAGGCATAGCCCCTTGCCTTCATGTCGGCGATCAGCTTGTCAAGGAATGCAGGGGCGATGTTCAGATGGCGATTGACACTGTTCGGCTTCTCCGGCGTCGCGGTGACACGATGCAGCATCAAGATGGCGCCGATGCCGCCGACCAACGGCTTCGCGAGCGGGGCGAGGCCGGTATAGCGGGCAACGTTCAAGGCCAGTTTCCGGATCGCCTCGCCCCCGTCGATCATTCCTTCACCTTTTGCGCCTAGGCTCATCCAAGCACGACGCCTATGCGAACCCCAGGTTGCAACCAATACGTCTTAAGGATTGAGGGATGGTTGACGCCGCCGCTTCATTTGACGGCAATCGGGTCGCGGCCAACGAAGCGCCGGCGCGTGCGCCTGCCTCGAGCCAGAGCCGGTTGACGGCATCGGTGAGCGACGGCCTAGCGGACTATGCGGAGTTCTGCGCCTCGGCGCTGTTTGCCCCGGCGCAGAGCCCGTCCTGGGTGCGCAACTGGGCGGCCGAGACAAAGGCCGATATGGTGATCGCCACGCTGAACACCGACAGCCGACCGGCGCTTTCGCTGGCGCTGGAAGTCGTCCGAACCGGCCCGTTCCGCGTCGCCCGGTTCGCGGGCGGACGTCATGCCAACGGCAATTTCCCCGCCGCCGACCCGCGGTTTTTGCCGGCCATCGACGGTCCGGCGATCCGCTCGTTGTTCTCGGCCATCGCCAAGGCGCGGCCGGGCATCGATCTCGTTTCGCTGGAGCGGCTGCTGCCCGATCTCGACGGCCTCGCCAATCCGCTCGCCGCGCTGCCGAATTTTCCGAGCCCGAACCTTGCGCTCGCGGTCGATCTCGACGGAGGATTCGATGCGCTGCTCGCCCGTGCGAGCGGCAAGCGCAAGCGCAAGAAGCATCGCTCGCAGACACGCAAATTCGAGGCCGTCGGCAGCTTCCGCCGCATCGAGGCGCGAAGCCGCGAAGAGGTCGACAGGCTTCTCGACGCCTTCTTCGACATGAAGGAGGTGCGCTTCGCCAAGATGGGAATCGCCAACGTCTTCGGCGACGAAGAGGTGCGTGCCTTCTTCCGGGCGCTGTTTGCCGATGCGCTTGCCGAGGAAAAGCCATCCTTCCTGCTGCATGGCCTGGATGTAGCGGGCAAACTTCGCGCCGTTACCGGCGCCAGCCGCTCGGGCAAACGCCTGATCTGCGAGTTCGGCGCGATCGCCGAGGACGATCTCGCATTCACCAGCCCCGGCGACTTCCTGTTCTTCGACAACATCCAGGAAGCTTGCGAGCTCGGTTTCGCTGCCTACGATTTCTCGGTCGGCGACGAGCCTTACAAGCGGCTCTGGTGCGACATCGAGGTCCAGCATTTCGAGGCGCTTGCGCCGTTGACGCTGAAGGGCCGGGCGCTGGCGACGGGGCTTAGGCAAGGCGCGCGGGCAAAGGCGTTCATCAAGAACAATCCGACGGTCTGGAAGCTCACCAAGATGCTGCGCCGGAAGACTGCCGGACAGGCCGCACCTGCTGTTGTCGAAGACGACAGCTAGTTGAGAGCGGCCTGGTAAAGCGCTGTTTGGGCGTGCTTTTTGAGACGCAGCGCCGCTGCTCATCGTGGTGCGGGGCGCCGCTGTATGCTGGCAAGGTTCAAGTCTAACTACGCCGCCTGAACGATCTCGACCAGTTCAACGTCGAACACCAGGTCCTTTCCGGCCAACGGATGATTGCCGTCGAGCTTGACGCTGGCGTCGTCCACGCCGACGACCGTTACTTGCATGGGGCGCCCTTCCTGCGTGCGGGCTTGCAATTGGGTGCCAATATCGACGTTGACGTTTTCCGGCACGCTGGCGCGGTCGATGGTCACCACGGCTTCGGGGCGACGGGGACCATAGGCGGCGTCGGCGGGAACGGTGATGGTACTTTTGGCGCCAACCTCCATGCCCTCGACATGGGTTTCGAGACCGGGAATTACCTGCCCTTCACCCAGTGTAAATTGCAGCGGTTCACTGCCGGAGGAATCGAATTGAGTGCCGTCGACCAGACGTCCAGTATAGTTGATGCGTACAGTGTCGCCATTCTTGGCCTGTGTCATAGCAGCCATCCTTTTGGGAGTTTTTGAGGGACCGGCCTAGAGCTCACGAGTCCCGTTCTCGATCATCCACGCACGAAAGCGCGCGGCGCGAAACGTTAAAACTAGGTACCCTGCCGCCGATGTAAAGTGCTGGAGCTGCTTGGTCCGGTCTCGCACCTAAAGCGCGTCGCGCTGAAACGGATTCAGGCGACGCGTTTTAGGTCTTTGTTTTATGCATGTCGTTTTCGCAAAACCGCTGCGCACTTTTGCGCGACATGCATTGAGGACTGTCGCGCCCGATACCGACTGAATCGTGCTCGATTCGTCTCGGTCTTTTCCTCCGGTACCTCGGGGCAATCGTTAGCAGGGCGATGCAGAACGGCCCTGTCGGCGTTCAGCCTTATGCAGCCGAGCGACGTCCGGGCAATGGATTTCCCGGCTCGTGACCGGCCGGGGTCACCAGCGTGACATCCGGGTAGCCGTTCTCGATCAGCTTCACCGCCGCCTGCGTCACCTCGTCATCGGCTTCGAGCATCGACAGGAAGACTTCCGTGCCGTCGCCGACGAGGCGGCTGATGCCTTGCGCGTCGGCCGGACCGCATTCGACGACGACGAGGTCGTAAGCCGTGGTCAGCGACTGCATGATGATCGGCAGGCGGTCGGCGGCGCGCATCGCGCGGACCGGATCGGCGGTGCCGACCGGAATGACGTGGGCGTCGGAATAGAGATCGGGGTGAATGACGTCGCTGAACTGCGCTTCGGAGGCAAGCAGATTGGTGATGCCGGGGAAAAGCCCGCTCTCCAGCATCGGGCGCGAGGCGGCGCCCGAGGCGGTGAGATCGAGCAAGAGCACGCGCAAGCCCGCATCCGACACCTCGCGCGCCACCAGCACGGCGGTGGCGGCAGCCTCATCGCCTTCCGGGGAGACGAAGATGGCGCGCGCGGCACCCGAGGCGATCAGCTTTTCCGCCGCCTTGTCGACATCGATCTCGCCCAGCCTGGACTGCCACGGCTGAGGCGATTCCGCCTCTGCCGGCTCGCCAGGCGCCGCCACCATCGTGGCGCCCTGCCCGATCCGGTCTTCGGCGACCGAATCGTCGCTGTCTTCGTCCTCGGCTTCGGCGCCTGTCGGCTCGGTCCGCGCCACCGGCATCGCCACCTGCTCGATCGGTTCGAATCTGGCGCCTGCGGCCGGCCGCATGGCACGGCCGGAGAACAATTCCTTCAGAAGCGTGCCGATCGCCATCAGCAGCAGCGACGCAGCCGCTGCTGCGCCCGTGATTGGGCCGATCTTCGGGAAATAGGGTTCCGTCGGCACCTGCACCTTCGAGAGCAGACGGGCATCCACCGGCAGATAGTTGCGGTCGGCGCGCGAGGCCGCCTCGCGGTAGCTCGCCATATAGGATTCGAGCTGCTGGCGTTGCGCATTGGCGTCGCGCTGCAGCGCGTCGAGTTGCACCTGCTGTTCGCCGGCACGGGCCGAGGCGGCCTTCAGCTGGTTGACCTCCTCGACGAGCTGGTCCTCGCGAGCCTTGGCCGTCTGCGCCTGGGTCGTCAATCCCTTCAGGATCTTCTGTGCCTCGTTGCGGATCTGGCCGCCGAGATCGGCAAGCTGCGACTTCAGCGCCCGGATGCGGGGATGGTTGTCGAGCAAGGTCGTCGACAGGTCGGCAATGTTGGTCCTCAGTTCCACCTGTCGCTCGAGCAGGCGCTGGATCAATTCGGAAGACAGAACTTCCGGCACGCTGTCGAGCGTGCCGCCATTCTGCAGCGCCTTGCGCACGCTGTCGGCGGTCGCCTCGGCGGCGGCACGATTGGCACGCACTCGCGAAAGCTCGGTCGACAGTTCGGAGAGCTGCTGAGTCGCGAGCACCGAATTGTTGCCACCCATCAAAAGGTCGGATTGCGCACGGTAGGCGGCGACCTTGGCTTCGGCCTCCTTCACCCGATTCTGCAGATCGGTGATTTCCGGGCCGAGAAAGCCGGTGGCGGCGGTGTTCGATTCCTTCTTCGCGTTGCCCTTTGAGGCAAGGTAGGCCTGGGCGATGGCGTCCGCGACCTGCGCGGCAAGCTTTGGATCCCTCGAACAGAACTCGACGGCAATAACACGAGATTTTTCAACGCCGTAGACGTTGAGCTTATCGTGCATTGCATTGAGCACCCGCTCTTCCGGCGGAATGTCGAAGGGATCGCTCTTCAGGCCGACAAGGACAAGGGCGCGGCTGAGCGCCGACATCCTCAGCGTCTCGTCGAATTCGGGCAATTTCTCCAGATTGAGGTCCGCCGCAACCTTCTTGAGGATGTCGGGGGACGATATGATCTGGACCTCGGTGGCCACCGCCTCCTCGTCGGTTGCAGGCTTGTCGTCGCTGGTCGAGCCGGCCGGCCGCGTGAACACCGATTCGCGCGGCCCTATCTCCAACTTGGCCACCGCTTTATATTGCGGCGTGGCGAGCCAGGCGAATGCAAACGCCAGCCCGGTGACCACGAGCGTGACGAGAACGATGCGCAGCCAGTTCCTCGCCAGGCTGGCGAAGAGCTGTCTCAGGTCGACATCGACATCTGCGGCCGCGGACTGAACGGACATGCATCCTGCTCCGGAACTTTGAGTCGAGGATGGACCGTAAACAACTATGGTAACTCAGCCGTTAAGATCAGAATGCGCACTTATTAGACAGCACTCAAAGAACATCGGCTGAAAGCAATAGAACAATTGGTTTTTTTACCGGCCGTCATCGCTTTCGGGCGCAGCCCTTTACCGGCCATTAACCCTAACAGGATGATAACGGGCGCACTTCCTGGGGTGGCCGCAGCACTGGCGGCGAGAGCGACGAAGGTTCGTGTCCGATCATGAAAAGCACTGCTCATCTCTTTCGCGCCATGCTTGCCCTGTCGCTGCTTACCGGCTGTTCCAGCTACCGCCCGACGCCCGCCGCCTTCCATGAAGTGCTCGACCAGCCTTACAGACTCGGCGCCGGCGATCGCATCCGCGTCACCGTGTTCGAGCAGGACGGGTTGACCAACACCTACAGCGTCGACCAGTCCGGCTACATCTCCTTCCCGCTCGTCGGCGCCGTGCCGGCGCGCGGCCACACCGCCCAGCAGCTGGAAAAGGAAATCGCCGACAAATTGCGCCAGGGCTACCTGCGCGATCCCGACGTCTCGGTCGAGATCGATCGCTACCGGCCGATCTTCGTCATGGGCGAGGTCGGCGCCGCGGGGCAGTATTCCTATGTACCGGGCCTCACCGTGCAAAAGGCGATCGCGATCGCCGGAGGCTTCACGCCGCGCGCCAACCAGGAAAGCGTCGACATCACCCGCGATATCAACGGCAAGGTCATGACCGGCAGGGTGCAGACCTCCGACCCGCTCCTGCCCGGCGACACCGTCTACGTCCGCGAACGGCTGTTCTGAAAACCGACGTGGCGGCACACCTGCGCATCGTCCACTGCTTCCGCTCACCTGTCGGGGGAATTTTCCGGCACGTGCGCGACCTGGCCGAGGCGCAGGTCGCCGCCGGCCATTCCGTGGGCATCGTCTGCGATTCGACCACGGGCGGCGACTATGAGGAGCGGCTGTTCGAGGCTATGAAGGAGAGCCTGGCGCTCGGCATCCATCGCACGCCGATGCAGCGTCACATCGGGCCGGGCGATCTTGCGGCGGCCTGGCGCACTTATGGAATCATCAAGGAATTGCGGCCGGACGTGCTGCACGGGCACGGCGCCAAGGGTGGCGCCTATGCCCGTCTGTTCGGCTCACTGTTGCGGGTTTCAAGGTCTCGCGTGGCCCGCCTTTATTCGCCGCATGGCGGCTCGCTCCACTATGACGAAACGACGGCTACCGGAAAGCTGTTCTTCGCGCTGGAGCGCTTTATGGCGCGCTTCACAGATTGCCTGCTGTTCGTCTCCGACTATGAACGGAAAACCTATCGTCGGAAGGTCGGCGAGCCGCCTATCCCCAACAGGCTGGTCTATAACGGCCTGCGGGCTGTCGAGTTCGAACCGGTGGCGACGGCGGCGGATGCCGCCGATCTCTTATACATCGGCATGATGCGCGACCTCAAAGGTCCGGACATCTTCATCGATGCGCTGGCGCTGGCCGGCAGCGAGCTTGGCCGCCCGCTGAGCGCGGTGATGGTCGGCGATGGCGATGACCTGCCGCGCTACCACACCCAGGTGGAACGGCTCGGGCTTGCCGGCCATGTCCGTTTCCTCCCACCGATGCCGGCCAAAGAAGCCTTCGCGCTGGCCGAACTGATCGTCGTCCCGTCCCGCGCGGAGGCCATGCCTTACATCGTGCTCGAGGCGCTGGCCGCCGGCATGCCGATGATCGCGACCGCCGTCGGCGGCATTCCGGAAATCTTCGGCGAAGGCTCCCCTGCCCTGATATGGCCGGATGCCGGCCGGCTCGCCGACAGGCTCAGAACGGCTCTCAACGATCTCGGCGCTTACCGGAAGCTGATGCCGCAGGGCGGCGAGCTGAAGGCGCGATTCGGCGCCGACGTGATGGCAGCCGAGATCGAGAAGGCTTATTTCGCGGCGCTGACACTTTAGAATTTACTAATTTTCTTGCGCCATGAGAAGAACGTCAGTCCTCACAGGCAACAATACGCATTCAAAACCGCCGGTTGTTTCAAGGCTTTCTTAGCTCTCTTTTGCTATCCACTTTTGCGTAGCTTGCGGACAATCCCATGAACGAGATCGATCCCGCGCGCCGCTTTTCCATGGATGCGGTGCGCAAATTCGACGGCCCGGCCGAGGGCGAAGCGCCCAGCGGCATCAATGATGTCGCGCGCCAGGTCGCTTCCCAGTATCGGCGCGATACGATGTCGCCGATCATGGTCAGCGGCGTGCTGCGCATGGTCGAATTCGCGGTGCTGTTCCTTTCGGGACTCGGCCTCTATTTCTATTTTGTCGGCTTCTTCAACTATCTCGTCTGGCAATATCCGCTGACCATCGCGGCTTCTTCGTTCCTGGCGGTGGTGCTGCTCGACGTCACCGACAGCTACCAGATCGCGGCGCTGATGCGCCCCCTCGCCAATTTCGGCCGCGTACTGCTCGTCTGGGCCGGCACCTTCGCGCTGATGGCGCTCACGGCCTTCGCCATGAAGGCCTCGGAGGACTATTCGCGCCTGCTGTTCGGCACCTGGTTCGTGGTCGGCTTCGTGCTCATCTTCGGCCTGAGACTGGTGATGTCCAGGCTGATCAGGCGCTGGGCGCGCGACGGCCGGATGGAGCGCCGCGCCGTCATTGTCGGCGGCGGCAAGTCGGCCGAAATGCTGATCCGGTCGGTCGAAAAACAGCCCTACAATGACATCCGTATCTGCGGCATCTTCGACGACCGCGGCGACAAGCGCTCGCCGCCGATCGTTGCCGGCTACCCGAAGCTCGGCACGATCTCTGAACTGATCGAATTCGCCCGCATAGCGCGCATCGACATGCTGATCGTGTCGCTGCCGCTGACGGCCGAATCGCGCGTGCTGCAGCTTCTGAAGAAGCTCTGGGTGCTGCCGGTCGACATCCGGCTCTCGGCGCATTCCAACGCGCTGCAGTTCCGGCCGCGCGCCTATTCCTATATCGGCTCCGTGCCGATGCTCGACATTTTCGACAAGCCGATCAACGACTGGGATTCGGTCGCCAAGCGCAGCTTCGACATCATCTTCTCGCTCGTCGGCATCGTCCTCTTCTCGCCGGTGATGCTCGCCACCGCGTTCGCCATCAAGCTCGACAGCAAGGGCCCTGTGCTGTTCAAGCAGAAGCGGCACGGCTTCAACAACGAGATCATCGAGGTCTACAAGTTCCGCTCGATGTATACCGACAAATCGGATCCGACGGCCAAGCAGACGGTGACCAAGAACGATCCGCGCGTCACCCGCGTCGGCCGCTTCATCCGCAAGACCTCGATCGACGAGCTGCCGCAGTTCTTCAACTCGCTGTTCGGTTCGCTGTCGCTGGTCGGGCCTCGCCCGCATGCGATCGCCGCGCAGTCGCACAATTTGCTCTACAACGAGGTGGTCGACGGCTATTTCGCCCGCCACAAGGTCAAGCCCGGCGTTACCGGCTGGGCGCAGATCAATGGCTGGCGCGGCGAGATGGACACCAATGAAAAGATCCGCATGCGCACCGAATACGATCTCTATTACATCGAGAACTGGTCGATGCTGTTCGACCTGCGCATCCTTTTCCTGACGCCGGTCCGCCTGCTCAACACGGAAAACGCCTATTGAGCGCGGTCGCACATGAACTGCCAGCGTCGGCGGTCAACGCCAAGCTGATCGCGCTGATTTCGTCGGCAGCGATCGCCGTCGGCATCCTGCTTTCCGGCTTCGTCATCAGCGAGCCCGCGCCTTACGAGCTCTACATGGCCGGGCTGATCGCCGTCTGGGCGCTGTTCGGACTGAAAATATCGCGAGCGATAGTGCCGCTGCTGTTGCTGCTCGTGGCGATGAACATCGGCGGCATGATCGCAATGACGCAAATGGCGGATCTCGCCAACACGCCGCTCTATCTTGCGGTCTCGCTGTTTCTCGCCTTCAGCGCGGTTTTCTTCGCCTCGGTGACATCGGTCCAGCCCGACCTCTACCGGCTGATCTTCGTCGCCTATGTGGTCTCGGCCGTCGCGACCTCGCTGCTTGGCATCGCCGGCTATTTCCATGCCTTTCCGGGCGCGGAGATGTTCACCAAATACGACCGCGCCGCCGGCGCTTTCCAGGATCCGAACGTGTTCGGGCCGTTCCTGGTATTGCCCGGCACCTACCTGCTCTACCTGCTGCTCACCGGCCCGGTGTCGCGCATGCCGCTGCTTGCGGTGCCGCTGCTGATTATCACCGCCGGCATCTTCTTCTCCTTCTCGCGCGGCGCCTGGGGTATGTTCGCGGTGTCGGCGGTGCTGCTCACCGCTTGCCTCTTCCTGCAGAGCGCCAGCGGCATGTTCCGGCTGAGGGTCGTGGTGATGACGATCGCCGCGTTGGCGTTACTGGTCATCGCCATCCTCGTCATCCTGCAGCTGCCCGGCGTGTCGGACATGTTCACGCAGCGCGCGCAGCTCGAGCAGAGCTACGACACGGCGCGGTTAGGCCGCTTCGCCCGCTACACGATCGGCTTCCAGCTGGCGCTGGAGCACCCGTTCGGCATCGGCCCGCTGGTTTTCGGCACGATCTATGGCGAGGACACGCACGACATCTGGCTGAAGGCGCTGATGGACTATGGCTGGCTGGGCTTCGTCTCGTTCCTGACGCTGACCCTATGGACGATCGGTGCCGGCTTCCGCATCCTCCTGCGCGACCGGCCCTGGCAGCCCTACCTGCTTTGCGCCTATGTCGCCTATCTCGGCAATATCGGGCTTGGCACCTTCATCGACATCGACCACTGGCGCCATCTCTACCTGCTGCTCGGTCTGATCTGGGGCGCGATCGCGCTGGAGTACCGGCATCAGAAGGAATTGCGGCTGGCGCGGCCCGTTGCTGTCCCTGCAATATGATCGGCAAGATAGCCGCCGAATTCGGTTGACCGGCACGGGGTTATCACGATACATCGCCACCCGGTCCGGAGTGTAGCGCAGCCCGGTAGCGCACTTGACTGGGGGTCAAGGGGTCGTCGGTTCGAATCCGGCCACTCCGACCATCATAAAATCAAGGACTTACCCCCAAAGTCCGACGTCCCGAAATCGCTGAAAAATCCACCCTGGGGAGGTTCTGGGTGACAAAAACCCGGAACCCGAAGCCTCCGGGAATTTGCGGCATCGGGCTCGCCATCGCGGAATAAGAAAACGCCCGCCACGTTTTCGCAGCGGGCGCTAGTTCGGGAGGAAATGAACGCGCGCGGCCAGGGGCGTCCCCTTGCCCATCTGACGAGGGTACGCCTCGCCTGGCTGGATAATAAGCGCGCAGCAGTTGAAGCGCCGCATATTCGAGTTGCGTGACTTTTCTGCCACAGAGACAAGAACGCCGGGGCTCGCGGGGAGGTCAGACAAATAGATCATATGACCATCCACTGGTCATTTGCGGCTCCGAAACTACGTGCCCGCCTCGGCCGCCGGTATGGAATTCATTCCCGAGAATGGTGGCGGTGCTGGCATAGGCTGAGGAAGATTAGCGTCTAAGCGCCAAGGTGCCCCTGGCTACCAGCCCAAGTGGATTATCTGCGAAAGATCGGCGATATCGCCATAGATCATCGAACCTTTGACGAGAAAACACCTGCCATCCAGGACCTCGATGAGTGAACTTGACGCGGTGCAAACCGGCGGGACCTTACGATCCTTGGCTTCGGCATAGCCGATGCTGATCGCGAGGATAGCGATAGCAACGAGAGTGGTCTTGCTCATATCTAACCCCTAAAGCCACTGGCTTCTTGGGCCGCAAAACCGGGTTGCCGCCTCTTAAGTAGCATCGGGCCGTGACGGGGCTTCATCATCGATTGGATGACGCGGGCTCATCTATTTGCCGTAGGCGCAAAGAGGAGTCCAATCGCGTTCACCTACTATATTAGCAATAGCTTGCATTTTGAGGCGGCCGTAGCCTGCGCGGCTTTCAGGCGCTTGTGGCGGAGGTTTCGATGCGCATGATTCTAGCTATGGCCGCGCTCTCTAGTTGTTTCGCTCTGTGGGATCGATTTGCGAATGACGGGATATATAGCACCGCCCTGCAACGAAACATTCTTGGTGCAGCGCTTCCTGGGTGATCACCGGCAGTCGCTAAGCTCTCTGGATCCGTGACGAGCGACCAGGAGAGAGATCGCAGTTCTCCTACTGGCAGACATCGACCCATACGGCACCGACCAGATCGGCCATTCGTTGCGGCGCGATGCGCACGGCGGCGTTGGTGGCGCCGGCGGCGGGAACAACCTCATCGAACGCTCTCAGCGTCACGTCGCAATAGACCGGCAGCGGCGCCGGCAGGCCGAAGGGGCAGACGCCGCCGGGCGGATGGCTGGTCGCGGCAAGCACCTGCTCCCCGTCGAGCATGCGCGGCTTGCCGCCGAGCCTGTCCTTGCACTTGCGGTTGTCGAGCCTGGCGGTGCCGCTGGTCACGACCAGCATGGTTTCATCGCCGACGCGCAGGCAGATGGTCTTGGCGATCTGCGCGGGCATCACGCCATGAGCCTCCGCCGCCAGCGCCACGGTCGCAGAGCTCGCGTCGGTGACCAGAACCTCGATGTCGGGCGCATATTCGGCAAAGAAGGCGCGGACCGATTCCAGGCTCATGAGCGAAACCTCGTCAGACGTATTGGCTGGTGCCGTCGAATCGCGGCACCGGCCGGGATTGGCACATGGCGCCACGGCTTTTGGCAAGAGCCAGGAACCATGCGTCGAAGGCGAAAAAAAGCCCGCCAAGGCGAAGCCGTGGCGGGCTCTTCATGCGGACGCTTCTTGCGTCTCTATTGCTGTGTGGGCCGATTCTCTTCGGTCGGCACCATGATCAATTCCTCTTCCGGCACCTGGAGTGCGGAAGCGATACGCCTGAGCTTGGCGGGATCGGCGTCCTTGCCGTCCTCGATGTCGACAATCTCGCCCACGGCCAAGCCGCAGGTCAAGGAAAGCTCCTCGATCGTATATCCCCTCGTTTCGCGCACGGCCTTCAGCGGATTGAGGCCGTTCGCGGCAATGATGTTGTTGGAAACAGCGTTTCGTGCGGTGTTGGGCATGGCAACTCCTTGGGATGAAACAAGACAGATGAAATGTGGCGTTGCCTGAGACGGGCGGGAGAATGGCCGTTAACGATTGATTTGCCAAGAGGGACCGTTGCGGCCGTCACGCCATCGTGAACCGGTCCCGGGGGCCGAGGCTCAGGCTAGCAACATGTAAGATGGTGCGACGCGCAATCAAGTTCTTTTGAAGCGCTGAAGGCCGGACCCGCCGGCATTTTGCCCGCTCCAGTTCGTTAAGTCTCTGTCACTGGTCGACGGCGGGCGGCGTCAAACCCTTTTGGAAGGATCGGATGCCATGAAACTGAAGTTATTCGCGATCGTGCTCGGCACGATTTCAGGTTTTGCCGTTTCCGCGCAGGCCGAGAGCGTGCGCGTGCGGGGCACGGTGGTCGACCACGCCGGAACGGCGCTGACGGTAAAAGCCCACGACGGCAAGACCGATACGGTCACCCTTGCTCCCGACTGGATGATCTCCGGCGTCGCCAAGGCGTCGGCCGCCGATATCAAGCAGGGCGATTTCCTCGGCATCGCATCGGTATCCAAGGCCGACGGCGGCAGCGGCGCGCTGGAAGTCGTGATCTTCCCCGCCGCATTGAAGGGCACCGGAGAAGGCGATCGCGATTGGGATTTGCAGCCCAACAGCCGGATGACCAACGGCACCGTCGCCGACGTGACCGAGATCAACGGACGAACCGTGACGCTCACCTATAGCAATGGCCAGAAGAAAGAGATCGCCATCCCGCAATCGACGCCGATCGTGAAATTCGCGACCGCCAAGCCGGCGGATCTCAAGCCGGGCATGACGGTGTTCGTCAGCGCCGAGCGCGGCAGCAACGGCAAGCTCGTCTCGCGCCGCGTTGTGGTCGGCAATCATGGCATCGCCCCGCCGATGTGAGCGAAGAGGCCGGCGTACCGGCCGGCAGGTTTCAAAAGATCATGGTGCCGCAACGCCCGCTGCGCGTCCCTTCGGACGCGCGGCGCCGTCGGAGTTCAGCCGGAAACAATCCAGAAACAAGAATCTACAGTTGGGAAAAATTGTCGAAAAAATCCAGGAGGATAGTCCCGATCGCGAGGCTTGGGTCACCGATTTGGTCCGGTGAATCTCCGAACGCCCGCGTAAAAAGGAAACGAAGTCATGAAGAAGTCCCTCCTGTCCGCGCTCGGGCTGGCTCTGGCCCTGGCGTTCACGATGCCGATCCTCGGCACGACCAGCGCCGACGCGGCTCCGATGAAGAAGCATCACCATCATCACCGCAAGCATCATCACCGGCACCACCACCGCCACCATCATCATCGCCACCACCACAAGGTCGTTGCGAAGAAGGCCTGATCCTTTTCTCCTCCGATGGGAAGGCCGGCCTATGTTGACCGGGCGCGGCCTTCCCATCGGATTTCCGCTTTGCAGGCCAAGCCCACCAGCTTTGGCGTCAACTGCCCATCAAACGCGCAGTCGCGTTCGACCCTCTTCGTTGCAATCTCGACCTCTTGCCCGCACCGGTATGCGCGACCGGCTGGCTTTGAGTCCGCAGCGGTTTATGCTGCCGATCGAGCATCACCGGCGCCTCTACCAATCCACCTATCTCAGACGGCCGCGCCGCGGCATCGGGGTGCCTCTACGCCGAGGCGCTGCTGGCCAGAAGCACAGCCCGGGCTGCAAGCGAATCCGACGTCTGACACCTTCCAAAACAACGCGCACATCTGCCCGGCGAAAAAATCGCATGGGATGTGAACCTTTCCCATTGGACGCGGCACCAAGCGGTCATGGGCGCCATGAAGGCGCTCCTCAACCCACCGGGATGCCAGGAAGGCGATCCCAACAACCAATGGAAGGAAATGCTCAATGACCAACTTCAAGCGTGTCGCGCTCGCCGCCGCCCTCGTCGTCTCGGCTTTCGGCTCGGTTTCGGCCCCAGCTTTCGCCGGCACGCATCCGACGGGCGACGGCGGCGCGGTCTGCAAGGGCTCGGGCTCCTGTCTGGTGCTGCAGCTCGACTGCAAGGGCACCTACACCGACGCCACCGACAAGAACGGCACCGTCTACGGCAAGTGCAGCCAGGTCATGAAGGTCGACCCGAAGACCCGGCTCAAGCTCGCCAACTGATCGAGGCTGGAGCCTGTTCCACCTCGATGAAATGCGGATGGGCTGTATCTCTTTGCTTAGATGCAATTCCGGACGGGAAACCGCTCTCGTGGCGCGGAAATGGCGGTCGTCGCGAACGGCCGCCATTTCTATTTCGCAGTCGGGTGAAAGTCAGCGCCGGCTGACGAGAAGGCTGGCAAGCAGCCCGACCACAACCAACCCTACCGCTGCCGCGGTGGCCGGATGATCGCGCGCGGTGCGCTCGATCGCCCTGCCCCTGCGCCTGATTGCCGGCAGCGTCTCATGGAGGCGTTCGGCGAGTCGCGAATAATAGTCGGACGCCGCCTCTCGGCCGTCCTCGTAATAGGCGTCGCCGCGTTTGGCGAGGGCTTTCCTGAGATCGTCGAACTGCCGTGAGAGCGCCGCAAACTGCTTGTCCAGATCACGATCGGTCGCAAACAACGCCATGCCAGGTATCCTTCCTTCGCAGAGAAGGCCTAACGCGTGGGCGCGATGGCAGTTCCGACCTTCAGAGACGCTGACCGCTCAGGTCGCAGGGCCGGCGACCGAAGCTCAACGCACCTGGTCGAGCAGCCGTTTGCACTCCAGGAGGTCAAAGAGCGCTTCCTGCAGCAAAGCCCGGTTGTCGCGCGACAATTTCGAGGAGTCCGGCTGCACGGGACCTTCGTCGTCGCTTTTGGCGAGGCCGAAGAAACGGCGGCTGGGCTTCACCTTGGGCTGGCCGACAAGCGCATCCTCGTCGCCGCGCGGCTGGGCGGCCGCGGTCAGCGGCACCTGATCGGCCTGCCGGCGTTGCGCGATCGCCTCGACCGCGGCCATGTCGCCATTGCCGATGGCGACCAGGAAATGGTTGCCGTTCTCGCGCAGCAGCTTCTGCACGCCCTTGATCGTGTAGCCCTGATCGTAGAGCATGTGCCGGATGCCCTTGATCAGTTCGACATCCTGCGGCCGGTAATAGCGGCGGCCGCCACCACGCTTCATCGGCTTGATCTGGTTGAAGCGCGTCTCCCAAAAACGCAGCACATGCTGCGGCAGGTCAAGATCTTCCGCGACTTCGCTGATGGTGCGGAAGGCATCGGGGCTCTTGTCCATGGACGAATCCTCACGCTGGACGACGACCCGGCATTTATGCCGAATCGGGTCTTATTTCAGCGATTTATGAAACAATATTCAAGCCCGGCGTCAAAGCTGACGGCGGTTTTTCAACCGTATTTGCCGGTGCGCTATTTGCCGCCCTTGGCCTTGCTGTTCTGGTGCGAGCGCAGGATGCGGTTCTTCAGCACGTTCGACGACTTGAAGGTCATCACCCGGCGCGGCAGGATCGGCACTTCCTCGCCGGTCTTCGGATTGCGACCGATGCGCTCATTCTTGGAGCGGACATGGAAGGTTGCGAAGGACGACAGCTTCACCGTTTCACCGCGAACGATGGCCTCGCAAATTTCATCCAGCACGGCCTCGACGAGCTCGGCCGATTCAGTTCGCGACAAACCAACCTTGCGATAAACGGCTTCGGCAAGGTCGGCACGCGTAAGTGTCTTTCCCCCCATGCAACCGTCCCATCAGCTCAAAAAACGTAAATCGATACAGCCAGCGGCAGAGCCTAAGTAATTGATCCGGCAAGGTCAAGGACCGAACCCGCGCGTTCGGCACTTACCAGCGGAGCAACACCGCGCCCCAGGTGAAACCTCCGCCCATCGCCTCGAGCAGAACCAGGTCGCCCTTCTTGATGCGGCCATCGGCGACGGCCACCGACAAAGCGAGCGGCACGGAGGCAGCCGAGGTGTTACCGTGCAAATCGACGGTGACCACCACTTTCTGTTCGGCAATCCCGAGCTTCTTGGCGGAAGCGTCAATAATCCGTTTATTGGCCTGATGCGGCACGAACCAGTCGAGGTCTTGCGCCGTGATGCCAGCCTGCGCAAAGGTTGCCTCGATGACGTCGGTGATCATGCCGACCGCGTGCTTGAACACCTCACGGCCTTCCATCTTGAGATGGCCGACCGTGCCCGTCGTCGATGGGCCGCCGTCGACGAAGAGCTTCTCCTTGTGGACGCCATCCGAGCGCAAGCTGGCCGCCAGCACGCCGCGATCGGCGATGCCGCCCGTCCCCTGCGCTGCTTCGAGCACAACGGCCCCGGCGCCGTCACCGAAAAGCACGCAAGTCGAGCGGTCGCTCCAGTCGAGGATGCGCGAGAAGGTTTCCGAGCCGATCACCAGCACGCGCTTTGCCAGGCCGCCGCGGATATAGAGGTCGGCGGTCGCAACCGCGTAGACGAAGCCGGAACACACGGCCTGCATGTCGAAGGCAAAGCCATGATGCATGCCGAGCCGGTTCTGGATATCCACCGCGGTCGCGGGAAACGTGTTGTTGGGCGTCGACGTCGCCAGCACGATCAGGTCGATGTCGGCAGGCGTCAGACCGGCGCTGTCGAGCGCGGCGCGCCCCGCGGCCTCGCCCAGCGAGGCCGTCGTCTCGTCATCGGCAGCGACGTGGCGCTGGCGAATGCCGGTGCGCTGCACGATCCACTCGTCGGAGGTCTCGACCATGCCTTCGAAGTCGGCATTCTTCATGATGCGGCGGGGCAGCGCGGCACCGTTGCCGCGCACGATTGATCTGATCAAGGTTCGTTCCTATTCCTCGGCGTCGACGGCGACGCCGGATTTCCTGTTTGCCTGGGCATTCGGGTTGCGCGCATGGAACAGATCGAGATCGGCCTCGATCCGGTCAAGCAGATTGTTGCGCACCATGTCGTAGCCGAGCTCGATCGCCGCCGCGAAGCCGTCCGAATCGGCGCCGCCGTGGCTCTTCACGACGATGCCGTTCAAGCCCAGGAAGACGCCGCCATTGGAGCGGCCGACATCCATCTTCTCGCGCAGCCGGTCGAAAGCGCCCTTGGCGAAGACATAACCGATCTTGGCCATCAGCGTGCGGCTCATGGCGGCGCGCAAATAGCCGGCGATCTGCTTTGCCGTGCCCTCGGCGGTCTTGAGCGCGATGTTGCCGGCAAAGCCTTCGGTGACGACCACATCGACCGTGCCCTTGCCGATGTCGTCGCCCTCGACGAAGCCGCGATAGTTCATCGAGGCCATGTTGGCCTCGCGCAGCATGCGCCCGGCGTCCTTGACCTCTTCCTGGCCCTTGATCTCCTCGACGCCGACATTGAGCAGGCCGACGCTCGGCCGCTCGATGCCGAACACCGAACGCGCCATGCCGGTGCCGAGGATGGCGAAATCGACGAGCTGATGCGCATCCGCGCCGATGGTCGCGCCGACGTCGAGCACCACGCTCTCGCCGCGGGTCGTCGGCCAAAGCGCTGCGATCGCCGGGCGGTCGATGGTGGCCATGGTGCGCAGGCAGAATTTCGACATCGCCATCAGCGCGCCGGTGTTGCCGGCCGAGATGCAGGCCTGCGCGGCGCCGTTCTTCACCGCCTCGACCGCCTTCCACATCGACGACTTCCAGCGGCCGTGGCGCAGCGCCTGGCTCGGTTTGTCGTCCATCCGGACCGCGATCTCGCAATGGACGAACTCGCTGACCTCGGCCAGTTTGGGAAACTTGGCCAGTTCGGGACGCACAGCGTCCTCGCGGCCATAGATGACGAAGCGGATGTCAGGGCGGCGGATGGCGACCGTCATCAGCGCCGGGATGACGACGCCTGGTCCGTGATCGCCGCCCATGGCATCGATGGAAATCCTGATCACGCGGTGTTTTTCTCACGGTTTGCCTGGCTGGCGGCGTGCGCCTGCCGAGGTAAGGGGGCTCGCGAAGGTCCGGCGAAAATAGCGGTTTTGGGCAGCCGCACAACCAACTTTTCCAAAATCCCAGCCGCCTTCAGGATTTTCCGAGCAGCGAACGCAGCTTTTTCTGGAATTCGCTTTCCTCAGGCTGATCGTCGCCCTCGGCATCGAGCGAGGCTCCGGGCTTGCGCGGATAAGGATCGATCGCCAGGCCGAAAAATTGCTCGGCGAGCGCACCGACATCGATGGTGTCGCCGGAAAAAGTTTCGGGACTGTCCGGTCCGTCGGCATCGAGAACGATCTCGCCGCCGCTTTCGAACCCTTCGCGCCCGAGCTTCGACTGCTCCGGCAAGAACAGCGCCTCGACGGGCTCGTCGATATGGGCCGCGACCGGATCGAGGGTGACGATGCAGGCCTGGGTGATGTCGGCTTCGACGCGACCGCTGACCTTGACGCCGTTGCGTTTCCAGGACGCCACCAGGAGTTCGGCGCGGTAGCTCTCGACCGACAGCAGGTCGTATTCGGCGGCAAGGGCCGCGCGCTGGCGTTCGTCGGCCGCGATCACAACCGGCAGGCCCTTTTGCGGCAGGCGGGCGACGTTGGCGACGAAAGATACGGGGCTCTGCGGTTCGGCGTGTTTCATTCTCGCCTCCTTCACACGGCTCCGGCGACCGGAAACGCCACGGTGCCGGCCGCGATCGATTCGGTCGGCTGCGCGGCAAGCTGCCGGGACGCTGAGGAAACATAGCCCGCCAGCAGCGGCGCCTCGATCCACTCGCCGGCATCGGGCCTGACGTTACGGGCAAGTGCCATGCTAAGGGCGGCGCGGTCGTCGTCCCGCAAGGCGTCGTCATAAGCCGCGGTGCGGCCATAAAACATCTTTGCCAGCTTCTTCATGCGCTTCGGCACGCCGACGTCGCTGATGCCGAGTTCCCTCAGCGAATGGTCGACATCGAGGAAGAACTCGTCGATCAGCACCTGCCCGATCTCAGTTGCCGCACCGCCCTCCCCGCGCAGCCGGTGCTGGAACAGGAACATATGCAGCGCCAGCATCTCGAAGCGGCCGAGCGGCGTATCCGGCACATTCCAGTCGGAATAAAACACGGTTTGCCGCGCCGCCGCCACGATTTGTGCGTAGAGCGCCTCGGTGATGGCGCGGTTGGCATGACGTTCGCGGCCAAAAAGGCGCTGGAACATTGAGGGTGGTCTCCCGGGGACCTTGTGTTTGATTTGGCCTTGTTGCATCGGCATGCAAGCTGGTTTACCGGTTTTGCGGCCCAGCGCAAGTTGCGGGGATGTGATGGAGAATTGTTGTTGGGTGCGCTGAAATTCAAGTCGTTTCTTACGCCCCTGCCGGCGGGCGTAGCTTCTCTGCTGGTGGCGGTGTCCGCACTTTCTGCCTGCAATTCATCCAAGATGATCGGCGATCTCAGCCCGAGCGAGACGCTGACGCAGGGCTATGTCATCGACCAGGCGGCGATCGACTCGGTGCCGGTCGGCTCAAGCCGCGAGCAGGTGCTTCTGGCGCTGGGCACGCCGTCGACGACGGCGACCTTCGACAACGAGGCGTTTTACTACATATCGCAGACACGCAAGCGCTATGTCGCTTTCGACAAGCCGCGGCTGGTCGACCAGCACGTGCTGGCGGTCTATTTCGGCGCCGACGGCCGCGTCACCCAGATCGCCAATTACGGTCTGAAGGACGGCAAGATCTTCGACTTCATCTCGAGGACGACGCCGACGGGCGGCAAGGACCAGAACTTCCTCAGCCAGATCATCAACGGCGCCAGCAAGCTGGCGCCCGGTATCCCGGGCGGCGGCACGCCCGGCACCTGATCTTCTTTCGGCGTTCTCTTCGGAAGCTTCAACATCTCAGGCAATGAAAAACCCGCGGGAGCGATCCCGCGGGTTTTTGCCTTTTGAGCGATGCGTGCCGTGTTCAGCCGTGCGCGAGCACGGCAAGCAACAGCAGAGCGACGATGTTGGTGATCTTGATCGCCGGGTTGACGGCCGGGCCGGCGGTGTCCTTGTAGGGATCGCCGACGGTGTCGCCGGTCACCGATGCCTTGTGCGCCTCGGAGCCCTTCAGATGCTTGACGCCGCCCTTGTCAGTAAAGCCGTCCTCGAACGACTTCTTGGCGTTGTCCCAAGCGCCGCCGCCGGAAGTCATCGAGATAGCGACGAAGAGGCCGTTGACGATGACGCCGAGCAGCGAGGCGCCGAGCGCGGCGAAGGCCGAGGCTTTCGATCCCGAGATCAAGAACACGCCGAAATAGACGACCAGCGGCGCCAGCACCGGCAGCAGCGACGGAATGATCATCTCGCGGATCGCGGCCCTGGTGAGAAGGTCGACGGCGCGCGCATAGTTCGGCTTCGACGTACCGGCCATGATGCCCTTGTCTTCGCGGAACTGCTTGCGAACCTCCTCGACGATCGAGCCGGCGGCGCGGCCGACGGCGGTCATGGCGATGCCGCCGAACAGATACGGGATCAGGCCGCCGAAGATCAGGCCAGCGACGACATAGGGATTGGAGAGGTCGAAGGAGACCTCGCCCATGCCCTGGAAGTAGGGATATTTGTCGCCATTTGCGGCAAAGAACTTCAGATCGTTCGAGTAGGCCGCGAACAGCACCAGCGCGCCCAGGCCGGCGGAGCCGATGGCATAGCCCTTGGTCACCGCCTTGGTGGTGTTGCCGACGGCGTCGAGCGCGTCTGTCGAATGCCGCACTTCCTTGGGCAGACCGGACATTTCGGCGATGCCGCCGGCATTGTCGGTGACCGGACCGAAGGCGTCGAGCGCCACAATCATGCCGGCCAGGCCGAGCATGGTGGTGACGGCGATCGCCGTGCCGAAGAGGCCGCCGAGCTGATAGGTGGCGATGATGCCGCCGACGATGACGAGCGCTGGAAGCGCCGTCGATTCCAGCGAGACCGCGAGGCCCTGGATGACGTTGGTGCCGTGGCCGGTCACCGAAGCCTGGGCGATCGAATTCACCGGGCGCTTGTTAGTGCCGGTGTAGTATTCGGTGATCACCACAATGAGTCCGGTCACCAAGAGGCCGATCAGGCCGCAGATGAACAGGTTCTTGCCGGTGATGGCGATGCCGCCGACATTGCCGATCTCACCCCAACCCAGCGTCGCCGAAGTGGCAGCGGCCAGGCCGACGATGGACAGCAGGCCGGTGACGATGAGGCCCTTGTAGAGCGCGCCCATGATCGAGCCGTTGGACCCAAGCTTGACGAAGAAGGTGCCGACGATGGAGGTCAGGATGCAGGCACCGCAGATGGCGAGCGGATAGAGCATCGCCGCACCTAGAACGGCAGTGCCGCCGAAGAAGATGGAGGCCAAAACCATGGTGGCGACGACGGTCACCGCATAGGTTTCGAACAGGTCGGCGGCCATGCCGGCGCAGTCACCGACATTGTCGCCGACATTGTCGGCAATGGTGGCCGGGTTGCGCGGATCGTCTTCCGGAATGCCGGCTTCGACCTTCCCGACAAGATCGCCGCCGACGTCGGCGCCCTTGGTGAAGATGCCGCCGCCGAGACGGGCGAAGATCGAGATCAGCGAAGCGCCGAAGCCGAGCGAGACCAGCGAGTCGATGACGACGCGGTCATTGGGCTGCAGGCCCATCGGGCCGGTCAGAATGAAGTAATAGATCGAGACGCCGAGCAGCGCCAGGCCCGCGACCAGCAGGCCGGTGATGGCGCCGGACTTGAAGGCGATGTCGAGGCCGGCGGCGAGGCTGTTCGACGCGGCCTGCGCGGTGCGCACATTGGCGCGGACCGAGACATGCATGCCGATGAAGCCGGCAGTGCCCGAGAGCACGGCGCCGATCAGGAAGCCGATCGCGGATGTGATGGACAGCAGCCACCAGGCAAGCAGAAGCACGACGATGCCGACGACGGCGATGGTGGTGTATTGGCGCGCCAGATAGGCTTGGGCGCCTTCGCGGATGGCGGCGGAGATTTCCTGCATGCGCTGGTTGCCCTGATCGGACGCAAGGACCGAACGTGTCGCCCAGATGGCGTATAGAACTGACAGCAAGCCGCAGGCGATGACGGCGGTAATGATGGTCATTGCCGGATTTTCCTCGATTGATGGCCCAAAAGAACCCCTCCCTGGGCCGTTGGAACGGGAATGAACGCCGCGCACGGAATCCACCCCTTGGCTGCGGTGTATGCGAAACAGGGCTCGGAACGTCAAGATATTGTTCGGTTTTTGCCCGGCTTTCGCCCAAAAGACGAAGGCGGTGATGTTAGCCTCAGCAAGGGACCCGGATTAGATCGATTGAAATGACGATGGGGAATGCACTCGCCCGGCGACCACCGCCGGTTATTCTGCTTCTCGCCCCATGCGGCGCGCGGCGAAGCGCTCGATCGCCGACAGGCCGTCATAGATCAGCACCGCAAGCGCCGCGACGATCAGGCCGCCCTGCAGCACGAAGGCAAGGTTGTTCGAGATCAGGCCGGCGATGATCACTTCGCCCAGCGTCTTGGCGGCCACCGTCGAGCCGATGGTGGCTGTGGCGAGGCTAATGACCACGGAAAGCCTTATACCGCCGAGGATCACCGGGGCGCTCAGCGGCAGTTCGACCTTCATCAGCGTTTGCCAGCCGGTCATGCCGGCGCCACGCGCCGCCTCCATGACGTTGCCGGGCAGCGTGGTGAGCGCGGTCAGCGCATTCTCGAAAATCGGCAGCAACCCGTAGAGGAAAAGCGCGATCAGCGTCGGCTTCTCGCCGAAGCCGACCGCCGGCACGGCAAGCGCCAGCACCGCGACCGGCGGAAAGGTCTGGCCGATATTGACCAGGCTGCGCGACAGCGGCAGGAATTCGGCGCCGGCCGGCCGGGTGACAAGGATGGCGAGCGCGACGGCGACGATCGTCGCTCCCACCGTTGCGGCGAGCACGGTTCTCAGATGCAGCAATGTCAGCGTCAGCAGGCTGCCTTGGTTGTAGATCACCGGCGCGCCGTTCTCGGTCAGCGGCCGGAGCAACGGCTCGAACCAGCCCGGACTGGCGATGAAAACCACCAGCAGCACCAGAAGCGCCAGCCTCAACAGAGCGGGCAGCCAGGCCTTCATGCCGGCCTCGCGCGCTTCACCAGCCCTTCCACGGTGACGCGCCCGAGCGGCTTGCCGTCGGCGTCCTTCACCGGCAGCGCCGGACGGCCCGTCCATAAAAGCTCGGCCAATGCGTCGCGCTGGCTGGCGTCGCCCGGAATCGCCTCGCCTTCGGCGCCGCCGGGCTCCACGGCATCGCGCGCGCGGCCAAGCGACAAGAGCCGGAACGGCCGCTCGCTGGAGCCGACCAGGGTTTCGACGAAGCCATTAGCGGGCCTCGCCAGGATCTCCGCCGGTTTGGCGTATTGCAGCACCTTGCCGGCATCCATGACGGCGATCTTGTCGCCCATGTGCACCGCTTCCTCCATGTCGTGGGTGACGAGGATGACGGTTGTGCCGAAGCGCTTCTGGATCGCCAGCAGATCTTCTTGCGCCTTGGTGCGGATGATCGGGTCGAGCGCGCCGAAGGGCTCGTCCATCAGAAGCACATTGGGCTCGGCGGCAAGCGCGCGCGCGACACCGACGCGCTGCTGCTGGCCGCCGGAAAGCTCATGCGGATAGCGCGGACCATAGGCCTGCGGGTCGAGCTGGTAGAGCATCATCAGTTCTTCGACGCGTGCCTTGATGCGATCCTTGTCCCAGCCGAGCAGCAGCGGCACGGTGGCGATGTTCTGCGCCACCGTGCGATGCGGAAACAGGCCATGGCCCTGGATGGCGTAGCCGATGCTGCGGCGCAGCTGGTAGCCGGGCAGCGAGCGGTTGTCGGCGCCGTCGAGCCTGATCACGCCGGACGTCGGCTCGACCAGCCGGTTGATCATCCGGAGCAGCGTCGTCTTGCCCGAGCCGGAAGTGCCGACAATGACGGCGATGGTGCGCGGTTCGATGACCATCGACACGTCGTCGACGACGGCCGTTCCGTTATAGCGCTTGGTGATGCCTTCGATCTCGATCATGCGGGGTCCGCCCTGCGCGTGGTGGAGGTCATTTCGATGACGGCGTCGAGGATGATGGCCGCGGCAAAGGCCAACGCCACTGTGGGCACCGCGCCGAGCAGCACAAGGTCCATCGCCGTCTGGCCGATGCCCTGAAAGACGAACACGCCGAAACCGCCGCCACCGATCAGCGCCGCGATCGTGGCCAGCCCGATGTTCTGCACCAGCACGATGCGGATGCCGGTCAGGATCACCGGAAAGGCGAGCGGGAACTCGACACCGAACAGGCGCTGGCGATCGGTCATGCCCATGCCTCGCGCGGCATCGTTGGCGGCGCGCGGCACGCCGGCAAGCCCGACCACCGTGTTGGCCACGACAGGCAGCAGCGAATAGAGAAAGAGCGCCACGAAGGCCGGCGCGGTGCCGATGCCTCTGATGCCGGCGGCCGCGGCGCCCGGCACATGCGCGGCAACCCAGCCGAGCGGCGCGATCAGCAGGCCGAACAGCGCGATCGACGGAATGGTCTGGATGATGTTGAGCACATTCAGCACCCCTGCCCGCAGCGGCTCGACGCGGTGGCAGAGGATGCCAAGCGGAACTCCGGCGACCACCGCTGCCGCCAGCGAACCGAGCGCCAGCGTGATGTGCTTGGAGCCTTCGGCCCAGAAACTGTCGGCGCGGCTGGCATATTCCTTGAGAATGGAAAGGCTGTTCCAATTTCCCGAGACCAGCAGCGCGCCGATCGCCAGCGCGGCGACGATGAGGACGCCGACACGCGCCAAGGGCGAAAGGTTAAGCCTGGTCAGCACATCGGCCAGAAGCAGCGTGAAGGCAAAGATCAGCAGCCAGAAGCCCGAGGCCGGCGCGACGCGGGCGAAAGTGTTGCCGGCGGGCGTCAGGAAACCGCCGGCGGTGCCGATCAGGATCGCGAGCGCAACCAGCGCAATCATGCTGGCGACCAGCCTCAGGATCAGCGACGTCCTCAGCAGCGCGACAATGCCGCCGGCAATGACAATCGCAAGCAGCAGCGCGCCAAGCGTGGGCGGCAACGCTTCGAGGATCGAGCGCGCCTGTCCGGGCACGATGCGGTTGGCGCGGAACGTGGCGAAGGGCGCCGCGAAGGCGGCATAGGTGACGATCACGGCGATGACGACGCCGAGCTTGTCGAAGCGGAGGGTCATGAAGAGCGGTTGCGCGAGGCGCCCCCCTCTGGCCTGCCGGCCATCTCCCCCTCAAGGGGGGAGATCAGATGTCGCGAACGCTTTCGCCAATTCCGGATGCTGGAAAAAGAAGCACGGCGCAGCAGCTGCCAATCTCTCCCCTTGAGGGGGAGATGTCCGGCAGGACAGAGGGGGGTGCCTCGCACCGGCATCGCGCTAGCCGGGCTTGCTACTTCAAAAGCCCGTTCGTCTTCAAAAAGTCCTCCGCCACCGCCTTCGCGGGCTCGCCACCCAGTTGCACGCGGCCGTTGAGCTGCTGCAATGTGGCGAGATCGAGCTTGGCGAAGACGGGCTTCAGCAGCGTCTCGATTTCCGGATGTTCCTTCAAGACATGCTCGCGAATGATCGGCGCCGGCTGGTAGACGGGCTGCACATTCTTGTCGTCCTGGAGCACTACGAGGCCGGAGGGCTGGATGCCGCCGTCGGTGCCGTAGACCATGGCGGCGTTGGCGCCGTTGGTCTGGTTGGCGGCGGCGGCGATGGTCGCGGCCGTGTCGCCACCCGAGAGCGTGATCAACTGGTCCGGCTTCAGCTTGAAGCCGTAAGTGGTCTGGAAAGCCGGCAGGGCCGCCGCCGAATTGACGAACTCGGCCGAAGCGGCGAGCACCACTTTGCCGCCGCCCGAGACATACTTGCCGAAGTCCGACAGGGTGGTGAGCTTGTTCTCGTCGGCCACCTCCTTGCGCAGCGCGATCGCCCAGGTGTTGTTGGCCGGCGACGGCGACAGCCAGACGATTTTGTTGGCATCATAGTCGAGCTTCTTGGCGGTCTCGAAGGCCTTGGCGGCATCCTTCCACACCGGATCGTCCGCCTTTTGGAAGAAGAAGGCGGCGTTGCCGGTATATTCGGGATAGATGTCGATCTCGCCGGCGGCGATGGCCTTGCGCACCACGGGCGTGGCGCCCAGCTGGATGCGGTCGGTGGTCTTGATGTTGTTGGCGTTCAAGACCAGCTGGATGATGTTGCCGAGCACACCACCCTCGGTGTCGATCTTCGAAGAGACGACCACCTGGGCATGTGCCGAAGCTGCGGTGATGCCGAGCGCGATCGCTGCTACGGCGAGCTTTCCGATTGAAAACATTATGAAAATCCCTTGCTGTGAACCGATGGGTCGGAGGCGGCATATGAGCATGGCGTTAACGCGCCGTCGGGGCACACGGTTTCATAACTAGCGGGATGCGTGCAATAATTTTGTTCCCGACGCGAATGACGCGCAGCGCCGGGTCCCGACAGCGTGATGTCAGTTGGCGGCGCGCAAGCCCGGCAGCTTCAAGGCACCGAGTGCCAGGAAGCAGAGCACGACAACCGGAAACACCAGCCAATTCAGCATGGTCCAGCCCCAGGCGTTGTAGACCGCGCCCGACATCAGCGAAGCGAAGGCGACGGAGCCGAACAGGACGAAGTCGTGGAAGCCCTGAACCTTGCCTTTTTCGGATGGATGGTAGCCGGCGGCGACCATGGCGGTGGCGCCGATGAAGCTGAAATTCCAGCCGAGGCCGAGCAGGATCAGCGCCGTCCAGAATTGCCATAGCGCAAGGCCTGAAAGCGCCACCACCGCACAGCCGATGAGCAGGACCAGCCCGACGGCGACGATGCGCTCGGCCCCAAAGCGGTGGATCAGCGAACCGGTGAAGAAGCTCGGCCCGAACATCGCCATGACGTGCCAGGAAATGCCGAGCGTCGCGTCGTCGGTCGAGAGCCCGCAGCCGACCATGGCGAGCGGCGCACCGGTCATGACGAAGCTCATCAGCGCGTAGCTGCCGACGGCGCAGAACAGCGCCGCGACGAAGCGCGGCTGAGTGGCGATCTCGGCCAGCGGACGGGCATCGCCTTGCTCGGTTGTCGCGACCCTGCCCGCCGGCACAGTCGCGTGCAGGAAGGACAGGACGACGGCGCCGACTGCCGCTAGCACGAGGATCGAAGCAAAAGACCCGGCAAACATCACCGGCGCCAGAAGCTCGCGGGTATAGATGACGATCTGCGGTCCGAGGATAGCGGTGACGATACCGCCCGCCAGCACGAAGGAAATGGCGCGCGCCTTGAATTCAGGCGGCGCGTTGTCGGCGGCGGCGAAGCGGAACTGCTGGACGAAGGCGCCGCCGACGCCGATCACGCCGAGGCCGACGGCGAACAGCCAGAAGCTCGCCTGATAGAGCGCCAGCGTCGCGATCAGGCCGCCGAGCGCGGTGATGACCGTGCCGGTCATGAAGCCGCCGCGATGGCCAAGCCGGCGGATGACGGCGGCCGCAGGCAGCGCGCCGAGCGCCACGCCGAGATTGAAGCCGGTGACCGGCGCCGTCGCCAGCGATTTGTCGGGCCCGAGCAAATATTGTCCGGCAAGCGCTCCGAGCGAAATGGCGATCGGCGCGGCGGAACCGACGATCGCCTGCGCCGCAGCGAGCAGCACCGCCGTGCGGCGCGCTTCCCTGCCAACGCCAGCGACAACTGCCGTGGCGGTCACGATGCGTCCTTGCCGCGACCCTCGCCGCGCACCCGGCGCGAGACACGGTCGAGAACGGCGTTGACCAGCTTCGGTTCGTCTTCCTCGTAGAAGGCCTTGGCGATGTCGACATATTCCGACACGATCACCGCCACCGGCACGTCGTCCCGCTTCATCAATTCATAGACGCCAGCGCGCAGGATGGCGCGCAGCGTCGAGTCCAGCCGCGACAGCGGCCAATCCTCGGTCAGCGCCTGGCGGATGACCGGATCGATGATCTTCTGGTTCTCGACGACGCCGGTGAGGATGGCGCGGAACCATTGCGCGTCCGCTTCGCGGTAGAGCGCGCCGTCAACTTCCTTGCCGAGGCGGAAAGTCTCATACTCGGCAGTTGTTTCGAAGACACCGCTGCCGGCGACATCCATCTGGTAGAGCGCCTGGACGGCGGCAAGGCGTGCGGCACCCCGCTTGTTGGCGTGGCGTACAGGTGGCTGGCCGGTCGAAGCAGGTTCGCTCACGATTGGGCTCCGAATTTCTCTTTCAGCGCGATCATGGTCAGCGCCGCGCGCGCGGCGAAACCGCCCTTGTCGCCTTCCGCGCGCCGGGCGCGCGTCCAGGCCTGCGCATCGTTCTCGGTGGTCAGGATGCCATTGCCGATCGCGATCGCTTCCTGCACCGAGAGGTCCATCAGGGCGCGGCTCGATTCATTGGCAACGATGTCAAAATGATAGGTGTCGCCGCGGACGATGGTGCCGAGCGCGACGAAGCCGTCATAATGCGTGCCGCCTTCGGCGGCGCCATCCAGCGCGAAGGTGATGACGGCCGGTATTTCGAGCGAGCCGGGAACGGTGACGACGTCATAGGTGGCGCCGGCTTCGTCCAGCGCGCCGGTCGCGCCTTCGAGCAGCGCGTCGGCGAGGTCGTCGTGGAAACGTGCCTCGACAATAAGCAGATGCGCCTTCGCCTTCGGACGAATGAACGCTTTGCCGTGTTGGGATGTGCCTGCCATAAAAGTCTCCGGGGGATTGCCGGTGACTTAGGCCGAAGCCGGATTGATCGCAAGCACAAGATTGCCGAACCGACACCGGCCTGCATCTGTCGACGGATTCGGGTCCCGCTAAAAGCCGCGCAGCGCGATCATTCGGAGCGTTCTTTGGCTAGGCGGGCGAAGCCTCGAGGATCGAGATCGGTGCCCGGGTGCCGATTACCCGTTCGAGCTTCAGTCCTGCGCCTGCGAACAGCCTGGCGTACTGTGCCTCAGTCCGCTCGAGGCCTCCGGTGACCGCGAGCATGACAACATCGAGGGTCTTGATCTGATCCGGTTCGTCGCCCGGAGGCACGAGCGTTTCGGCCACGAGCACCCTGCCATGCGTTGGCATAGCCTCGCGGCAACGTCGCAGGATCAGTTCCGCACGTTCATCGTCCCAGTCGTGGATGACCCTCTTGATCACATAGATGTCGCCGACCGAGACGCCCTCGAAGAAGTCGCCTGCGACGAAGTCGGTGCGCGGCAGATCGCCACCTGCGCCCTGTCGCGCCGCCGCCACCCCGGACGGCAGATCGAACAGGACGCCGCTCAAATGAGGATTGCGGGCAAGGATGGCCGAGAGAAGCTGTCCATGCCCGCCGCCGACATCGACGACCCGCGTGTATCGGCCGAAATCATAGGCATCGGCTACCGCCTCGTTGCCGCCTTGGCTTAAGGCGACCATGGCTCGCTGGAACAGGGCAGCCTGTTCCGGGTGGGCCGAAAGCCAATCGAACCTCGGGCTTCCGAACACCTTGTCGAAGGCCGGCTTTCCCGTGCGGACGGAATGCAGAAGCTGCTCGAAGGCAAGATAGGCCTCGCTGTTGATCATCCGGATGAAGTCACGCGGTCCAGGCCGATCGGAACGAAGCGCTGCGCCAACTTCGGTCAAGCCGAAATGGCGAGGGCGAATTTCAGTGAACACCCCCTCCGGCGCCAGAAGCCGCATCACGCGGTAGAGCGGTTCCGCATCCACCTTCGCGGCGGCTGCCAGGTCTTCAACCGAGTGCCCGCCGGAGGCCAGAAGATCGGGAATGCCGAGTTCGATAACGACGCGCAGCGCCTGTGACACGGCAAATCCGAAACCAAGCCTCACGACTTGCTGCGACGGGCTGCTCACGGGCTTTCCCCTCCGACCAGGAGAAAGCTTACGTGGGGTGTGACCAGAAGCCAAGCGGGAAGCCGTGGCGAAAGGCGGATTGCCCCCAGCGCGACGCCCGAATTTTCAGCAATCCGGGCCGCCGCCTCGTCGGGACCGCGTAACTGTGCTCAAAGCCCTTCTTTCGCCGCTTCCGCCAGGCGCGCGGCGTATCGGGCCATGGTGTCGATCTCGATGTTGACGCGGTCGCCGGCTTGGCGTTCGCCCCAGGTGGTGACGCTCAGCGAGTGCTGGATCAGAAGCACGTCGAAGCGGGTGCCCTCGACCTTGTTCACGGTGAGCGAGGTGCCGTCGAGCGCGACCGAGCCTTTCGGCGCGATGAATTTCGCCAGATGCCGTGGCGCCTCCAGCGTGAAGCGCACGGCGTCACCCTCCTCCTTGCGTTCGACGATCTCGGCCGTGCCGTCGACATGACCGGAGACGATGTGGCCGCCGAGCTCGTCGCCGATCTTCAGCGCGCGTTCGAGATTGACCCTGGTGCCGGATTTCCAACTCGAGGCGGAGGTGAGTCTGAGCGCTTCCTCCCAAGCCTCGACCTCGAACCAGCGGGCGTTGGAGCCATGTTCGGGCAGCGCGGTTACCGTCAGGCAGACACCGCCGCAGGAAATCGAAGCGCCGATGGCGATCGTTTCAGGATCGTAGGCGGTATCGATGCGTATGCCGATGCCTTCGCTGAGCGGCTTCAGCGAGGCAACGGTACCCACATCAGTCACAATTCCAGTAAACATCAGATCGTGTCTTCCAGTTTGACCATGATCTTATCCAAAAACCGGTTCCCACTTCTTGGGATCATGGTCGTACCCACTCGGCGTAGCTGTCCTCGCCGAAGCGCATCTGACGCAATTCGCGAAATCCCGCCGGGATATGGGCGGCATCGATGGGCGATGCAATGCCGTCCTCGCCGATCGCGTCCGGCCCCTGGAACAGGATGATGCGGTCGACCAGGTCTTCTTCCAGGAAGGCCTTGGCTACTTTGGCACCACCCTCGACCAGCACGCTCGCCATGCCGAGCGCGGCCAGATCCTCCAGCAATTCCGGCAGGGCCACTTCGCCTGAATAGGTTTCCGTGCCGATGAAGCGCACGCCGGCGCGTTCGAGGGTCGCGCGCCGATGCGGGTCGGCTTCGAGGCAGGCGGCGACATAGAGTGGCACGCGGTCGACGCCGGACACCAGCTTCGATGTCTCCGGCAGCCGGATCTGGCGATCGAGGATGATGCGGGCCGGCGAACGATTTTCGAGTCCCGGCAGGCGCACGGTCAGCGCCGGGTTGTCCTCCAGCGCCGTACCGATACCGACCAGGACGGCGTCCGCTTCGGCACGCATCAGATAGACTTCACGCCGCGCGAGCTCGCCGGTTATCGCGACCTGTCCGGCGCCCTTCCGGCCGATCTTGCCGTCGCTCGAAAGCGCAAGCTTCAGGGTCACTTCGGGGCGTTTTTTCAAAGATCGAGTCAAATAGCCGGCCATCTGCTCGGCGGCTTCGGCAGCAAGCACCTTCTCCACCACCTCGACGCCGGCGGCACGCAGAATGGCGTAGCCCTTGCCGGAGACGCGCGGATCGGGATCGCTCGCCGCGCCAACGACGCGCGCAATGCCGGCATTGACCAGCGCGTTGGCGCAAGGCGGGGTGCGGCCATGATGGGCGCAGGGTTCGAGAGTAACGTAAGCCGTAGCACCACGCGCGAGCTCGCCGGCTTCGGCCAGCGCCTCGGTCTCGGCGTGCGGGCGGCCGCCGACAGCCGTCACGCCGGTGCCGACGATCATCGGGCCGGCGCCGTCGTCGCGCACGACGATGGTGCCGACCGAGGGGTTGGTCGAGGTGCGGCCGGCATTGCGGCGCGAGAGCCTGATGGCCGCGGCCATGTAACGGCGGTCAAGGGTCGCCTGCCCGGCCTCGCTCAATTGAGGTTTCGCCATGGTCAGCCGGCGTCCTCTTCGGTCTTTTCCTCGTCGCCCTTCAGCTCGCCCAGCAGCTCATGGAAATCCTTGGCCTCGCGGAAATTGCGGTAGACGGAGGCGAAGCGGACATAGGCGACGTCGTCCAGCGATTTCAGCGCTTCCATCACCAGACGGCCGACCTCGCCGGAGGCCACTTCCGTCTCGCCGGAGCTTTCGAGCTGGCGCACGATGCCGGTCACCGCGCGGTCGATGCGCTCGGGATCGACATTGCGCTTGCGCACCGCGATCTCGACGGAGCGCAAGAGCTTGTCGCGGTCGAACGGCACCTTGCGGCCGGACTTCTTGATGACGACGAGGTCGCGCAACTGCACGCGCTCGAAGGTGGTGAAGCGGCCGCCGCAATCCGGACAGACGCGGCGCCTGCGGATCGCCGCGCCGTCCTCGGCGGGGCGCGAATCCTTCACCTGCGTATCTTCGGACTGGCAATAGGGACAGCGCATGGAGAGCCTTGGGTTCGCGATTCTGTGGGCGAAAGGCTTAGAGCCTTTTGTGCCTCAGAGATAGCGAGACGCGAGCAAGATTGCCAGCGCCCTGCCCCAGCCGCCGTCAGTGTCAGGGCGCAACATCCTTGGTCGCGAAACCACAGGATGTGCCGAGATTGCGATAGGCCTTGGTGAAGCCGTCCATCGGGATGCTCGCGACGGTCTGCTTGCCGAAGACGACATCGAGCGAGGTGACTTTGCGCATCGCGCGCAGCAGGGCGAGACTGGTCTTGGCCTGGTTGTCGACCAACCAGCTGGGTCGGCCATTGACGCCATTATTGGAATAGACCGTCGCGGAAACCTTTATGCCGGGATCGCCGAAGGTCGCCGCGATCTTCTTGCCGGTCGGCAGATCCTTGTTGTCGACGCTGATCATGATGGCGGGATAGGCATCGGGCGGCAGGGCGTCGCCTGTCGAGATCGACAGTGTCAGCGTGCCCGCATTGCCGATGCCGTCGACGAAAGCCGTGGAGGCTGCGCAGGTCTTGTGCGAATCCTGCCCGGTATCGAGCGTGTCGATGATTGTGGTCCACCTGCCGAAGGTACTGGTGGCCGGCAAATTCGGATCCGGCTGCGTCTGCTCCTGGGCAACCGCGCCGGACGCGGCGAAACCGGCCAGCGAACCAAGCAATGCCAGGGCGGCAAGACGGAAAGTGCGCATCATCAAGTCTCCAACAAGCCGCGCCGCCCGTTCAAGGCGGCGCACGGCGCAGGATAAAAGATGACGCGCAACGCCCCGTCAACCAAGAGAGGGTCAACCGAAAGAGGAGGTCAACCGAGATAGGGATAAAGCGGGAACCGATCCGTCAAAGCCGTGACCTTGGCCTTGACCGCGGCCTCGACAGCAGCATTGCCCTCATCGGAGTTGGCCACCTTCAGCCCGTCCAGCACCTCGGCGATCAGCTTGCCGATTTCGCGGAATTCGGCCTGGCCGAAGCCGCGCGTGGTGCCGGCGGGGGTGCCGAGACGGACACCGGAGGTGACGAAGGGCTTTTCCGGATCGAAGGGGATGCCGTTCTTGTTGCAGGTGATGTTGGCGCGGCCGAGGGCCGCTTCGGCACGCTTGCCGGTGGCATTCTTCGGCCTGAGGTCGACCAGCATCAGGTGGTTGTCGGTGCCGCCCGAGACGATATCGAGGCCGGTTTCCTGCAGGCTGGAAGCCAGCGCCTTGGCGTTGGCGACGATGCTTTCGGCATAGGCCTTGAAGCTCGGCTTGAGCGCCTCGCCGAGCGCCACCGCCTTGGCGGCGATGACATGCATCAGCGGGCCGCCCTGCAGGCCCGGGAACACCGCCGAGTTCATCTTCTTGGCGATCTCCTCGTCGTTGCTCAGGATCATGCCGCCGCGCGGTCCGCGCAGCGACTTGTGCGTGGTCGTGGTCACGACATGGGCATAGGGCAGCGGCGACGGATGCATGCCGCCGGCGACCAGGCCGGCGATATGCGCCATATCGACCATCAGATAGGCGCCGATCGAATCGGCGATCTCGCGGAAACGCTTCCAGTCCCAGACGCGCGAATAGGCGGTGCCGCCGGCCAGGATCAGCTTCGGCTTGGTCTCATGCGCGGTCTTCTCGATCGCATCCAGGTCGAGCAGGTGATCGTCCTTGCGAACGCCGTAGGAGACGACCTTGAACCACTTGCCGCTCATGTTGACCGGCGAGCCGTGGGTCAGATGGCCGCCGGAATTCAAGTCGAGGCCCATGAAAGTGTCGCCGGGCTGCAGCAGCGCCAGGAACACGGCCTGGTTCATCTGGCTGCCGGAATTCGGCTGGACGTTGGCGAAGTTGCAGCCGAACAGTTTTTTTGCGCGCTCGATGGCAAGCTCCTCGGCCACGTCGACGAACTGGCAGCCGCCATAGTAGCGCTTGCCCGGATAGCCCTCGGCATATTTGTTGGTCATGATCGACCCTTGAGCCTCGAGCACGGCGCGGGAAACGATGTTCTCCGAAGCGATCAGCTCGATCTCATGGCGCTGGCGGCCAAGCTCGTTGCGGATGGCGCCGAAAATTTCCGGGTCGGCATCGGCAAGCGTGGTCTCGAAGAAGGATTCGAATTTGCTGGAGGCTGCCGCGGCATTTGACATGGCTTGCTTTCCCTTGGGGCCGGAGGTCTTGCGAGGTCGCCGCGCCAATAACACAGTTGTTTGGAGCCCGCCACGTTTGCGGCGCGAAATTTGCTGGCCGGATTGCGCCAAGCAGATCGGCTGAAACGTTATTTCCTGTCCTGCCGGCTCTTGAACAGGGCTTCGGTCAGCGTGATCTCGGACAGCAGCGCCCGCATCGTGTGGTCGTTGATCTCGCGGCTGCGGAACATGGCGCGCACGGCGGCGCGCTCTGCCTCGATGCCGGCATGCCTCAGATCGAGCTCCAGCCGCCCGGCCTCGCGCGCCTCGGCGCGCGCCTCTTCGGCCTCGTCGGACGCCGCGATGCGGCGGCGGTAGCTTGCGACGATGCTGTCGGCGACCGCAAGCCGGGCTTCCGCCGCCTCGCCTTCCTCGCCTCCGTCACCGGCGAGGCTCTCGATCCTGGCGATCGCTGCATTGGCGGCGCCGACACGCGCCCGCCGCTCCTCGGCCGCACCCGGGTCCTCACCCGGCTCGACCAGTCCGCGCGCGATTCCCGGCAAAGCGAGGCTGGCGATGATGAGCGAGCAGATAATGACGCCGGCGGCGAGGAAGATCACCACGTCCCGCGCCGGAAAGGGCGAGCCATCCTGCAGCGCGAGCGGCAGCGACAGGATGCCGGCAAGCGTGATTGCCCCGCGCACTCCGGCTACCGATCCGGCAAGCCTGACACGGAAACCGAAGGGCTCGGCCTTGCGCTTGCCGAGCCGGGCGGCGACCACCGACGCCATGTCGCCGATCCAGATCCAGAGGAAGCGCAGGCCGACCAGGCAGAGCGTCAAAATGAGCACGGTCAGCGCCGGCTCGAACAGCCAGTGCCGGCTGGTGAGCTCCGGCGGAACCTTGCGGATGATGTCGGGTAGCTGCAGCCCGAGCAGGATGAAGAGAGCGCCGTTGAAGACGAAGGTCAGCGTCGACCATAGCGACATCGCCTGGATGCGCGCCGACACCGACAAAAAGCGAAAAATGCCCGAAGTTCCGGTGAGCAGGCCGGCGGTGACCGCGGCCAGGATGCCGGAGGCGCCGGCATGCTCGGCGATGAGATAGGCCACGAAGGGCAGCAGGGTCATGACCAGCACCTGCGCCTCCGCCGGCGTGCCGCCGATGCGGCGAAGGATTTGCAGCGCCTTGGCGGCGATGAACAGCGCCGCGATGCCGGCGAGGACGCCAGCCGCCACGGCATAGACGAAGGTGAGTGAGGCGGCGGCGAAGGAGAAGCTGCCAGTCAGCGCGGCCGCCACGGCGAAGCGGAACATGACCAGGCCGGAGGCGTCGTTGAGCAGGGATTCGCCTTCCAATATGTGCATCAGCCGCGCCGGAACGACATTGCGGTCGACGATCGAGGACACGGCGACCGCATCGGTCGGCGACAGCACGGCGGCTAATGCGAAAGCGACCACCAGCGGGATGCTCGGCACCAGCCAGTGCAGGGCGTAGCCGAAGCCGACGATGGTGAAGAAAACCAGTCCGATGGCAAGATCGAGGATCGGCCCGCGCAGCTCGATCAGCTCGCGCTTCGGCGCCGCGAAGGCGTCACCGAACAGAAGCGGCGGAATGAACACCAGGAGAAAGAGTTCCGGATCGATCTCGACATGCAGGCCGCCCGCCGGCCAGGCAAGGGCGGCGCCGATCGCGATCTGCAGCACGGGCAGAGGCACGCGCACCAGCCGTACCAGCGCGCCGGAAAGCGCCACGAAAGCGAGCACGACGAGAATGAAGACGGCGACTTCCATGATGCGATTCCGGCTCTGAGGCCGACCATGCGCAATTCCCGGCTTCGCGTCCAGCCGCGGCTTGGGACGACATTCAACTTAGACGATGGGTGCACCCCAATGCCTGCGCTGGTGGACACTGATCAAACAAAAAGGCCGCTCCAGGAGCGGCCTTTTTGTTTGAAATATCAGCTGTTTACAGCGAAGAAGTGATCTGCAGCTGCTCGTTGCCGTCGAGGCCGTAGATGTCGTCGCGGAACTGCACGACGCCGGGGCCCGTCGACCATGCCGACAGATAGAGGAAGTGCACCGGCACCGGATTGACGACCTGCACCGGGGTGTTCTCGCCGGTCTTGATCGTCGCCTCGAAATGCTGGCGGTCCCAGCCCGGCGTGTCGCGCAGGATCCAGGTGACGAGGTCGCGCACGTTCTGGACGCGCACGCAGCCGGAAGAGTCGAAGCGCATCAGCTTGCCGAACAGGCTCTGCTGCGGCGTGTCGTGCATATAGACGCCGTCCGGGCTGGGGAAATTGATCTTGACCGAAGCCATGGCGTTGCCGGCGCCCGGATCCTGGCGGAACCGGTATTTCTCCGCATCGTCCGTCGACCAGTCGACGGTCATCGGATCGACCTCGCTGCCGTCCGGCGCGAACAGGCGGATATGACTGTCCTTGAGGTAGTTCGGGTCCTTCCGCATCAGCGGAATGATGTCCTTGCGCACGATCGAAACCGGCGCGTTCCAGTAAGGATTGACGATGATCTCGTTGATCTTGGAATTCACGATCGGCGTCTGGCGGTCGATCTTGCCGACGATTGCGGTGTGGCGAAGCACGACGCGATCGTTCTCGACCGCTTCAATCTGCGCCCCTGGGATGTCGACCAATACGTAGCGGCTGCCCAACGTGCCGGCCTTTTCCTTCAGGCGCTGCAGGTTGGTCTGCAACTGACCGAGGCGGATCTGCGCCGAGACGTTCATCGCCGCATAGGTGTATTTGCCCATCGCGCCATCGGCCGGCAGGCCGTGGCGAAGCTGGAAGCGCTTGACCGCCGAGTCGACATAGGAATCGAACGCCGTCGAAATGCCGGCGCTCTGCGCCAGGTCGCCCGAGATCATCAGCCGCTTGCGCAGCGGCACGACATCCGGATCGTCGACGCCGAGCTGCAATTTCTTGGTCGCCGGAACCTGCTCCCAGCCGCCCTGGCCGGCGATGTTCTGGTACTGCGCCACCGCCTGCTCGGTGAAGGCGACGGTCTGCAGGCTGAAGATCGGCAGCGTGGAGGCTACCTTGCCGGTCTGACTGGCGCGGGCGTCGAACTGGTCGTCCCAATTGCCGCGGCCCGAGGATTTCAGGATATCCCCGATCACGTCCTGCGCGCTGGCATGGCCGGCGACCAAGGCGGCGGCGAGCGCGGAGGCTCCGGTAAGGAAGAAACGGCGGCTGGTTCTCATGGACGTTCCAGACATTCTAGCTGTATCAAATCTCGCTCAGTTCGCTCTACTGGCGGGTTGCCCGCACTCTAGGGTCGGCAATCTTAACAATTAGCCAACCATGTCCCGCATCGCCCGGCTGCCAGAAACGCGCGGCCGCAGCGCCAGGTCCAATGAGCGCAGGGCATAGCCCGCAGCATCACCCGCACTCTCGCTTTCACCGCGATTATGGCGGCAACGTGGCCTTGGTCCGCGATTTGCTTGAGGCGAGAAGATGAAGGGAAAGGGACCGATGCATTTTGGCATCGCCGGTCGCGGACGGTTCGGCGAATGCCTCGTAAGTTTTCGGCTTGTCCTACTTCACCCGGTTCGGGCACAGAGCTTTGAATTGCTCCAGCGTATAGTCGTAGCCAGAGGCGCCTGAACCATCGAGCACCACGTTCTCGTCCGTGTCGGCAATCATATAGTCCGTCGCACTTCCGGCGGGGCTGCGCCCCTGGAACAGCATGTTGGCGCCATAAAAGGTGGTGAACTTGCCGGTCTTGCAGTCCGCGGTGATCTCCAGATGCAGGGGCGTTCTCATTTCCCTGGCAATGCAATCCTCGGTCACCTTGCCGACATAGTCACGGCAAAAGCCGATTGCATTTTGCCTGGTGTGCTTCGTCAACACGCTGGCATGCGACGTGCCGATGCCGGACTTTTTGACGATCGTGACCTCCATGCCCGCCCTGCCGCCATAGTAGAGCGTCTTGGCGTCAGCCGGTGAAGCCAGGGCCAACGCGGAAAGTACAAGCAGGAAATAGCGCACGACACCCCTCCCCGTTGGCAGGAGAGCTTCCACACGCGCTGCCCCCTGGTCAACTCCCCAGGGCCTTCCCTTCGCAACAAGAAAAAGACCGGCACCTTTCGGCACCGGTCCCCTTATTGTTTCCCCCGGGCCGCACTTCTTCGGCGCGGCTTTGATGTCTCAGGTTTCGAAAGCGCCTACATCCGGTAAGCGATGGTGTCGTTCCAGAAGCGGTCCAGCCGCTGCAGGGCGCGGTTCATCTGCTTGAACTCGTCGGTGTTGATGCCACCCACCGCCTCGATCGAACCGACATGGCGCTCGTAGAGGCCGGCGACGACGTCGGCCACCTCGTTGCCCTTCGGCGTCAGCGAGACGCGGACCGAGCGGCGGTCGATGCGCGAGCGCTGATGGTTGATGAAGCCGAGATCGACCAGCTTCTTCAGGTTATAGGAGACGTTCGAGCCGAGATAATAGCCACGCGAGCGCAGCTCGCCGGCGGTCAGTTCCGAATTGCCGATGTTGAAGAGCAGCAGCGCCTGGATGGCGTTGATGTCGGAGCGGCCGTTGCGGTCGAACTCGTCCTTGATCACGTCAAGCAGACGGCGATGCAGACGCTCCACCAGCTGCAGCGATTCCATGTACAGCGAACGGATCGCCTCGCGGCGGTCGTCGGATACGTTAGCGGTCTTCGCCGCCGGACGCGAATTGATCATTGTCTTTGCCTCTCGTTTGTCGCCCGGTGATTTTTTGTTCTTCACCTTGATCGCGACACTATCGAATACTCATAAAATTCGACTTAAACGCCAAGGCTAACAAGAGCTTACCGGTAAGAGGTTTCGAAAGAGGCTTAACGAACGGTCACGCGAGCAAGAACAATTAACCTAAAGGTTTAGCCAATGGCTTTTGGGCAAATCGCTGAGCCGAATCTAGGCCTCTGGAGCCGCTTGGCAACCTACTGCCGGAGCCGACGCTTCTGTAGCCAGATGGTCACCCGGAAGACGACATAGAGCAGCGCCGCGCAGGCATGCGAGACGACGATCAGCAGCCTGTGCCCGAAGAGGCCGGGAAAGCCCGCATACATGACGGTTTCGGTCGCCGCGCAGATGAACCAGATGACGGGCCCCCAGGAGGCGAGCATCCAGAGGCCCGCGGCGGCAAAGGGAAAGAAGACGGCAAGCGTGGCCGCGGCCACCTGCCAGTGCACCGGCATCAGGTCGAAGCGCCAAAGCTCGCCGGGATAAATGCCGATCAGCCGGATCCAGTAGAGGACGCCGAAAAGCAGGCAATAGCCGGCAATGACCCGCTGGAACCAGGCGAAAATGACCTCGGTGGTCGAGGGCTGCAGCACCACGCGCCTGGAAGTGACCTCGCTCACAGCTCGAGCTCCCGGGCTCCGAGCGGCGCGAAATAGGCATCGACATCGGCGGCGCTCACCGCATCGAGACTGGTAGGCCGCCACTCAGGCTTCGAGCCCTTGTCGATGATGGCGGCGCGGATGCCTTCGTAGAAGTCGTGGCCGGCCAGCATGCGGTTGAGGATGCGGAACTCCATCTTCATGCACTCGTCCATCGACAGCGCCAGTCCGGCGCTGATCTCGCGCCAGGCGACGTTGAGGCTGGTCGGCGAGCGCATCCTGATCGTCGCCAGCGTCTTGGCTGCGAAAGCATCTTCGGCGGCGGCCCGCTCCAGGCTGGAGATGGTGTCGGCCAGCGAGGCTTGCGAAAAGTGATGGGCGATCGCTTCCAGGTCCTGTCGTTCCGTCTCGCGCTTGGCAGGCGTAAAGAAAGAGCGCAACTCCGACTCCGGATCGCCGGAAACTGCGATCTCATCGAGCAGCCCCGCCTGGTCCTCGGCCTTGATGGTGTGGGTGGCCAGGCCCGACCACAGCGCATCGCCGTAGCGGATACGGTTTCCCGTCAGCCCCAGATACATGCCGAAGCTGCCGCCGAGATCGGGCAAGAGATGGCTGGCGCCGACATCGGGGAAGAAGCCGATGCCGACTTCCGGCATGGCGAACTGCGCGTTCTCGGTCAGCACGCGATGCGAGCCGTGGAAGGAAATGCCGACGCCGCCGCCCATGACGATGCCGTCGATCAGCGCGACATAGGGTTTCCTGAAACGCGCGATGCGGGCGTTGAGCCGGTACTCGTCGGCGAAGAAGTCGACCGGCGGCTTGCCGGCGCGGCCGGACTCGTAGATGTGCAGGATGTCGCCGCCGGCGGAAAACGCCCTGCCCTCGGCCTTGACGACGACGGCGCTGACGCCGGCATCGCCCTCCCAGGCGTCGAGCGCCTTGCCGAGCGCCTTGATCATGCGATGGGTGACGGCATTGAGCGCCCGCGGCCGCGTCAGCGTGACGACGCCCGCCTTGCCCAAACGCTCGAAGCGAATCTCGTCGCCTCCGTCAAAATCCATCACCAGAGAATCCTTGTCTCCGCCCTTTCGGGGGACTGAAGTGCTAAAGGCGGCATAAGGATGCGTCAATGCCAGCGGGTCATCACACTGGCGGCTGGGCGCGCCAGATGTTACGAAACCGGCAAACGATTGCGCCCGCGCGGCCCGACAGATTTCGAGCAAATCGACATGGCTGGATTTCCTCGTCTCGTGGCTGGATTGGCAGGGCTCCTTTGGCTGGGAGCTCCGCCGGCCATTGCCGCGACGACCGACGAACTCTACCAGGCGCAGACCATCGTCACCGGCACCGGTGAGCCGAACCGCGAGATCGGCTTCAAGGATTGCCTGGAGAAGGTGCTAATCAGGGTTTCCGGCGACCAGCGGCTGACGCAGAAATCGGAGATGCTGGCACTGCGCGACAAGGCAGCCGACTTCGTCCAATCCTTCCGCTACCACGACCGGCTGGAAGGCGTGCCGATCCATGACGAGCAAGGCACGCATGACAGGCCGCACGACCTGACGTGCCTCTACAAGCCCGCCGTGGTCGACAAGCTCCTGGCGCAGCTCGGCAGCAGACCCTGGCATGGCGAGCGACCGACGCTCGCCGTCTTCCTCACGACCGAGCAAGGCGCGAGGCATTTCGTGCTGACGGCCGACGAGGATCGCGGAGAGACGATGCGCGAATCCTTCGCCAATGCCACCGGCCCGCTGCTGATGCGCGTCACCTTCCCAAAGGCCATGCAGCTTGCCGGGCTCAACGACAAAACGCTGCGCACCGCCGACATGGCAAAGCTCGACCGGCTCGCCAAGGGAATGGGCGCCAGCAAAACGCTCGCCGGCAGCATCGTGTGGAGCGACAAGGAACTTGGTTGGATCGCCGACTGGCGGCTGGCCGCGCGCGGCAAGACCTACCAATGGCAGGTGCGCGGCGTCAGCTTCGACGAAGCTTTCCGCGTGGCTGTGCGGGGTGCGGCGCAGATATTGTCGGGGAATGGGCAGCCGTGAGGCACAGTTCCTCGCCCCCACGAAGTGGGGAGAGGTGGCTCGGCGAAGGCGGGGAGCGCCCTACGAAGGCCCCCTCTCCGTCCACTACGCGGACACCTCTCCCCCGCCTGCGGCGGGGGAGAGGAACTTGCACTCGGCTCCTGGCACAATCGTGTCGCATTGGTCAGCGGCCGGGGCGCGTGGTAAAAAGCCGGGACGACAAGAGAGTTTTGGCGATGAACAGAATCACACCCGCAAAGCCTGCCGGCGCGCGCAGCGTCGACGAGATCACCGGCAGCCGGCGGCTGCGGCGCATGCGCAAGGCCGACTGGTCGCGCCGGCTGGTGCAGGAGAACCGGCTCTCGGTGAACGACCTGATCTGGCCGATCTTCGTCGTCGACGGCAAAAATGTGCGCGAGCCGATCGCCGCCATGCCGGACGTCTATCGCCTTTCCGTCGACCTCGCGGTCAAGGAGGCGGAACGCGCGGCCAAGCTCGGCATCCCGGCGATCGCAACCTTCCCCAATGTCGAGCTTTCGCTGCGCGACCAGACCGGATCGCACATCCTCGACCCCGAAAACATCATCAACCGCACTACCCGCGCCATCAAGGACGCGGTGCCGGAGATCGGCATCATTACCGACGCCGCGCTCGATCCGTTCACCAGCCATGGCCATGACGGCATTTTGCGCGACGGCATCATCGTCAACGACGAGACCGTCGAGCAGGTTACCGCAGCAGCGGTTATCCAGGCGGCGGCGGGCGCGGACATCATCGCGCCGTCCGACATGATGGACGGCCGCATCGGCGCCATCCGCGACGCGCTCGACGCCAACGGTTTTCAGGACGTGGCGATCATGTCCTATGCGACGAAATTCGCCTCGGCCTTCTATGGGCCCTATCGCGAGGCCGTCGGCACCGCCGGCCTGCTGAAGGGCGACAAGAAGACCTATTACATCGACCACGCCAATTCCGACGAGGCGGTGCGCGAGGCCGAGCAGGATCTCGCCGAAGGCGCCGACATGCTGATGGTGAAGCCGGGGCTGCCCTATCTCGACATCATCCGCCGGTTGAAGGACGAGCTCCGGATGCCGACCTTCGCTTACCAGGTGTCGGGCGAATATTCGATGATCAAGGCGGCCAGCGCCAATGGCTGGATCGACGGCGAGAAGGCGATGCTGGAATCGCTTCTCGCCCTCAAGCGCGCTGGCTGCGACGGCATCCTCACCTATTTCGCGCCGGTGGTGGCGGAGATGCTGAAGGGCTGAGCTCCCTTCCCTATCGCCTTCTTGCTGCATTTATCGGGGCGCGCCCACTCGGGTGGGGTGATTTTGCGCGCCCAGCAAATACCGCTTGCATTACGCAATCAGTTAAGCTACCTCATAACCGCTTTCAAATTACAACCAGTTTAGGAGGCAATGATGTCCAGGCTGCGTGTCAACGCTTTCACCTTGTCGCTCGACGGCTACGGCGCCGGTCCCGATCAGACCCTCGAAAACCCGCTCGGCGTCGGCGGCGAAGATCTGCATAAATGGATGATCGGCACCCGCTCCTTCCACCAGATGGTCGGCAAGGATGGCGGCACCACCGACATCGATGACCGCTTCACCGTACGCAGCTTCGAGAATGTCGGCGCCTGGATCCTCGGCCGCAACATGTTCGGGCCGGTCCGCGGCGAATGGCCGGACGAGAGCTGGAAAGGCTGGTGGGGCGACAACCCGCCCTATCACGTGCCGGTCTTCGTGCTCACCCACCACAAGCGCGCGCCGATCGTCATGGAAGGCGGCACAACCTTTTATTTCGTCACCGACGGCATCCATTCAGCATTGGAACAGGCGAAAGCTGCAGCCAATGGCAAGGACGTTCGGGTCGGCGGTGGCGTTTCGACAGTCCGGCAATATCTCAAGGAGAAGCTCATCGACGAGATGCACCTCGCCATCTCGCCGATGCTGCTCGGCTCCGGCGAGCACCTCTTCGCCGGCCTCGACATGCTGAAGCTCGGCTATCGCTGCACCAGCCAGGTCGCGACGGCCGATGCGACGCATGTCGTCATCAAACGCAATTCCTGATCGCAAGATGCCGGAACGCGAGCTGGCCGCGTTCCGGTCGTGCCCTCAGCCCTTCGGTAGATAGGAAATCGTCCCCGCCAGATCGGTGTTGTCGATCAGCTGGAAACGGCTTTCGCTACCGGCCTGACGCGCGGCAAGATACGGCGCGTATTGCGGATCGCTGGCGAAGGCCTGCGCCGCCGTCGCCGTCGGAAACGCCATCAGCGCGATCAGGCTGGTGTCCAGCGGGTTGCCCTCAAGCGTCTTCACATTGCCGCTGCGCGCCAGATATCTGCCGCCATGCTTGTGCACCAGCTCGTGCACCGAAGCGGCATAGGCCGGCACCCACTTGTCGTCCGTCACCTTGATGTCGGCGATCACGTAAACGGTCATGGTCAAAAGTCTCCTCTTGTTGTCGGCACCGGACCGCCCGGTGACGTGACCGCTGCCTCGCATGGCAAGGCCGAAACGCTCCAGTCTGCCATCTGTACTGGCCGGTACAGCTTCTGTACTGGCCGCAAGGGGCGCCTGAGGATTATGGTTCGGCTTCAATCGGTGGGAGGCCAAACAGATGACGCAACCCGGATATAAGCAGTTCTGCCCGCTCTCGATGGCGGCGGAGCTGTTGTGCACACGCTGGACCATGGTGCTGCTGCGCGAGCTGGTGGCGGGCTCGACCCGCTTCAACGATCTGCGTCGCGGCGTTCCGAAAATGTCGCCGACACTTCTGTCGCAAAGACTGAAAGAGCTGGAGGTCGCAGGCATTGTCGAGCGCGTCGAGCTCAAATCCGAGAAAGGCGTTTTCGAATACAGGCTGACCGAGGCCGGCAAGGATCTGCGCCCCGTGGTCGAGGCGATGGGTTTCTGGGGCCAGAAATGGGTCGAAGCCCGGCTGTCGCTCAAGAACCTCGATCCATCGCTGCTGATGTGGGATATGCGACGCAACCTGAACCCAAGCCCGCTGCCCGACGGCCGCACGGTAATACAATTCCTGTATCACGACCTGCCGGCGTCAAAACGCTCCTGGTGGCTGATCGTCGAGAAGTACGGTGATGTCGATCTGTGCTGGTACGATCCGGGATTTGAGGTCGATCTCTATGTCTCGACCGACCTCTGCACCATGACCTCGATCTGGATGGGACTGACGACAGTCCACAAGGAGCGCGAGAAGGTAGCGCTGACCGGAAACCTCGACATCGCCGCCAAGATGCAGACGTGGCTCGGCCTCAGCCCATTTGCCGTCATGCCGAAACGCGTAGCCGCATAGCGGGCCTCAATACTTCGCCGGCACGTAGAGCTCGCGCGGCAGCACCTGGCGCTCGTAGGACGGGTTGAAGACGCGCTCGGGCAGCGTGATCTCCTCGTGCGGCACATCTTCGTAAGGCATCTGCTGCAAGAGGTGGTCGATGCAGTTCAGCCGCGCCCGCTTCTTGTCGTTGCCTTCGACGATGAACCAGGGCGCTTCCTTGATGTTGGTGCGGGCGAAGGTCTCTTCCTTGGCCTTGGTGTACTGCTCCCAGCGCACGCGCGACTGCAGATCCATGGGCGACAGCTTCCACTGCTTCATCGGGTCGTGGATGCGCATCAAAAAGCGCATCTGCTGCTCCTCGTCGGTGATCGAGAACCAGTATTTGACCAGCGTGATGCCGGAGCGCACCAGCATGCGCTCGAACTCCGGCACGTCGCGGAAGAACTCTTCCACCTGCTCGGCATTGGCAAAGCCCATGACGCGCTCGACGCCGGAGCGGTTGTACCAGGAGCGATCAAACAGCACGATCTCGCCGCCGGCAGGGAGATGCGGCACGTAGCGCTGGAAGTACCATTGCGACTTCTCGCGCTCGGTCGGCGCGGGCAGCGCCACGACACGGGCGATGCGCGGGTTGAGGCGCTGCGTGATGCGCTTGATGACGCCGCCCTTGCCGGCGGAGTCGCGGCCCTCGAAGATCACCACCAGCTTCTTCTTGTGATAGGCGACCCAGGACTGCAGCTTGATCAATTCCGACTGCAGCCTCAGCAGCTCGCGGAAATAGGTCATCCGCTCGATGGAGGGCGGATGCGACTTCTTGTAGATTTTGGCGATCTCGAGCGAGAGCGCAGGCTCGGAAATCTCCAGCTCATAGTCCTCGTCGAGCGTGTCCTCGAGCTCGGCTTCCAGCCAGTCCTTGGCTCCGGAATTCGGCCCGGAATTCGGTTTGAATTCGTTCATCGCGCTGCTCCTGCCTGTCAGCCACCCTGTCTTCGGATGCGTTCCGGCGTGCCGCAAACGCAACTCCGTAAGCCGACTGAGATACAGGCCTGCAATGACGGTTTTATTGCAAGCTCGCCCGGCAACCAGTGAACTAGCTGTTATGTGATCGGCCCGTATCGATGCCGGGGCGACAAGCCGCCGGAATTGTCCTACAAATACCCTCGCTTCTTTCCGGCGCCCGCCACGGCGCGCCCCTGCAAAAACAAAAATCGCGAGGACCTGACATGGAATACCGCACCCTTGGCCGTTCCGGCCTGAAGGTTTCGACATTGACGCTTGGCACGATGACCTTCGGCGGCACGGGCCCGTTCGCCGCCGTCGGCAATTCCGATCTTTCCGAAGCCAAGCGCATCATCGACACCTGCATCGATGCCGGCATCAACCTCATCGACACCGCCAATGTCTATTCGAACGGTCTGTCCGAGGAGATCGTCGGCGAGGCGCTCGGCGGCAAGCGCAAGAACGATGTGCTGATCGCGTCGAAGGCGCGCATGCGGATCGGCAACGGCCCCAACGACGAAGGCCTGTCGCGCCATCATCTGATCCGCGAATGCGAGATGAGCCTGAAGCGGCTGAAGACCGATGTCATCGACATTTACTTCCTGCACGAATGGGATGGCGTCACGCCGCTGGAGGAGACGATCGCAGCGCTCGACACCTTGGTCGGCCAGGGCAAGATCCGTTATGTCGGCTGCTCCAACTACTCGGGCTGGCAGGTGATGAAGGCGCTCTCGATCAGCGACAGCCATCATCAGCCGCGCTTCGTCACGCAGCAGATCCACTACACGCTGGAAGCGCGCGAGGCCGAGTACGAGTTGCTGCCGATCTCGGTCGACCAGGGCCTAGGCGTGCTGGTGTGGAGCCCGCTGGCCGGCGGCCTGCTTTCCGGCAAATACCGCCGCGACAGCCCGACGGCGCGGCAACTTGGCGGCTGGTCGGAACCGCCGATCCGCGACGAGGACAGGCTGTGGCGGATCGTCGACGTACTCTCCGAGATAGGCAAGGCGCGTGGCGTTTCGGCGGCGCAGGTGGCGCTTGCCTGGCTGCTCGGCCGCCCGGCCGTCAGCTCGCTGGTGATCGGCGCCCGCAACGAAGCCCAGCTCAAGGACAACCTTGCCGCAGCAAGCCTGACACTGTCGCTCGACGAGCGCTTGCGCCTCGACGCCGTCAGCCGGCCGCCGGTGCTTTATCCCTACTGGCACCAGCAGCTCACCGCCAAGGACCGGTTCGGCCCGGCCGACCTGGTGCTCGACCGCAGCGATATCTGACAACCGTCAGCCTGTGATGTAGCGCCAGACTTCCGCGTCGGGTTTGATCTGGCCGCTCAGCACGAAATATTTGTAGAGGACCAGCAGGGAAACGGCCCACTCGTCCTTTTCGTTGCTGAACCGGCGGCAATAGGCGTTGGCCGCCGTTATGATACGCTGGGCCTCCGCCGGATGCCTTTCGAAATAGGCGATCTTGTCGGCGACATCCGAAAAATCCGGCGCAAGCGGCACATAGTGGACATTGGCCTCGACCTCAGCTTCGGCGAACCAGGTCTCGTAGGTCGGCGGCGGCATCAGGCAGAGCGAGTTCGAGCTCATGATCCATTTCAGGTTCGTCGCCACGTCGTTGCCTTCGAGCGAGACGATGTAGCGGAACTGCAGATGCTGCGGGAGCGTGAGATAAGGCTTGCGGTAGTTCTCCGGCGCGCTTGGCTTAGGCGAGCCCGCATCGCAAACCGGCAGATCGCGCACGGCGTCGACGAACCGCTTGCGGATCGGATTGTTGAGATCGCCACGCCAGACCGCCATCGGGCGTTTGTCGGCGAAAGACAACCGATCGCGAGGGAAGCGGAAATGGCGGAACTTGTCGAGCTTCATGATCACGGCGTTGCCGTTGTCGTCACGGATCGGCCGATCTTTCACGATCGCCGGCATCTTGGGCACGTCGACGACATCGCCGAACTCGAGATCGATGAGCAGGTCGCGATCGAAGTAGCGGGCGAACTCCTTCAGATCGTAATAGTACATGCTCCCGAACTTGGGTATTTGACCGGCCGGCACGGCCGCCGCGCTCGGCACGAAGCTATGGTCGAGCCTGTTGTAATAGTTGACGCGGTCGCGGACCGTTTTGCCGGAGAGCCTCGCCTGCTGCAGCCGGCTGGCCAGGCAATGGCGAAAGAGAGCCTGCGGCACCACATCGCGCGTGATGTTGCGTACGAAATAAAATACCCGCGCTGCGGTGCGTAAGGGCGAAGCCATGCGTCCGTCGTTTCAAAGATGCGGAGTTGTTCCCCGCGTCTCCTACAGCATTGTGCCGAACATCTTGCAAGCCCGCACAACCGGACGAAATTGTGAGAGTCCAGTATTCGACCACGTTTGCGGGGTCAGGCAGCGACAACGGCAAAGCCCCTGGCGCGCAGGCCGCGCCGGTCGTCATGCAGCGAAGTCACCAGCCGGTCGCGGCTGCCGGCGATATGCGCCGAGAGCAGTCGCGCCGCCTCGTCGGCATCACCCTTTCGCACGGCCGCCAGGACCGCATGGTGCTCGGCCCATGCACGGCCGAGCGCCGCCTCGTCGCGCACTTCCAGCCAGCGGGCGCGCGACAGCCTGGTCATCGCGTCGCGCACGGCTCTGAGCAGAAATTCATTGCCGGAAAGCCTGGCCAGCTCGATGTGAAAATCCATGCCGACGCGGTGCCATTCCTCGCGCGGCGTATCGGCGTCGCAGGAATCGAGCATCGCCGCGATCACCTCGACTCCACCGCGATCCTCGAGCGCCGCCGTCAACCTCACCGCCGCCACCTCGACCGCTTCGCGGTAGACGGCGATCTGACCAAGCTCGGCGAGGTTGATGGGCGCTACCGTCCAGCCGCGGCCGTCGCGGCCGATCAGCCCTTCGGTCTCGAGGCGCAGCAATGCGGCCCTGACCGGAGTGCGCGAGGCGCCGAAGCGGCTTTCGATCCAACGCTCGGTCAGCCGCTCGCCCGGCCCGATCTCCAGCCCGAGGATCATCTCGCGAAGCTGCCTTTCGACATTCTGCATCTGCGACATTGTCGTTCCGCTTTTCGGCGCCGCATTGACAGCGGCTGGGTTGAGGTTCATGACGGATACCGTCTTGGTATCCCAAAACGGTATCCGGAACAACCCGGATGATCTTGCAGGCATGACATGGCGAACGACACTCCTGAACAGAGCGGCTACAACATCCATTGGCAGCGCAATCTTGCGGTCTGCTTCGCCGGCTCGTTCAGCACGCTGATTGCCATGACGCTGCTGTTGCCGTTCCTGCCGCTCTACGTTGAACAACTGGGCGCCGAGGGGCACGCGGCGATCGTGCAATGGTCGGGCATCGCCTATGGCGCCACCTTCTTTGCCGCGGCGCTGGTCGCCCCCCTGTGGGGCCGGCTCGGCGACCGCTATGGCCGCAAGCTGATGCTGGTGCGCGCCTCGTTCGGCATGGCGATCTGCATGTCGCTGACAGGCATGGTCGAGAGCGTCTGGCAATTGGTGTTGCTGAGGCTCCTTATCGGCTTTGCCGGCGGCTATTCCTCGGGCTCGACGATATTGGTGGCGATGCAGACGCCGAAGGACCGCTCCGGATGGGCGCTCGGCGTGCTCTCGGCCGGTATCACGGCGGGCTCGCTGGTCGGCCCACTGCTAGGCGGCGCGCTGCCGCCGGTGATCGGCATCCGCGCGACATTCCTGCTATCCGGCGGCGTGATCTTTCTCGCTTTCCTGGCCACGACTTTCCTGATCAAGGAAAACCCGCGCCCACCCGCGGTCAACGCCGCTTCGCCGGCGAAACCGAAAAGCGGCTGGTCGCAAATCCCCGACAAGCGCCCGGTCGTCGCCATGCTAACAACCGGCATGCTGCTCGCCTTCGCCACCATGTCGATCGAGCCGATCATCACCGTGTATGTGCAGCAGCTCGTCGAGGACCAGAGCAAGGTGACAATGGTCGCCGGCGTGGTGATGTCGGCGGCAGCACTCGGCACCATCCTGTCCTCGTCGTGGCTGGGCAAACTCGCCGACCGCGTCGGCCATTGGAATGTCGTCGTCGGCGCGCTCGCCGTCTCGGCGCTGCTGCTCATTCCACAGGCTTTCGTCACCAACGGCTGGCAACTGATCGGGCTGCGCTTCCTGATGGGCCTGGCGCTCGGCGGCTTGCTGCCCTGCATCACTAGCGTCATCCGCCACAACATCCCGGACGGCGTCGGCGGCAACGTGCTTGGATTGTCGATCTCGGCGCAATATGTCGGCCAGGTCGCTGGCCCCCTCGCCGGCGGCTTCGTCGGCGGCCATTTCGGGATGCCGGCGGTGTTTTTGGGCACATCCGTGCTGATGGCGCTCGGGGCGGTCTACAACTGGATTGTCCAGTCGCGGCGGGCGCGGCATATGCTGCTCGGGGCCGGCGAATCCTGATTGGCGGGCCACCGAACACGGAGCATCGAAATGAGCCTTGCGGGGCAATCCTCAAACGGCGGCAGCCCTGTCCTCGTGCTGGCGGGCGGCCTTGTCGGCGCGGCAGGCGTGGCGCTGTCAGCGGCGGCCGCGCATCGCGGCGGCGCCTTCACCGGCACGGCCGCATCCTTCCTGTTGATGCATGCGCCGGTCTTTCTCGCCATCGGCCTTATCGGCGGCAACCGGTGCCTCCGGATCGCAAGCCTAGCGCTGCTCGTCGGCCTGCTGCTGTTCTCGGGCGACCTGCTCGCCCGGGATTTCCTGGGTTCGCGGCTGTTTCCGATGTCGGCGCCGATCGGCGGCACGCTACTTATCGCCGGCTGGCTGGCGATCGCGGTCTCGGCGCTGTTGCGTCCACGGTCCTAGACCTATCTCTTCCATCGGTGAGGCCGTCGAGCACGGGGACGCGCCGGGATTACCGGCGCCCCGGGCGCAGTCTCCGCTTGCGCGTCGCCGGCTCGGCCGCGCGCGGCCGTTCCGGCCGGTCGGTCGCCGGCGAGATGCCCCAATAGTTGCGATAGATGTCCTGGAAAAGATGGCTGATCGGATGCATGACTGGCTCCTTGAATTGAATCGATCCAATTGATCGATGCGAAAAAGGCTGATTTTTCAGGCGCTCTTGCGCTCCACGATGAAGCGCGGCTCACGCTTCCACGGGCTTGCCCTGCCACGGCGCCGCTCGCTCCGCGCGACCGAGGCAATGCCCCAATCGTTGCGGTAGACGTCTTCAAACAAATAGTTGACCGGATGCATGGCACCCTCCTTCTCGAACTTTGCTCCCAATCGTCGAAGCAACTTGGATCGATTCAAATCTTATGCCTCGCACCATTGGAGTCAAGCAAAAATTTGAATCGATCCAAGAAAAATGTTAGATGACCGGCAAGCATTCCGCGGTCATGTTCGCTGTGTGACCGGATTCGGAGGAACGACATGGCATTACCCATCGAAGGCCAAGCACGACCCATCCGGCTGGCGGACATCGCCAAGGCGGCCGGTGTCTCGCATGGCACGGCCTCCAACGTCTTCAGCCGCCCGGAGATCGTGCGCGCCGAGGTGCGCGAGCGGGTCAAGGCGGTGGCGGAGGCGATGGGCTATGCCGGCCCCGACCCCAAGGGGCGCCTGCTGCGCGCCGGCAAGGTCAACGCCATCGGCGTCGGCACGACCGAGCCGCTCTCCTATTTCTTCGAGGATCCCTTCGCCCGCGTCATGATGGCCGGCATCTCCGAGGCCTGCGACGCCACCGGCGCCGGCATCGCCCTGGTTTCGGCCGCCAACCAGGAAAAGCTCGCCTGGAACATCCAGAGCGCGCTCGTCGACGGCTTCATCCTGTTTTGCATCGAGGGCGGCTCGCGCCTCGTCGACCTGACGCGCGAGCGCAGGCTGCCTTTCGTCGCGCTGGAGCTCGGCTTCGAGGACGAAACAGTCTCGGCAATCGGCGTCGACAATGTCGCCGGCGCCAGGCTCGCAGCGCGCCACCTTGCCGAGCTCGGCCATCGCCGTTTCGCGGTGCTGTCGCTGGCCTTTGCCGACGGTCGCACCGGCTTCGCCACACCGGAAATCGTGCGGAGCGCGCTCTACACCGGAACGCGTGACCGCCTTGCCGGCTATTTTGAGGAACTCTCCCGTTTCGGCATCGATACGGCGAAAATCCCGTTCTACGAGACGGAGAACGAGGAGAAGAGCACGAGAGCCGGGCTCGAGGCGATCTTTGCCGGCGGCGAGCGGCCGACCGCCATCCTGGCGATGTCGGACAGGATGGCCCTCATCGCCATCGAGTGGCTGACCGAGCGAGGTCTCAAGGTGCCGCAGGAGGTTTCCATCGTCGGCTTCGACGGCGTGCCGGACGGCGCGCTCTGCGACCCACCGCTGACCACGATCGCGCAGCCGATCACCGAGATCGGCCGTCGGGCCGCCCACATGATCCTCGACTTCGACGGCACGGTGCGGCGCGAGACGATGGGCGTCGAGCTGGTCGTCAGGGCCTCCACCGGCCCGGCGCCGAGAACCTGACAAGCCCTCAGTAGCCGCCAACCCTCGCCGGTACAGGCTGCGCGCCAAACGTGGGGCGCGCAATCTCGTCGCGCGCCGGCTTGGCGCGGGCCGGGCCGAGACCGGCGAGCCATTCGAGATACAGCGCCAGCGCGAACTGCATGGCGATGCCGGCTGCGATCAGCAGCGTGTCATAGGCGAGGCCGCCCGGATTGATCAGCTTCAGCACCTGGGCCGCCATGGCGATCACCGTTCCGGCGACGAACACCGGCAGCGAGCGCTTGCCGAGGATCGCCAGCGGGTTGTCGGGCCTGGCACGGAAGAGGTTCGACACGGCCGGCAGGGCGACGACCAGGTAGCTGACCGAAAGGATATGCAGCAATCGCGGCAGCGACAGGAAGGTCTTGTCGAAACCACCGATCACCACCGGCAGGTCGAACCAGGTGATATGACCCCACAATGGGCTGTGCACCCAGACCGCCGCGCCGACCACGTAGACGCCGGCGAAACCCACCAGCCACCGGTTTACGGGAATGGCGCCGCCGCGCTTGACGTGCAGCATGGTCGCGAGGCCGATGTTGAACAGGAACTGCCAGGACAGGGGATTCAAGAACCACAGACCCGGCTCGGGATAGTTCGGCGGCGCGATCTGCCAGATGCCGGCAACCAGCCACAGCAGGCCGGACACCGTCAGCGCCGCCGCGGGCCTGTAGCTGACGAACAGCACAAAGGCCGGCGCCGCCAGAAGCAGCGCGGCATAAACCGGCAGGATGTTGTTGTAGCCGAGCTGATGGCCGAGCGTGACGATGCCGAGCAGCACCTCCGGCGTGTTCTTCATCAGCGGCTCGATGTTGATCATCTTCAACAGTTCCGGCCGGTGGGCAAACACCGCCGCGGCACAGAACATCGCGATCACCGCCATGGTGATGACGATGTGGGTGACATAGAGCACGCCAGCGCGCCGCCACATCTTGAGCGTCGCCAGCAGCCTGCCGCCCGGCTTGAACTTGCTGCCATAGGCGAGCGCCACCGAAATGCCGGAGATCAGCACAAAGGCCTCGGCCGCATCGGAGAAGCCGAGATTCTTATAGGTCAGGTTTTCGAAGACGGTGCCCGGCACATGGTCGACGAAAATGGTGAGCAGCGCGAGCGCGCGCAGCACGTCGATACGCGTATCGCGATCATGGATACGCGGGTCGCGATCGATACGCATGTCGCGATCGTTGATACGCGGGTCGCGCTGAGAAACGGGGATGGTCATCGACAAAAGGCCTCAGAGCTGGTGTTTCATGTCCAGCAATGCGACCCCCGACGCACCGCTTCGATTCCTCCCGTCGGGAGTGTATCGGCGCAGAAACGGTCTGAAATGCGCCCGGTTCAATCAACTTTCGCGGAACTTGAAAACATTCCGTTTTGAAGCCGGCAAATCAGCGAAATCTCCGTAAAATCAAAAGGATGTGATCATGTCCGAACATGCCAACAAAAACAGCGTGCTGCGCCATGATCTGCCTTTCCCCTATCGCTTGATCGTACCGGCAGATGCGAGCGGCGAATGCCTTTTCGTGCTGCACGGATCGGGCGTGGACGAAACGACGCTGGTGCCGCTGGCGAGTCAGATCGCGCCGCGCGCGGTGCTCGTCGCGGCGCGCGGCCGCATCGCCCAAGAGGACGGTTTCCGCTGGTTCGAGCGAATCACGCCGACCAGTTTCGACCAGTCCAGCATCCGCGTGGAAACGGCCGCTATCGCTCAATTCGCAACCGAAGCCGCGCGACGCCACGGGCTCGACCTCGGGCGCGCGACCTTCCTCGGCTATTCCAACGGCGCCAATCTGATTTCCACGCTGATGCTGCTTCACCCCGGGCTGGTGAGGCAGGCGGCGTTGCTCAGGGCGATGCCGGTGCTCGACGACGCGCCGGCAACCAACCTCGCCGGAACGCGGGTGCTGGTCATCGCCGGCGCGGCCGACCAGACCTACGGCCCCTTCGCCCCGTCGCTGGTGACGCTGCTGAGCGCGCGCGGCGCCGAGGTCGATGCGCGCATCGTCGCTGCGGGCCACGAGTTCGGCGACGCGGACGCCGCGATCGCCCGGCAGTGGCTTGCAGGGCCTGCGCGGGCTGCCTGACGGCTTAATGCATGTCGCGCAAAAGTGCGCAGCGGTTTTGCGAAAACGACATGCATAAAAACAAAGACTTAAAGCGCGTCGCCTGAATCCGTTTCAGCGCGACGCGATTTAGGAGCCGCTGCGATCGGAACGCGACCCCTCAGAAGCGGCTGGGAGCTCAGCCGGGCACGTCCTACCCCTGCCCCATCCGGTTCCAAGCATCCAGGCCGGCGATCTTGTAGGCCTCGGCCAATGTCGGGTAGTTGAAAGTGTTGTTGACGAAGAAGTCGACCGTGCCGCCGAGATTGATCACGGCCTGGCCGATATGGATGAGCTCGGTCGCGCCCTCGCCGACGATATGGGCGCCGAGCAGTCGGCGCGTCTCGACCGAAAAGAGCAGCTTCAGGAAGCCCGAGTTGACGCCCATGATGTGGCCGCGCGAGGTTTCGCGGAAGCGCGCGACGCCGACCTCATAGGCGATCCCGCTCTCGCGCACCTGCTCCTCCGACTGGCCGACGGTGGAGATTTCCGGGACAGCGTAGATGCCATACGGAAAAGTTTCCGGCGGCGGCGGCAGCGCCACGCCAAAGGCATGGCAGGCGGCCACCCTGCCCTGCTCCATCGAGGTCGAGGCCAGGCTCGGGAAGCCGATGACGTCACCGGTGGCGTAGATGTTGGACACGCTGGTCTGGAACGTGTTCGGATCGACCTTTATGCGCCCCCTGGAGTCCGCCTCGATGCCGACCACGTCGAGACCGAGGCTGCCGAGATTGCCGCTGCGGCCGGCGGCATAAAGCACGATCTCGGAGCGGATAGTGCGGCCGTCGGCAAGCGTCACCTCGGCATAGTCTGGCTTGGAGGCGATTTCCTTGACCGTGCTGCCGAGCCGAATGGTCATGCCGCGGTCGCGCATCTGGTGGATGAAGTCGTCGACGATCTCGCGGTCGACGAAATCGAGGATGGTATTGCGCGGCTCGACCAGCGTCACCGGCACGTCGAGCGCGGAAAAGATGGTCGCGTATTCGACGCCGATGACGCCGGCGCCGATGACGGTCAGCGTGCGCGGCAGCCGGTCGAGCTCCAGCATCTCGTCGCTGTCGAAAATGCGCGTCTTGTCGAAAGGCACGTCGCGCGGCCGGTGCGGCCTGGTGCCCACGGCGATAAGCGCGTTGGCGAAGCCGACCTCGCTGTAGTCGCCACTGTCGGTCGTCAGACTGACCTTGTTGGCGCCGAGGAATTTGGCCGTGGCGCGCGCGCTTTTGACCGCATTGCGCATGAATTGATGCTGCAGCACCTCGACCTCGTGGTCGAGCGTCTTGTGCAAGCGCTCGACGAGGTCGCTGACGGAAATGTCCTGCTTGACCCGATAGCCGCGCCCGTAGAAGCCACGCTCGCGCCAACCGGAGAGGTTGAGCACCGTTTCGCGCAGCGTCTTGGACGGAATGGTGCCGGTGTGCACGGAGACGCCGCCGAGACGCCGGCCCCTATCGACCACCAGTACCGATTTGCCAAGCTTGGCCGACTGCACCGCGGCGCGGCGCCCAGAGGGGCCGCTGCCGATGACAAGCATGTCGTAGTCCATATTCCCCTTCCCCTCGGCGTCTTGTTGCGCCGCAGCAAGCTAACGCGATCCGCGCCATGAATTCAACCGCCGCAACCGCGCTTCGCCACGGCTTGCCGAGCATGCATCACGAGCCTTCGACCTTGATTCCGCCATCGGCTTTCACCATTTCAGTGGCGAATGGCCGAGACCTATGTCCGGCCTGTTACGAGGTCATGACATGAACACGCGCGTGCTTGACGGCGAGATCATCACCACGAAGTTCGAGGACACGCGCGCCTATCGCGGCGTGCGCACGAGGCGCGTCTTCGCCTTCATCCTCGACTATTTCATCGTTGCCGTGCTCACCATCCCCTTCGCCATATTGGTCGCCCTGCTCGGGCTTTTGACCTTCGGCCTAGGCTGGGCGCTGTTCTCCATCCTGGTGCCGGCGGTTGCCATTCTCTACATCTGGAACACGCTGGGCAGCCGCGACCAGGCCACCACTGGCATGAAGATCATGGGCATCCGGCTCGACAAACTTGACGGTACCCGCATCGACGGACTGACCGCGGTCGTGCATTCGGTGCTGTTCTGGGCCGGCAACGTCATCCTGACGCCGCTGGTGCTGCTGGTGACGCTGTTTTCCGATCGCAAGCGCACGCTGCACGACCTGCTTCTCGGCACGGTCGTCACGCGCACCGATGTCTGACGGTGCCGGCGCGCTGTCGCCGCGCCGGTTGTGCTAGAATATGAACAGCCTGGGCCGGCCGTGGCCGCACAATCCTGTTGAATTTTTCGCCGGCCGGGCCAAAGGTAGGGCGATTCGCAGGAGCGTTTCCAAGGATCGATGACGCAGCATCCAACCCAGTCGCCGCAGTTCTTCCTGACCGCGCCGTCGCCGTGCCCCTATCTGGAGGGCCAGTTCGAGCGCAAGGTGTTCACGCACCTTGTCGGCGACAAGGCGCCCGAGATGAACGACCTGTTGACCCAGGGCGGCTTCCGGCGCTCGCAGAACATTGCCTACCGGCCTGCCTGCGAGTCCTGCCGGGCCTGCGTGTCGGTGCGCATCCTGGCGCAGGAATTCACCGCCAGCCGCAACATGCGCCGCGTCATCCAGCGCAATGCCGACCTGATCGGCGCCATGCATGACGCGCAGCCATCGACCGAGCAATATTCGCTGTTCCGCGCCTATCTCGACGCCCGCCACCGGCGCGGCGGCATGTCCGACATGACGGTGCTGGACTATGCGATGATGGTCGAGGACACGCATGTCGATACCAAGATCATCGAATACCGGCGCCGCGGCCCGGATACCTTCATCACCGGCAAGGGCCACGGAGAATTGATCGCGGTGGCGCTGACCGACAAGATGGCCGACGGGCTGTCGATGGTCTATTCCTACTTCAATCCCGATTTCGACGACCGCTCGCTCGGCACCTTCATGATCCTCGACCACATCGCCCGCGCCAAGGCGATGGGATTGCCCCACGTCTATCTCGGCTACTGGGTCAACGGCTCGCGCAAGATGAGCTATAAGATGCGGTTCATGCCGCAGGAGCATCTCGGCCCGAAAGGCTGGGAACGCTACGACCACGAAGCGGTCAGTCGCTGACCATTTTTTCCAAAGCCCAACCTTAGGCTGTTTCAAGGGGCAGGAAGCTGGCGTTTCCGCCACTCGATGGACGAGTGTGCCATCAAGCCAGCCGTCTGCAAACCATTGCGAGACCTATCATGTCTTCCCACCATGACCACCAGAAGGGCCTGCTGATCACCGCCATCGGCGGGTTGACGCTGACCGTCGACATTCCGCTGATCCGGCTCGCCGACGGCAGCCCATGGACCATCATGATGCTGCGCACCGGCACCACGCTCGTCGCCGCGCTGGTGATCTGGGCCGTCTGGCGCGCGCTGCGCGGCAATGCGCCACAACTCATCCCGGGCTGGTCGGGACTTGCCGTGGCTCTGTGCTACGGGCTCACCGGCGTCACCTTCGTCACCGCCGTCTATCACACCTCGACCGCCGACCTCGTCTTTATCCTCGCCTTCAACACCGTGTTCGCCGCACTGTTGTCATGGCTGTTTCTCCGGGAGAAGCCGCGGCTCGGGACGGTGATCGCGATGCTGGCGATGATCTTCGGCGTGCTGATCATCGTCGGCGGCTCGGTCGGCACCGGGCATCTGTTCGGAGATTTCATGGCGCTGTGCTCGGCGCTGTTCGTGGCGATCGCCATCACCATCTCGCGCGCCAGCGGCAAGGATATGGGCTTTACCGCGCTCGTCGGCGTCATCCTGCCGCTGGCGGTCGCCGTCTTCATGGTCTCGGGCGAAGGCTTTCACGTCAACCAGCCATGGTGGATCATCTTCAACGGCGCCGTGATCATGCCGATCTCGTTCTTCTGCCTCGCCAACGGACCGAAATACATCTCAGGGCCGGAGGTGGCGATGTTCTATGTGCTGGAGACGGTGCTGGCGCCGGTCTGGGTGTGGCTGATCTTTGCCGAGACGCCGACGCGCAACAGCCTGATCGGCGGCACGATCCTGATCGTGACGCTGGTCGCGCATTCGCTGTGGCAATTGCATGAAGGGCGCAAGCGCCGCGCCGCCCTTGCGGTCGGTTACCCGGCCTGAATTTTCCTGGCTTCGGGCGCCGCCTCGATCCGTGGCGGTCCGTTCTCGTCGGCACCGGCAGGCGCCTGTTCGTCCATCATCTCGACCTCGCGCAGCCATTCGCGCCAGATGGCGACGAGCAGCGCCATCAGCACCGGGCCGATGAAGAGGCCAAGGAAGCCCATTGTCTTGACGCCGCCGATCAGGCCGAAAAAGGTCGGCAGGAACGGCAGCTTGATCGGCCCGCCGACCAGCTTCGGACGCAACGTCTTGTCGACGATGAAGAGCTCGACCGCGCCCCAGATGAACAGCGCCATGCCGGCAAACAACTTGCCGCTGGCGGCGAGATAGATCGACACAAGCGTGAAGGAGAGCGGCGCGCCGCCCGGGATCAGCGCCATGATGCCGGTGAGCGCGCCAAGCGTCACCGGCGACGGCACGCCGGCCAGCCAGTAGGCGACGCCCAGCACGAGGCCTTCGCCGATGGCGATGACGGTCATGCCGGTGACGGTCGATGAGATGGTGGCCGGCACGACGCGCGAGATCCGCTCCCAACGCGTCGGCAGGATCCGCTCGCCGAGACGATCGACCTGTGCCGCGAAAGCTTCGCCGTCGCGATAGGCGAAGAACAGCGCGATCAGCATGAAGAGCAGCGTGAGCAGCAGGCCGAAGGCGCTGCCGCCGGCGGCCAGCGCGCCGCGGTAGATGGTGCCGATGTTGGAGCCGCTCACCATCTGGATCAGCTCGCCGATGCCGCCGGGATGGCCGAGATTGGTAGTCCACTGCTGGTTCAGCCACTCGCCGATCACCGGCATGGTGGCGATCCATTGCGGCGTGGCGGAACCGTGGCGGTTGGTCTCGATCGCCCACACCACCCATTCGCGGAGCTCGTTGATGGCATAGGTCCCGGCAAGCGCTATCGGCACCACCAGGAAGGTCAGGATGAACAGGATGGCCAGCGTCGCGCCGATGGTGCGGTTGCCGCCGACGGCGGCGAGCAGCCTGCGGTAGAGCGGCCAGCTGGCGAAGGCGATGACGAGCGCGGCCAGCACCGGGAACAGGAAGCCGTGGAAGAAATAGACGCCGGCGGCGACGATCAGCACCAGGAGCCAGCGCGCCGCCGACAGCGGCGGGATGACGGCAGCCCTGAGCGGCGTTGACAGACCGAACAGGCGCTGCCCCGGTTTCTGGATTTCAGCCCGCTTCAACCCGGCGTCTCTCCCCTGCCCGGCAATTCGTTGGATGCTTATGCACCATCATAGTGCAGCAATCGTGACGATAGTCCAAATGTTTGCGCCTGACCTTCTCCCCTTGTGGGAGAAGGTGGATCGGCGCGCAGCGCCGAGACGGATGAGGGGTGCTGGAAGGAATGCAACGTCAAGATATTCAAGGATTTGAAGCGCTTACGTCGAGAGGTAGCGATCCTTCCAACACCCCTCATCCGGCCGAGCTTCGCTCGTCCACCTTCTCCCACAAGGGGAGAAGGAAAGGCCCCGCTACCCGAACTTGCCCGTCCTCGGGAAACCCTTCGGCACCATGCGGCCGGCGGCGGCGCGGGCGCCGATCCATTCGGCCAGTTCCTCACGCGACTTGGTGAAGGTGCGGTCGGCCGAATCCTGCCAGGTGAGCCCCGTTTCCAGCGTGAACGTCTTCAGGTCCAGCACGCCGCCGTCCTTGTATTTTTGCAGGCGCACGCCCTTGCCGCGCGCCATCTCCGGGATCTCGGCGAGCGGGAAGACCAGCATCTTGCGGTTCTCGCCGACGATGGCGAGATGGTCGCCCGCGACCGGAATGCAGCGCTTGGCCTCGTCCGGCGCCTTGACGTTCATCACCTGCTTGCCCTTGCGGGTGTTGGCGACGACCTCGTCCTCGGAGACGACAAAGCCATTGGCATCATAGGAGACGAGCAGCAGCTTGCGCTTCGGATCGTGGACGAAGGCGGTGACGATGTCCTGGTCGTTCTCCATGTCGACGATGATGCGGATCGGCTCGCCGTGGCCGCGCCCGCCCGGCAGCCGGTCGGCGCCGATGGTGTAGAACTTGCCGCCGGTGGTGAAGACCAGGATCTTGTCGGTGGTCTGGGCATGGAAGGCGAGCTTCAGGCTGTCGCCCTCCTTGAAGGCAAGCTGCGAATGATCGGTCAGATGACCCTTCATGGCGCGCAGCCAGCCCTTTTCCGACACCACGACAGTGACCGGCTCGCGCTCGATCATGGCATGGGCGATGTCGGTCAGGTCATGCTCGGGCGCGTCGGCGAACTGGGTGCGGCGCTTGCCGAGCTCGGTCTCTGGGCCGAACGTGTCGCGGATCTTGGTGACTTCCCACTTGATCGTCGCCCATTGCTTGACGTCCGACGCCAGCAGGGCCTCGATCTGCTTCTTCTCCTCGGTGAGGCCGTCATATTCCTTGCGGATCTCGATCTCTTCGAGCTTTCGAAGAGCGCGCAGCCGCATGTTGAGGATGGCTTCGGCCTGGTTGTCGGTGAGCGACCAGCGGGCCATCATCACCTGCTTGGGCTCATCCTCCTCGCGGATGATCCTGATGACCTCGTCGATGTTGAGATAGGCGATCAGGTAGCCGGCGAGGATTTCCAGGCGCTTCTCGATCTCGCCCAGCCGATATTTCGAGCGGCGGATCAGCACGTCGCGGCGGTGGTCGAGCCATTCCTTGAGCACGCCCTTCAGCGACAGGACGTTCGGCACCTTGCCGCGCGACAGGACATTCATGTTGAGCGGGAAGCGGCTTTCGAGCTCGGTGAGCTTGAACAGCGATTCCATCAGGATGCCGGGGTCGACCGTCCGGCTTTTCGGCACCAGCACGATGCGGATGTCCTCGGCGCTCTCGTCGCGGATGTCTTCGAGCAGCGGCAGCTTGCGCGCCATCAGGAGCTCGGCGATCTTCTCGATCAGCCTGGCCTTCTGCACGCCGTAGGGGATCTCGGTGACGACGATGCTCCAGGTGCCCCTGCCCTGATCCTCCTGGCTCCATTTGGAGCGGACACGGAAACCGCCGCGGCCCGTCTCATAGGCTTCGAGGATCGAGGCGCGGCTGTCGACGATGATGCCGCCGGTCGGGAAATCCGGCCCCTGGACGAAATCCATCAGCTTGGCCACCGGCGCGTCCGGATGCTCGATCAGATGCAGCGCGGCGTCGCAAAGCTCGGCGGCGTTGTGCGGCGGGATCGAGGTTGCCATGCCGACCGCGATACCGGACGAGCCGTTGGCAAGCAGGTTCGGGAAGGCGCCGGGCAGAACGACCGGCTCCTCGTCCTCTTCGTTGTAGGTCGGCCGGTAGTCGACGGCGTCCTCGGTGATGCCGGCAAGCAGCTCGGTCGCCACTTCCGTCATGCGCGCTTCGGTGTAGCGCATGGCGGCGGCGTTATCGCCGTCGATGTTGCCGAAATTGCCCTGCCCGTCGACCAGCGGGTAGCGCATCGAGAATTCCTGCGCGAGGCGCACCAGCGCATCGTAGATCGACTGGTCGCCATGCGGGTGGAACTTACCCATCACCTCGCCGACGATGCGGGCGCATTTGGCGAAGCCCTGGTCGGGGTTGAGCCGCAAGAGCCGCATGGCATGCATGATGCGGCGATGGACCGGCTTCAGCCCGTCGCGCACATCCGGCAGCGCCCGATGCATGATGGTCGACAGCGCATAGGCGAGGTAACGCTTCTCAAGCGCTTCCTTCAGGTCGACCGGTTCGATGTTGTCGCCGCCGTCATTGTCTTCAGGCGGCAAATGCCTTTTTCCCATGGATTTGGACTAGCCGAGCGGGTGATTCGCGGCAAGCGCCGGGTTGGAAGTCGGCGGATTCGTCGCGCGCAGTCGCCAGCAAAGACCGTAGCGGGTGATGTGAAGGATTTCACGGAAGCGGCAAGGCGAACATTCCAGTTTGCCGCCCATCTGCAACAGGCATCGGCTGCAAGCGGGACGCCGGCCAACATCAATCTGTTACATGCGCCCTCTATCCGGGCATGCAATGCGATCTGGGCATGCAAACGGGCGCAGGAGAGCCGCGGTCTTCATGACAAATTCACCGCACCGTGCAAAGCGTGCCGGCCCGCATTTGCTTTTCGTCGCCGTTTTCGACAAATGGGCCGGGGATCGCCTTTTTCCCGTCCCGTTCGTCACGGAATGGTGACGGTGCAGGAATTCAAAACACTTTTCAGGACAGGGAACTCGCCATGACAATTCAACGCTCAATGTTCAAGAAACTGGCTTTTTCAACCTTTCTGCTGACCCTGCCGCTCAACGCCGCGTTTGCCGCCGACCCGGCCGTGGCCGAGCGCGTCAAGGCAACGCTTGCCGCCCAGGGCGTCGACATTTCCTGGACCGGGGCCACGGGTGACGATTCGAATGTCGTCTTGCAGGGCGTCTCCATCAAGCCGGCTGCCGAGAAGGAAGCGCTGCCGATCGGCGACGTGAAGCTGGAGGGCGTCACCGCAGCCAATGGCGGCTTCGAGATCGCGACCGTCTCGACCTCCGCCCTGGAGCACTCCAAGGACGGCGTGACGCTCAATCTCAGCCCCTTCGTCATCCACGACATGAAGGTGCCGGCCGAAGGCAGCACCGATCCGCTCGGCTCGCTGATGATGTACAAGTCGGCCGAGCTCTCCAACATGACGGTCAAGGTCGGCGACAAGACCGCCTTCTCGATGGACGGGCTCGCTGTCCAGATCACCCCGCCGGCCGACGGCAAGGCGATGGATTTCACCGCCAATACCGAAAAGTTCAATGCCGATCTGACGCTGGTCGACGACCCGAAGTCGAAGGAAGCGATCGAGGCGCTCGGCTACCAGAACATCTCCGGCACCGTCTCGATGGCCGGCACCTGGCAGCCCAGCGACGGCAAGATGGAGCTGTCGAAATACGACATATCGGTCGACAAAGCCGGCACGCTCGGCATGACCTTCAACCTCGGCGGCTATACGGTCGACTTCATCAAGTCGATGCAGGCCATGCAGAAGCAGCTCGCCTCGCAGCCGGAGGGCGCCGACAATTCCGCGCAAGGCATGGCCATGCTCGGCCTCTTGCAGCAATTGTCGTTCAACGGCGCCTCGGTTCGCTTCGACGACGATTCGCTGACCGGCAAGGTGCTCGACTATGTCGGCAAGCAGCAGGGCATGTCCGGCAAGGATGTCGCCAACCAGGCCAAGGCGATCGTGCCGTTCGGCATGGCGCAGCTTAACAACCCCGAACTGACGGCCGAAGTCTCTGCGGCGGTCAACAAGTTCCTCGACGACCCGAAGAGCCTCGAAATCTCGGCCGAGCCGCCGTCATCGGTGCCGTTCGCCCTGATCATGGCCGGCGCCATGTCGAACCCGCTCGACCTGCCCAAGACGCTGGGTGTCAAGGTCAAGGCGAACGAGGACTGATCGAGCGGAACGCTCAAGCAAAGAAGCCCGACAGCGATGCCGGGCTTCTTTTGTTCAAGACCGATTCATTTAGCAGAAGCAACCGCTTCGGCGCTGTTCCTAACCTTCCTTCTTCGCCACCGCGACGCGCAGCGACAGCTCGCGTAGCTGCTGCGGGGTGGCTTCCGAAGGCGCGTTCATCAACAGGTCGTAGGCCTGCTGGTTCATCGGGAACATGGTGACCTCGCGCAGGTTCTTGGCGCCGACCAGAAGCATGACGATGCGGTCGATGCCCGCCGCCATGCCGCCATGCGGCGGCGCGCCATACTGGAAGGCGCGGTAGAGGCCGCCGAAGCGCTCCTCGACCGTCGCGCGATCGAAGCCAACCATCTCGAAGGCTTTGACCATGGTTTCCGGCAGGTGGTTGCGGATGCCGCCGGAGGCGATCTCGAAACCGTTGCAGACCATGTCGTACTGGAACGCCTTGATGCCGAGCGGCTCCTGGCCGCCGAGCGCATCGATGCCACCCTGCGGCATCGAGAACGGGTTGTGGGCGAAGTCGATCTTCTTCTCGTCCTCGTTCCATTCGAAGAATGGGAAGTCGACGATCCAGCAAAGCTCGAAGCGATCGCGGTCGACAAGATTGAGCTCCTCGCCAGCGCGGGTGCGCGCGGCACCCGCGAAGGCGACGAACTTCTTCGGGTCGCCGGCAACGAAGAAGGCGGCGTCGCCATCGGCGAGGCCGAGTTGCTGGCGTACCGCTTCGGTGCGTTCCTCGCCGATGTTCTTGGCGATCGGTCCCGCACCCTCGAGCTTGTCGCCTTCCTTGCGCCAGAAGATGTAGCCGAGGCCCGGCTGGCCTTCGCTTTGCGCCCAGGAGTTCATGCGGTCGCAGAAGGCGCGGCTGCCGCCGGTCTTGGCCGGGATCGCCCAGACCTCGGCCTTCGAATCGTTTGCCAGGATGTTGGCGAAGACCTTGAAGCCTGAATCGCGGAAGTGATCGGAGATCGCCTGCATCTCGATCGGGTTGCGCAGGTCCGGCTTGTCGGTGCCGTAGGTGCGCATCGCCTCGTCATAGGGGATGCGGCGGAATTTCTGGTTCACCGGCTTGCCGTCGGCGAAGGTTTCGAAGACGCCGCGAAGCACCGGTTCCATGGTCGAGAGCACGTCGTCCTGCTCGACGAAGCTCATCTCGAGGTCGAGCTGGTAGAATTCGCCGGGCAAACGGTCGGCGCGCGGATCCTCGTCGCGGAAGCAGGGCGCGATCTGGAAGTAGCGGTCGAAGCCGGAGACCATGATCAGCTGCTTGTACTGCTGCGGCGCCTGCGGCAGCGCGTAGAAGGTGCCGGGATGGATGCGCGAGGGCACCAGGAAGTCGCGCGCGCCCTCCGGCGAGGATGCCGTCAGGATCGGCGTCGAGAATTCGGTGAAGCCCACCTCGCCCATGCGCCTGCGCATCTCGGCGATGATCCTGGTGCGCGCCACGATGTTCTTGTGCAGCGTTTCGCGGCGCAGGTCGAGGAAGCGGTATTTCAGGCGGATGTCTTCCGGATAGTCCGGCTCGCCGAACACCGGCAGCGGCAGTTCCTTGGCCGCCGACAGCACCTCGATCTCACGTGCGAAAATCTCGATCTCGCCGGTCGGGAGATTGATGTTGACGGTCTCCGGCAGGCGCGCCTTGACCTCGCCGTCGACGCGGATCACCCATTCGCCGCGCAGGGTCTCGGCGGTCTTGAAGGCCGGTGAATCCGGATCGGCGACGATCTGGGTCAGGCCGTAATGGTCGCGCAGATCGATGAAGAGCAGCCCGCCATGGTCGCGCACGCGATGCACCCAGCCCGACAGGCGGACGGAATTGCCGACGTCGCTCTTTCTCAACTGGGCACAGGTATGGCTGCGGTAACGATGCATTGTCATTGGTGGAGTCCGGAATTGCGGGCAAAAGCCCGGCCCTGAAAATTGGCGCGAAAAGCGCATGAGAGGCCGGCTTTGTCAAGGCAACCGGTCACACAGGACAAGCCGTCACACAGGCTCGCGGTTGCGGCCGTTCACGCGAAGCGGACTTCAGCGCCCTGTCGCTGGAAGTCGGCGAGGATGGCGGCGGGGGCTGTCCTTTCGACCACCAGATAGCAGATCGCATCGGGCGCCGCGACGCGATAGGGAGCCGCGGTGGCAAGCTTGTCGTTGGTGGCGGCAATGACAATGCCGGCGCTGTTCCTGGCCATGGCCCGCTTCACCTCGGCTTCGGCCGAATCGAAAGCCGTGACGCCGCGCGAGGCATCGAGCCCGCAGGAGCCGAGGAAGAACAGATCCGCGCCGAGCTGCGCTACGGCGGCAAGCGTGTCGCCGCCGACGCAGGTGCCGAGGTCGCGGACATACCGGCCGCCGAGCATTATCAGCTCGACCAGGGGCAGATCGGCGAGAGCCGATGCGACGCCGAGCGAGTTGGTGGCCACCGTCAGCTCGACATCGCGCGGGATTGCCCTGGCGATCGCCTCATTGGTGGTGCCGCCGTCGATGAACAGGGTCTGCCCTGAGGCGACCACCCCCACCGCTACCTTCGCCAGGCGCATTTTCTCCTCGACCGCATGGCTGCTGCGCTGGCTGATCGTTGCCGCCGCAAAGGGCGCCGACGCGACCGCGCCGCCATAGACACGGCGCAACTGCCCGGCTTTCGCCAGCTCGCGCAGATCGCGGCGAACCGTATCTTCCGAGACCCCAAATCGGCTGGCGAGCTCGCCGGCCAGCACCCTTCCCTCCGCCGCCAGCCGGTCGCGAATGAATTGATGTCGTTCCTCGGTCAGCATGCACGATCCTATTTCTTTGTGCACATTCTTGCATGTTCTGCATGTTTATGCAAGAAATAGCGTGATGGACTGGCGATGCCGTCCCACCCTCCCATCGGAAGTGCCGTAATGACCCTTGGCTTGAAACTCGCCCCTCAGCACCGCGTCTATGCCGGTTTCGCGATCTACTCTTTCGCCATGGGCAACATTTTCCCGCGCCTGCCGGATATCAAGCGCGCCATGGAAATCGAGGACGGCACGCTGGGGCTCAGCCTGATCGGAACGCCGATCGGCACCTTGACCGCGCTGACGCTGGCGACGCCCGTGCTGGAGCGTGTCGGCTTTCGCCGGGCGCTGCTTTGGCTCGTGCCGCTGATCGCGCTCGTCTATTCCATCGCCGTGCACGCGCCGGGACCGGTCGCCCTGTTCCTGATGCTGCTGCCGGTCGGCCTGATGATCGGCAGCGTCGAGATCATCCTGAATGTCGAGGCCGACAGGACGGAGTTCCAGCTCAAGCGCCGCATCATGAACCGGGCGCATTCCTTCTGGAGCGCGGGCTTCTTCGGCGCCGGGCTGTTCGGCGGCGCGATGGCGCATCTGGGTCTTTCGCCGCAGCTCCATCTGGCGCTGGTGGTGCCGATGGTGGCAGCTTCGATGGCGTTGTTCCTCGGCGGCTTCGACCCGGCGCCGGCCCGCCACGCCGGGACCGACCAAAAGGCGCCGATGTTCGCGCGGCCGACGCTGCCGATCCTCGTCCTCGTGGCGGTGACGCTTTCGGCGATGCTCTTGGAAGGCGCCAGCATCGACTGGTCGGCGATCTATATGCGCACCGTGTTCGAGTCCGGCCCCTTCGTCGCCGGCTTCACGGTGGCGCTGTTTGCCTTCTCGCAGGCAACCACGCGCTTCTTCGCCGACTCCTTTGTCGACCGCCACTCGCCAAGCGGGGTGGCGCGCGTGCTGCTGGCAGTGATGGCGGCGGGTGTGCTCATCGTCTTCTTCTCGCCCCTGCCGTTCGTCTCGATGCTGGGTTTTGCCCTGTTGGGCATCGGCAGCAGCGCCCTCTTCCCGCTGGCGATCTCCGCCGCAGCGCAACGGACGGACCGGCCCGCGGCGATCAATGTCGCGGCGCTTTCGCAGATCTCCTTCATCGCCTTCCTGCTCGGTCCGCCGCTGCTCGGCTTCGTGTCGGACCATTGGGGCATCCGCTCGGCCTACGGGATCGGCATCCCGTTCATCGCGCTCAGCCTGCTGACCGCGGGCTCGCTTGGCCGGCGGCCAGCCGCAGAGGCCATCAATGCGATTCCAGGCGAGGCGCCGTCTACGGTCGTGCAGGAGATGGAAATACGAGCCGGCAAAGCTTAGGGGCTCCTGCCCGATTGATAGCCCCATGTCCCTCGGCCGGATGCAGGAACGTGGCCCGTCTTCATGTAAGCATTTGCCACTGGCATTGGCGGGTTCGATGGTCCAAGAAGGATCACTGAAACGTGATTGCCTTCCCTGAATGTCTTCCATTCGTCCGCTGATCCCGCTCCTCATTGCCGCAGGCATCCTGCTTGGCGGTAATGGGCTGCAAAGCACGCTGATCGCGCTGCGTGGCGCGCAGGAGGGCTTTTCCGCCACGGTGATCGGCCTGATGGGCACGTTCTACTTTGCCGGCTTCCTGCTCGGCTGCCTGGCGATCACCCGCATCCTCAAGGCCGTCGGCCATGTCAGGACCTTTTCGGCGCTTGCCGCCATTGCCTCGGTCGGCACGCTGCTTCTGGTGCTGGTCATCGATCCGGTGATGTGGTGTGCGATACGCTTTGCCGGCGGCTTTTGCTTCGCCGGCCTGTTCACCGTGATGGAAGCCTGGCTGAACTCCGGCGTCACCAACAAGGACCGGGCCCGGGTGCTCGCAATCTACCGCATGGTCGACATCGGCTCGGTCACTGGCGCGCAATTCCTGATCCCGGTCTTCGGCGCAGGCGGCTTCGCTATTTTCGCCGTCATGTCGATGATGATCACCTTCTCGCTTGTGCCGGTCTCGCTCGGCGACCGCTCCAACCCGGCGCCGCCCGAAGAGGTCAAGCTCGACCTGCCGCATGTCTGGCGGATCTCGCCGCTTGGCTCGATCGGCTGCATAGCCGTCGGCGTCACCAATAGCGCTTTCCGCACGCTGTCGCCGGTCTATGCCGAGGAGATCGGCATGTCGGTGGCCGATGTCGTTACCTTCGTCAGCGTCGGCATCTTCGGCGGGGCGCTGATCCAGTATCCGCTGGGCTACCTTTCCGACCGCTGGGACCGGCGCTCGGTGCTGCTGACCACGACCTGTTGCGCCATGGTCGCAGCGCTGACGCTTGCTTTCGTGGCGCACGGCGATCCGTTCCTCAACTTCGTCATCGTCTTCATCTTCGGCTGCTTCGCCATGCCGCTCTACTCGCTGTCGGCTGCACACTCCAATGACCGCGCCGACAAGGGCGAGTTCGTGCTGATCAACGCGGCGCTGATGCTGTTCTATTCCTTCGGCGCCATTGGCGGCCCGTTCGCGGCATCGGCGGTGATGCAGTATTTCGGACCGGGCGCCCTGTTTGTATTCAGCGCCACCGTCTACGCCATTCTCATTGTCGTGATCCTCTACCGGATGCAGGTGCGATCGGGTGTTCCGGCAGGCAAACGCAGCCGCTTCACGGCACTTTTGCGCACCTCGACACTATTCGCGCGGCTCGCGCGGAGAAGCGGCGATTCGGACACGGCCGACGAATGATGACGTGGCGCCGGCTTGACGAAAGCGCGCGCGACTGAAATTGAAAGAGGCCTAAAAAATGATGTCAAAAGCGATTTGATGCACGTCATCACCACCCAGAAAGAACTCGAGAGCGCTATCGCGGCGTTCGAAAAGTCGGAATTCGTCACCGTCGACACCGAATTCATCCGCGAAACGACCTTCTGGCCGATCCTCTGCCTGATCCAGATGGCCGCGCCCGGGGTGACGGCGCTGATCGATCCGCTGTCGCCTGACATCGATCTCAAACCGTTCTTCCGGCTGATGGCCAATGAAGCGGTGGTCAAGGTTTTTCATGCCGCCCGCCAGGACATCGAAATCATCGTCCATCTGGGCGACCTGGTGCCGCATCCGGTATTCGACACGCAGGTGGCGGCCATGGTCTGCGGCTTCGGCGACAGCGTCTCTTACGACCAGCTGGTGCAGCGCATCACCGGCGCCCGGCTCGACAAATCCTCGCGTTTCACCGACTGGCGGCACCGGCCGCTCTCCGACAAGCAGCTCGAATACGCGCTCGCCGACGTCACCCATCTGATCAAGGTCTACCAACATCTCAGCGCCGAGCTGAAACGGGAGGACCGCGCCCATTGGCTGAACGAGGAGATGGATGTTCTCACCTCGCGCGGTACCTACGATCCGCATCCGGAGGACGCCTGGAAGCGGTTGAAGATGCGGCTGCGCAAGCCGCAGGAGCTGGCGATCGTGCAGGCGGTGGCCGCCTGGCGCGAGCGCGAGGCGCGCGAACGCGACGTGCCGCGCGGCCGCGTGCTCAAGGACGACGCGATCTACGAGATCGCGCAACAGGCGCCGCGCGATGCGACAGCCCTCGGCCGGCTGCGCACGACGCCGAAGGGCTGGGAACGATCCGCGACCGCAACAGCATTGCTCGGCGCGGTCAATACGGCGCTTGCCATGCCGAAGGAAGCGATGCCGAAACTGCCGAAGACATTCCAGCCGCCGGAGGGCTCGAGCGCGGCGGCGGAACTGCTCAAGGTGCTGCTCCGGATCGTCGCCGAAAAGGAAGGCGTCGCCTCCAAGGTGCTCGCCTCCAGCGACGACATCGACCGCATCGCCGCCGAGGGCGACGCCGCCGACGTTCCGGCGCTGCAGGGCTGGCGGCGTGCCGTGTTCGGCGACCAGGCGCTGAGACTGGTGCGCGGCGAGATCGGCATCAAGTTCGACAAGCGCAGGATCGCGGTGTTCGATCTTTAGCACCCCTCCTTCTCCCACAAGGGGAGAAGGAAAGGGCCTCACACCGCGCCAAGCAGGTGCAGTGCGAACCAGATCCAGGCGATAAGAAGTACGCCCGCGCCGACGAAGAAGGCGCGGCTGCGGTACAGCAGGTAGTTTCTGCTGAGATGCACCCAGGCGTGGACATAGCGCGTGACGACGAAGAGCCACATCAGCGCGAGCGTCAGGTAGTTGACGCCATTGGTGACGAAGAGCGCCAGGCACAGCACATGAAAGAGAACCGGCAGCTCGAACTGGTTGATCAGATTGTTGGCGACGGTGACGCTCGACGCCGGCTCGGTCGAGCGGACCTTGTACTGGCTGATCTTGGCCTCGCCGGACTTCACGGGGAAGTAGCGACGTTTAAACATCACCAGATAGACGACGTAGACCAGAAGCACATGCGCCAGCATGGGCCAGAAGATGGCGGTCTGATTCATCCCCTGCCCACTCAGCGCCGTCGTACCGCCAGCGCGAATACCGCGACGACCGCGACGGGAACGGCCAGAAGCGCGAACTTGGTCACGGTCAGCGACGAGGCGAAGGACAGTGAATCGGGATTGGCCAACTGGAAATCGGACAGCAGCCGCGCGATTGCGAAGTTCTGCGCGTAATCGGCGAGTGTGTAAGGCAAGACCAGCACCAACGCCGACAGCGCCTGCAACTGCGCCGGCAAGGCGCGGAAGTTCCTCAGCCGGCGGCCAAAGGCCAGGATCAAGCTAAGCAAGGTGAGCGACAGCAGCGCCGGGAACAAAAGATCAAAAGTCAGATAGTGCCAGACGATGATGATCTCGCCGCCGCGCCGGCCGAGCGCTGTCAGCCATGCCATGCCCTGATCGGGCGTGAAGCCCGTGACGCGCATGTCGAGCGAGGGGAGCCCGCTGCTCAGGCGGCGGAAATAGAAAAACTCCAGCGCCGTCATTGCAATGAAGACCGTCGCGGACGCGATGGAGAGCGCCGCCGCGTGACGCGACAGGCGCAGCACCGCCACGGTCAAGCCACGCCACAAGCTTAGACGGTCCGGCTGTTCGCCAGCCTGATCAAAGTCCGCCCGGATAGTTCGGGCTCTCGCGGGTGATCGTGACGTCATGGGCGTGGCTTTCACGAAGTCCGGCGTTCGATATGCGCACAAAGGTGGCGCGCTCGCGGAACTCGGCAAGATCGCGCCCACCGACATAACCCATAGCGGCTTTCAGGCCGCCTGCAAGCTGGTGCAGCACGCCAGCCACAGGTCCTTTATAGGGAACCTGCCCTTCAATGCCCTCCGGGACCAGTTTCAGGGTGTCGCGCACCTCGGCCTGGAAGTAGCGATCGGCCGAGCCGCGCGCCATGGCGCCGACCGAGCCCATGCCGCGATAGGCCTTGAAGGAACGGCCCTGATGCAGATAGACCTCGCCCGGGCTCTCGTCGGTTCCGGCAAGCAGCGAGCCGATCATGGCGGCACTGGCGCCCGCGGCGAGCGCCTTGGCGAGGTCGCCCGAATATTTGATGCCGCCATCGGCAATCACCGTCACGCCCGCCTTGTCGGCCGTCTCCACCGCCGACATGATCGCCGAGAGCTGTGGCACGCCGACACCGGCCACGATGCGCGTGGTGCAAATGGAGCCCGGGCCGATGCCGACCTTGACGGCGTCGGCGCCGGCATCGATCAGCGCCCGCGTGCCTTCTGCAGTGGCGACGTTGCCGGCCAGGATGCGCACTGAATTCGAAAGCTTCTTTGCCCGCGTCACGGCATCCAGAACGCGCTGCGAATGGCCGTGCGCGGTGTCGATGACCAAAAGATCGACGCCGGCGTCGATCAGGCGTTCGGCGCGCTCGAAGCCGTCATCGCCGACGCTGGTGGCGGCGGCGGCGCGCAAGCGCCCCTGCGCGTCCTTGGTGGCATGAGGGTTGAGCTGCGACTTCTCGATGTCCTTGACGGTGATCAGGCCGACACAATTGCCCTTACGGTCGACCACGACCAGTTTCTCGATGCGGTGCTTGTGCAGGAGGCGCTTGGCCTCGTCCTGGTCGACATTTTCTTTGACCGTGATCAGGTTCTCACGGGTCATCAATTCGTAAACCTTCTGCGACGGATCGGAAGCGAAACGCACGTCGCGGTTGGTGAGGATGCCGACCAGCCGGCCCACCGTGTGGCCGCCGGTGCCGCCGTTTTCCACCACCGGAATGCCGGAAATGCCATGCGCGCGCATCAGCGCCAGCGCGTCGGCGAGCGTCGCGTCAGGGCCTATGGTGACGGGATTCACCACCATGCCGGATTCGAACTTCTTCACCTGCCTGACCTGCTCGGCCTGCTCGGCCGGCGAGAAATTGCGGTGGATGACGCCGATGCCGCCGGCCTGCGCCATGGCGATCGCGAGCCTCGCCTCGGTGACGGTGTCCATGGCGGCCGACAGGATCGGCACGTTGAGATCGATGTCGCCGGCGATGCGGGTGCGGATGTCGGTCTGGCCGGGCATGACCTCGGAATGGCCGGGCTGCAACAGCACGTCGTCGAAGGTCAGCGCCAGCGCGCCGGTGGACGTCTCGATGATTTTTGCCATGGCCAGTCCTTTTGAATGCGGAAAAGGCGCTGGACCGAAATGGCCAGCGCCGACTCTCATCTTCCCTTTCAGGATTGGCGCTGGCTGGTAACACGTCCTGCCGCGGTTGAAAAGCCGATCGTTGCGAGACGCTTCAGGTTCCTATTCCGCACCCAGAAGAGCATCCAGCAAAGCGTGCCGCGGCGATGCAAAAGGATTGACGACGGTTACACCGCCCCACGTGAAGCCCTCCTGCAGATCTTCCGACAGGAGTAGCCGGCAACCCGTTTGCGAAGCAGTGGAAAGAATGACGGCATCCCAGATGCCGAAACGATGGTCCGCCGCAACATCGACAGCCATCATCATCACTTCCGACGTCGTCCCGGCAACCGGGAACGCGTCGCTCCAGCTAAGCAGCTTATCCCGAGCTTCCTGGGGGGACCTTCCGGCCTTGCGGACGAGAACATTGAACAGTTCGCCCAGCACCTGGACCGGAATAACTGCGGCCTCTCGTGGAATACTGTGTAGCAGTTCGAGAACGACGTCGCGTTTCTCCGCGTTGTTAACGCCCTCAGCATAGGCCAGGACATTGGTGTCGATCGCGACCTTCACCGATCGTCCTCATAAAGTTCATCACGGGTCCAGCGTCCGGCATTGAGGATCGGCTGCCGTTCGAGGCGTGACAGCAATGCCGCGTGCGAGCGGGAGGCAACGCCTTCGTGCTTCTCCGCAGACACGATCCGGGCCACAGGGCGCCCGTGGCTGGTCACGACGTAGCTGTGGCCGTCGCGCACCTCACGTAAGATATGAGAGAATCTGCGATTGGCATCGGCTGCCGAAACGGTTTCGTCCATGGCTGCACCTGATCTGTAGTAGTTATTTTCACTACAATAGTGGCAGGATCCGCATTTGGCAAGCCATGACAGTCCACCACCATGGTTGCGGTCGCGCAAAAGTGACAGCAAATTAATGCGACATCCGGGCGAATGCATGATACCGCCCGGGCGTGCCGGCCCGCCCCCAGCCAGGCCTAGAATCGCGAAGTCAAATCAGGGCGCTTCCCCTTGAACCGCATCATCCCGCTCATCCTGGCGGTCGCTCTTTTCATGGAGAACATGGATTCGACCGTGATCGCTACCTCGCTGCCGGCGATCGCCATCGATATCCACACCAGCCCGATCGCGCTGAAGCTGGCGCTGACGGCCTATCTGGTGTCACTGGCGATCTTCATTCCGATCAGCGGCTGGATGGCGGACCGGTTCGGCGCCAAGAACGTGTTCCGCGCCGCGATCGCCGTCTTCATCGCCGGCTCGATCGCCTGCGCCTTCTCCAACTCGCTGCCGGCCTTCGTGGTGTCGCGCTTCCTGCAAGGCATGGGCGGCGCCATGATGACCCCGGTCGGGCGCCTGGTGCTGGTGCGCACTACGCCCAAGAACGAGCTGGTCGCGGCGATGTCGTGGCTGACGGTGCCGGCGCTGGTCGGACCGCTGGTCGGTCCGCCGATCGGCGGCTTCATCACCACCTATTTCACCTGGCACTGGATTTTTCTCATCAACGTGCCGATCGGGCTCGCCGGCATCTGGCTCGCCACCCGTTATTTGCCGGAAACCGAGCCCACAGAGACGCCGCCGCTGGATTTCCCCGGCTTCGTGCTCAGCGGCCTCGCCGCGTCCGGCATTGTCTTCGGCCTCTCGGTGGTCAGCCTGCCCGCTTTGCCGCCGATCGCCGGCTTCATCACGGTTGCCGTCGGCCTGGTTTCGGGCACGCTTTACCTCCTGCACGCGCGGCGCGCCAAGAACCCGCTGCTCGCGCTGACACTGTTCCGCAACCAGGTGTTCCGCTCCTCCGTGCTCGGCGGCTCGCTGTTCCGCATCGGCATCGGCGCGGTGCCTTTCCTGTTGCCGCTGATGTTCCAGATCGGCTTCGGCCTGACGCCGTTCCAGTCCGGCATGATCACCTTCGTCTCGGCGATCGGCGCCATCGGCATGAAGTTCGTCACCGCGCTGCTGTTCCGGCTCGCCGGGTTCCGCCGGGTGCTGATCTGGGGCTCGCTCATTGCCGCCAGCTCGATCGCGATCTACGGCCTGTTCACGCCCGAAACACCCTATGCGCTGATGCTCGCGATACTGCTGGTCGGCGGTTTCATCCGCTCGATGTTCTTCACCGGCGTCAATGCGCTCTCCTATGCCGAAGTCTCGACCGGCGACACCAGCAAGGCGACGCCGATCGTTGCCGTGTTCCAGCAGCTGTCGATAGCGCTCGGCGTGGCGCTGGCCGGCGGCATCCTGGAAGTGTCGACCTCGATCCATGGCGGGCCGCTGACGCTGAGCGACTTCCACATCGCCTTCTTCATCGTCGCAGCGGTGTCGGCGATCGCATCGGTGACCTTCATGCGGCTGGCGCCCGATGCCGGCAACGCGGTTTCGGGCCACGGAAGATTGACGACGCCGAAGACGCTGGAGACGGTGGGGACTGCGGGGAAGTAGCTCACGGTACCGCCCCTGCGTGACTTCGTCATTCTAGGGCGGAGCGCAGCGAAGCGAAGCGTAGACCCTAGAATCCATGCCGTGATGTTTCCATGCCGCTGCAGTGCAGAACTCGGAGCAGCTCTGGCGAATATCGGATACGAATTCTGGACCGTGGTATTCCTTGGCCAAGGTAACGGAATGGATTCTAGGGTCTGCGCGCGTCGCTTCGCTCCTTGCTCCGCCCTAGAATGACGAAGTGCCAGGACCCTTGAACTCCTTCGCCAGCAAATACAGCTCCACCGATTCATCGCGCGAAGCCGGCGGCTTCACATGGTGGACCGAGCGAAAATTCTGCTTCAGCCGCGACAAGAGCTCGTTCTCTGCCCCGCCCTGAAAGGTCTTGGCGAGGAAATGTCCGCCGGGCTTCAAAACCTGCAGCGCGAAATCGGCCGCCACTTCGCACAGATGCATGGTGCGCAGATGGTCGGTGCGGCGGTGCCCGGTGGTGGGGGCCGCCATGTCCGACAGCACGACGTCGGGCTGGCCCCCGAGCGCTTCGGACAATTTTTGCGGCGCGTCCGGATCGAGGAAATCCAATTGCAGGATGACGGCGCCCGGCACCGCGTCCATCTCGAGATAGTCGATGCCGACGACATGCGGATTTTCCGCCGTTGACTTCGTCCGCGCGGCCGCCACCTGGCACCAGCCGCCGGGAGCGGCGCCCAAATCGATCACCTTCATGCCGGGCTTCAAGAGATGGTGTTTGTCGTCGATCTCGGTCAGCTTGTAGGCGGCGCGGGAGCGATAGCCGTCGGCCTTGGAGCGCTGCACATAGGGATCGTTCATATGGCGCTCGAGCCAGCGGCGCGAGGACTCCTTCAGTCCGCTCTTCTTCTTGATCCTGGTTTTCAGCACGCGCATGCCGGCCGAGCCCGGTTTTTCCGGCTTCTTTGTCATAAACGTTCTCTTTTGCGCATGATCTTTTCCAAAAACCGGATTCCACTTTTTGGGATCATACTCACCCAGTTTACGCAATTCTGGACGCAAAACCGCTGCGCACTTTTGCTGGAATTGGTCTAGCGGCGTCCGTCATGGCGCCAGACGCCGTCGTCGGCCATCAGCTCGCTCAATATGCCCTCGCGCAGGCCGCGGTCGGCGACGCGCAAGCGCTCGGACGGCCACACGCCGCGGATCGCTTCCAGGATGGCGCAGCCGGCAAGCACGAGGTCGGCGCGATCGGCGCCGATGCAGGGATTGGCGACGCGCTGCTGGAAATCCCAGCCGATCAGTTTTTCCACCATGCGATCGACGCTTGTGCGGTCCATCCAGAGCCCGTCGACCCGGCGGCGGTCATAGCGTTCGAGATCGAGATGGACGCCGGCCAGCGTCGTCACCGTGCCGGACGTGCCAAGCAGATGGAATTGGGGGCTGGCGAGCACATGCGCGAGCCGGTCGCGCCCATCGAAGGCCTTGAGCCGCATCGCGACGTCGTCGACCATCGCTGAGAACGTCTCGCGCGTCACCGTGCGGCCGCCGAAACGCTCGGCAAGCGAGACGACACCCACGGGCAGCGACGTCCAGGAGACGATGTGGTTGGCGAGCCGCGGCGAGCGCTGGCCGCGCGTGAGGTCGATCAGCGCGATCTCGGAGGAGCCGCCGCCGATGTCGAACAGCACCACGCCGCGCGTGTCGCGCTCGACCAGCGAGCCGCAGCCGGAAACCGCAAGGCGGGCCTCGGTCTGGCGATCGATAATCTCCAGCTTCAGCCCGGCCTCGCGTTCGACGCGTTCGAGGAACTCGACGCCGTTTGCAGCCGAGCGGCAGGCCTCGGTGGCGATCAGCCTGGCCTTCCTGATCTTGCGGTTGCGCAGCTTCTCGCCGCAGACTTTGAGCGCCTCGACGGCGCGGTCCATGGCAGCCTGGCCGAGCCGGCCGCTGGTGGAGAGTCCCTCGCCCAGCCTGACGATGCGCGAGAAGGCATCAATGACGCGGAACTGGCCGTGCCGGCCCGGCACCGCAACCAGAAGCCGGCAGTTGTTGGTGCCGAGATCGAGCGCGGCAAATACCGGCAGTTCGTGCTGCGGCGGACGCGGCACGCTTGAAACCGCCAGCCGCGGCTGCGGCACGATCGGCGCAGGCTCGGGCATGCGGCTGGCGGAATTGGCGGCGGGTGCCGCGTGCGGTATGGCGCCGTTTTCATCGCGCGCGAAAACCTTGCGGCCGCGCCTGCGCTTGCGGCGCTTGCGCGTCTTGCCCTTCTGGTTCTCGCCTTGATTGTCGGCATGTTTTGCATGCGCGCCCGCATGGCGGCTGAACCGTCCCGCGGACGGGCCCGCCGGCTCCGCCGGCGATGCCCCGGACATGCCCACTGCCGACGCGCCCGCGCCGGTATCGTGGTCTTCCACTTCAATTCCTTCCGGCGCCGCGCGAACCGGGAAGGACGCAGCAGGCACCTCGATTTGTTTCAAGTTGAGAACAGACTAGCAGCGCTATCTGCAATCACCAAGAGCGCATGGTCCGATTTTTGGCACCGTCACGCCGGGGCAATCTCATGCCGGTTGAATAGCCGGCTTCGATCAGGCATTTCTCAAGCGAGGGATAGAGAGGCCGGGCAACAGCAACTCATGAGCAGCAACGCATGACGATCTTGCCATGAACTGGAGGCGTTATTTCTGGCCGGTCATCGGCATAGCGGCCGTGGTGTTCTCACTCTGGCTGCTCATCCACGAACTGCGCGGCATTTCACTCGACGACGTCTGGGCCGGTATCATCGCCATTCCGCCGCGCGGCTGGATACTGGCGGCGCTGAGCTCGGTCGTCGCCTATGCCTCGCTCGCCGGCTACGACCACATCGCGCTGCTCCATATCGGCAAAAAAGTGTCGTGGCTGTTCGTCACGCTGTGCTCCTTCACCACCTATGCGCTGTCGCACAATATCGGCGGCTCGGTGCTGTCGGGCGCGGTGATCCGCTACCGCGCCTATGGCACGAGAGGCCTCACCGGCCAGGATGTCGGCGTGCTGGTGGCGATCTGCTGGATCACGTTCGTGCTCTCCAGCCTGCTCGCCGCCGGCCTCGTGCTGGTGCTGGAGCCGCAGATCGTCGACCGCTTCTCCGGCGCCCCGCACCACGGACCGGCGATAGCCGCGGGCCTCGCCATGCTGATCCTGGTCGGCGCCTACGTCTTCGGCAGCTGGCTGCATCTCAAGCCCCTCAAGATCGGCAGCTTCCAGTTGCATTATCCAGCACTGCCGATCGTGGCGCGGCAGTTGCTGATCGGCCCGATCGAATTGCTGGCGGCCGCCGCGATCATCTTCTTTGCCCTGCCCGCGGCAGGCAATCCCGGCTATTTCGTCGTGCTCGGCGTCTTCGTGATGTCGTTCTCGGTGGCGCAGCTCTCGCACGCGCCAGGCGGGCTCGGCGTGTTCGAGGTCGTCTTCCTCGCCGGGCTGTCCGACATGGACCCGGTCGGCGTGCTGGCAGCGCTGCTGGTCTTCCGCCTGTTCTATCTCATCATCCCGCTGCTCATCGGGCTCTGCGTGGTGCTGTTCTTCGAGCATTCGCAATACAGCCGCGGCGAAAACTGAGCCTTCCCAAGCGCTCGGCGACCAAGCGAGAAAAAAGCCTGCGATTGAAACGCCGCGCGGGGTTGACTATTTTCCGGCGGCGGCTACAAGGCAGCGCTCGCGGCGCTTGAGCCGCCCGCTTCGCGCGGCACAAACCGCGCCTGCTGGGGAATAGGTTAACGGTAGACCCACGGACTCTGACTCCGTTAGTCCTGGTTCGAATCCAGGTTCCCCAGCCACTAAAATAATCAAGCAGGAACAATGCTTTATCTGAAAACATGGTCTCCGGACCGTGTTACATCGCCTTTGCAACACGTTTTCACCTAACCCGTTGTTTTTCCACGCATTACAAAACCTTCCCGCTCACTCCATGGAACACGGATGGAACACGGAATCGCCGTGACGTTCTCGGCACGTTCTTGAATTAGCGGACACTAATGGGTCTGTGAGTTCTGTCACAGACGCACCGGAGCATCGGCCTAGCTTGTGCAGCGTTGAAGGGAGTACCCCGATGCTTGTGAACCTTCCTATGCTTGTGAACCTTCCCCTTGTCGTAGCTGGTCCCGTTGTCGATTGGTTCGGCCGCCGAGCCGATCAGAAGGCGCTGTTGAAGGCACCGGACGATCTGAGCGACTCACCGGACGACATGCTCAGCGACATGGGGATTTCCCGTGACGACATCGAGACCGCGCGCTGGCGGTCCTGCCGGAGAGTGGGCTAACGAAAAAGGCCCGGAAGCCGAAGCCCGACAGCCTGGATTGCCATCGCCCGAAACGGAAGCGCCCGCTACGTTGCCGCAGCGAGCGCTCCAGTGACCCCTCGCCGGCAGGACGGTACGCCCCGCTAAGATGGATAATAAGCGCGCCCTAGTTGAAGCCCCGCATATTAAAGCCGCGTGACTTTTCTGCCACTAGACACATGAAGGCCAGACCGCCGGAGCCGCTTAGCCGTGAGGGTTAGATGTCAGAAGACGATTTGCAGCAAAAAATCCGCCGCCAAATGGAAGAGGATTTCCGCTCCGATCCGCGAAGGGCGATAAAGCAATTTGGGCTGGAAGCCTCGCTACGACGCGGGGTCGTGCGCAACATTGTAGCGTCGGCTGTCATTTTGGCGGGATTTCTAATCTGGACCGCCATCCGTCACTGACAGCCCTGCCACCGAAGCAGCCGGGCCTTCAAGTGTCCGAAGGACAATTGATCAGCCGAGCCGCGTCACCACAAGGACATGGCCGTGCTTATGGCTGATATCGATGCGGCAGCGCTCGCCGTGCAGGGCTTCCATCAAGTGTGCCACGTATTTGGCAGCAAGCTCGATTTCGGCGAGCTTCGCCGTAGCCTTGGTGGTTGCCTCAGCGGCCATCTTGGCGATGATGTCAGTCGCCATAAGCTGGCACCTCCGCCATATCGCCAGCGCCGGAGGGCATGAGCCAGGCCGAATCCGATGTTTGGCTCGATATCGTCCGGTGCCTACCTCCTGACTTCATTGACTACGCCCAACGGTCCTGATGGGCTCGTATTTCCTTCGGCTGAAGGAACGCCACTCAACCACCAGAACATCATCAATCGTATCTGGAACCCGCTCCAGATAGCCGCCGGCTTGTTTGCGCTCGACCCCGAGCGCAGGGACGACGATGGCAATCCGGTGTGACTGTAGGCGTTGACAATGGGAAACTAGGGACCGATTGCCACTATTCGACGCCGGTGGGAAGCTTCACAGTCTCGAAGTCGGGTGGCTCCGGGAATTGTGATCCGACTGCGCCGGCGCCAAAAGGAATCGGCGGCAGCTATGGCGGCGGCGGCCGCCGCTGAAAGAAAGTCATCCAGCCGGTCCAAGGTTTGGCACTCCTTCGACTACGGGGCTTTGTGTGAAATGAAGCTAGTAAGGAACATCACGCTTACCCCGGAAGCTGAGGAATTTATCAAGCAGCGCTATATCGAGCCGGACGTCGCCAGTTATTCTGAGCTTCAGTTCATGCCAAGGTTTATTTGGGTGATAGCTTACAAGGACGCCGATGGAAAGATAATGGAAGGAGAGACCGTAGGCTACAAGCTATCTAGATCGCCGGTATCCTTCCTAGCTGATTCGGTGATCGCTTCATTTGACGGCGGTCGCAAATTCTTCGCTGTTGAATTCAACGCGGATGGCGAAAAATACGATGCCGACGCGCATTATACGATCGAACATTTCGACGATATTAACTACATCATCAAGCTGCCTAGCGAGGCGAACGAACGCAACGCCTAAGTGGATTTCACTGCGATGACGCTGCCAAGGACCATTTTGTTTCCTGAGCCAGTGCATTGATCAATGCTGCCCCACTGCGTGTTCCGATAGCCAATCTCTTTCATAAGCACCGGCAATTCGGCTGGAGGTGCTAGGCAGAAAGTTCGAAAAGCTTCCAAGAACCCCAGCCAAACCGGATGCCCTGCGGACAACTTGGTTCCACAAGCCCCTTCGATCGCCGCAGCCGCCAGCGCATCGGCCTTGTCGGTTACTGTGACGCGACGAACAGGATATAATGCTTTTGGCAGCAGCTGGTCGAGGAAAGCCTCACCGTCGTGAAACCGATGAACGAAAAGCATCTTGCGGTTCTACGCAGGCACATGGTCGAGATGATTGCCATCCATGCCGATCTTGCAAGCGAAGAACTCGGCAAGGCAACGCTCGATGAGCGGGTGATGGCATCGATGCGGCGGGTCCCGCGACATCTCTTCGTGCCAGCTGCGGTCGCGCCTTATGCCTACCAGGACATGCCGCTGCCGATCGGCTTCGATAAGACCGTGTCGCAGCCCTTCATTGTCGCTCTGATGACCGATCTCGTAGCTCCCCAACCGCACGAAACGGTGCTCGAGATCGGGACTGGCCTGGGCTATCAATCCGCGATCCTCGCGGAACTCGCAGGACAAGTTTGGAGTGTCGAAATCATCGAGGAATTCGCAAGCCATGCCGAGGCTCTGCTGCAGGGCCTTGGCTTCTCGAATGTCGCCATTCGTGTCGGAGACGGGTCTCGCGGCTGGCCCGAGCACGCCCCATTCGACAAGATCCTGGTTAGCGTGGCGGCTGAGCGGACGCCGCCGGCTTTGTTGAATCAGCTCAAGCCAGGGGGACGCATTGTTCTGCCTTTGGCGTCTGAAGAAGTACAGTTTCTGACTATCATCGACAAGGATGCTGCTGGGCAACTCGAGACTCGGAAACTCATCCCGGTTCGGTTCAGCCGGCTTGAAACCATCTAAAGCAGGTCGCGTGAAAAAGCATTCACGCAACCTGCTTTAGGTTTTTGACTTTAAGCATGTCTTTGTCCCGAAACCGGTTCCCACTTTCGGGAGACATGCTCTAGCGGAGTGCGCACAACTGGCGCGACTTCGCTTTTCCGACCGTCAGCCGGATGCCGGCAGCTCCGCATTCTTCTCGTCGCAATGCCCCGACTGTCAAACTCGATCCTCGTAGAACTCAATGGGGAGACCGTCGGGGTCTGCCACGAAAGTAAACGAACGTCCTGTGTGAGGGTCTATGCGGATAGGCTCAACTTCGATGCCTCGTGCCCGAAGCAACCGGGCTGTCGCCTCTACTGAGTCCACCGAGAACGCTACGTGTCGTAGTCCGCATGCCTCAGGCCTGGTCGGCCGGCTGGGCGGCATGGGAAAACTGAACAATTCGATCTGGACAGGACCATGCCGCAAGTCGCACTTCCAAGATTGCTTTTCGGCTCGCCAATTTTCGTCGACGATGACGAAATCGAGCTTGTTGTAGAACTGCTTCGACAGCTCGTAGTCACTGCAGATGATTGCAATATGATGGATTCCTAGAAGCAACGAACTAACCCCATATGAGCACGGACAAGCCCGACGCCCCCTCCCACCTGCAAGCTACATTGGCGCCTGCTTGCACTCAATCTCCGCCAAGACGATCAGTTCGGCCGGTCCTGGCGCATAACGCCGTAGAGAAGCAGGCCCGCCATTAGAGACACGACAGCGCCCAACATGTCAGAGCCGGTCAGCCCTGAATAGTATGCGAAAGCGAATGCCAACTCGGCCATGATTTTCCACCAGGGTATGCTGGACTTACCTCAGAGAAACCTTATGGGCGCGCTAATGTTCCGCTTGAGGAATGAGCGACCGTCGCGGATCCAAGACTAGGGACGGGGTGTCCACCGGTTGCGCCTTTTCCGCCAGCTACACCTACAACTTCGAGGACAAAGGCGGAAACTGGGTCGTGTCGCTTGACGACTGAGGGCACGAACCAAGCTGAGCGCTGGCGATTGCTTCACATGTCTCATTTCAGGACGGGAATTGCTGGCACCGGGCTTGCACTGAAGCTGTTGCCGGTTTGATCCCCGGCAGCTCGTCGGGCTCTTAGAGGCAGTTGTTGGGGGCCTCGCCCGGCGAGTTTTTTAATTATATTAGCGATTGCTTGTAAACGAAACAGAGTAGGAAGATAATGGCGTTGCGAGGAGCCCTGAGGGAGGGTCCTATGCGATGGCCTTTGGTCGTGATCGCGCTGATTGTTGGTTTGATCCTTTGGGACCACTTTGCCAATGACAACGCCTACACCGCCGACGTCGAGCGCAGCTTTGCGTCCTTGCAGATGCCGGGCGGCTGGAGAGCCCCCGCCATTGCCTTCCACGACCCGCTCGACCAGTGAGCGATCTAGAGCCCTAGCAGCGGGATAGAGCCGTCCAAATCTCTAGACGTAAAGCGGCAACGGAAGGCTCGGCACGGCATAGACCCGATCGCCGATCGATGCCGCAGGCGTGGAAGCTGATTGGCGTGGCGGTATGGCCGGCGCGACCGGTCCGTCAACCCTTCCAAGCCATTGTCGTTGTAGCGTGTGAGGACCTTGTAGCCCGTCTTGCGCGAGATATCGAACTCCGGCAAAGCACCGCATCTTCTCGCCGTCCAGCAGCCGGGCGATGAACTTCAGCCGCTCTGCCATGGGGAAGGGCAATTCCAATGACTTGCTCCTGCGCTTTTCTTGCCAGGAACTGCGCCAGCAAATTCCAGGCGAGACGTTCCGAAGATGCGGTTAGTTGCCTTCTAAATCGCCAGCCGCCCCTGCGTGGCGCATCATGCGACGGAAGCTCATGGAGATGTGGGCGCGCCTGATATGCCCGATCGATTCCCAGTCGCCGATCTCGGCGGCGGCCAGGACCTCCTCCATTTCGCGCCGGAACGCGGTGAACTCCTCCACGAGGCCCAGTTGCGGCATCATCTTGAGGACGACGCGCGCTACCTGGAAATACAGCCTTTCGCTGATGTCGCGCAGCGGCTGGTTGCCGGTCATGCCGGACAGCTCGGTGAAGAAATCCATGTTGAGCTGCAGGAAGGCGCGCTGATCCGGATTGAGCATGTCGGAATCGCAGCGCGCAATGAGCGCACGGATCCGATCAAGGTCGGCGGCCGTGCGTGGAATCGGCGAAAGCTTGCCGACCAGCAGCGCCAGTTCCAGGCGCAGGTGATAGACCTGCTGCAATTCCTCGATGTCGACGTCGGTGACGATCGTGCCGACGCCATGGACGGATTGAACCAGGCCTTCGGACTCGAGGCGCGCCAGGACGCGCCGGACCGGCGTGCGGCTGATCTCGAATTCCTGGGCGAGCTCCTCCTCGGAAAGCCGGCTTCCCGGCGGGTAGTCGAGCAGGCAGATGCGGTCGCGCAGGATCAGGTAGATGCGTTCGAACCGTTCTCGCGCCGAAAGCGGACGCGGGGGCGACGCGGTCACGGTCGCGGCCGAGGCATCCGTCTCGAGCGTCATCCAGCCTCCAGGACGGCGTGCAGGAATTGCCGCGTCCGCTCATTCTTCGGTGCGCCGAACAACTGGCTCGGCGATCCCTGTTCGCAGATCTTGCCCTGATAGAAGAAACAGACCCGGTCTGAAAATTCCTTGGCGAAGCCCATCTGGTGGGTGACCATCAGCATGGTCAGGTCATGCTCACGGCCGAGCTGCCTTATCACCTGCAGCACTTCGCCGACAAGCTCCGGATCGAGCGCCGAGGTCACCTCGTCGAACAGCATGATCTTCGGCCGCATGGCGCAGGCGCGGGCAATCGCTACGCGCTGCTGCTGGCCTCCGGAGAGCTGCGAGGGATAGTGGTCCTTCTTCTCCGACAGGCCGACCATATTGAGCAACTCGGCCGCGCGCTCCTCCGCATCCTTCCGCTTCATGCCGAGAACCGTTATCGGCGCCTCGATGCAGTTCTGCAACGCAGTCATGTGCGGGAAAAGGTTGAACGACTGGAAGACCATGCCGATCTTGGCGCGAACGCGGCGGATATGGGCAAGATCGGCCGGCACGAGCTTGCCGTTCTTCTCCATATGCGTGAGAGGTTCGCCTTCCACCCAGATGACGCCGTCATTGATGGTTTCCAGCGTCATCAGCATGCGCAGCACGGTGGTCTTGCCGGAGCCGGACGGGCCTATGATGGAGACTTTCTCGCCACGGGCGATGTCCAGGCTCAATCCGTCCAGAACGGTCAGCGCGCCGTAGCGTTTGGAGACGTTGTCGAAACGGACCATCGGTTGTTCGGTCATCGCACGGTCCTCCGGTTGAGAAAGCGCTCAAGCGCACGGATAAGCGCGGCCGATACCAGGCTCATCGCCAGAAAGAACAGGCCGACCAGCGTCATCGGCTCGGTGTAGCGGAAGGTCTCGGAACCGATGATCTTGGCGGTCTGCATGAGTTCCAGCACCGCGATCGCCGAAAGCAGCGGCGTTTCCTTGAACAGCGCGACCAGATAGTTGCCGAGCGCCGGCACGATCGGCGGGATGACCTGTGGGATGATGATATCGCGGAAAGTTATCCATTGCGGGAGATTAAGAGCGATCGATGCTTCCCATTGGCCGCGGTGGATATTGTCGAAGCCGGCGCGGTAGACCTCCGAGCAATAGGCGGCGTAATGGACGCCGATGGCGACAACGCCAGCGGTGAACGCATCGATCACGAGGCCGAATTTTGGAAACACGAAATAGATAAAGAATATCTGGATGAGCAGCGGCGTCGAGCGGATCAGCTCGACCAGCACCGAGATCGTCCAGCCGGTCCACGGCACGGCGATGCGGACCACCGCCAGGACAAGGCCGAGCGAGGCGGCGATGACAAAGCCGAGCAGCGTTGCCTCGATCGAGATGATTGCCGCGTGGGCCAGCACCGGCAGGATCTGCAAGGTAAAACTCCAATCCCAGATCATGCCGCCCTCCCCCGCGCCAGGCCGAGCGAAGCCCGCCTCTCAAGAAGCCGCATGCCGATGGAGACGACCAGCGACATTGCGAGATACATCAGCAGCACCAGCGTGAAGATGGGAATGGTCTTGAACGTGGTCTGGTTCATCTGCTGCGCCTTGAAGGCAAGGTCGGTGAGCGTGATCAGCGAGACCAGCGCCGTCGCTTTCAGAAGCTCGATGAACAGATTGCCCCAGGGCGGGATCATGGCGACGAAGGCCTGCGGCAGGATGATCCGGCGCAGCATCTGCGACCGGCTCATGTTGAGCGCCGTTCCCGCTTCCCATTGGCCGCGCGCGACCGACTGGATGGCGCCGCGCACGACCTCCGACCCGTAAGCCCCGACATTCAGGCCGAGCGCCAGCACGGCGACAAGGAAGGCGTTGAGCGTGACGCCGAATTGCGGCAGCACGAAAAACAGCCAGAACAACTGCACCAGCGCCGAGGTGCCGCGGAAGATCTCGACATAAACGGTCGCCAGCCACCTGAGCGGCGCCGCTCCGTACATGCGCGCGAGCGCTGCAAGCACGCCCATGACGATCGCCAGCAGGCTGCCAAGGATGGCAATCTCGATCGTCAGGAGTGCGCCCTGCAGCAGACCCGGCAGGAACAGCCTATAGGATTCTTGCGTCGCCAGCACGCCGATCACGGCGAGCGCGACAACCAGCATGGCAACTAACGTGCGGATTCCCATCTGCCCTCCAGGAAAAAAGAGGGCGGCGCTTTCGCGCCGCCAGCAGTTGGGAACTTATTCGCCCTTGCAGAGCTGCGCGGTGGTCTTGTTCGGCAGATAGTCCTTGCCGAATCCGAGCGGCTCGACCAGCGCGATATGCTCAGGCGATCCGATGAACTTCTTCAGCTCGGCGTTGAACGCTTCCTGCAAATCGGTGTCTTCCTTGCGGAAGCCGAAGCCGCCATGGCCCTTGATCGACTTGCCGGCAACCTCGCCGAACGGCTTTGTCGATTCTACGCCATCGGCCTTCTTGGCCATTTCGGCGATCGAGAGCGCCGTCAGCGTGGCCGCATCGGCGCGGCCAGACTGGACCGCGGCAACCAGGCTGGACTGGTCGGGCAAGGTGACGAGCTGCGCGTCGGCGACGCCTGCGTCCTTGGCAATGCCGCCCTCGACGGCGCCTGCCATCACGGCGAGCTTGAGATCAGGATTGTCCTTGATGCTCGAATAGTCCTTCAAGCCTTTCGGATTGCCCTTCGGCACCAGCATTGCCTCGCCGATACCGTAGGACGGCTCCGAGAAATTGATCTCGGCGCAACGCTTCGGATTGATGAACATGCCGGCGGCGATGATGTCGAAGCGGCCGGCCTTGAGGCCCGGGATGAGCGAGCCGAACTCGGTCAGCACGCCGTCCACCTGCTGGATGCCCATCTTGGCGAGCACCGCCTTGGCGACCTCGGGCGCTTCGCCGGTCAGCTTGCCGTCGGGCGTCGCGAAACCGAACGGTGCCTCGTTGGCAAAGCCGACGCGGATGTAGCCGTCCTTCTTGGCGCGCTCGAGGGTCGTCTCCGCCTTGGCCGGCAGCGACGTGAATGCGGTCGCGGCGAGCGCAAGGCAGGCGGCGGCTTTCACAACCGCGCGGCGGGATATCTGTGACATGAACATGCGTTCCCCTTTGCTTTCAATGATTGCTTGGCTCGAACGACGTTTCTCCTCCATCGCTCAGCTCATAAGACGTATACAACTCATCTGGACATATCGCAAGATGCGCTGTACGAATCTCTAAAAATAGCCGCTGTCGCACCGTCGACCGGCCCAAACATTGAACAGTTGTGCACAATTACAGGCGATTTCCCTGAAATTGCGGGCTGCGAGTCGCGTTCGGCGGCGGCAATAGGAGGAGACGGTTTTGAGCGGGTCCGGCGGGTTCACCAAGGCGGAATATGCGCGGCGCCTGACCGACGTGAAGCACCGCATGGAAAAGGCCGGATTCGATCTCATCATCTGCCAGGACCCCGCCAACATGTGCTGGCTGACCGGCTATGACGGCTGGTCCTTCTACGTGCCGCAATGCGTGCTCGTTCATCTGGAGGAAGACCGCCCGATCTGGTTCGGCAGGGCGCAGGACGCCAAGAGCGCCCGCATGACCACAGGCCTGCCCGAACAAAACATCGTCCCGTTCTCAGAGCGGCTGGTGCAGCACCCGGTCGAGCATCCCTATGACGAGCTCGCCGGGCTGATCAGGGCGCGCGGCTGGGACCGAGCGCGCATCGGCGTCGAGATGGATGCGCATTACTATACCGCGCGCTGCCACGCCCATCTCGTTAATGGCCTGCCCGGGGCGCGCTTCGCCAACAATCACGACCTGGTCAACTGGGCGCGCCTGGTGAAATCGGACGGCGAGCTGGCGCTGATCCGCGAGGCGGGCGCGATCTGCAGCAACGCCATGAACCGCGCCTTCGAAAAGATGCGGCCCGGCGTGCCGCAAAACCATGTCATCGCCGAGATCTATCACGCGCAGATCATGGGCGTGGCTGGCGCCGGCGGCGACTATGCCGCCATCTGTCCGTTGATGCCGGTCGGCGAAGGCACGAGCACCCCGCACCTGACCTGGTCGGACGCGCCGCTTCCAGACAGCGGGCTTGCCATCGTCGAGATCGCCGGTGTTAGGCGGCGCTACCATGCGGCGCTGACCCGGACGGTGCATTTCGGCAAGCCGCCGGCCGCCCTCTCCGACATGGCCAAGGTGATCGTCGAAGGCGTCGATGCAGGGCTCGAAATGGCGCGGCCCGGCAACACCGCCGAACAGGTTGAAGCCGCCTGGCAGGCAGTGCTGCGCCGGAACGGACTGAAGAAGGAAAGCCGGGTCGGCTACCCGGTCGGCCTCGCCTACCCGCCGGATTGGGGCGAACGCACCGCGAGCTTGAGGCCCGGCGATAAGACCGAGCTCGAGCCCGGCATGTGCTTCCACTTCATGGCCGGCGTCTGGCTCGACGATTTCGGCGTCGCCATTTCGGAGTCCTTCGTCGTGGCCGAACATGGCGGCGAGCGGCTCTGCGACGTGGCCCGCGATCTCATCGTCATCAACTGACCACCCCTGCAACAGGCATTTTCGAGGATCTAGAATGGACCGCAATCCCTTTACGGAAGCCGAGATCGCCGGCCGCCTTTCGAAGGTGCGCAAGGCGTTGGCCGAGCGCGGGCTCGATGCCGCCGTCTTCGCCTCGCCGGAGAACATTTTCTATCTCACCGGCCTCGACCATTGGGGCTATTTCGCGCCGCATCTGCTGATCGTCACAGTCGACCGGCAGCCGGTGCTGGTCACCCGGTCGATGGAGAAGGTGACGATCGAGAACCAGGTGAAGGCAGCGCAATTCCGCGGCCATTCCGACAGCGAGACGGCCGCCGATCTCGCCGCGCGCGTGCTTGCCGAACTTGGCCTGACAGGTAAGCGCATCGGCCTCGAACACTGGACCTCGGGCCTCAGCCACGGCCTCGCGCTGAAGCTCGAGGCGCAGGCCGACGCCAAGTGGAGCGACGTCTCCGGCCTGGTCGACAGGATGCGGCTGGTGAAGAGCGCCGAGGAACAGGCGCTGATGCGCCGCGCCGCCAAGGTCACGGATGCCGCCGCGGGCGCCGCGATCGCGGCGATCCACGACGGCGCCGCCGAGCAGGAGGTCGCCGCGGAATGCGTGGCGGCAATGGCGCGCGCAGGCGGCCATGCGCCGGGCTTCGGCCCGTTCATCCGCCCGGCCGCTCGGCTCGGCGAAGAGCACACGACCTGGGGCGATGGCATCTATCGCCGCGGCGAGCCGGTTTTCGCCGAACTGTCCGGCTGCGTCTCGCGCTACCATGCGCCGCTTGGCCGGCTGATCCGCATCGGCGTCATCAAGGACGAGGACGCCGCCATGGCCGAGGTGACAGCCAAGGCGTTCAATGCCGTCGTCAAGGCGCTCAGGCCAGGCGTCAGGGCGCGCGAGGTCTACGCCGCCTGGCAGGGCGTCGCCGACGAGGCGGGCCTGTCGCACTATCGCCGCCATCATTGCGGCTATCTCGTCGGCATCGGCCAGCCGCCGTCCTGGACGGGCGGCAATTCGGTGACGGGCCTGAGGCACGATTCCGATCTCGAGATCGAGACCGGCATGAGCTTCCATATCCTGTCCTGGCTGATGGGCACGGGCCGCGGCGACGATTTCATCTCCAACACCGTGCTTCTAACAGAGACCGGCGCCGAAGTGCTGACGCGCACTCCGACAGGCCCGATCGTTCGCTAGACGATGACCATGCGCTACTCGGCGTTCTCGATTTTCCGCAACGGCCTGTCCGGCCAGAAGAACTGGCAGCGCGCCTGGCGAGCCGCCGAGCCGAAGCCGGCCTACGACGTGATCATTGTCGGCGGCGGCGGGCATGGCCTCGCCACGGCGTTCTACCTGGCCGAGAACCACGGCATCCGCAATGTCGCGGTGCTGGAGAAAGGCTATGTCGGCGGCGGCAATGTCGGCCGCAACACCACCGTCATCCGCTCCAACTACCTGCTCGACGGCAACACCCAGTTCTACGAATTCTCGGTCAAGCTGTGGGAAGGACTGTCGCAGGCGCTGAACTTCAACGTGATGTTCTCGCAGCGCGGCCAGATCGTCACCGCCCATTCGGCCGATCAGCTCGACACGTTCAGCCATCGCGCCAACATCATGCGGCTGAACGGCATCGACGCCGATATCCTCGACCGCGAGGAGGTGCGGCGGCTGGTGCCCTATCTCGATTTCTCCGACACGGCGCGATTTCCGATCCATGGCGCGATCCTTCAGGGCCGCGCCGGCACCGCCCGCCACGATGCCGTCGCCTGGGGCTATGCGCGCGGCGCCGACGGCCATGGCGTCGACATCATCCAGAACTGCGAGGTGACCGGTTTCGTCCGCGACGGCGACAGGATCGTCGGCGTGGAGACGAGCAAGGGCCGCATCGGCGCCGGCAAGGTCGGCCTGGCGGTCGCCGGCCATACGTCGGTGCTCGGCCAGAAGGCCGGGCTGGAACTGCCGATCGAAAGCCACGTGCTGCAGGCCTTCGTCACCGAGCCGCTGAAACCGCTGGTCGACCATGTCGTGGCCTATGGCGCCGATCATTTCTATGTCAGCCAGTCCGACAAGGGCGGGCTGGTCTTCGGCGGCAATCTCGACGGCTACAATTCCTACGCCCAGCGCGGCAATCTCGGCGTCGTGCGCGAGGTGGCGGAGGCGGCAATCGCGCTGATGCCTTGCATCTCGCGCGTGAGGCTGCTGCGCCATTGGGGCGGCGTGATGGACATGACGCCCGACGCCAGCCCGATCATCTGCCCGACGCCGATCGACGGGCTCTATCTCAATGGCGGCTGGTGCTATGGCGGCTTCAAGGCCACGCCCGCCTCGGGTTGGTGCTTTGCGCACACGCTGGCGACCGGCAAGCCGCATCCGCTGATCGCCGCCTATCGCCTCGACCGTTTTCGCACCGGCCGCACGCTCGACGAAGCCGGTGTCGGCCCCTCGGCCTGGTTGCAATAGAGAGCAAGAGAAAATGCTTCGCATCGAATGCCCGTGCTGCGGCCCGCGCGACCATGACGAGTTCCGCTATGGCGGCGACGCTTCGGTGGCGCGTCCGGCGCATGACGATCCCGATCCGGAAGCCTGGTACCGCTATGTCTATGTGCGGGACAATCCGGCCGGATCGCATCGCGAATTCTGGCAGCACGTGACCGGCTGCCGGCAATGGCTGATCATCGAGCGCGACACCAGAAACCACGTCATCGCATGGGTCGGCTTCGCCCGGAAAACGGCCAGGAAAATGCCCGCATGAACAGGATCGGAAATCGCCTCGCCACCGGCGGCCGCATCGACCGCGCGCAGCCGCTGGGCTTTGTCTTCGATGGCCGCGAGCTCACCGGCTATCAAGGCGACACGCTCGCTTCCGCCCTGCTCGCCAACGGCATCACGCTGACCGGCCGCAGCTTCAAATATCACCGGCCGCGCGGCATATTTTCGGCCGGTCCGGAGGAGCCGAACGCGCTGGTCACGCTCGGCACCGGCGGACGGCGCGAGCCGAACCTGCCGGCGACGACGCTCGAGCTGGCGGACGGCATGACTGCCGAAAGCCAGAACCGCTGGCCCTCGCTCGCCTTCGACATGCAGAGCATCAACGGGCTGTTTGCGCCCTTCCTCTCCGCCGGCTTCTACTACAAGACGTTCATGGGGCCGACGCGGCGCGCCTGGATGTTCTATGAGCATTTCATCCGCAAGGCGGCGGGTCTGGGTCGAGCCGGCACCGAGCCGGATCCCGGCCGCTACGAGGCACGGCACGCCTTTGCCGACGTCGCCGTCGTCGGCGGCGGCCCTGCCGGCCTCTCGGCGGCGCGCGCGGCTGCGGCCGCTGGCGCCAGCGTCGCTCTCATCGAGCAGGACTTTTTGCTCGGCGGCCAGCTGCTGTCCGAGCGCCCGGACGCAGATGCGGCCGCCTGGCTGAGCGCGGTCGAGGCAGAACTGGCGGGCCTCGACGACGTCACCCTGATGCGCAGGACGATGGCGTTCGGTACCTTCGACGGCAATACGCTGGGGCTGATCGAGCGGCGCGACGGTCCGGCAGCGGAAAGCGCCGCGCGCCAGGTCTTCACCATGCTTCACGCCCGCTCGATCGTCTTTGCTACAGGGGCCATCGAGCGGCCGCTGATCTTTTCCAACAATGACCGGCCGGGCGTCATGCTGGCGTCCGCCGCCCGGAGCTACCTCAACCGTTTCGCCGTCCTGCCGGGCAAGAAGATCGTCATCGCCACCACGAATGACGGCGCCTACCGCGCCGCTTTCGACCTCGCCGCCGCCGGCGCCGAGGTGATTGTCGCTGATCAGCGCGGCGCGCCGGCCGCCGCGCCGGCGGTGGAAGCCCGGCGCCTGAACATAGCGATCCGAACCGGCAGCCGGATCGCCGACCTGCGCGGGGGCCATACGGTGAAGGCCGCGGGACTTGCCGGACCGGACGGCAATCTGGAAATTGCCTGCGACCTGGTCTGCCTGTCCGGCGGCTGGTCGCCGAGCGTGCATCTCACCTCGCATCTCGGCGTCAAGCCGGTCTATCGCGGCGAGATCGATGGCTTCGTTCCTGGCGGCTTTGCGGCGGGCCAGTTCGGCGCTGGCGCCATCATGGGCCGCTTCTCGACCGCCGACGCCATTGAGGACGGCCACCGCGCCGGCATTGAAGCAGCATCGTCCTGCGGAAAATCGGCAGCGGTGCCGGCGCCTTTGAAGCTCGATCTCGGCGAATCCGCAGCCAATGCGTTCCGAGCGATCCCGTCCGCCGGGCGCGGCAAGGCCTTTGTCGATTTCCAGATGGATGTGACCGCGAAGGACATCGAGCTCGCCCACCGCGAAGGCTATGAATCGGTCGAGCACCTGAAGCGCTACACCACACTCGGCATGGGCACCGACCAGGGCAAGACCAGCAATTTCGCCGCGCTCTCGGCCATGGCGGCACTGCGCCAGGCGACGATCGCGCAAACCGGGACCACGACCTTTCGCCCGCCCTATGCGCCGGTCGCCATCGGCGCGCTCGCCGGTCGTGCCGTCGGCCACCATTTCAAGCCGATCCGCCGCACGCCGATGCATGACTGGCACTTGGGCAACGGCGCCGAGATGCTCGAGGTCGGGCTCTGGATGCGGCCCTATTTCTACCGCGGCGCCGGACGCGACGTGAACGAAGCCTATGTCGCCGAGATGCGCACCGTGCGCCAGGCAGCCGGACTGATGGACATCTCCACCCTCGGCAAGATCGACGTGCAGGGGCCGGATGCCGCCGCCTTCCTCGACCGTGTCTATGCCAACGGCTTCGCCAAGCTGCCGGTCGGCCGCGCGCGCTACGGCATCATGCTGCGCGACGACGGCATCGTCTTCGACGACGGCGCGACCACGCGGCTTTCGGAAACCCAGTTCTTCATGACAACCTCGACCGCCAAGGCGGCCGATGTGCTGTCGCGGCTGGAATTCCTGCTCGACACCGCATGGCCGGAGCTGCGAGTCGCCGTCACCTCGGTCAGCGACGAATGGGCGGCGATGTCGGTCGCCGGCCCGAAGAGCCGCGATATCCTGGCCGCCGCATTCCCGGGGCTCGACGTCTCGAACGAGGCGCTGCCGCATATGGGCTTCATCGAGGCCGAGTTCGACGGACGGGCGCTGCGCGTCATCCGCCTCAGCTATTCCGGCGAGCGCGCCTACGAGATCTATGTCGGTGCCAGCCGCGGCGAGCGGCTCTGGAGCCGCCTGATCGAAGTTGGCGCGCCATTCGGCCTGAAACCCTACGGGGTCGAGGCGCTGGGCGCGCTGCGCGTCGAGAAGGGCCACGTCGCCGGGCCGGAGATCGATGGCCGCACCACGCTCGACGATCTCGGCCTTGGCCGCATGGCCGGCAAGCGCACCGGCTTCGTCGGCGAAGTCCTGCGGCATCGCCCGGCATTTCTTTCGCCCGACCGCCAGCGACTGGTTGGACTGGAATGCATCGAGGACGGCAGCCGGCTGCGCGGCGGGGCGATCTTGTTCCTGCCCGGCGATGCCGTCGCCGGCCACGGACGTGGCCGGATCACGTCCGTCACCTTCAGCCCCGAGCTCGGCCGCTATGTCGGACTGGCGCTGCTCGCCGGCAATGTCGCGACAGAGGGAAGCGAGCTCGTCGCCGCCTATCCGATGCGGGCCGAGACGGTCCGCGCCAGGATCGTGTCGTCTGTATTCCTCGACCCCAAGGGAGAGCGACTGCATGGTTGAGCCTCTGTCGTTGAAAGACTTCAGCCTGTCGGCGGCCGATTGCCCGATCGTCCAGATCGAAGGCTGGGACGCAACGCTGGCAAAATTCGAGGCGAGCGTCTCGCAGGCATTGGGCGCCCCCCTGCCCGCTGCGGTTGGCGAAACGGCCCGCCATGCCGATATCCTGATCGTCCGGGTTGCGCCGCGCCGTCTCTGGTTGATTTTCGAGGCCAGCGCAAAACCGCTGACCATCGATCCCGAACTTGGCTGCTCGGTCTCTCTTGGCGAAGGCCGCTTGCGCCTCAGGATGGACGGGACGCGCCTCCCCGAAATTCTTTCCAAATGCGTCGCTGTCGACTGGTCGTCGCCCGCCGCGGCGCCCGGCCGCGCCTGGCAGACCGCCTTTCACCACGTACCGGTGCTTCTGCTCCGCACAGCCGAAACCGCCTGCGACCTCATCGTGCCGCGCAGTTTCGCGAAGAGCCTGACCGACTGGATCGCCGACAGCGCCGCGGGGTGAGGGCTAGCCCCCGCCCCTCTGTCCGCTGTCCACGATTTTCGTTTATCCGATTAACGAATCGTAGACCACGCTGTCCTATTCTGGGACAGCGCGGTTCTACACCCATCGCCCGCGCAGGCGGCTCCGGCGCTCAGGCACCCTACCCCTAGTCGGAGCCGCCACTTTGTATACTACCAGCAATGGTTGAATCAACTCTTACCAAGCATCGTTGCTGGTGTATTTTACCGATCGCTAAATTTCGAAATACTAATGAGCGCCGCTATGCCAGCGAACTCGCCATCGACTTTGGTTGCCTCGCGCCGGGCTTTGATTTGCTTTCGTCTCCCACCGGCGCGGGCTACCTGGCCTGGGGATTTGCAACGAATATTAGCAGGCAACGATATATTAACGGCTAGGGCGCAGCCTTTCCGTATCGGGGACGAAAACTGCCCCCTGATCGACGATCCGGCACTTATGTGCCGAGACGTTCGACCGATGCGGAGCAAAACGCATGAGTGTCGAAACAGCGCTGGCGCAGCTGTTGCGCATGCTTCACCGTCGAGCCCTGAATTTGGCAAGCTTGCCGGACGATGAAAGAGACCCGCACTACGATCGCATCCGCCGTTCATGCTGCGGAGCAGCCGAACATATCGGCCAGAGCCCCGACAATGCAGCCATCACGGCCAACAGCATGGTCGAATTTACGCGCGCCATGGTCGGGATCATCGAGGCAAGGCACGAGTAAGGCGGCGCTCAACCGTAAGCGCGCTTCCCAGCACCTTCGCCTGCAAGCGGGGCTGAGGTCGCAGAGCAGGATCGGAAGGATGGAGTCTGCCCGCGAGCAGCCCTCACCATAGCGGCATTACAGCAATTTTTCCCAAGACCCGGAACCCACAACGCTGCGACGTTATGGCGGCGATCTTCCGGCGTCTTGTCGTTGCTCGCCTATCCGTTGGAGAAAAATCATGACGATTTCCCCCTTTCTCGCTGCTCTCGGGTCCGAAGGTCAGCCTGCAGACCGGGCGAAAGACATGGACCTCTATGGGTGGCTAATCGGAAGCTGGGAAATGGAGACGGTCCACTACCGCGACGACGGCACGATCGAGAAATCGGATGGTGAATGCCATTTTGGCTGGGTGCTCGAAGGCCGCGCTATACAGGACGTCTGGATCAGGCCCAAGCGCCCTGCGCCGTCCACCATGTACGGCACGACTTTGCGTGTCTTCGATCCCGGGATCGACGGCTGGCACATCATCTGGAGCGATCCGCTCAATCAGGATTACTCGCGCCAGATCGGGCGGGCCGAGGGCAAGGACATTGTCCAGATCGGCGACGACTCGCGCGGCCTGCAAGCGCGATGGCGGTTCACCGAGATCACCGCCGACAGCTTCCATTGGATCGGCGAGGAAAGAGCCGCCGAGAACGACCCCTGGTGTGTGACGTATGAGCATTTTGCCCGTCGGATGAATTCGTGAGCTTGAGTTCGGCGTTCGGGTGCATAGCTCGCCGCGAGAGTTGACCAACTTACAGTGGCGACCTAGCTCCCCTCTATCGCCTTTGGTGTCAAATCCACTTGCTGATCCTGCTGTCTGTCATAGGCCATCAAACGCCTAATGTGTTCCAATTCAGGGTGCTTAGCTATCTCTTCCGGGAGAGGCTTCTTTGTTCCCGGTTTTGACTCAGGCAAGTCAACGCCTATTTGGTAGCCTTTTGCCTTTGCTTCGCGAATTCTGTTAAAATAAGCTCTAAGCGCTGGCTCAATATTTCCGTCCTTAACTCCTTCGTACACCGACGAAATTTCATTAATCGCCTGTTCAAATCCTTCGTCTTCTACTTTTGATATTTCTTCGTCTACTCGCCTTATAGTATCATCGCCGACCCCCAACTCTCTAAGTGCGTCAACAGTGCTCTCGTGTTTCCTCTTCTTATTTATTTTCACGACAGCCGCATACAAGAAGGCCGCAGTGACCAACATAAATTGCCAATTGACCTCAACAGCTATGGACACATCGATATTCTCTACCCGCCTTATCGTCGGGAGTCCCTCCGCTGACTTGTCCATCTCCGAGTAGGCGCTATTAAACACTTTGAAAAACCAAACTTGCTCGTCGATCAAATCGGCAGTGGTGCTTCTATTGACCCCAAGCGGGAAAACTATCGATAGTTTTGGCTTCACGTCAGATACTTTTTCTGCCGCTGAAGCTATGTAGTTATCGATATACGGACCTATAGACCGAATAAACTGGTTTAAAAATTGTTCAACATTTGCAATTGTTTGCACATCATCGTTCGTTAGTAAAACATATATGTTACTCTTTAACCTATCATATACGTAAAGGAGCAGATTGTACTGTTTTAGTTCTAACAGTACACGCCTCTCGCTGAATTGCATACTCTCAAAAATCTTTATGTAATTCTCCTTCCATTTTTGAAAAGTAGCGATATCAGATCGAGCTGCTTGAATTATACCTGCCGCCATAGCAATTGTAACTTTTGAAAAAGCAGTCTGTGCTGACCGATATACGTGAACAATATCCATTGCCACCCCTGCCCCTGAAACCAAACTCTCACGAGCATAGTCTGAATCAACTTGGGAGAACGTCGCTAGCTACACAGAGAAAAGTTTTGTCCACATAAATCGGATTTGGCGATGACATCCATTGCACATGGCAGCGGAGCATCAGCGATCGATATGTGAGCAGATCGCTTTGCAGATCTCACTCTGCCTCCTGTTCGCCAGTCAGACATCCTGTGCAATCAGAGGGTCGATGGTGGTCCAAACGAGAAGAGCGCGGCCAAGCTGCGCCCTCCGGTTCGCATCGGAGCCGCCGCCTCAAACCTACTCTGCCGCCTGATACCCCGCGATGCCCTTGATCTCGAGGAAATCCTCCAGCCCGTATTCGGCGTACTCGCGGCCGTTGCCGGATTGCTTGTAGCCGCCGAAGGGCAGGCCGGCGTCCCAGGTCGGATAGTTGATGTAGACATTGCCGGAGCGCATGCGGGCGGCCGCCTGGCGCGCCTTCTCGATGTCCTTGGCCTGGATGTAGGAGGCAAGGCCGAAGACGGTGTCGTTGGCCTGCTCGATCGCCTGCTCGACCGTGTCGTAAGGCATGATCGACAGCACCGGTCCAAAAATCTCTTCCTTGGCGATGCGCATGTCGTGCGTGACGTTGGCGAAGACGGTCGGGCGCACATAATAGCCGCGGTTGAGTTCTGCCGGGCGGCCGGTGCCGCCGGCCACCAGGGTTGCGCCCTCGTCGATGCCGCTCTGGATCAGTCCTTGAATCTTGTCGAACTGCAGTTGGCTGACCACCGGGCCGAGCTTCACGCCCGGCGCATCGGCCGGCCCGACGGTGAATTTTTCCGCCGCCTTCCTGGCATAGCCGGCCGCCTCGTCGTGCCGGTCGTGCGGCACGAACATGCGGGTCGGCGCGTTGCAGGACTGGCCGCTGTTGCCGAAGCAGCCGGCGACGCCCTTGGTGACCGCCCTTTCGAGATCGACATCGGGGAACAGGATGTTGGCCGACTTGCCGCCAAGCTCCTGATGCACGCGCTTGACCGTGTCGGCGGCCGCCTTGGCGACCAGGATGCCCGCGCGGGTCGAACCCGTAAACGACATCATGTCGACATCCGGGTGGCTGGCCAAAGCCTGGCCGACGGTCGGGCCATCGCCGTTGACGAGATTGAACACACCCTTAGGCACGCCGGCCTCGTCCATGATCTCGGCGAAGATGATGGCGTCGAGCGGGGCGATCTCGGACGGCTTCAGCACCATGGTGCAGCCGGCGGCGAGAGCCGGGCCCACCTTGCAGGTGATCTGGTTGAGCGGCCAGTTCCACGGCGTGATCAGGCCGACGACGCCGATCGGCTCCTTGACGATCAGCGACGAGCCTCTGACATGGCGGAACTGAAACGTCTTCAGCACCTCAGCCATCTTTTCCAGATGCGCCTGGCCGACGCCGACCTGGCTGTCCAGCGCCATCTGGCGCGGCGCGCCCATCTCGCGCGAGACGGCGAGCGCGAGATCCTTGCTGCGCTTCTTATAGATTTCGATGACGCGGTTGAGGATCTCGAGCCGCTCCTCGACCTCGGTGAAGCCGAACGTAGCGAAGGCGCGCTTGGCGGCGGCCACCGCCTTGTCGACGTCGAGTTTGGTGCCGAGCGAAATCTGCGCGAAAGCGTCCTCAGTTGATGGGTCGATGACGTCGAAATTGTTCGGCACCACAGGGTCGACCCAGGCGCCGTCGATATAGAACTGCAGATCGTGTGACATGCTTTCGCTCCCTGTGGGCCGCCGCGCTTCGATGTGGCGAGGTAATCGTCGTATATCGTCAGAAATAACGATGCGGCAACCGCCCTGTCAAACGCAAGCGCAGGTGACTGAGCCACGTTGAATTCCCGATGCATACCGCCCGAAACTGTGCAGCGATTTCGGGAAAACGACATCCATGAGGACAAGGCTTAAGGCGCCAACCTCTTGCTCATATAGACCGTCGTTCCGTTCATGAACGGTTCTTCGCGATCGATCGTGTAGCCATGGCTGCGGTAGAGCCGCACATTGGTTCGGAAGGCGCCATTGGTCAGTAGCCTGAGTTCCCGGCAGCCGGCCTCGATAGCCTTGTGCTCGGCGCTGTCGAGCAGCTTCCGCCCGATCCCCCTGCCCTGCGCTTCCGGCGCCACGGCGACATTCTCGATCCAGATGTGATCGTCATGCGCCATGGTTTCGATCAGGCCGACGATGCGGCCGTTCTCGACGGCGAGCTCAAACTGGTGCTCGCCCAGCGCCTTGTCGTAGTCGGCGCGCATCGGCAAAGGCTCGCGGCCGATCACCGGCACCCATTTGGCATAGGCCGCGCGCACGATGATCTTGATGGCGGCGGCATCCGCCGGCGCGGCCGGCCGAAATTCGATGGAAGAAACGACGTTCATTCAGAGACTCCAAAATGCAAAAAACCCGCCGATCGTTGCGATGGGCGGGGCTGGGATGGACGAACCGGATGGCTTGCTAGCCGGCCTTTGTCCTCACGCAATCAGCTTGCCGCTCCTTCGAACGGCGACGTCGCTGCGGATTTGCGAAAAAGGCGGTCATGGCGCGAAGCTGGACCGGGCGCCGGGGCGCTGTCAAGCCAGCCTCGCCGACGACGATTGCATCGCTCCATCCTGGCGATCTGTCTGCGTGACCAAATCGTTCTGGAAACTCGATCATTATAACTCGAATAATTCGTTGGAAAGATTGGTTCTGGAATGCCATTTCCCCGGCGAACTCGCCTGGAGAATTCAGTTGTCTTTCCTGCCCGCCACCGCGAACGATCTTCCAAACGGCCTGAATTCGGCCAGACCCGTAGGCAGGAGCCTGGCCTCGCTTTGGGCCGGCATCGTCCCCGGTATCGTGCTCGTGGCGATGATCACCAGCGTCGCCTATTCGGCGCGCAACCTCTCCGGGCTCACCCTATTCAGCCCGATGATCCTCGCGGTCGTCGCCGGCATGGTCTATTCCAACGTGCTCGGCACGCCCGTGCACGCCAAGGCCGGGATCGCTTTTGCGCAGCGCCGGCTGTTGCGCTTCGCCATCGTGCTGCTCGGCTTCCAGCTTACGCTCGGCCAGGTGGCGGGCATCGGCTTCGGCGGCGTCGGCATCGTTGCGGCGACGCTCGGCGCGACCTTCTTCTTCACCGTGACACTGGGGCGGCTGATCGGCGTCGATGCCAAGCTCGCGCAGCTGATTGCGGCCGGCACGTCGATCTGCGGTGCCTCCGCGATCGTCGCCACCAACATCGTCACCGATGCCCGCGACGAAGACGTTACCTACGCCGTCGCCGCGATCACACTGTTCGGCACCGTCGCCATGCTCGGCTTCCCGCTGCTGGCGCCTCTGTTCGGCCTCGGCCAGCACACGTTCGGCCTGTGGGCCGGAGCCTCGATCCACGAGGTGGCCCAGGTGATCGGCGCCGGCTTCCAGAACGGCGCTGTAGCTGGCGAGACCGCGACCGTCGCCAAGCTGACACGCGTCGCCATGCTGGCGCCGATGGTGATCGCGCTTGGCCTGATGGCGCGCCGCGGCAGCACTGACGCTTCCGCCGCCAAGCCGCCGATGCCGTGGTTCGTCGTGGCCTTCGTCGCGGTCGTGGCGCTGAACAGCCTGGTGGCGATCCCGGCGCAAGTTCATTCGGCGGTTGCTCTTTCCGCACAGATCATGCTGACCATGGGGCTCGCCGCCATGGGCCTTCAGGCCGACATCTCGGAGCTGCGCTCGCGCGGCCTGCGCCCGCTGATGCTGGCCTTCACGGCCTTCATCTTCATCGCGGGCTTCAGCCTATCGTTGGTAAAGCTCGCCTAGTCCTCAAGGGAACTCGCAGCGACATAGATCGCTGCCAGCTTCTCGATGCCGGCCTGGTCTTGCCTGTCGAAGCGGCCGGGGAGCGGGCTGTCGAGGTCGAGCACGCCGAACACGCCGTCCGCGTCGCGCAGCAGCACGACCAGTTCCGAGCGCGAATCGGCATCGCAGGCGATGTGGCCGGGAAAATCGTGCACGTCCTTGATCAGCATCGACATGCCGAGATCGACGGCCGTGCCGCAGACGCCCTTGCCGACCGCGATGCGCACGCAGGCGGGCTTGCCCTGGAAGGGTCCCAGCACCAGCTCTTCGTCGGATTGCAGGAAATAGAAGCCGGCCCAGTTGAGGTCGGGCACCATCTGGTAGATCAGCGCCGAAGTGTTGGCGGCGTTGGCGATGGAATCGCCCTCGCCTTCCAGCAGCGCTTTCAGTTGCACGGCCAACTCATTGTAGAAGGCCGGCTTGTTGCTCGTGTCGATTGCGGTTGCCGCAAACATCCTGGTTGTTCTCCGTTGCAAGGGCGCGGATGCGCCCGCTACAGTCCCGCCCTCTCTGCCACCAAAGCCGCCGTCAGGAAACAGCCTATCGTGACTTCCAGCGATGCCAAGACCGTCGGGGTCAGGACGATTCGGATCGCCGCCGCCGTGATCCGCGACGACAGCGGCAAGCTGCTTCTGGTGCGCAAGCGCGGCACCAGCACCTTCATGCAGGCCGGCGGCAAGATCGAGCCGGGCGAGGCGCCAGCCGCCGCTCTTGCACGCGAATTGCGGGAGGAATTGGGCATCGTCGTCGACCCAACGATCGCTTCGCATCTGGGTTCCTTCTCGGCGCCCGCCGCCAACGAACCGGATGCCCGCGTCGAGGCCGAGCTTTTCGAGTTGGCAATTGCCGGCAAGCCGATGCCGGCAGCCGAGATCGAGGAAATGATCTGGCTGAGCCCGGAGCTGGCAAGCGGCATGGAGCTCGCGCCGCTCACCGCCGACATCGTGCTGCCGCGCTACGGCCGCCAGTCATGACTGCGCCGAACCAGGCAAAACCGTCGGGGAGCGAAGCGCCTCTCACCTTCGCCGTGCTGGTCTTCTCCGGCTTTCCGATGATGGCGTTTTCTTCCGTCATCGAGCCGCTGCGCTGCGCCAACATTCTTGCCAGGCGCGACTGCTACCGCTGGGTGATCGTCGGCGCCGAACCGGGCACGGTCGAAGCCTCCAATGGCGTCGTCATCCAGCCCGGCTTTTCCGCGGCGGACGCGCCGAAGGTCGACCGCATCGTCGTCTGTTCCGGCGGCGACGCCGACCACGTCGTGGCCGACGAGGCGATGGGCTGGATCAGGAAGAGCCTGCGCGGCGGTGCGCATATCGGCGCAGTGGCGGATGCGGCGTTCTTCCTCGCCCGCGCGGGCCTCCTCGACGGGCACGCCTGCACCTTGCACTGGACCAGCCAGGCTGCTTTCACCGAGGCTTTTCCGGACATCGAGCTTCGGCGCGACCTCTTCGTGATCGACCGCAAGCGCTTCACCTCGGCCGGCGGCGTCGGCAGCCTCGACATGATGCTGGAGATCATCACCCGCGACTACGGCGCCGAGCTCGCGGCGGGCGTCGCCGAATGGTTCGTGCATTCACCGTTGCGGTCGAGCATCGACCGCAAGCTGATGCCGCTTCGCCTGCGCACAGGCGTCCAGAACGAGCTGGTGCTATCGGCCATCGCCATCATGGAGGATGCGGTCGAGGAGCGGCTCGGCATGGCCGACCTCGCCGAGCGTCTGGGCGTGTCGTCCGACAAGCTCGAGCGCAATTTCCGCGCCGAGCTGGATATCTCGCCCAATGGCTACTACCGGCGGCTGCGGCTGAAGCGCGCTGCAGACCTGTTGGCGCATTCGACGCTGATGGTGCGCGATGTCGCTTTGGCCTGCGGATTTGCTTCGATGTCGAGCTTTGCAAGGGCGTTTCGCGAGGAGCATGGGCAGGCGCCGAAGGCGATGCGGCGGCATTAGGTGGTGCGCGCTGTCGTGGTGAGACGTCGGCGGGACAGCGCCCCCCTCTGTCCTGCCGGACATCTCCCCCACTTGGGGGGAGATTGGCAGCTTCGGCGCCGGCTTTCCCTTTTCGACGCTGGAGATTGGCGAAAGCGGCTGTGATGGCTGATCTCCCCCCTTGCGGGGGAGATGGCCGGCAGGCCAGAGGGGGGTGCTGTCCCGCCAGCGTTGGGTGACGAAGCAGTTGGTGCGGCACTCAGCACAACATCTGCGGGATTCCGCATAGCGATCGTCCACGGCCCGGCTATGTTCGCGAGAACAGGAGGCCTCCCATGAGCATCGTCGTATTCGATCCCGACAGCACCGAGGATGTGGACTTCAAGGACCGCATGCGCCATCCGGCGGCGGCCGATCCCGCCGGCGGCATGTGGCTTTCCGATACCGAGCCGTCCTTCATCGACGCCGACGCGCTGCGCAAGGGGCGGTTGGCCAAGCTACGCGCATGGATGCGCGAGGCGGGCTATGGCGCGGTCGTGCTGTTCGATCCCTACAACCAGCGCTACGCCACCGGCTCGCGCAACATGTTCGGCTATTTCCTGCGCAACTCGACCCGCTATTTCTTCATCCCGACCGAAGGGCCGGTCGTGCTGTTCGAATATCCGCAGAGCTATCATGTCTCGATGGTGCTCGACACGATCGACGAGGCGCGGCCGTCGAAGCTCGTCTGGTCATCCGTCTCCGGCCGCGACGACGAGACCGCCGGGCCGTTCGCGGACGAGATCACCGAGCTTTTGAAGAAGCATGGCGGCGGCTCGATGAAGCTCGGCCTCGACCGCTGCAGCCACCTGCAGGCGCTGGCGCTGGAAAAGCGCGGCTGCGAGGTGAAGGACTGCCAGGGCGAGATCCTGGCGGTGCGCGCGGTGAAGACGCCGGAGGAGGTGAAGTGCCTGCAGGCCTCGATGGCGGGCGCTGAAGCCGCGGTGGCCGCCGTGCGCGAGGCGATCAAGCCCGGCGTTTCCGAAAACGAGCTGTTCGCCATCATGTATCACGAGGTGATCCGCCAGGGCGGCGAGTTCATCGAGACCCGGCTGCTCACCTCCGGACAGCGCACCAATCCATGGTTCAACGAGGCGAGCGGCCGCAAGATCAGGCCGGGCGAACTGGTCGCGCTCGATACCGACACGATCGGCTGCTACGGCTATTATTCCGATTTCTCGCGCACCTTCCGCTGCGGCCCGGGCAAGCCGACCCCTTACCAGAAGTCGCTCTACCGCATGGCGCACGACCAGGTTCAGCACAACATCGGGATCGTGAAGCCCGGCATGGCGTTCCGCGAGATCGCCGAGAAGGCTTGGAAGATCCCGGATCGCTTCGTCGACCAGCGCTACACCTCGGTCATGCACGGCGTCGGCATGCATGGCGAGACGCCGTTCATCGCGCATTCGATGGATTACGAGACCTACGGCCGCGACGGTATCATCGTGCCAGGAATGGTGGTGAGCGTCGAAAGCTATATCGGCGAGAAAGGCGGCCGCGAGGGCGTCAAGCTGGAGGACGAGATTCTCATTACCGAGACGGGGACGGAGCTGCTCTCGCGTTTCCCGTATGAAGACGAATTTCTTGACAAGTAGCACCCACGCACCGACAGCACATTCCGCATGAAAACGCCCATTTCCATCCGGCGCGGCACGGTGGCCGCGGTGTTCATCGATCTCCAGGAGGAGCATCGCAAGGACAAGCGCTATCTGGTCGAGGGGTTTGCCGACATCCTCGCCAACGTCCAGCGGCTGCAAGACGCGGCGCGGCGCAATTTCGTGCCGCTCCACCATTGGGCCTATATCGTCGACCTGGCCGAAGCGCGGCCGTTCCATCCCGTTGACGAGAGCGGCAAGTCGGCTTTCTCCGACAAGGACGATCCGCTGACAGCGATCTGCCATGAGGTCGCGCCGCAAGACGATGAAACGATACTGTTCAAGCAGGAAGCCAGCGCCTTCGGCAAGAACGACTTCGCCGACAAGCTCAAGGCATCCGGCATCGAATGGCTGGTCATTGCCGGCGTGTGGACCGAAGCCTGCATCGACGCCACGGTGAAGGACGCGGTGGCGCGCGGTTTTCGCGTTCTGCTGGTCAAGGACGCCTGCGGCAGCGCGAGTGCCGCCATGCACCAGACCGCCATCCTCAACCTCGCCAACCGGCTCTATGGCGGCGCCGTCACCAACACGCTCGACGCCTGCCGGCTGATGGCCGGCGATACGGTGAGCGTGTGGCAAGTCGAGGGCTCGGTGCCACTGCGCTTCACCTTCGAGAACGCGGCGCGGCTATACGCCGAGCTCTGACGGCGATGAGCAGCGACCCAGCCGATCCGGTAAGGCGCGGCAAATATGCCGCCCTGCTCGATCCGGAGCTCTGGGACTATATCGACAAGGTCAACAGCTGGTACCCGCCGGAGATCGTCGCCGCCCCGATCGCGGAGCAGCGCGCGGTCTATGACCGGATGTGCGCCGCATTTCACCAAGGGCGTCCGGAAGGTGTGGCGACCCGTGACGGTCTCGTCGCAACGGCGGCGCATGCGATCCCGATCCGTCGCTATCAGATGGCAGACAAGGTGGCAGCGGCAGTCGTCGTCTACTATCACGGCGGCGGCTTCGTGCTCGGCGATCTCGACAGCCATGACGACATCTGCGCCGAAATCTGCGCCGGCACCGGCTTCGAGGTGGTCTCCACCGACTACCGGCTGGCGCCGGAGCATTTGCATCCTGCTTCCTTCGACGATGCGCTTGCGGTGTTCGAATGGGTCGCCGCGACAGGTACGCTGCCGATCGTGCTTTGCGGCGAAAGCGCCGGCGGCAACCTCGCCGCCGCCGTGGCGCAGGCGACACGGCATCATCCAAGGCATGCCATCGGCCAGGTGCTGATCTATCCCGGTCTGGGCGGCGACGAGACCGGGCGATCCTACATCGAACACGCCGAGGCGCCGTTGCTGACGCTCGCCGATATCGACTTCTACCGCCGCGTCCGCTCGGCGCCCGGGCAGTCACTCGACGACCCGACGTTTTCGCCGGTCCGCGACCGCGACTTCTCCCACTTGCCGCCGACGGTCATCGTCACCGCCGAATGCGATCCACTATCCTCCGACGGCGAGGCGTATCGCGACCGCATTCTGGCCGCCGGCGGCCGCGCCTGGTGGCGCGAGGAGAAACGGCTAGTGCACAGCTTTTTGCGCGCTCGCCCGACGGTGCCGCGCGCGGCAGAAGCGTTTATGAGGATTATTGCGAATATTGGGGCGCTTGGCGCCGGACGATGAGGCTGCGGTCTCCCTCCTTGAGGGGGAGATGGCCGGCAGGCCAGAGGGGGTCGTCTCGCATAAATCGCCGACCTTCTCTCTCATAGCGAAAGGCGCCGGCGCTTCACGCGCGGCGACCCCCTCTGTCGCCTTCGTCGACATCTCCCCTTCAAGGGGGGAGATCAGCTGCGGAACAGCGCACAAGAACTGCGGAAAACCAAACATTTCGCTGCGGAAAGCGGACCTATCATTCCTCGGCAGGCAACGGCGCCCCGGCGGTCGCATCCGCCCTGTACCTGGCGACACCGCGCGCCCAACCAAGAGGGAACGACGATGAAATTCATGCTGACCGACAGAAAACTGCACCCGCGGGCGAAGCCGACCGCCGACGATTTCAAGACAGGCGCGATCAGTCGGCGCGAATACCTGGCGCTTATGGCAGGCCTCGGCGTCAGCGCCGCCGGCGCCCTGGCGCTGGGCGGACTTACCCCCTCGCCCGCCCGCGCCGAGGAGCCGAAGCGCGGCGGCACACTGCGCGTGGCGATGAACGTCAAGGGATTCAAGGATCCGCGCACTTTCGACGGCGTCGAGATGTCGAACGTCGCGCGCCACTGCAACGAATATCTGGTGCGCTGGAAAACCGACTTCACCTTCGAGCCCTGGCTGCTCGAAAGCTGGGAGACCAGCGACGACGCCAAGACGATCACGCTCAATGTGCGCAAGGGCATCACCTGGTCGAACGGCGACACTTTCAATGCCGACGACGTGATCCACAACCTCAACCGCTGGTGCGATGCTTCGGTCGCCGGCAATTCGGTCGCCGCCCGCATGGGCGCGCTGGTCAACGCCGACACCAAGAAGCCGGTCGACGGCGGCATCCAGAAGGTCGACGACTACACCGTCAAGCTCAACCTGCCCAAGCCCGACATCTCGCTGATCGCCGGCATGGCAGACTATCCGGCGCTGATCATGCACCGCTCCTATGAGGGCGACGCCGACCCGAAGAAGGCTTTGGCCATCACCACGGGCCCCTGCGAGTTGGTGAGTTGGGACGCCGAGACGGGCGCCGAGGTGAAGCGCAAGGACAAGCCGTGGTGGAAGGGCGACTTCTATCTCGACGGCATCAAATGGGTCGATTACGGCTCCGACCCCAACGCCATGCTGTCGGCCTTCGAATCCGGCGAGATCGACACTGACCACGAGACCGCTTCGGACGCCGTGTCGCAGACCGAGCAGATGGGCCTGCAGAACTCCGAGATCGCCACCGGCTCGACCATCGTCGCGCGCTTCAATGTCGGCAATGCGCCCTATGACGACGTCAAGGTGCGCCGCGCCGCCCAGCTTGCCGTCGACAATGCGGCGGTGCTGAAGCTCGGCCTCGACGGCAGGGGCAAACCGGCCGACAACCACCACGTCGGACCGATGCATCCGGAATTCGCCGATATCGGACCGGCCAAGCGCGATGTCGATCAAGCCAAGAAGCTGCTCTCCGAATCCGGCAAGGCCGACCACGAATACGAGCTGATCTCGGTCGACGTCGAATGGCAGAAGAGCACCGCTGACGCCATCGCCGCCCAGATCCGCGAGGCCGGCCTCAAGATCAAGCGCACCGTGCTGCCGGCCGCGACCTTCTGGAACGACTGGAGCAAGTTCCCCTATTCCTGCACAGAATGGCTCGGCCGTCCGCTCGGCGTCCAAGTGCTGGCGCTCGCCTACAAATCGGGCGCCGCCTGGAACGAAAGCGCCTATTCGAACAAGGAGTTCGACGAACTTCTCGACAAGGCGCTGGCGACGCCCGACGCGGCGGCGCGAAAGGAGATCATGGCCAAGATCGAGCAGAATTTGCGCGACTCCGGCGTCATCATCCAGCCCTACTGGCGCTCGGTCTACCGCACCTATCGCAAGGGCGTGAACGGCTGCGAGCAGCACCAGGCGCTCGAGCAGCATTTCGAAAAGGTCTGGCTGGAGTCCTGATCCTCCCAGGGACTGGCTCGGCCGGCGTGGCTCAGCAGAGCCGCGCCGGCCGGTTTGCACCTGCTTTCATGAGTCGGATCGATCGCCCGATTGGCTCGGGCGACTGCCTACCGACATCCGTTCGATGATCGTCGTCGGCAGGACGATCCACTCGGGCGGCCGATCATCGCCCTTCAGGCGGCGGATCAAGAGCTCCGCCACGGATTTCCCCAATGCATAAACCGGCTGGTCGATGACGGTGATCGGCGGCGTCGTCACACTCGTCCAGTCGGCGTCGTGGAAGGTGATCAGCGATATGTCGCTCGGAATGCTGAGCCCGCATTCGCGGATCGCCTTGAACAGATCGAGCGCCACGACGCTGTCGGACGCAAGGATCGCCGTCGGCCGTCCGGCATCCCGGAGCAGACGTTGCAGCACCGCGTGCGCGCTGTCCGATCGCCCGCTGCCGAAATGAATGTTGCGCTCCGCCCCCTCTATGCCGGCTTCGCGGCAGGCTTCGAGGAAGCCCAGGATGCGCTCGCGCACAGTGGAGGTGTTGATCCTCGACTCGGCGCCGCGAAAATCCCCGGACAATAGAGCGGCGGTCACATAGGCGATCCTGCGGTGCCCGGCCTGCGTCAGCATGCGCGTGGCCCGCAGGGCCGCATTGCGGTCATCGACGGTGACGGTGTCGACATCGAGCTCCGGCAATGCCCGGTCGAGCAGTGCCAACGGGCAAGCAATCTCCCTGAGGTGGGCGATATCTCCGGACTGGGCGGGCGTCACGATCAGGCCGTCGACCTGCTTTGCCAACAGAACGCGTATCGCGCTCTTCTCGGCTTCGATCTCCTCGCCAGAATTGGCCAGGATGACGTTGATGCCCGACAGGCGCGCGACGTCGCTTATGCCGCGCACCGCAAGCGAGAAGAACGGGTTCTCGATGTCGCCGACGACGACGCCGATGCTGCCTGAACGGCCGGTGGTCATGCTGCGCGCCAGCTCATTCGGCCGGTAGTCGAGCGCCTTCGCCGCTTCGAGCACGGCAGCGCGGACCGTCTTGCTCACCCGGCCATAGCCGCCAAGCACCCGCGCGGCGGTCGCCTTCGAAACCTTCGCCTCGCGTGCGACGTCGCTGACGGTGACGGAGGGGGCCTTGGGTGGGCGCTTCATTGTGGAAAAGTCGCTTTCAAATTCGTTTGACGGATCGTCGTTCCCGTGCCTACAAATGTCAAGAGACCGGTCTCACTCGTAACTTGAGACCGGTCTCACAAGAAAAAGAACGCCCGAAGCGTCGGATCGCAGGCCGTATCGAAATTGTTCGCTACGCCCCGCGCACGAACTGATCGTCAGAGTGGAGAACAGCCATGAACATCAGAGGTCTTTTCACATCGAGCCGGCGGCAGCGCATCGGCTCTTTCGTCTTCGCAGTCGCGCTTGCCGCCCTGTCGCTGCCCGAGGCTTGGGCGGCGGACAACCCGTACAATCTTATCGATGCCAAGACGATCAGCGTCGGCACGATGGGCGATGCCAAGCCCTATGCCTTCACCACCACCGACGGCAAGTTTACCGGCTTCGACCTCGAATTCTTCCAGAACGTGGTGGGCCGGATGGGCTTCAAGCCGGATCAGGTGACCTTCACCGGCCAGGAATTCTCGGCGCTGATGCCCTCGGTCGCCAACCAGCGCTTCGACGTCGCGGTCGCGGCAATAGGAACGACGGAGCAGCGCAAGAAGACGGTCGATTTCTCCGACGGCTATCTCGCCGGCTACCTGTCGGTGCTGACGTCCGACCCCAAGATCACCTCGCCGGAGGGTTTGGCCGGCAAGCGCCTCGGCGTCGTCCAGGGCACGCTGCAGGAGATCTACGCCAGCAAGAACTTCAAGAACACAGACCTGGTGAGGTTCCCGGACAACAACTCGGCCATAGCCGCGCTCAACAACGGCACGGTCGACGGGCATTTCCTCGACTATGAGGCGGCAAAACAATATGGCGAACGCTATCCGGCCCTGAAGATCGCGATCAACATCCCGTCTTTCGACGCTCCCGCGGGCTTCGTCGTGCGCAAGGGCAACGACGCCTTCCGCGAAGCGCTCAACAAGGGCATTCACGAAGCCATGCAGGACGGCACCTGGCGCGACCTCTACCAGAAATGGTTCCCCGGATCGCCGATGCCGGAGCAATATCTCCCCAAGAAGAACTGAGCCGCGCTCGGCCGCCGGCGCGAATGCCGGCGGCCCCTTTCGGCAGGCCGTGAGAGATCGCGCGCGGTGGTCGCGCCGCCGCGCAAGGCAGGTTGACGGATGGATTGGTTAGAAAATCTTCAGCGCAGTTTCTTCGACTGGGATGCGATGGCCTCGGTGCTGCCGGCGCTGTTTGCGGTCGGGCTGAAGAACACCCTGATCCTCGCCGCGGCATCGACGGTGCTCGGCATCTTCATCGGCATGGTGCTTGCCGTGATGGGCATCTCACGCTCGGCCTGGCTGCGGCTCCCCGCGCGCATCTACACCGACATTTTTCGCGGGCTGCCGGCGATCCTCACCATTCTTCTGATCGGGCAAGGCTTCGCCCGCATCGGCCGCGAGATTTTCGGGCCCTCCCCTTACCCGCTCGGGATCGTGGCGCTCAGCCTGATTGCCGGCGCCTATATCGGCGAGATCTTCCGCTCCGGCATCCAGAGCGTCGAAAGCGGCCAGATGGAAGCCTGCCGCGCGCTCAGCATGAGCTACGGCCAGGGCATGCGGCTGATCGTGATCCCGCAGGGCGTGCGCCGCGTGCTTCCTGCCCTGGTCAACCAGTTCATCGGCAACGTCAAGGATTCCAGTCTCGTCTACTTCCTCGGCCTGCTCGCCTCCGAGCGCGAGATCTTCCGCATCGGCCAGGACCAGGCGGTGGTCACCGGCAATCTGTCACCGCTGCTCCTGGCCGGCATGTTCTACCTCATCATCACCGTGCCGCTGACCCACGTCGTCAACCACCTCGACAACCGCCTGCGGCTCGGCAAGCAAAAGCCTGGCGGCGTCGTCAGCGGTCTCGTCGAGGTCGGCGAGTTGAAGGACACGGCGGGCAAGCCCCGTCACGAGGTGGCACGGCCCGCCGTCAAGGCCGGCAGCCTCGAAGTGCGCGATCTCGACATGGCCTATGGCGAGTTGCAGGTGCTGAGAAAGATCCGGCTCAAGGTCGAGCCGGGAACCGTCACCTGCGTCATCGGCCCTTCGGGCTCCGGCAAATCGACGCTGCTGCGCTGCCTCAACCGGCTCGTCGAACCCAAGGCCGGCGACGTGCTGCTCGACGGCGAGAGCATCCTGGCGATGAAGCCGGAAACGCTGCGCCGGCGCATCGGCATGGTCTTCCAGCATTTCAACCTGTTCCCCAACCATACGGCGATCGAGAACGTCATGCTGGCGCTGACCAAGATCAAGGGCATGGCGGGAAGCAAGGCACGGCGCCTGGCCGAAGCGCGCCTCTCCGAGGTGGGCCTTGCCGCGCGCGCGGAGTACCGGCCGAGCCGCCTGTCGGGCGGCCAGCAGCAGCGCGTGGCGATCGCCCGCGCGCTGGCCATGGACCCCGAGGTCATCCTGTTCGACGAGGTGACGAGCGCGCTCGACCCCGAACTCGTCAAGGGCGTGCTCAACCTGATGGCCGATCTCGGCCGGCGCGGCATGACGATGATCGTCGTCACCCATGAGATGGCCTTTGCCCGCAAGGTGGCGGATCAGGTCGCCTTCATGGACGAGGGCCGCATCGTCGAGGTCGGCCCGCCGGCGGAAATCTTCGACAGGCCGAAGAGTCCCCGGCTCAAGCAATTCCTCGCCGAGGTGCTGTGAACGATGCCGTCGCGCGGCCGTACCCGAGCATAATCCCGAACACCAACTGTCTGATCATCGAAAGCTGCATTCATGACTTATAAATCCGCCCTCAAGGTCGCCGTCATCGGCGGCGGCATCTTCGGCGTTTCCACAGCCGTCCATCTCGCCCGGCTGGGCGCGGAGACGACCATCGTCAATGATGGCCCGGTCGCCAACGGCGCATCGTCGCGCTCGCTCGCCTGGCTAAATTCGGCGCGAAAGCGGTCGGTGGCCTACCACAAGCTCCGCATGCAGGGTATCGAGCGCCACAGGGCATTTGCGACAAAGCACGACTGCGGCGCCTGGCTGCGCCTCGATGGCGGGCTCACCTGGGACGCCGACGACGCTTCCAACCAGATCAAGGAAATCTTCCGTCACGAACAGGAGATCGGCTATGAGACACGACTGCTCGCGCCGGGCGAAATCGCCGCCGTCACGCCGGGTGTCGACGCCGGCGCCGTGTCACCGCAGGGTGCGATCTTCAATGCCGGCGAAGGCTGGGTCGATCTGCCGTCGCTCATCGGCCGGTTGCTAAAGGAATTTCGCGACAGCGGCGGCCAGCTTGTCACCGACGCCGGTGCCGCCGACGTCACCCTCGTCAATGGCCGGGTCAGCGGCGTGAGGACGGCTTCGGGTCAGATGCTCGATGCCGATGCCGTTGTCGTCGCGACGGGCCCGGCCGTCCCCGGCATGGCGGCCAAGGTGGGCAAGCGCATCGGCGACGGCACGACGCGCGCGCTGCTCGTCATCAGCAAACCGGTCCGGCATCCGCTGCGGGCCGTGCTCAACACGCCGCGCGTCGCCATCCGGCCGACGCCGAACGGCGCCTTCGCGCTCGACTCGGCCTGGTCCGAGGATGAAGTCATCGTGCACGACGACCGCACTTACGAGGCAAAGCCGTCAACGATCGCTGGGCTGCTTGAGGAAGCCTCGAAAGTGCTTGAAGGCAACCCGACGCTGGCGCTGGAAAGTCATCACATGGGGCCGAAGCCCATTCCGGCGGACGGCGAGCCGGTGATCGGGCAGCTGACCGGCATTCCCGGCTACCATGTCGTCTTCAGCCACAGCGGCGCAACGCTTGGCCTCGTCGCGGGCGAATTGCTCGCCGGCGAGATCGTCAGCGGCACGCCCAGTCTGTTGCTCGAGCCGTTTCGTCCGGCACGGTTCGATAGCTGAGAAGCGTTTGCGCCACGCCGCGCGCTGGCCGCACTTCTCCTCGACCAGGGCCACGCAGCGGAGGCCTGTCGCGACGACCTTGGCCTCAGCGGCGCGGTCCAGCGCTGCGCGGAGCACCCGGACAAGGTCTGGGCGCTGCACGGGCTGGTCGAATGCCTGAAGCGGCGCGGCGAGAGCGAGGAACTGCCCGGCCTCGAGGCGAAACTTGCCACAGCACTTGGCAGGGTGGATGTGCCGATCACCTCGTCCTGCCTATGCCGCACGAGCGTGCGATCAAGGCACGGCTGCTGTCACTGACGTAGCTGGCCGCCGCCCTCATCGGAGGACGGCGGTGATCGCTTCGCTACGAGAAAATCTCCGCCAGTTCGTCGACGCTGGTGCCTTCCTTGACCTGGCGCAGTTCGACATAGCTGACGGCTGTCGCCGTGGACATAACCGTCGACATCACCGCGGAAACCACGGCACCGACTACGGAACCGATAATGCCGTCGCCAAAGAGATAAACGAAGGTGCCAAGAACCGCCTGGATGACCATTGCCAGTATGAAAAGGATGACGAACAGGCCGAAGAGAGACCAACGGTTGCCCTTGGCCAGCGCCCGACTGCGCGACATCGAGCCGAAAACACCGCGACGCTCCTGCACCAGAACGGGTACGGATACCGACCAGCCAAGCCACAAGATGATGCCGGGCACCAGCAGCGCCAAGGAGGCGATGCCAGTGCCGAGGGCGACCAAAATTCCGATGCCGATCGTGGGCAAAAGGCACTGAAGGGCAATCTGAATGCTGTCGCCGAAGCCGGGCTTCTTGCCGTTCAGGTCTTCGATCGTTGCCCTGACCAGGGCCGACTGCAGCAGTAGCGATAGAAGGAAATAAACAAGACCAAAGGCAAAGGTGAAGAGTGAATCCCGGATCACCACATTCGGCTCGGCCAGCGCGAGGTTGGACGAATCGACGCCTGCCAACTTACTCATCCGAGCTTCATTCCAGAGCTGAAAAAGAAATGTCGGCAGCCCCGAAAAGAGCAGGGCCAATCCAACGCAAAGCCCGATGTTGCGCGTAATCACACCGAAAGTAGTGTTGAATACCCTGCCGATCTCGAATCTGCCGGGTCGTCCCAATGTCGCAGTGGTCATGATAGTTTCCCCCGAGCCGCCGCATCCAATTCGGCGACTTCAAAGTAAATTTGCCAAGATTGACGGGCCGCGTCCAGTGCACTTGCAATTGTCTAGGCATATTGCCAGTGTCGGAGCCGAACCGCAGGTTGCAGGGGGAACGCGCGGGTGACAGAGCCGGGCACGGCCGACGCCGAATGGCTGGCCAAGATGCACAAGCAGCTGCTGGCGGACGATTCGATCCAGTTCGACCTGCCGGGGCTGGTGCGGCCGGAACCGCCGGAATGGCTGAAGCCTTTGCTGGAAGCCTTGGCGAAGATCGGCCCTTACATGATCTATCTGTTCTGGGGCGCGGTGATCACGGGCGTCGCGATCATCGTGTTCCTGCTCATGCTCGAAGCGAAGGGTGTCGCCTGGCGGCTGCCGTGGCGGCGCGCCCGCAAGGAGGCGGAGGCGCAAGAAGAATGGCGCCCGGATGCAGGCGCTGCGCAGATCCTGCTCTCCGAGGCCGATACGCTCGCCGCGCGCGGCGACTATGACGAGGCGGTGCACCTGCTTTTACGCCGCAGTGTCGCCGACATCGCCACCCGCCTGCCCGATTTCCTGCGCCCATCGCTGACCGCGCGCGACATCGCCGCCGCGGGCTCGATCCCCACCCGCCCCCGCACGGCCTTCAGCGAGATCGCGCGCATCGTCGAGGCCGCGCTGTTCGCCCGCCGGCCAGTCGGCGCCGAAGGCTGGCAGCAGGCGCGCGGCGCCTATGAGCGCTTCGCCTTCCGGGATGCCTGGGCATGAGCGCGGAGGCGACAGACGCAGCCGAGGCGCCGTTCAGCCGCAGGACGCTGTTCTGGGGCATCTTCGCCAGCCTGCTGGCGGCCGCCGGATTCTTTCTCCTCTCGACCTACGCCCCGGATTTCCGCCAGCCCGAAGGCGGGAGCACGCCGCTTTCCAAGGGCGGCACCGGCTATGCCGGGCTTGTCGAATGGCTGAAGCTGACCAACGGACAGGCGCCGCCGATGGCGCGCGGCGAGAAGGACCTGGAATCTGCTTTGGCGTCCACCTTCCTGCTGATCGTCACCATCGCGCCGGAAAGCGACCCGGCGGCGCTCCAGCGCATCGTCAAGCTGCGCTCGGGCAAGGACACGCTGTTCGTGCTGCCCAAATGGCAAACCATGCCATTGCTGGGCCATGACGGCTGGGAGACAAAGGTCGAGCGGCTGCCGAGCACGGTGGTCAACGACTGGCTCGGCCGGCTCGCCAAGGCGAAGCTTGGTGAAGGCAAGCCAACGGTCGATCGGATCGACGTTCAAGGCCGCAAGATCGCTGTGCCCGATGAGCTGCAGTGGGTGGCCGACGAGCATCCGCTGATCTCGGCGGGCGATGGCAAGGCCATTCTGGCCGAGCTCGACAACGAGCCCTTCTACATCCTGACCGATCCCGATCTCATCAACAACGCGGCGCTGAAGGACCCACAAAAAGCGGCCGCGGCGCTCGACATGATCGCCATGCTCGAGCCCGCCAAGGGCGCGGTGATGTTCGACCTGACGCTGCACGGCATCGGCCAGAATTACGATCTCGCCAAGCTCTTGGTCGAGCCGCCCTTCCTGGCGCTGACGCTGTCGGTGCTGACTGCGGCGGCCCTTGCGTTCCTGCATGGGCTTGGCCGGTTCGGCCCGCCGCGAACCGAAGGCCGCGCCATTGCCTTCGGCAAGCGGGCGCTGGTCGACACCACGGCGATGTTGTTGAAGCGTGCCGGCCGGCTGCAAGAACTTGGCGACCGTTACGCGGCGCTGATGCGCCAACGCGCCGCCGCGTTGCTCGGCGCGCCGCACGGGCTGCAGGGCGAGGCGCTCGACCGCTGGCTGGATTCCCGCGACAAGAGCGAAGCGCACGGCTTCACAGCGCGCTTCAAGGTTGCGAACGATTCCAATAGTTTGGCCGGAATGCATGAAGCAGCGGAAGAGCTGCATAACTGGACGGCAAGGAGGCTCGGTGAACGTCGATGAAGTGAAGGCCCTGGCGACCGCGATCAGGGAAGAAGTGGCGAAAGCGATCACCGGTCAGCGCGACACGGTCGATCTGATGCTGACGGCGCTGTTCGCGGGCGGGCATATATTGCTCGAAGGTCCGCCGGGCACCGCCAAGACGATGACCGCGCGCTGCTTCGCGCAGGCGCTGGGCGTCGCCTATGGGCGCATCCAGTTCACGCCCGACCTGATGCCCGGCGACATCGTCGGCTCCAACATTTACAATTTCCAGACCGGCCAGTTCACGCTGACGCGCGGCCCGATCTTCTGCGACCTCTTGCTCGCCGACGAGATCAACCGCACGCCGCCGAAGACGCAGGCCGCACTGCTGGAAGCCATGCAGGAGCACGCCGTCACCTTCGACGGCACGACGCACTCGCTCGGCAAGAACTTCATGGTGGTGGCGACACAGAACCCGATCGAGCATCAGGGCGTCTATCCGCTGCCCGAGGCGCAGCTCGACCGTTTCCTGTTCAAGCACCGTGTGAGCTACCCGGATGCGCAGGAAGAACGCGCCATCATCGTCCATCACGGCGGCGGCTCGGCCTCGCACAATATCGAGCAATACGGCATCACGGCGCGGACCGATCGCAAGACACTCGAGGCGGCGCTGGCGACGGTGGGCGGCGTCACGCTGGTCGACGACGTGGTCGGCTACATCGCGGCGCTTGTGCGCGGCACGCGCGAAAGCCCGGACCTTGAAGTCGGCGCCAGCCCGCGCGCCGGCGCCATGCTGGCCAGGGCGGCGCGAGCCCGAGCCGCGCTCGACGGCCGCAACTACGTCATCCCCGACGACGTCAAGGCGCTCGCGGTACCTGCACTGCGCCACCGCGTCATCCTTTCGCCGGCAGCGCAGATCGACGGTCGGCTGGTCGAGCAGATCGTGTCCGACCTCGTCGACCAGACGGAAGCGCCGCGTTGATCTATCCGAGCGGCAGAGCGGTGTGGGCAGCGGCGGCGGGGGCGATTCCCGCCTTCCTGATCGCGCTCGCGCTACCGCATGTCTGGTATCTCGGCCTGTTGTGGATCTGCGTGCTGCTTGCCTTCCTGGCGGTGGATGCGGCGGCAGGGCGCGGCCGCGCCTCGCTCAGCGCCACGCTGACCGCGCCGCCGCAGGTCGGTGTCGGCGGGCGTTTCACGCTGCACATCGCGGCCGGTCTCGGCGCAAAGGCGCGCCGGCTGCAGGCGCGCGTCGGGCATGACCAGCGGCTGGCGCCGGTCAACGGCACGGGCGGCGATCTGCCCGCCAATGGCGGCATGCTCGACCTCGAATTCGACGCCATCCGGCGCGGTATTGCCAGCTTCGATCGGCTGTGGCTGCGCTGGCAGGGGCCGTTCGGGCTGGTCTGGAACCAGGTCGTGCTGCCGATGGACCGCAAGGTTGCGGTGCTGCCCGATGTCAGCCGCGCGCGCGACGAGGCGATCACGCTCTTGCAGCGCTCGGCCCTTGCCGACGGCCATGCGCAAAAGCGCGCCGGCCAGGGCCGCGAGTTCGAGGCGCTGAAGGACTATCAGCCAGGCATGGGCCGGCGCATGATCGACTGGAAGCGCAGCGCCCGCCACGGCAAGCTTCTGGCGCGCGAGTTCCGCATCGAGGAGAACAACAACATCGTTTTAGCCATCGATAGCGGCCGCCTGATGTGCGAACCGGTCGACGGCGTGCCGAAGGTCGACCGCGCGGTGACGGCGGCGCTTCTTTCCGCCTTCATTGCGCTGAAAGGCGGCGACCTCGTCAGCCTGTTCTCCTTCGACGCCAGGCCCCGCGTCTCCAGCGGCGCGGTGCGCGGCTCGCCAAGCTTCACCATGATCCAGAAGCGCGCCGCCGAGATCGACTATTCGACCGAGGAGACCAATTTCACGCTGGCGCTGACCACGCTTGCGGCAAAGCTCGACCGGCGCTCGCTGGTCATCATCTTCACCGATTTCGTCGATCCGATCAGCGCCGAACTGATGCTGCGCACCATCGGCCGGCTGACCGAGCGGCATCTGGTGTTGTTCATGCTGATGAAGGACGTCGAGCTGGAGACGCTGGCCGACATGGCGCCGGCGATGCCCGAAGACGTGGCTCGCGCCGTCACCGCCGGCGACCTGCTCAGAGAGCGGCAGGTGGTGATCGGCAGGCTCAGGCTGCTCGGCGCGCATGTTATCGAGGCCGACCATCAGCGGCTCGGCCCTGCGCTGGTCGAGCGCTATATCCAGCTCAAGGAGGAGAACCTCTTATGACGCTGCCTGCAGGGACCGATGCGGTGCGCCAGTCGCTGGCGAGCTTCCGCCTGGAACGCGAGGCCGACTGGAAGGCGTTCGAGGCGCTGCTTGCGCGCGTCGAGAAACGCGCGCCGCGCACGCTGTCGGAAGACGAACTCTTATCGCTGCCCCTGCTCTACCGCTCGGCGCTGTCCTCGCTTTCGGTGGCGCGCGCGACCTCGCTCGACAGCGCGCTCATCGCCTATCTCGAAGCGCTTTGCCTGCGCGGCTATTTTTACCTCTATGGCGCGCGGCGATCTATAAGAACGCGCGTCGGCGACTTCTTCCTGCACGACTGGCCGGCGGCGATCCGCGACCTGTGGCGCGAAGTCTGGACGTCGGTCGCGCTCACGGTGATCGGTGCCATCGCCGGCTATTGGCTGGTCGCCTCCGACAAGCGCTGGTACGACGCCATCATCGCGCCGAGCCTGGCCGGCGGGCGCAATCCGGATTCGTCGGCCGAGATGCTGCGCAGCGTGCTTTATGGCGATGGCGGCGGCCATTTTCTCTCAGGCTTCGCCGCCTATCTCTTCACCCACAACACGCAGGTGTCGATCCTCGCCTTCGCGCTCGGCTTCGCCTTCGCGGTGCCCAGCGTGCTGATCATCCTGATGAACGGCTGCATGCTCGGCGCCATCTTCCAGATCTATGCCGCCAAGGGGCTCGGCTTCCAGCTCGGCGGGTGGCTGTCGATCCACGGTACCACCGAGCTCTTCGCGATCGCGATCGCGGGTGCTGCCGGCATGCGCATCGGCACAAGCATCGCCTTTCCCGGCGAGTTGACGCGCATGGCAGCGGCAGCCCGAGCCGGGCGCGTGGCGGCGACCGCCATGGTCGGCGTAGCGGTGATGCTCTTGTTTGCCGGCCTGCTCGAAGGCATCGGCCGGCAGACGATCACCAGCGACGTTGCCCGTTATTCGATCGGCGGCGGCATGCTGGCGCTGTGGATCTGTTATTTCTACCTGTTCCGGACGGTGCGGCATGGCAACGGCTAGGAACCCTGCCGCGCTCGTGCGCCCGCTGGTCACGCCGGAGGGCGTGGACCTGCGCGTGAAGCTGGCGGATGCCGGCACAAGGGCTTCGGGATTCCTGCTCGATGTGGTGATCATCATCGTCGCCGCGATCGTAGTCAGCCTCGTCGCGATCTTCGGCCTGGGCGGCCTCGGCGCGAGGGACGCAGAACCGCTCTTCATCGTCTGGATCATCTTCATCTTCCTGCTGCGCAACGTCTATTTCATCGCCTTCGAGGCCGGACGGCGGGCGGCGACGCCCGGCAAGCGGATGGTCGGCGTGCGGGTCGCCTCGCGCAGCGGCGCTGGCCTCACCCTCGACCAGGTCATCGCGCGCAATTTGATGCGCGAGATCGAGATCTTCCTGCCGCTGTCGATCCTTGCCGCGCGCGGCAGCGCCGGCGTCGCCGACACGCTGTCGACGATCTTCGGCCTGGTTTGGGCGCTGCTCTTCTCGCTGTTTCCGCTCTTCAACCGGGACCGGCTGAGGATCGGCGACCTGCTTGCGGGAACCTGGGTGGTCGAAGCGCCGAAGGTGGCGCTGGTCGAGGATCTTTCGCTGCGCAAGGATCCGGTCGCGGCCCGCTTCCAGTTCAGCGCCGCGCAGCTCGACGCCTATGGCATTGCCGAGCTGCACAAGCTGGAGGAAGTGCTGCGCCGCGACGACTATTTCGCCATGAAAGCGGTGGCGGAAACCATCGGCCGCAAGATCGGCGCCAAGGTCGAACCGGTCGATTCAAAAGCCTTCCTCACCGCCTATTACGGCGAGCTCAGGGCACATCTGGAACGCAAGCTGCTGCTCGGGAACCGGAAGGCGGATAAGCACGCGCGGTGAGCCAGAAGCCTGGCGATAGCTGAAAAACGTCGGCGCCGCCCCTCATTGCCCTGCCGGGCATTTCTCCCCGTATAGTGACGGGGAGAAAGACGCTGTCGCGGATGATTTCGCCAATCTCCAGCGCTGCAAGAAGGGCGGCGAGACCGCCCCATCTCCTTCTCCCCGTCACTATACGGGGAGAAGGTGCCGGCAGGCGGATGAGGGGCGGCGCCTACTTACGCAAGAAGGCCGACACTACGCGGCTGCCCTCGCCTATCCCACCCACTTCTCATAGTCGGACACCAGGAGGTGAACCGGCGCGACGTCCTCGTCGATGTTGGAGAAGCGGCCGATCGGCTCGCGGAAGACGTTGTCGGTGAGGTCGTCATTGACGGTCGAGACCTCGCCAATCAGCACGTCCTTGCCCTCGGCCCAAAAGGCGTGCCAGACGCCGGGCAAAAGCGTGACGCTCTGGCCCGGATCGAGCTTCAGGAGCCCGCCCGCCGGCAATCTGGTCATGGTGCCGTCGACCGGCACCGATACTTCGGCCTTCGGGTCGATGCCGCCGTCGCGGTCGTGCATGAACAGTTCCAGCACCAGCTTGCCGCCGCCGCGGTTGATGATGTCCTCGGCCTTGATGTTGTGGCGGTGCATCGGCGACAGCTGGTCCTTGCGCGAGATCATGATCTTCTCGGCGTAAAGCATGCCCATGCCGAGCTTCATGTCCTCGTATCGGCCGTTGCGGACGGTGAACAGGAAGAGGCCGAGCTCGTCGAACTTCTCCTGGCCGTAGTCGGTGATGTCCCAGCCGAGGCGCGAGGTGAAAATCGCCGCGGAGTCGCCCTTGTGCGCCTTCATCTCTTCCGGGCTCCAATAGGCGAAGGGCGGCATGATGTAGCCGAAGGAGCGGATGAAGGCGTCGGCGTCACGGATGATGTCGTTGATTTTGGAGCGTTTCATGGTCCTGTTTCCTTCCGGCCGCTGCCTGCTGAAATCCGCCAACCCGAATAGCCCAATGCCGTTCCGCTGTCGACGCAAACTGACGGCTCTGGCCCGGTGACATCCGGCCGGATCAGGCCCATAACCTCCACCGGTCTTTTGATTTTTTGTGCATGTCCTTGTCCCGAAACCGGTTCCCACTTTTGGGAGACATGCTTTGAACGGTGATCTTCATGGCAAGCATAGACGACCTCGACACGCCGGCGATTTTGATCGATGCGGCCCGCGCCGAAGCCAATATCAAAAAGGCGCAGGCGCATGCCGACCGCCACGGGCTGAAGCTCCGGCCGCACATCAAGACGCACAAGCTGCCTTACTGGGCAAAGAAGCAGGTCGCGGCCGGCGCCGTCGGCATCACCTGCCAGAAGATCGGCGAGGCCGAGGTAATGGCCGATGCAGGACTAACCGACATTTTTCTACCCTACAACATTCTTGGCCGCGCCAAGCTGGAACGCCTGAAGGCGCTGCACGGCCGCGTCACGCTCTCGGTGACGGCGGACAGCCACGAGACGCTGGAAGGGCTTGCCGCCATCTTCACCGATGCCGGCCATCCGCTACAGGTGCTGGTCGAGTGCGACACCGGCATGGGCCGTTGCGGCGTGCAGAGCCCGGCCGAAGCGCTGGCGTTGGCGAAAGTGATCGACCAGGCCAAGGGCCTGACCTTCGGCGGGCTGATGACCTATCCGGCGGCTGGCCGCGCCGCCGAAGCGGAGGCTTGGCTGAGAAGCGCGCGCGACGCGCTCGCCGCGGCCGGGCTCGAATGCCGGCGCATCTCCAGCGGCGGCACTCCGGACATGTGGCGCTCGGGCGAGGACAGCGTCGTCACCGAATACCGGCCCGGCACCTATATCTATCTTGACCGCTACCAGGTCGCCAAAGGCGTCGGCACGCTCGACGACTGCGCGCTGACGGTGCTCGCAACCGTGGTCAGCCACCCGACGCCGACCCGCGCCATCCTAGACAGCGGCAGCAAGGCGCTGTCCTCCGATACACTGGGATTGCCCGATTTCGGCGAGTTGCTCGGCATGCCCGGCGCCCGCGTCACGGGCCTCAGTGAAGAGCATGGAAATGTCACGCTCGCGGAAGGCGCCAGGCTTCGCATCGGCGAGCGTGTGCGCGTGGTGCCCGACCATTGCTGCGTGGTGACGAATTTGTTCGATCAGGTGCATCTGATCGGCGGCGACAAGGTGCTGGAATCGCTGCCGGTGGCGGCGCGTGGCAGGATGGGGTGACGAAGAAGCGCCTTTCCCTTCTCCCCTTGTGGGAGAAGGTGGATCGGCGCGCAGCGCCGAGACGGACGATGGGTGTTCCAGCGGAGTGAGGCGTTGGCGTTCCCTGGAACACCCCTCATCCGTCGCCTTCGGCGACACTACCCGGCCCTTCGCTGGCTCAGGGCGTTCGAAGCTCGAAAAGCCAAGCAATTGGCTTTTCGTCCGCTACGCGGACCGCTTCTCACCCCACAAGGGGAGAAGGGGGAGCCCTCTCCGCCTGCCTCGCCGCAACCCTGCGCATCGCAGTCACGCGTCGGCGGAAGATTTCCGTACGTATCGCCATCAGGTGCAGCGCGAAGAACAGCACGGTGAAGCCGAGCGCCATCACCGCAAGCGGCCACAGCATCGAGGGGTCGATGGTCGGGCCGCCGAGGCGGAAGACCGAGGCTGGCTGATGCAGCGTGTTCCACCAGTCGACCGAGAACTTGATGATCGGGATGTTGATGAAGCCGACTAGCGTGATGATGGCGGCGGCCCAAGCGGCGCGGCCGGCGTCATCCAGCGCGCGCGTCAGCGCGATGATGCCGAGATACATCAAAAACAGCACGAAGACCGAGGTCAGCCGCGCGTCCCACACCCACCAGGTGCCCCACATCGGCTTGCCCCAGATCGAGCCGGTGATCAGCGCCAGCGCGGTGAAGGTGGCGCCGATCGGGGCGGCCGATTTCAGCGCCACATCGGCCAGCGGATGGCGCCAGACCAGCGTGCCCAGCGCCGAGATCGCCATGATCGTGTAGCACATCATGGCGAGCCAGGCGAAAGGCACATGGATATACATGATGCGCACCGTGATGCCCTGCTGGAAATCCTCCGGCGCGGTGAAGCTCATATAGAGGCCGACGCCGAGCAGGATGGCGGCAATCGCCGCCAGCCACGGAATGACCTTGTCGGCCAGCCCGACGAAGCGCGTCGGGTTGGCGAGATCGGTCCAGCCTGAGAGGCGTGAGGTGGTGTCGCTCATGCCGACCTAAATAGACCGGCAATGTGCCCGGGGCAATTGGACGGTTGTCGCAGCCTTCCCTTCTCCCCTTGTGGGAGAAGGTGGATCGGCGCGCAGCGCCGAGACGGATGAGGGGTGTTCCAGCGGAGTGAGACGTTGGCGTTCCCTGGAACACCCCTCATCCGTCGCCTTCGGCGACACCTTCTCCCACAAGGGGAGAAGGGAAGAGCTTACGCCGCTTCGTTGACCGGGCGGCTGAGGCGGCGGACTTCCTCGTCGTTGAGCAGGCCGCCGGCGCGCAAGAGGGCGGCGAAGCGGCCGTTGCGCAGCGACAGCTCGGTGAAGCCGCCATATTCGACCACCTTGCCCTTGTCCATGAAGACCACCAGGTCGGCGTCGCGGACCGTGGTCAGGCGGTGAGCGATGATGAAGGTGGTGCGGTCGCGACGCAGCTCGTCGATCGCTTCCTTGACGCGGTCCTCGGTCTCGACGTCTAGCGCGCTGGTCGCCTCGTCGAGCACCAGGATCGGCGCATCCTTCAGCACGGCGCGGGCAATGGCGATGCGCTGGCGCTCGCCACCCGACAGCTGGCCGCCGCGCTCGCCGACGACGGTATCGTAGCCGCTGCTCTTGGCCAGGATGAAGTCCTGCGCGGCGGCGGCGTCCGCCGCGGCGTGAACCTCGTCATTGCTCGCATCGGCGCGACCTACGCGGATGTTGTCCTCGATCGAGCGGTTGAGCAGGCCGGCGTCCTGGAAGACGGTGGCGATCGAGTGGCGTAGCGACTTGCGGGTGACCGTGCGGGTGTCAATGCCGTCGATCAGGATGCGGCCACTGGACGGCGTGAAGACGCGCTGCAGCAAGTTGATGAGCGTCGTCTTGCCGGCGCCGGTCGGGCCGACGATGGCGACGGTCTTGCCGGCCGGCACCTCGAATGACACGTCCTCGATGCCGTGGCCGGAGTTGGCGAACTCAAAGCTGACGTCCTCGAACCGCACATGTCCGGTGACGTTGGTCAGCTCGCGCAGGCCATCGGGCTCGACGGTTTCGGCGGCCGAGTCCTCGAGGCGATAGAAGTCCTCGAGCTTGGCGCGCGCCTCGGAGATCTGGGTGGTGAAGGCCGACATCTGGTCGAGACGGGCGATCAGCATTCCGGCAAAGCCGGTGAAGGCGACGACATCGCCGACGCGGAGCTGGCCACGCGTGACGAGATAGGCGCCGATCGACAGCACGATCATCATCGAGATGGTCGACGACAGGCGGTTCAGCGCATTGGCGATCGCCCACCAGTCGAGCACAGGGTTCTGCGCGTCGAGCAGGTTTTTGACGTAACGCCTCAACGTGGCGGTCTCATGGCCGATGCGGTTGTAGCTCTGCAGCACGGCGACATTGCTGACGCTGTCGGACACATGGGCAAAGACGGTGTGGTAGTGGCGCTCGACGGCGGTCTGCCCCGACTTGGTGCGGCGCATGACGATACGGCCGATGGCAACGTAGAGCACGCCGAGGCCGAGCAGCACGATGGTCATGCGGATGTCCATGGCGAGCGCGGTCGGCACCAGCAGCACCAGCGCGATGGCCGTCGACAGATGCACGCGCATGAATTCGAGCCACAGGCTGAACAGCGTTTCGACGGCGCGCAGCAGCGTATGCAGCGAATTGGAGGTGCCGCGCTGGTGATGCCAGGCAAGCGGCATGGTGATGACGCGCTCGAAGGACTGGCACAGCACCTCCGAGCGGCGGGCATGGGCGAAGCGATCGGCGCCGCGTGCCACCAGCACGAAGGCGACGACATTGAAGGCACCGAGAGCGGCCCAGACGGCGAGCGTCGAAAACACCGGACCTTTTTCGGAGATGGCACCGATCACCCGGCCGAGCAGGATCGGCTCGAGGATTGCGATGGCAGCCAGCGCGACGTTGGCGACGCAGATCAGCGCAACGCGCTTCTTGTCAGCCGCCAGATAACCCAGTGCTCGCCAGTAGATTTGCAGAAGTGACACTTCAGCTACTCCGCCAAACTCTTGTTTGTGTGCTCAATTCCGGCATTGTGCACTGCAGCATTCATTGACACGTACCGGTTAACGCGTCGCAAAACAATGCCCGTCTATCGCTTCCGTTCCCATTTAGCGAACAAAAGATGACGACGGTGCGAAATCTGGCGTGATCACCTAACGGTTTGAGATAAAAGGTGAAATGTCAGCCTTGCGGCAAAATAATGGCACTTGCCGCGCGCTGCCACATTTTTAATCATCAGGCGCTTGCTTAGCCGGGTCTAAAGGAGCTTGAAGGACGCTGTCCGGGGTCGCGCCCAAGTAAAACGCCAAGCTTGGCCGCGCATCTTTGGGGACGCGCGGCCTTTGAGCCAAATCGTTGATTTTACGCAGGTATCTTGACGACCACCTCGGTCTTCTCGCCGGGCTTCGGCTCGAAAGATCCCGATTTTGTCTTCGAACCATTGACTTCGAGCGAGATCGACTTGGTCTTTTTGTCGCGGATGACGCGGACCTTGATTTCGCCGTCGAGCAGTTTGAGCGTCGCCGCGTAGCCGTCCCAGTGTCCAGGCAGCTTCGGCCTAAACGTGATCTGCTTGCCGCGCCGCTCGATGCCCAGGATTCCCTCGACAGCCGCCCGGTAGAGCCACCCTGCCGAGCCCGTGTACCAGGTCCAGCCGCCGCGCCCGCCTTTTCCTTCGCCGGCGTAGATGTCGGCCGCCACCACATAAGGCTCGACGCGGTAATGCTCGGCCGCGGCCTCGTCCGAGGCGTGGTTGACCGGGTTCAGCATCGAGAAGCAACGATAGGCCTCGTCGGTGCGACCCATCTCGGCCAGCGCGATCACAAACCAGGTCGCGGCATGGGTGTATTGGCCGCCATTCTCGCGCACGCCGGGCGGGTAGCTCTTGATGTAGCCGGGGTCCTGCTCGCTGTTCGAGAAGGGCGGCGTGAACAGCTTGACGATCTTGAGCTTGTCGTCGACGAGCATTTTCGTCGCCTGCTCCATGGCCGTGGTCGAGCGCGCCGGGTCGCCCTCGCCAGAGAGCACGCTCCAGGATTGGGCGATGGAGTCGATCTTGCACTCGTCGGAGCTTCGCGAGCCGAGCGGCGTGCCGTCGTCGAAGCTGCCGCGCCGGTACCACTGACCATCCCAGGCAGTGCTCTCCAGCGCCCGCTTCAACACCTCCGCGTGCTTCGCCCAGGCCTGCGCCCGCTTGGCATCGCTCTGTCCCTTGGCGACTGGGGCGAAGTCGCCCAGCGTCTTCAAGAGGAACCAGCCCAGCCACACGCTCTCGCCCTTGCCGCCCTCGCCGACACGGTTCATGCCGTCGTTCCAGTCGCCGCCCAGGATCAGAGGCAAGCCGGCCGGGCTGCTGCGCTTGATGGCAAGGTCGAGCGCCCGCGCGCAGTGGTCGTAGAGCGAAGCAGTGGTCTTGGTGATCTCGGGCGTGAAGAAGGCGTCGTGCTCACCCTCGCCGAGTTCCTGCCCGTCGATGAAGGGGATCTGCTCCTTGAGGATCGCGGCATCGCCCGTCACCTCGACGTAGCGGGCGGTGGCGTGCGCCAGCCAAACCACGTCGTCGGAGATCATGGTGCGCACGCCGGCATCGGTGCGCGGCAGCCACCAGTGCTGCACGTCGCCTTCCTGGAACTGCCGGCGGGCGGCGTTGAGGATCTGATCGCGCGCCAGCTTCGGATCGTGCGACAGCAAGGCCAGCGTGTCCTGCAACTGATCGCGGAAGCCAAAGGCGCCGCTCGCCTGGTAGAAGGCCGAGCGGGCGCGGATGCGGCAGGCAAGGCTCTGGTAAGGCAGCCAGTGATTGACCATGGCGTTGAGCGCCTTGTCCGGCGTCTCGACCTGGATGGTGTCGAGGAAGCCGCGCCAGACGCGTTCGTTGTCGGCCAGGCGATGGTCGAAATCCTTGCCGCGATGGGCTTGCACCAAGGCGCTCGCCTCGGCAGTGGTGGCCGCGTCGCCGAGCAGCCAGAACAGCGTCACGTCGCCGCCGGCTGGAATGTCGACGTCGCTGGCGATCACCGCGCAGGGATCGTCGCCGGCCTCGACGCGGCCGGACAGGGCGACTCCGCCGAGCACGGCCTGCGGATATTCGGTCGTGCCGTGCCTGCCGATGAACTCCGCGCGATCGGCGGTCACCGAATGGACAGGAGCCGTGGCGGCGAGGAAAGCCACCCGCTCGCCGAAATCGAGCCCATAGGGGTTCTGCGCCAGCATGGCGCCGGTCGCGGCGTCCCGCGACGGCACGATGGTCGCCGCCGTGCGCGAGCGATGGCCGCCGAGCACCCATTCGGCATAGGCATAGACGCGCAGCCTTGCCGGCGCCGGGCCGGCATTCTGGATGCGCAGCCGGGTGATCTTGACCGGATCCACCGGGTCGACCACCTGCGTCAGGTCCATCGACAGCGGCCCGCGCTTCGAGCGGAAGGTAGAAAAACCCTGTCCGTGCCAGGTCTCGTAGGTCATCGAGGGATCGCGCACCACGGCGGCCATGGGTGAGAACGCCTTGCCGCTCAACTGATCGTAAATATAGAAGCCCTCACCAGGCTGGTTCGACACCGGGTCGTTGGACCAAGGCGTCAGCTGATAGTCGCGGCTATTGCGACTCCAGGTGAAGCCCGCGCCTTCGGCCGAAACGTGGAAACCGAAGGAAGCATTGGAGATGACGTTGATCCAGGGCTGCGGCGTCGTGCGGCGTCCGGTCAGCCGCGTCACATAGTGGCGGCCATCGCCCTCGAAGCCGCCGAAACCGTTCCAGAGGGTGAGGCCGGCGCCGTCGGCCGCGATATCGGCTCCCTGGCTTGCCGGCGTCGGCTCAGGCAATGATGGCGACGGCTGGCGGGCCGGAATGCCTTCCCCTTGTTGCAGGGCGTCGCGGGCCTGCAATGCCGCCGTCTCCGCTCGCTCGAGCTGGTCGAAGATGGTGCCGTTGCGGGTGTGGAGCGCGACGCGCGCGACCGACAACAAGGTCTTGTAGGTCGGCTCGTCCATCAGGTCGCGGCGCACGGCGAAGATGTGCTGGCGGGGCCCAAGCTCGCGGCCACGCAGGCGGCTGTTCTCGCACAGCGTTTCCACCGCGCGCTGCAGATCCTGCACGTAGGAGGAGGCCTGCTCGTTGACGACGACGAAGTCGATCATCATGCCGCGGGCGCGCATATACTCCTGGAAGCGCAACGCCTGGGCGACGATCTCGAGATCGGCGACGTCGCCGATGCGCACCAGGAAGATCGGGAAATCGCCGGAGATGCTGGTCGGCCAGAGGCTCGACTGGCGGCCGAGACCGGACGCGATGGATTCAGCCGGCAGGCGCAGGAACGGATCGGGATAGATCAGGTAGCGCGCCAGCTTCTGCACATTGGCGGCGTCGGTCAGGCTGAGGCCGAGATGACGCGTCTGCACCTGGCTGCGCGTCCAGGCGAGCATCGCCTGGCGGGCGAAGCTTTCCTGATGGTCGAGGCGGCCGATCGCCTCGTCGAGTTCGCCGCGGTTGGCACCGACGACGGTCCAGAAGGTCAGTGAGATCTTCTTGTTCGCCGGCACGCGCACCTGGCGGCGGAGCGCCGCCACCGGGTCGAGCGTGAAGCCCTGGTTGCCGGCAAGCCTGAAGCCGGGATCGAAAGCCACGGCATCCGCAATGGTGCGGCCGCGGCCGATGAAGGCGCGCCGGTCGGTCTCGGCCTCGGCGTCGCGCGAGGGGCCCGACGGATCGGTGACGAAATGCACCATGGTGAGGTCGGGTTCGTTCTTGTCGCGCTTGCGCCTGGTGGCGAAGATCGCGCCGTTGTTCGCGGCGATCTCGGTCTCGACGAACATCTTCGAGAACGCCGGATGGGCGTTGTCCGAGGCCTCGTTGCCCAGCACCAGCTCGGCGAAGGAGGTCACCTCGATATGCCGGTCGGTGGCGCCGTCATTGTAGAGCGTGATGCGGCGGCCCTCGCCGTTGCCTTCCGAAATCACGATGCATTCGACTTCCGAACGCAGCGCGCCGACCGACTTGGTGAAGCTCGCCTTGTCGTCGGCGAACAGCGTCTGCACGCGTTCGTTCTCGGCGCGCTTCGGCTCGGCCGTCGCCGACCACCAGTCACCGGTCGCGGCGTCGCGCAGGAAGATGTAGGAGCCCAGGCGGTCCACGCTCGGGTCCGGCTGCCAGCGGGTGACGGCCAGCTCGCCGAAGCGGCTGTAGCCGGAGCCGGTGGCGGTGACCATGACCGAGTAACGGCCGTTGGACATGACGTTGGTCGCGCGCAGCGCCTTTATCGGATCGAGGATGATGCGGCTGTCGGGGCTCTCCGTCTCGGTTTCGTCCTTCGACCGCTCGTCGGCCTCGGTCCGGACCGTGGCGGCCGGGATGTCGCGCGGCGCCTTCTCCTGCAGGAGCAATTCGGCCGACTCGATCACCGGATCGCTGTGGAAGCGCTCGCGCAGCCGGCCCTCGAATATGGCATCCGCCACGGCGGCGATCGACATGCCGGAATGGTGGGCCATGTAGTTCTGCACCACGGCGTGGTCGGTGCCTTCCGGCACGCGCTGCGGCGTGAAATCGACCGCGTCGTAAAAGCCGTGGCGGCCGAGCGCGCCGATCGAGCGCAGCCGCATCAGATTCTGCACCGCCTCGCGCGGGTTGAACTGCGCCGCTAGGATCGTGGCGTAAGGCGCGATCACGGTGTTCTGGCCAAGGCCGCGCTTCAGGCCGAGGCCGGGCACGCCGAAATTGGTGTACTGATAGGTGAGCTCGCGGTCGCGGGCATTATAGGCCGCCTCAGAAATGCCCCAGGGCACGTTCTTCGAGCGCGCATACTGGATCTGGCGCTTGATGATGAGCTTGCTGGTCTGGTTGAGGATCGAGCCCGGCGCCTCCTTCATCACCAGCGGCGGCATCAGATACTCGAACATCGAGCCCGACCAGGACATCAGCGCGCCCCGGAAGCCGATCTCGACGATCGGGCGGCCAAGCCGGAACCAGTGCTCCGTCGGCAGGTCGCCCTTGGCGATGGCGAACAGGCTGGTCAGCCGCGCCTCGGAGGCGAGCAGGTCGTAGCAGCTTTCGTCAAGCTGGTGCTCCTCGACACGGTAGCCGATCGACAGCAGCTTGCGCTCCTGCCGCATCAGGAAGGAGAAATCCATCTCGAAGGCATAGCGGCGGCAACGCTCGCGCAGCGCGAGCAGCTTGGCGCGGAGCGCCGATACCGCGCTTTCGTCATTGTGCGAATCGTGCACATGCGCCTCGCACGTCGCCTCCAGCCTCGCCGCCCAGTCGGCGATGACATCGCTCTTCGGCGACGCCGCCTCGGTGTGGATGGCGGTGGCGAGCTTGCGGATCTCGCCGGCAAGCACCGCGAGGTTGATGGTGCGGATCGAGGCCATCTCGGGCTGCGCCTTGATGGTCATCACCGCGCGGCGCATGCCGTCGAGGCGGTCGGCAAGCCGCTGGCGCAGCGGCCGCAGCTGCCGGCGGTCGTCGGGCAGGTCTTCCAGGCTTTCGTCGAGGATGGTGACGGTGTCGAGGATGCCCTCGAAATCGCCCTGCAAATGGACGGAAGGCGCCTCGGCCCATTCGGCGCAGGCGGCGGCGACCGCGACCAGGTGGCCGGCAAGGTTGCCGCTATCCACCGCCGAAATATAGAGCGGATAGAGCGGCTTCAGCGTCGTCGTGTCGTACCAGTTGTAGAGATGCCCGCGGTCGCGCGGCATGCTCTCGATGGTGGTCATCGTGGCGTCGATGCGGGTGATGGCGTCCGACAGGCTGACCCAGCCGAAATCGCGCGCCGACACGATCGACAGCAGGTAGACGCCGATATTGGTCGGCGAAGTGCGCGGCGCCACCACCGGCGCCGGGCTTTCCTGGAAATTGTCGGGCGGCAGATGGTGATGCTCGGCCGTCACGAAGGTTTCGAAATAATGCCAGGTGCGGCGCGCCACGGTGCGCAGCGCATGGATGTCGGAGGCCGAAATGCGCAACCTGTCCTCGGTTTCGGCCGAGCGGCTGATCCAGCAGGCGACGGCGGGCGAGCCGATCCAGAAAATCGCGAAGAAGAAGGCGACGAACGCGCCGGTGGAATCGGCCAGCACCGGAACGGCAAGGCCAACGACGCCGATGATCACGGCGCCGTACATCATGCTGTAATAGGAGCCGAGATCGCTGCCGCCGCTCTTGTGCGCCTGCGATGCGGTGCGCCACTCCAAAAGGTTCTGGCGGCTGACGAAGAGCCTGTAGAGCGTACGGACGACAGCGTCGCCCATCATCCAGGCGAGATGCGCCATCAACAGCACCTTCAACGCCACCAGCGCGGTGCCGAACACGGTATCGCGGGCTAAAGCCGAGAAATGGCCGCGCGGGGTCTGGTCCCCGCTCTTGGGCAAGATGCCATTCACGATGTCGAAGGTCGGCGCCATGAACAGGCTGAGGATCAACAGCGCCTGCCACTGCGCGGCCTGCGTGAAAGGCAGCAGCGTCCAGCCGGCGATACAGGCCATCACCCAGAAGATCGGGGTCAGCGAGCGACGCAGATTGTCGACCATCTTCCAGCGCGACAGCGCCGGCACGCCGGAGCGGGGGTCGAACATGAAGCCGAGCAACTGCCAGTCGCCGCGCGCCCAGCGATGATGACGCGAGGCGTCGACGGAGTAGCGGGTCGGATAGTCCTCGACCAGCTCGACGTCGGTGACGAGCGCCGCGCGCGCCAGGGCGCCTTCGAGCAGATCGTGGCTGAGGATGGTGTTTTCCTCGATGCGGCCCTTCAGCGCCGCTTCGAAGGCATCGACATGGTAGAGGCCCTTGCCGGTGAAGGAACCGTCGCCGAAGACGTCCTGATAGACGTCGGAGACGGCAAAGACGTAAGGGTCGAGGCCGCGATTGGCCGAGAAGACGCGCTGGAAGAAGGAGGCGTCGTCGCCGCTGGTAAGCGATGCCGTGATGCGCGGCTGCAGGATGGTATAGCCGGCGCTGACAACACGCTTCGCCGCGTCGAAATGCGGACGGTTCAGCGGATGCGAGAGCTTGCCGACCAGCGTCGAGACGGCGTCGCGCGTGGTACGCGTGTCGGCATCGAGCGTCATGACGTAGGTGACTTTTTCCGGCAGCGGCACATCGAGCGGCAGGAAGGTGGTGTCGCTGTCGCCGCGCAGCAGGAGATTGAGCTCGTGCAGCTTGCCGCGCTTGCGCTCCCAGCCCATCCAGCAGCCCTGCGCCTGGTTGTAGAGCCGGCGGCGGTGCAGGAGATAGAAGCGGGGCGCGCCTTCGGACGGGTAACGGGCGTTCAGCCTGGCGATCTCGTCGCGGGCATATTGAAGGATCTCGATGTCGGCGGCGTCGATCTCGGTCTTGGAATCCGGCCAGTCGGACAGCAGCGCGAAATGAATTTCTTCCGCCGTGTTGGCGAGATGATGCACCTCGATGTTGCGGATGTTTTCCTCGACGTCGTCGCGCGAGCCGATCAGCGAGGGCACCACGACCAGGGTGCGCGCCTCCGCAGGGATGCCGTGCTTGTAGTCGTAGCCGACGAGTCGCGTCGGCTTGAGGAAGAGCGCCACGACGGTGTTGAAGAAGGCCAGTGCGCCTTCGCTGGCAGGCACCGCGAACAGGGCCAGCATCAGCGTGATCGACTCCGCCGAGAGGCCGAGATGGGCAAGCGCATTGCCGGACAGCACAAGCAGCAGCACCGTCAGCAGGAAGACCGGCACGACGATGCCCAGCCAGCCGGTGGCGGCAAAGGCGCGCTTGAGGGTGACATAGAAGGGAGCCCGGTAGCCGATCGCCTGCTCCAGTTCCTGGCGACGCGGCCCGACCAGGAAGAAGCCGACATCGGTATGCACGGAGGGATCGGCAGTCTCGGGCACGCCGGACGCATCGGTGAGCCCGGGCGTGTGGCCTGCAAGCTCGATCGCCTTTTCGGCGACGCGGTATTCGGAAAGTTCGGAACGGCGTGCGAGCTGCTCGATCGCGGTGCGGTACTGGTCGCGCGAGAAGAAATCGAGCGCGGCGAAGTCGGTCTTCTGGCGCAGCAAGGTGTCGATGCGGCTGACGCCCTCGAACCAGACCGTCCAGTCGACGTCGTTGATGAGACGCAGACCGCGGATGATGTTGCCGGTGGTGACGTTGCCGCTGGACAGCGTCTGATGCTCGGAGATGATGATCTCCTCGGCGTCGGAGCCGGTCTTCTCGAGCTCGCCCTCCAGCCATTCCAGCGCCCGGCCGGCATTCTGCGAGCCGTCGCGCAGGCGGTAGAGGAGCTGGGTGGCGAAAGTCGTGTCCTGCGCATGCGTTGCATAGTGCGACAGGATCCTGGTCCGGTCGGCATTGTCGTCGGTCGCGAGCACGCGGTCGGCGACCTCATTGGCGATCTGACGCATCTGCCTGGTGCGGTTGACGCGCACCGCGATGCGGCGGAGATTTTCGATCAGCACGAATCGCAGCAGCGACGGCAGCGCCCAGAGCTCGCCGATCTTCAGCGGCTCGACCGACTGGAAGCCCTCGACGATGGCCTTGAACATGGTCGCCGAGACCGCGCTGTCGGAATGCTGGACATAGCTCCAGGCGACGGCAAAGGCGCGCGGCAGGACGGTGCCGTCGGCAAGCTTGAGCGTCGGCAACTGACGGTAGAAGCGGCGCGGCAGGTCGCGCTTGACCTGGAAGATGGTCTCCTCGACCAAATAATTGTTGTCGAGCAGCCATTGCGCGGCGGGCGTGATCGTCTCGCCCTTGGCCTGCGCGGCATTGGTCGAACGGTAGACTTCGAGAATCTTCTTGGCGCTGTCGCGGATGCGGGCCTGGAACTCGAATGGCGAGAACCCGAACAATTCCCTGACTTCGCCATCGGCGAGCGCGGCGCCCAGGGCGCGCAGCCGGTCTTCTGGCAGGAAATTGGAGCGTACCGGCGCTTCCGTGACAATCGGGAAGCCAGCGCTTGTCTGTTCGATCTTGGTGGGGTTCGTCTGAATGTTCATCGATTATTCCGTAAGGCGGGCGCGATGCGGCGTGACCGCCACGGCAATGGCCCTAAAACCGGTTCAAATGCAATTGGTTGCATGGCAGGTCCGGTCGAAAGTTTGTTGCGCTCCACGATAGGGGCGTCCCCTTTCGACAACTCAAGGGCGAACGCCCCTCGCTTCCCGCCCCGGGTCCGTTCAGGGAAAGGATTCAGGCTTTTTCGTGATACATGCAAGGGGCCGGGCGATAATTCGCCCCTGCCGCGATCATGTTTGGCAACAGCCGTTAACCGTTGACGGCGAGATCTAAGAGTCTGACGACGAACAGATGCCCCTGCCCTTCGGGCTGCAGCCGCAGTTCCGGGCTATCCCGGTCGAGGATGAGCGCGTCGAGCGGGCCGAGGCTCGATACGCTGTCGGCAAAGACTTTCACGCCGCCATCGACCGGGAGAACGAGAGTCGTGCCGACGCTGTGCTCAACCCGCATTTCGTCCGAGAGCGACAGGCGCTCGACCGTGTGGGTCATCCGGCTCCGGCGAGTCATGACGTTGAGGTCGGTGATCGCGCCGCCGATCAGGGTGGCGCCGGTCGGCACGTCGCCAGGAAAGGACAGCGGCGCCGAGGCTGCGGTCAGCCACGACGCCGACCTGCCGGCAATCTCGAGCACGATGCCCTCGCCTTCCAGCACCGATAGAGTACGGTCGATGCCGGCAAAGCTGGAGAAGGGCCCGCTCGTCTCGACGCGGGCCATCGAGATGCGCCAGTCAAAATCGTCGAGCCCGGCACTGTGCGGCGAGACGGCGATCTCGGTGGTCGTGCCGCCACCATTCTTCCACGGCATGACGCGGTAGCCGGCGGCACGAAGGATACGCATCGCTTCAGCCCAGAATGCCCGGGAGATTGAGCTGATGCTCTTTGGCGCACTGGATGGCGATGTCGTAGCCGGCATCGGCATGGCGCATGACGCCGGTCGCCGGGTCGTTCCAAAGCACGCGCTCCAGGCGCCTCGCCGCATCGGCCGTGCCATCGGCGACGATCACCATGCCGGCATGCTGCGAGAAGCCCATGCCGACGCCACCGCCGTGATGCAGCGACACCCAGGTGGCTCCGGAGGCGGTGTTGAGCAGCGCGTTGAGCAGCGGCCAGTCGGAAATGGCGTCGGAGCCATCCTTCATCGCTTCGGTCTCGCGGTTCGGTGAGGCGACCGAGCCGGAATCGAGATGATCGCGGCCGATGACGACCGGCGCCTTGAGCTCGCCCTTGGCCACCATCTCGTTGAAAGCGAGGCCGAGCCGATGGCGGTCGCCGAGGCCGACCCAGCAGATGCGCGCCGGCAGGCCCTGGAAAGAGATGCGCTCGCGGGCCATGTCCAGCCAGTTGTGCAGGTGCGTGTTGCCGGGGGTGAGCTCGCGCACCTTAGCGTCGGTCTTGTAGATATCCTCCGGGTCGCCGGATAGGGCTGCCCAGCGGAACGGGCCGATGCCGCGGCAGAACAGCGGACGGATATAGGCCGGCACGAAGCCGGGGAAGGCAAAGGCGTTCTCAAAACCTTCGTCCTTGGCGACCTGGCGGATGTTGTTGCCGTAGTCGAGCGTCGGCACGCCGGCATTCCAGAACGCCACCATCGCCTCGACATGCTCGCGCATCGAGGCGCGTGCGGCCTTCTCGACTGCCTTGGGGTCCGAGACGCGCTTCTCGCGCCATTCGGCCATGGTCCAGCCCTTCGGCAGATAGCCGTTGATCGGGTCGTGCGCCGACGTCTGGTCGGTGAGGATATCGGGGCGGATGCCGCGCTTGAACATCTCCGGCACGATCTCGGCCGCATTGCCGAGCAGGCCAACCGATTTCGCCTCGCCGGCCTTCGTCCAGCGCTCGATCATTTCCATCGCCTCTTCGAGCGTCTCGGCCTTCTCGTCGACATAGCGGGTGCGCAGGCGGAAATCGATCGAGTCCGGATTGCATTCGATGGCGAGGCAGCACGCGCCGGCCATGACGGCAGCCAGAGGCTGGGCGCCGCCCATGCCGCCAAGGCCAGCGGTCAGGATCCACTTGCCCTTGAGGTTGCCGCCATAATGCTGGCGCCCGGCCTCGACGAAGGTCTCGTAGGTGCCCTGCACGATGCCCTGCGTGCCGATATAGATCCAGGAGCCGGCCGTCATCTGGCCGTACATCATCAGGCCCTTCCTATCGAGCTCGTTGAACTTCTCCCAGGTTGCCCAATGCGGCACGATGTTGGAGTTGGCGATGAGCACGCGCGGCGCATCTTTGTGGGTGCGAAAGACGCCGACCGGCTTGCCGGACTGGACCAGCAGCGTCTCGTCCTCGCCGAGCGTCTTCAGTGAAGCGGCGATGCGATCGAAATCATTCCACGTGCGCGCGGCCCGGCCGATGCCGCCATAGACGACCAGCTCGTTCGGGTTCTCGGCGACTTCGGGATCGAGATTGTTCATCAGCATGCGCAGTGGCGCTTCGGTCGTCCAATAGCGGGCGTTCAGCTTGTCGCCTCGCGGCGCGCGTACTTCGCGGATGTTGTGGCGTGGATCGGTCATATGGTCGCTTCCCTTTCGATGAGGTGCGGCGGGCGCGTCAGCGCGCTGCCCAGGCAATCGCGGTTTCGAGGATCTTCTTCAGCCTGGCGCGGATCGGCGCGGCGTAGGTGGCGTCGTAAGGCACCGGCCAGTTCTCCGGCGCCCCCTTTTCCGTGGGCTCGCGCATATAGCCGCGGTTGGAAAGCTCCATCTGCAGCGCGTGGACACCGTTCTGGGGTTGCCCGAAATGGCGCGTGATCCAGCCGCCCTTGAAGCGGCCATTGACCACCCAGGTCTCGCCGGTCGCGGCAAGGATGGCCGCTACCTTTTCCTGCAGCACCGGATCGCTGCTCTTGCCGTCATTGGTGCCGAGGTTGAAGACCGGCAGCGTGCCTTCGAACAGGCGCGGCAGCACCGAGCGGATCGAGTGGCAGTCGTAGAGAACAATCTTCTCGTGCATGCCGCGCAGCCGGTCGATCTCCGCCTGCAGGGCGGCGTGGTAGGGTTTGAAATAGGCCTCGCGGCGCCTGTCGATCTCGGACGGTGTCGGCTCCTCGCCCATGCGATAGAGCGGATCGCCGTCGAAGGTATCCGTCGGGCACAGGCTAGTCGTCGCCTGTCCGGGATAGAGCGAAACGCCGGATGGGTCACGGTTGACGTCGATGACGGTGCGCGAGATGGCGGTGTGGACGACCGTGGCGCCAAGATCGGTGGCGAAATCATAGAGCTTGTCGATCCACCAGTCGCAATCGCGGCGGCCGAGCCAGGGCGAGACCAGCCGGGCTTCGAGGCCGGCGAGCTCGATGCCGGTGTGCGGGATCGAGACCAGCAGGGGTGCTGTGCCACGTGTGATGGTGAGCCAGTTGGGCGAGGTCATGAAAGATCTCCCTGCGCTGGAGCTCTACGGCGCCCCCCTCTGCCCTGCCGGGCATCTCCCCCACTTGGGGGGAGATTGGCCGTCACCTTGGCTTTCGCCAATCTCCAGCGTCGCAGGAATGAGCGGGGCGCCGAAACCGCCAATCTCCCCCCTGGTGGTGGGGGAGATGTCCGGCAGGACAGAGGGGGGCGCGACAGAACGCGGCCTACGGCTGCATTCAATGTCACGACGCAATTCCCGGCAGCTTCACCCCACTTGCCGCATTCACCGCCGCGCCGCTGCGCACCATGGCGATCGCCTTTTCCATGTCCGGGTGGAAATGCCGGTCGTTGTCGAGATGCGGCACCTCGGCCCGAACCAGCTTGCGCACCGACTCGAGCGCCTCGCTCGAAGCAAGCGGCGCGTGGAAATCGCAACCTTGCGCCGCCGCCAGGAGTTCGATGCCGATGACGGCGGTCGCGTTCTCGATCATGCCGAGCAGCCGGCGCGCGCCATGCGCGGCCATCGAGACATGGTCTTCCTGGTTGGCGGAGGTCGGGATCGAATCGACGCTTGCCGGATAGGCCTTCTGCTTGTTTTCCGAAACAAGGGCGGCCGCGGTCACCTGCGGGATCATGAAACCGGAATTCAGGCCCGGCTTCGGCGTCAAAAAGGCCGGCATGCCGGAGAGCGCCGGATCGACCAGCATGGCGATGCGCCGCTCTGACAGCGAGCCGATCTCGCAGACGGCCAGCGCGATCATGTCGGCGGCGAAGGCCACCGGTTCGGCGTGGAAATTGCCGCCCGAAAGCGCGGTGTCGTCCTCGGCGAAGATCAGCGGATTGTCGGTGACGCCGTTGGCTTCAGTCTCGAGCGTGTCGGCCGCTTTGCGCAGCACGTCGAGGGCAGCACCCATCACCTGCGGCTGGCAGCGCAGGCAGTAGGGGTCCTGCACGCGCTCGTCGCCGACCCGGTGCGATTCACGGATGGCGCTGCCGGCCATCAGGTTGCGCAGCGCATCCGCCGTCTCGATCTGGCCGCGATGCTTACGCAGCAAATGAATGCGCGGATCGAAGGGGGCGTCGGAGCCACGGGCGGCGTCGGTCGACAGCGCGCCGGCGACCAGGGCCGACTGGTAAAGCGTCTCGGCCTCGAACAGGCCGGCCAGCGCGAAGGCGGCCGAAAACTGCGTGCCGTTGAGCAGCGCGAGACCCTCCTTGGCGCCGAGCGTCACCGGCTCCAGCCCGTGCGAGACGAAGGCGACCTTGGCGGGGAAGCGGCCATGCGGCGTAAAACATTCGCCGACGCCGATCATCACCGCCGTCATATGCGAGAGCGGCGCGAGATCGCCGGAAGCGCCGACCGAGCCTTGCGCCGGCACCACCGGGATGACGTCGTTGGCGAGCATCCCTTGAAGCAGATCGATGGTCTCGGCCTTTACACCGGACGCGCCCTGGGCGAGGCTGGCAAGCTTCAGCGCCATCATCAGCCGCACCACCGCGACGGGCATCGGCTCGCCGACGCCCGCGGCATGCGAGAGCACGATGTTGCGCTGGAGCGTTTCGAGATCGTTTGCCGGGATGCGGACGCTAGCCAATTTGCCGAAGCCTGTGTTGATGCCATAGACCGGCTCGCCCCTGGCGAGGATGCGCGCGACCGCCTCCGCGCTGGCCTTGATCTTCGGCCGGCAGGCATCGTCGAGCTTTGGCACGGCGCCGCGATAGATGGCTCGCCAGTCGGCAAGCGTCGCGCTGCCGGGCTTCAGGATCAGTTCGGTCATTGTCCTCTCCAGATGCGGGCATGGAGCGGGTTGAAGCCCATGCGGTAGACGAGTTCGGCCGGACGCTCGATGTCCCAGATGGCAAGGTCGGCCGATTTGCCGGCTTCCAGCGTGCCGGTCTTGTCGAGCAGACCCAGCGCGCGGGCCGCCTCGCGGGTGACGCCGGCGAGGCATTCGTCGACGGTCATGCCAAAGAGCGTCGCGGCCATGTTCATGGTGAGCAGCAGCGACGTCAGCGGCGAGGTGCCGGGATTGCTGTCGGTTGCGACCGCCATTTTCACGCCGTGGCGGCGGAACAGGTCGACCGGCGGCTTCTTCGTCTCGCGGATGAAATAGTAGGCGCCGGGCAGGATCGTCGCCACGGTGCCGGCCTTGGCCATCGCCGCGGCGCCCTCCTCGTCCGTATATTCGAGATGGTCGGCCGACAGCGCGCCATAGCGCGCGGCAAGTGCCGCGCCATGCAGGTTCGACAACTGGTCGGCGTGGAGTTTCACCGGCAGGCCGAGGGCCTTCGCCTTGTCGAAGACGCGCGCGATCTGCTCCGGTGAGAAGGCAATGCCCTCGCAAAAACCGTCGACGGCATCGGCGAGGTCTTCGGCGGCAATGGCAGGCAGGATCGTGCCGGCGACGAGATCGATGAAGGCGTCCTTGTCGCCCTTGGCCTCGGGCGGCAGCGCGTGGGCGGCGAGACAGGTCGTGCGAACCGTGACCGGCCGCTCGCCGTCAAGCCGGCGGGCGGCGCGCAGCGATTTCTTCTCATTGTCGGCATCGAGGCCATAGCCCGACTTGACCTCGACGGTGGTGACACCTTCGGCGATCAGCGCATCGAGGCGTGGCAGCGTCTGGGCAACGAGCTCGTCTTCGCTGGCGGCGCGCAGCGACTTGACGGAGGAGACGATGCCGCCCCCAGCGCGGGCCACTTCTTCATAAGTGGCGCCGGCCAGCCGCATTTCGAATTCGTTGGCCCGGTTGCCGGCATAGACAAGATGCGTGTGGCAGTCGATCAGGCCGGGCGTGATCCAGCGGCCCTCGCAATCGATGGCTTCACCACCCTGCCTCAGCGCCGCCGGCAAATCCTCCTCGGGACCGGCATGGACAATCAGCCCGTCGCGCGCGGCGATCGCGCCTTTTTCAACGACGCCTAGACCGGCCGCACCCTCGGTCATGGTCGCCAGCCGCGCATTGCGCCAGAAACGAAGGCCGCTCTTCCCGTTATCTCCACCCATCATCTTTTCCATTTGAAAGGATGACGATTATGTATATACATATTGAGGCGCGACGCAAGTGGCAATGTCGCTCGGGCATTCAGATTCGGGGAGTTTGGACGTGACGGCGATCTTTGCGGAACAGGCGCTGCTGCCAGAGGGCTGGCAAGGCAATGTGAGGATCGCTTTTGCTGCCGGCCGCATCGCTGAGGTCGAGCCTGACGCCTCGCCGCAGGCCGGCGACGACCGGCACGCGATTCTCCTGCCGGGCATGCCCAACCTCCACAGCCACGCCTTCCAGCGCGGCATGGCGGGGCTGGCCGAATTGCGCGGACCTTCGGCCGACAGCTTCTGGAGCTGGCGCGAGGTGATGTACCGTTTCGCGCTGTCGATGACGCCGGACCAGGTAGAGGCGGTCGCGGCGCAGCTTTATGTCGAGATGCTGGAGGCGGGCTTCTCGCGCGTCGGCGAGTTCCACTATCTCCATCACGACCGCGACGGGAAGCCTTACGCCAACATCGCCGAGATGGCGGAGCGGATCGCCGCCGCAGCCGGAGAGACCGGCATCGGGCTGACGCTGCTGCCGGTCTTCTACGCCCATTCCGCTTTCGGAGGCGCCGAGCCGAATGATGGACAGCGGCGATTTATCAATGATGTCAAGCCGTTCGGTCGTTTGCTTGAGAAAAGCCTCGAAAGCGTCTCTGGGCTGGAGCAAGCGGTCGTCGGCGTCGCGCCGCACAGCCTGCGCGCCGCGACCCCGGACGAAATCAATGCGGTCGCGGCGATGGCGCCCGACGGTCCGATCCACATCCATGTCGCCGAGCAGGTGAAGGAAGTGGAGGATTGCGTCGCCTGGTCGGGCGCGCGGCCTGTCGAATTCCTGCTGTCCAACGCCAAGGTGGATCAGCGCTGGTGCCTGATCCACGCCACGCATATGACCGAGGCCGAGACGATCGCTATGGCGAAGAGCGGCGCGATCGCCGGGCTCTGCCCGATCACCGAGGCCAATCTCGGCGACGGCACCTTTGCCGCGCCACAGTTCATCGAACTGGGCGGACGCTTCGGCGTCGGCTCCGACTCCAACGTGTTGATCGGCCTGCCGGACGAGCTCAGGCAACTCGAATATTCGCAGCGCCTTGCCCATCGCGCCCGCAACGTGCTGGCGCGCGCCGGCGGCTCGACCGGCCGCGCGCTGTTCGATGCGGCGCTTGACGGCGGCAGTGTGGCGCTCGGCGCTGGTCCGTCAGCTATCACTGTCGGCAATCCGGCCGACCTGGTTTCGCTCGATGCCAGCCATCCCTCGCTTGCCAGCAAGGCCGGCGATGCGATTCTCGACGCCTGGATCTTCGCCAATGGCAGCAAGGTCGATTGCGTCTGGGTGCACGGGAAAAAGCATGTGAGCGGCGGCAGGCACGCGAAGCGCGAAGCGATCGCCCAGCGGTTCCGCGCGGTGATGACCGCCCTTTCCCAAGGCTGAGCAGGAAAAGCCCGATGAGCCTGGTTGAAACGGATGACGTGGAAGGTGGCGAGAGCATTTCGCTGCATCGGCGCATCCTGTCCGACATCCGCGAGAAAATCCTGTCCGGCGCCTGGGCGCCGGGCCACCGCATTCCGTTCGAGCACGAGTTGACGGCCGAATACAAATGCTCGCGCATGACGGTGAACAAGGCGCTGTCGCAGCTTGCCAAGGCTGGGCTGATCGAGCGCCGGCGCCGCTCGGGCAGCTTCGTGCGCCAGCCGCAGTCGCAGGCGGCGGTGCTGGAACTCCACGACATCAGGATCGAAGTCGAGGCGCTAGGCCTGCCCTATCGCTACGAGCGGCTGGAACGGCTGAAACGGCGCAGCAGCGCCGAGGACCGGTCGCTGCTCGGGCTTGCGGTCCCGGGTCCGGTGTTGTGGCTGGAAAGCCTGCATTTCGCCGGCGAACGGCCGTTCGCGCTCGAGCAGCGGCTGATCAATCTTTCAGCCGTAGCCGAGGCAGCCGGGGAAGAATTCCTCGAAATCGCGCCCGGCCCCTGGCTGATCGGCCGCGTGCCGTGGAGCGAAGCCGAGCACCGCATCCGAGCCATGGCCGCAGACGACACCATCGCCGACGCGCTCGACATCGACCCCGGCGCGCCCTGCCTGGTGGTCGAGCGTCGCACCTGGAGCGCGGAGCATCCAGTCACGCATGTGCGGTTCATCTATCCGGCGGAAAGCCACACGCTGGTGGCGCGGTTCACGCCCTCGCAGGGGTAGCGCAACATCCCTTCTCCCCTTGTGGGAGAAGGTGGATCGGCGCGCAGCGCCGAGACGGATGAGGGGTGCGCGACGGAGCTCGACATCAAAAAATCGTAGAATCGCAAGCGCTTACTCTTGCCACGCCGCGCTCCGTCCAACACCCCTCATCCGGCCGCTTCGCGGCCACCTTCTCCCACAAGGGGAGAAGGCGAGGCCGGCGCTAAATCGCCGCCGTAATGATAATCTCGACCAGATATTCCGGGCCGGCAAGCTTGGCTTCGCCGGTGGCGCGGGCGGGCGTGTGGCCCTTCGGCACCCACTTGTCCCATTCGGAGTTCATTTCGGCGAAGGTGCTCATGTCGGCCAGCCAGATGATCGCCTGCACGATCTTGGTCTTGTCGGTGCCGGCCTTGGCCAGCAATTCGTCGATGGCCTTCAGGATGTCGCGGGTCTGCGAGGCGACATTGCCGCCCGGCTCGCCGACCTGGCCAGCCAGATAGACGGTGTTGCCGTGGATGACGATCTGGCTCATGCGCGGGCCGACATCGATGCGACGAATGCTCATGGGAGGTTCCTTCGTTATGGAGTCGCGCCTGTTTAGAGTCCGTGCCGGCTTCGGGCAAGGTCGATAGACGCGAAACCGCTTGAGCCAACCGCCCTTCCAGGCCCGGCTTATACACGGCGAGTTGACCGCCCGAGACCAATTCCGCCCGACCGACATGTTGACTAATGTAATAACATCACATATCGACAAGACCCCTTGAGTTTCACGGCCCGCCAGGATCGTCCGATGACCAATGCCTGCCTGACCTTCCGCGACCTGACGCTCGGCTACAACAGCCATCCCGCCATCCATCACCTCAACGGCATCGTCAGAAAGGGCTCGCTGACCGCCGTGGTCGGCGCCAACGGCTCGGGCAAGTCGACGCTGATGAAGGGCATTGTCGGCGTGCTGAAGCCGATGGAGGGCACGGTTGTCCGCGCTCCGGGCGTGCGCACCGCTTACTTGCCGCAGCAGTCGGAGCTTGATCGCAGCTTCCCCGCGCGCGTCGTCGACCTCGTATCGCTGGGTCTCTGGCCAAAGCGCGGCATGCTCGGCCGTTATACGAAGGAGGATCGCGAATCCGTCAGCAAGGCCCTGATGGCGGTCGGGCTCGGCGGCTTCGAGACGCGGCCGATCGACACGCTTTCCGGCGGCCAGCTGCAGCGCACGCTGTTTGCTCGCGTGCTGCTGCAGGACGCCGACCTCATCCTGCTCGACGAGCCGTTCAACGCCGTCGACGCCAAGACCGTCGGCGACCTCATCCAGTTGATAAAACGCTGGCATGGCGAGGACCGCACGATCATGGTCGTCGTGCACGACCTCGACCTCGTGCGGCAGAATTTCCCAGAGACGCTGCTGCTCGCCCGCCAGCCTGTCGCCTGGGGCGAAACGCGCGAGACGTTGCGGCCGGAAAACCTGCTCAAGGCCCGGCGTTTTCACGAGGCCTGGGAGGAGAATGCACCCTGGTGCGAGCCCAGCGAGCACGACCACAGCCATGGCGATGGGCATGATCACGACCATCATGATCACGCGCGCACGCAAGACCACCATCACGACCATGGCTCCGGGCCGAGGGCTGCATGATGGATTTCCTCTACGGCCTGCTCATCGCGCCCTTTGCCGATTTCGCCTTCATGCAGCGGGCACTGTTCGGCTCGCTGATGCTGTCGCTCGGCGCCTGCCCGGTCGGCGTCTTCCTGATGCTGAGGCGCATGAGCCTCTCGGGCGACGCTATGGCGCATGCCATCCTGCCGGGCGCCGCGGCCGGCTTCCTGCTCTATGGGCTCGAAATCCTGCCGATGACCATTGGCGGGCTGATTGCCGGCATCATTGTCGCGCTCGGCGCCGGTGCGGTCTCGCGCTTCACCATCCAACGCGAGGACGCCTCGATGGCGGCCTTCTATCTCATCTCGCTTGCGGTGGGCGTGCTGATGGTATCGATCCGGGGCTCCAGCGTCGACCTGATGCACGTGCTCTTCGGTACCGTGCTTGCGCTCAACAACGAGGCGTTGTCGCTTATCGGCGGCATCGTGGTGGTGACCTTGGCCAGCCTTGCCATCTTCTGGCGCGCGCTGGTCGCCGAATGCCTCGACCCGCTCTTCCTGCGCTCGGTGAGCCGCATGGGCAGCCCGGTGCATTTCATCTTTCTCGGGCTGGTCGTGCTCAATCTCGTCGGCGGCTTCCAGGCACTGGGCACGCTGCTGTCGGTCGGGCTGATGATGTTGCCCGCGGCCGCCGCCCGCTTCTGGACGGTGCGCGTCGAGCCGATGTGCGTGCTGGCGGTGCTGATCGGTTTCGCCTCCTGCATCGCCGGGCTGCTTTTGTCCTATCACGCGTCGCTGCCGTCCGGCCCGGCGATCATCCTTTCGGCCGGCGTCGTCTATTTCGTCTCGATCATGTTCGGCTCGCGCGGCGCGTTGCGCGCCCGCATCGTGCACCACCGCCACCGGACCGCCTGACCCCAATCCCCAAGCAAGGAGACCTTCGCAATGCTGAAATCCATCCGTGCCGCCCTGGCGATGAGCGTTATAACATTAAGCGCCTTCGCGACGTCTTCAGCCTTCGCGGCACCGCTCAAGGTGGTGGCGAGCTTCACCGTCATTGCCGATTTTGCGAAAAATGTCGGCGGCGACCGCGTCAACATCACCACCATCGTCGGGCCGGACGGCGACGCGCATGTCTATGAGCCGAGCCCCGCCGACGCGGTGGCGATGGCTGGCGCCGACGTGGTGCTGGTCAACGGCCTGCATTTCGAAGGTTTTCTGCAGCGTCTGGTCGATGCCAGCGCCACCAAGGCCTCGATCGTCACCTTGACCAAGGGTGTCACGCCGATCGACTTCAAGCCGGAATTCGCCGATGCGGACGCCGCCGAAGGCGCCGACACCGGCGGCAAGACCGTCACCGACCCGCATGCCTTCCAGTCGATCGCCAACGCCAAGATCTATGTGAAGAATATTGCCGACGCATTCTGCACGGCGGACAGCGAAGGCTGCGAGAGCTACAAGGCCAACGCCGCGGCCTACACCACGAAGCTCGATGCGCTGGAAGGCGAAGTGAGGGCGGCGATCCAGTCGATCCCCGAGGCCAAGCGCGTGGTCATCACCTCGCATGACGCCTTCGGCTATTTCGAGCACGAATATGGCCTGACGTTCCTGGCGCCGCAGGGCATCTCGACGGATTCCGAGCCTTCGGCCGCCGACGTCGCCAAGCTGGTCGAGCAGGTGAAACAGGACAAGGCGGCGGCGATCTTCGTCGAGAACATCACCAATCCGCGGCTGATCGAGCAGATCGCCGGCGAAACCGGCATCAAGGTTGGCGGCACGCTCTACTCGGACGCGCTGTCCCAGCCCGACGGTCCGGCCTCGACCTATATCGACATGATGCACAACAACATCACGCAGATAAAAGGCGCGATCCTCGGCAGTTGAGCGGTTCGTGATCCAACCGGGCCAATTGGCCCGGTTGGATTTTCCGGTCCGGCATCGCTATTTGGCAGAGAAATCCTACGGCACGCATTGCCGCCCCTGCCCCGGAGTGGCATGACTGCCGCCAAAGAAGATTGCGAGGATAAGATCATGGAATACCGCCAGATCAGCGACGACTATTCGGTCTCCGGCCAGATCCAGCCCGAGGACATCGCCGCCATCAAGGATGCCGGCTTCAGAAGCGTGATCTGCAACCGGCCGGACAACGAGCAGCCGGGCCAGCCTCCGGCCGACAGCGTCAAGGCCGCAGCCGAAGCCGCCGGCCTTGCCTTCCGCTACATTCCAGTGATCAGCGGCCAGATCACCATGGACAATGTCGAGGACCAGGCAGAGGCGCTGGACGAGCTTGAAGGGCCGGTGTTTGCCTACTGCCGCTCCGGCGCGCGCTGCACCAACCTCTATGGTCTGATCCAGCAGGAGAGGGGTTGAAGCTGTCTGACTGACAGCCAATCTCGCAGTCTAGCGATCCGTCACACCCCCCTCTGGCCTGCCGGCCATCTCCCCCGCAAGGGGGGAGATCAGCGGTCGGCCGCCGGCTCCCACATTCAACGCTGGCGGTTGGCGAAAGCCGAGCGACAGCTAATCTCCCCCCTTGCGGGCAGGGCTGTCCGGGGAAAATCTTTGCACAACGCAGACGAGTCTTTGCTCGCGCTTTCGCAACCTTCGATGGGCGCGATGTCCATTGTTTTTGCCGGCCAGCCGCAGCAGGTGCGGAAGAAGGAGCACCGATTGGGGTCCAAAGCTCGAAAAATGCAATCGATGCGAGTCCTCCATGGCCCTGTTCGCAACCGAAAAACTTTCCCCGGACAGCCCTGCCTTGCGGGGGAGATGGCCGGCAGGCCAGAGAGGGGTGCTGTCCCTCCAACATATCCGACGAGGTCCGCTGAATTAAATCGGCAGCGCGCCGGTTTCCTTCAGCGTCTCCAGCACGATCGCCGTTTTCACATGCTGCACGGATTCATGCGGCAACAGCACGCCGTTGACGAACTCCGACAATGATTTGAGGTCGGGCGTCACCACCTTCAGGATGTAATCCATCTCGCCGGTCAGCGCGTGCGCCTCCTGCACCTCGGGCAGGCGCGCCACCAGCTCGCCGAAGCGGCGAGCATTGTCGCGGTTGTGGGTGGCCAAGGTCACCGAAATCACATTGACCAGTGAGAAGCCCAGCCGGTCGCGATCGAGCACGGCGCGGTAGCCTTTAATATAGCCATCCTCCTCCAGCCGCTGGCGGCGGCGCGAGCATTGCGATGCCGACAGGTTGACCCGCTCCGAAAGGTCGTTGTTGGTGAGCCGCGCGTCATCCTGCAAAAGCGCCATTATCTTGCGGTCAAATTGATCGAGGCGCGCATCTTCCATGGATTTTCCTCCGATCATGCACGGTCCGCGCACATCAAGAACATTTCAAGCGGTTGAATGCAAGCACCGTGCGGCCGCTCCGCGCTATCATCGACAAAACTGGCCAAGCTTGGCCTCAACCGTTTTTGGAGGAACTGCCATGGGCCCCTTCCCGCACGACGCCCCGCCCGCCAAGATCAGCAAGACGAATCCCGCCGGCACCGACGGTTTCGAGTTCGTCGAGTTCGCGCATTCGGAGCCGGCAAAACTCGCCGAGCTCTTCACCCGCATGGGCTATGTCGCGGTAGCGAAGCACCGAGCCAAGGATATCACCGTCTGGCGCCAGGGCGACATCAACTACGTCGTCAATGCCGAGCCCGGTTCGCATGCGATGAAGTTCGTCGAAAAGCACGGCCCCTGTGCCGCCTCGATGGCATGGCGCGTGGTCGATGCCAAGCATGCCTTCGATCATGCCGTATCGAAGGGCGCGACGCCCTATGAAGGCACCGACAAGGCGCTCGACGTGCCGGCCATCGTCGGCATCGGCGGGTCGCTGCTCTATTTCATCGAAGCCTATGGCGAGAAGGGCTCGGCCTACGACGCCGAGTTCGAGTGGCTAGGCGAGCGCGACCCGAAGCCGGAAGGCGTCGGCTTCTACTATCTCGACCACCTCACCCACAATGTCTATCGCGGCAACATGGACAAGTGGTGGGACTTCTATCGCGACCTGTTCGGCTTCAAGCAGATCCATTACTTCGACATCGACGGCAAGATCACCGGCCTCGTCAGCCGCGCGATCACCTCGCCCTGCGGCAAGATCCGCATTCCGCTGAACGAGTCCAAGGACGAGACCAGCCAGATCGCCGAATATCTCAAGAAGTACAATGGCGAAGGCATCCAGCACATCGCGGTCGGCACCGACGCGATCTACGAAGCCACCGACAAGCTTGCCGCCAACGGGCTGAAATTCATGCCCGGCCCGCCCGACACCTATTACGAGATGTCGCATGAGCGCGTGCACGGCCATGACGAGCCGATCGAGCGGATGAAGAAGCACGGTATCCTCATCGACGGCGAAGGCGTCGTCGATGGCGGCACGACCAAGATCCTGCTGCAGATATTCTCCAAGACCGTAATCGGGCCGATCTTCTTCGAATTCATCCAGAGGAAGGGCGACGAAGGTTTTGGCGAGGGCAATTTCCGCGCGCTTTTCGAATCCATCGAGCAGGACCAGATCAAGCGCGGCGTGCTGAAGGTGGGCGGCAAGGCGGCGTAAAGCCGGGCCTGCTTGCGACTCGACCAATTATGACCTAAATTATGGTCATAAAGGGTCCGATAATGAACATACCAATGGCGAAAGCAAAGGCCCAGCTCTCAGAGTTGGTAAAGCGTGCCCAAGCTGGTGAAAAGATCAATCTGACCCGGCATGGGGAAATTGTGGCAACCTTGAGCGCCCCTGCTCGGCCTGGCGGGAGCAAAGGCCTGTTTGGAGCTCTGAAAGGTAAAATCTGGATATCGGATGATTTTGATGAACTCGGTCCCGAATGGGACGAGTACATTAAATGAGCTGCAAATATCTAGTCGATACCCATATTCTACTCTGGGTACTCAACGCGGATTCACGCCTTTCTGACCACCATCGCGACATTTTTCTCGCGGGCGAGGAAGTGATCGTCAGCGCCATCTCGGTGGCAGAGATCGCCATCAAGAAATCGCTCGGCAAAGTCTCGCTCACAGGCAACATCGTCGAAATCTTGCAGTCGAACGGCATTCCGATCCTCGGTATAAATGAATTGCACGCAGCGAGGCTTGAGCATCTACCGCTTCATCATCGTGATCCATTCGACCGTCTGCTCATCGCGCAGGCTCAAATTGAGGGCCTGACGATGGTCACCGCGGATCGGCATTTCTCAGCCTACGACGTTCCGCTGATCTGATCATCCAGCCCCAGCCGCTCAACCTCCGCTTTCCTCAGCTTGATGTCGTAATCGAGCAGGAACTCATCGAGCTGCGGCGGCTGAACGGAAGTGCCGGAAAGCATGGCATGCACCTGGCCGCGATGGTGGATGTCGTGCAGGAAGACATGGGCGAGGATGTCACCGATCCTTTCCGGGATCATGCCGTCCTCGCGCCGGTCGGTGATGACGCGCCGGTCGAGATCGGCTTCCGACAGGCCATCGCAAAAGGCCATGAGCTTACGGTCGAAATCGGCCTGTGCCGCCGCCAGGCTTGCCACATCATCGAACGGCACGAAGGTGCCGTAGGCCGCGGTGCCTAGTCCGCCATCCGTCAGGAAATCGAGATAGAGACGATCGACCGCGATGATGTGGTTGAGCGTCTCCTTGATCGACGGGAAGAAGCTGGTGCGCTTGGCCTCGAACTCGCCGGGCTGGAGCGCCAGTACGGCGCGGTAGAGCCGATCGTTCGACCATAAATTGTTGCGCGCCATACGGCGCAGATGCTCGCGCAGGGTCACCCTTTCAGGTTCCTTTCTCCCCCTCGTATTTCTCGACCTTCTGTTCGATGGCGCCGAAGATCGAATGGCCGGCCTTGTCCTTCATTTCGATGCGCACCGTGTCGCCGAAATGCAGGAAGGACGTCTTCGGCTCGCCGCCCTCGATGGTCTCGATCATGCGCAGCTCGGCGATGCAGGAATAGCCGGCGCCGCCCGCGGCTACCGGCTTGCCCGGCCCGCCGTCGAGCTTGTTGGAGACGGTGCCGGAACCGATGATGGTGCCGGCGGCGAGCGGCCGGGTCTTTGCGGCGTGCACGATCAGCGCCGGGAAGTCGAAAGTCATGTCGACGCCGGCATTTGCCCGTCCGAACGGCTTGCCGTTGAGGTCGACCAGCAGCGCAAGGTTGACCTTGCCGCCGTCCCAGGCGTCGCCCAGCTCGTCGGGCGTGACCGCGACCGGCGAGAAAGCCGAAGACGGTTTTGACTGGAAGAAGCCAAACCCTTTTGCGAGTTCCGGGCCGGTGATGGCGCGCAGCGTCACGTCGTTGACCAGCATGACGAGGCGGATCGCCTCCCTCGCCTCGTCCAGACCGGCGCCCATCGGCAAGTCGTCGACGACGACGGCGACTTCCGCCTCCATGTCGATGCCGAAGGCCTCGTCCGCCATGCGGATCGGATCGCGCGGCGCAATGAAGGAATCCGAGCCGCCCTGGTAGATCAGCGGGTCGGTCCAGAAACTTGCCGGCATCTCGGCGCCGCGCGCTTTGCGCACCAGCTCGACATGGTTCACGTAGGCCGAGCCGTCCGCCCACTGATAGGCGCGCGGCAGCGGCGAATGCGCGTCATGCTCGTGGAAGCGCGCCGAGGGCACGGCGTTGGTCTCCAGCGACTCCGCCATCGCCGCGAGATGCGGCGCAATCCGCCGCCAGTCGTCGAGCGCCGCCTGCAGCGTCGGCACCAGGAAGGAAGCATCGGTGAACCGCGTCAGATCGCGCGAGACCACGACCAGTTTTCCGTCGCGCGTCCCGTTCTTCAATGTGGCAAGCTTCATGCGGTTTCCTCTCCTGACGCGGTATATGCCGCTGACCCCACAACAAGGCTGTTACGGGCGATCGTCAAGCCGCCCGTTCAAGTTTTCCTGACACTGATACTGCGGGTCAGGTCCAGTCGCCCTCCGGCGTGCCGTTGAAACGCTTCTTCAGGTCGGCCCAGCAGTCGATGTAGTTTTCCTGCAGCGTGTCGAGCTCTGCGGCATAGCGCGTCAGCATCTGGGGAAAACGCGTCTCGAACATGAAAGCCATGGTGTTGTCGAGCTTGACCGGCTTCAGGTCCGCGCGGGTGGCTTTCTCGAAGCCGGACGCATCAGGCCCATGCGCCAGCATCTGGTTGTGCAGGCTGATGCCGCCGGGAACAAACCCTTCCTCCTTGGCATCGTACTGGCCGTGGATCAGGCCCATGAACTCGCTCATGATGTTGCGGTGGTACCAGGGCGGTCGGAAAGTGTTTTCCGCCACCAGCCAGCGCGGCGGGAAGATGACGAAGTCGACATTGGCGGTGCCCGCCTCGCCGCTCGGCGCCGTCAGCACGGTGAAGATCGACGGGTCGGGGTGGTCGAAGAGGATGGCGCCGACCGGCGAAAAGGTCGACAGATCATATTTATAGGGCGCGTAGTTGCCATGCCACGCGACCACGTCCAGCGGCGAGTGGCCGAGCTCGGTGACATGGAAAGTGCCGCACCATTTGACGATCAGCCGGCAGGGCGTTTCCTTTTCCTCGAACCAGGCGCAGGGCGTCTTGAAGTCGCGCGGATTGGCGAGGCAATTGGCGCCGATAGGCCCACGATCGGGCATGGTGAACTTCGCGCCATAGTTCTCGCAGACATAGCCGCGCGCCTCCTTGTCCGCGAGCTCGACCTTGAAGACGAGGCCGCGCGGCAGCACGGCGATCTCGCCGGGCCTGAGCTCGATGACGCCCATCTCGGTGACGAAGCGCAGCGCGCCGACCTGCGGCACGATCATGAGCTCGCCGTCGGCATTAAAGAAGTGGTCGTCGACCATATCGCGGTTGGCGACATAGACATGCGCCGCCATGCCCGACTGGCCGACGGCGTCGCCGGCCGTGGTCATGGTGCGCATGCCGGAAATGAAGTCGGTCGGCTCGGTGGGCATCGGCACCGGATTCCAGCGATACTGGCCGAGCGCCAGCTCATGATCGCCGATGTTGGGGGCGGTCTTCCACCTGGGATAGCTCACGCCGTTGAAGCGGCCGGTGTGCCGGACGCTCGGGCGGATGCGATAAAGCCAGGAGCGCTCATTGGTACCGCGCGGCGCGGTGAAGGGCGAGCCCGAAAGCTGCTCGGCATAGAGGCCGTAGGCCGGCCGCTGCGGCGAGTTGCGTCCCTGCGGCAGCGAGCCTGGCAGCGTCTCGGTCTCAAAATCGTTGCCGAAGCCCGGCATGTAGGAAAAGGCCATCGCTTCCTCCTCGCAGATTGTCCGCCAGCCGCATCATCCAGAGCGTACGGTTTCGCGGATGTTGACCAAACTGGTTTCATCTGTAACCATTGAAAATGTAACTATCAACGGCGAACGATTGTCGATGGTGGGCCTGATGGAACCGGAAATCCTGGAGTTGGAAAGCTTCCTGCCCTACCGCCTCTACCGGCTGGCCGACACCGTGAGCCGCGAATTCTCGAAGATCTACAGGGAGCGCCACGGGCTGACGCGGCCGGAATGGCGCACGCTGTCGGGCCTCGGCCAACTCGGCACGATGACTGCGACGGAGCTCGGCGAGCAGTCGGCCATGCACAAGACCAAGGTGTCGCGGGCAGTGGCCGAGCTCGAACGGCGGCGATGGTTGACGCGGATGGCGGACGAGAAGGACCGCCGCGTCGAGCACCTGACGCTGACCAAGGCGGGGCTTGCCGCCTATCGCGAAATGGTGCCGCTGGCGAAGGCGTTCGAAAGGGAGTTGCTGGAGAAGCTGAGTGTGGAGGAGCGGGCGGCGATTATTAGCGGAGTGGCCGCGCTGGAGGGAGCGTTATCCGCAGCGTAGCGATCCTTCACACCCCCCTCTGTCCTGCCGGACATCTCCCCCGCAAGGGGGGAGATCGGACTTCGCGAAGACTTTCGCCAATCCCATCCGTTGCAGAAATGGCGAGGCGTTGAAACAGACAATCTCCCCCCTTGCGGGGGAGATGGCCGGCAGGCCAGAGGGGGGTGCTGTCCCGCCGGCATTTCTAATGAACTACCAATCCATCACCACCTTGCCCGAGCTCCCGCTCCGCATCGCGTCGAACCCAATCTGAAAATCGTCGATGCCGATCCGATGCGTAATGAGCCCCGAAACATCGAGCGGGCCCTGCACCAGGGCGATCATCTTGTACCAGGTCTCGAACATCTCACGCCCGTAAATGCCTTTCAGGTGCAGCATCTTGAAGATGACCTTGTTCCAGTCGATCTCGAAACCGGTTGGCGCGATGCCAAGGATGGCGATCTTGCCGCCATTGTTCATGGTGTCGATCATGTCGCGGAAGGCGGGGGCTGCGCCCGACATCTCAAGCCCGACGTCAAAACCTTCGGTCATGCCGATCGAAGGCATCACATCGCGCAGCTTCTCCTTCGAGGCGTCGACGACGTGTTGGACACCGAGCTTGCGCGCCAGATCCAGCCTGACCGGATTGATGTCGGTGATGACGACTTTGCGCGCGCCGACGCATTGCGCCACGAGCGCGCCCATAATGCCGATGGGTCCGGCTCCGGTGACCAGCACGTCCTCGCCGACCAGATCGAAGGACAATGCCGTGTGGACGGCATTGCCCAATGGATCGAAGATCGCGGCGATCTCGTCGGGCACGTCGTCGGGGATGGGCACGACATTATGCTGCGGGATCGCCATGTATTCGCCAAAAGCGCCCGGACGGTTGACGCCGACGCCGAGCGTGTTGCGGCACAAATGCCCCCTGCCAGCGCGGCAGTTGCGGCAATGACCGCAGACGATATGGCCCTCGCCCGAAACGCGCTGGCCGACCTTGTATTCGGTGACCGCCGCGCCGTAGTCGGCAACCGTGCCGACGAATTCGTGACCCGTCACCATCGGCACCGGCACGGTCTTCTGCGCCCACTGGTCCCAGTTGTAGATGTGGACGTCGGTGCCGCAGATCGCGGTCTTCTTGACCTTGATCAGCACGTCGTTGGGGCCGATTTCAGGCACCGGCACCTCTTCCATCCAGATGCCCGGCTCGGCCTTGGCCTTCACCAGCGCCTTCATCATGTTCGACATTCTGGACTCCGATTATCCAACTACACCGAGCTCACGCCCGATCGCGCCAAACGCCTCGACGGCGCGGTCGATATCGGCGCTGGAGTGGGCCGCCGACATCTGCGTGCGGATGCGCGCCTGGCCTTTCGGCACCACCGGGAAGGAGAAGCCGATGACGTAGATGCCGCGCTTCAGCATGCGTTGCGCCATCTCCTGCGCAAGGGCCGCGTCGCCCAACATCACCGGGATGATCGGATGATCCGCGCCGGCAAGCGTAAAGCCGAGCTTGCCCATCTCAGACCGGAAACGTTGCGCATTGGCATATAGGCGCTCGCGCAGCGCGCCGCCATTGCGGACCAGCTCGAACACTTTCAGCGAGGCGCCGGCGATCGCCGGCATCAGCGTGTTGGAGAAGAGGTAGGGCCGCGAGCGCTGACGCAGCCAGTCGACCACCTGTTTCTTCCCCGACGTATAGCCGCCGGAAGCGCCGCCCAGCGCCTTGCCGAGCGTGCCGGTGATGATGTCCACCCTGCCCTCGACGCCGCAATGCTCGGCCGAGCCGCGGCCGTTCTTGCCGACAAAGCCGACCGCATGGCTGTCGTCGACCATGACCATGGCATCGTATTTCTCGGCGAGATCGCATACCCCCTGGAGGTTAGCGATAATGCCGTCCATCGAGAACACGCCGTCGGTGGCGATCAGCCGGAACCGGCAGTCCTTCGCCTCCTTCAGCCGCGCTTCGAGATCGGCCATGTCGTTGTTGGCGTAGCGGAAGCGCTTTGCCTTGGAGAGCCGGACGCCATCGATAATGGAGGCGTGGTTCAACATGTCCGAGATGACGGCGTCCTCCTCGCCGAGCAGCGTCTCGAACAGGCCGCCATTGGCGTCGAAGCAGGAGCCGTAGAGGATGGTGTCCTCCATGCCGAGGAAGGACGAGATCGTTGCCTCGAGCTCTTTGTGTTCCTCCTGCGTGCCGCAGATGAAGCGCACCGAGGCCATGCCGTAGCCGTAGCGGTCGAGCGCCTGTTTCGCCGCCTCGCGCAATTCGGGGCTGTCGGCGAGGCCGAGATAATTGTTGGCGCAGAAATTCAGCACCTTCTGGCCGGCAACCTCGATCTCGGCCGACTGCATCGAGGAGATGACCCGCTCGGACTTGTAGAGTCCGGCCGATTTCAGCCCCTGAAGCTCGTTGTCGATATGGGAGAGAAACACTGCGCTCATGATCTGGCCCTGTTCGTTTGACGCGGACTGTCGCGCCACGGACAAGAAAAATCCATCGCAAAAACGACCGCTTCGGTGGCGTCGCGAAAGCTTTGCGATCAGGGCGGGATGACGATGCACTCAAATGCCAACTACGCCCGAAAGGACGCGATAACCATCTTATCAGCTTTGTCACGCCGTCGGGATGAGCGCCGCACCTGCTTGCCGAGCTGTTAACCCTTTCACGTCAAGGGTCTTCCCGCCACGAATCCACGGCAGGATTCCGTCGACCGGAGGGGTCACCAAGTTATGTCGCAGCAGCCAGTGCAGAGCGTTTCGCGCAAGCTGATTCTGCTCATCAAGACCGGCTACTGGCTGGCGCTCATGATCATCGCCGCCATGGTGATGGCGTCCTTCGTCCTTCTGCAGCAATTGATGGCGCAGCAGCAGCACAATGATGCGCTGCTCGATATCGTCTCGACGCAGAAGGCGCTGTCGCAGCGTGTCGTCTTTCTGGCCAGCGCCACCGGTGCTGCCTCGCGCGACAAGCAGCCGGCGCTTGTCACCGCGCTCAAGCAGGCGACGGCCGAATTCGAGACCAACTACGAGCGGCTGCTCAAGGAGACCGGCGCCGATCCGCTGTCGCCGGCACGCAACGATCCGAAATCGATCGAGTATGTGCTGTTCAGCAAACCGTTCCACCTCGACTATTTCTCGGTCGGCCTGATCGCGAATGGCGATCGATTGGTATCGTCTTTCGAATCGCAGCTCGGCATGAAAAGCGACGGCTACAAAGGGGGCGGTGAACGCGTTGGCCTCGACGCCTCCGTCGCCAACGCGACCCTGTCCGGCTATGCCGCGCTCGGCCAGCGCATCAGCGCCTTTGCCAACGAGCGGTCTGACGAGATGCTCGACCTGCACCGCACGCTGTTCTTCGCCACCATCGGCGTCATCGTGCTGGTGGCGCTGTTCATCTTCCGGCCGATGTCGAAGGCGATCCTGCGCAAGACGCATGAGCTGGTCGACGCGCGCAATTCGATGGCCTTCATCGCCGTGCATGACGGGCTGACCGGCCTGCACAACCGCACCTTCCTCACCGATCACTTCGACACGCTGATCAAGGGCGCGCAGCGCCGCCGCGAGCGACTGGCGGTGATCCAGTTCGACCTCGACCGCTTCAAGCAGATCAACGACACTTTGGGGCACGCAGCGGGCGACTATGTGCTTGTCGTCACCGCCCAGCGCATGCGCGATTCCTGCCGTGCGTCGGATCTTTGCGCCCGGCTCGGCGGCGACGAATTCGTGATGATCCTCAACGGCGCCGGCTCCACCGAGGACATCCATGCCCTGGCCAAGCGCATCCTCGGCGAAATCAACGAGCCGATCATCTTCCAGGGCACGACCATCATGCCCGGCGCCAGCGCCGGCATCGCCGTCTACCCGATCGATGCCGACAATGCGCAGGACCTGCTCGTCCATGCCGATCTCGCGCTCTACTCCGCCAAGAAGCTCGGCGGCGGCAGCTTCTCCTTCTTCTCCGAAGAACTTCGGCGCGAGCTCGACTACCGCAAGCAGCTCGAACAGGACATCCGCACGGCGATCGCGGAAAAGACCTTCGAGGTCTATTTCCAGCCGCAGGTGTCGCTGACCAGCGGCAAGATCAGCGGCATCGAGGCGCTGGTGCGCTGGAAGCATGCCGCGCGGGGCATGATCTCGCCCGGCGAATTCATCCCTGTGGCGGAGAAATGCGGCTTCATGCCGGATATCGGCCGCATCGTGATCACCAAGGCGATCAACGAAGCCGCCGAGTGGGACCGCGCCGGCATCGACTTCGGACGCATCGCCGTCAACGTCTCGGGCACCGAGCTGCGCGAGCCGGACTTCGACCAGTTCCTGTTCGGAACGCTGGAGCGGGCCGGGCTCGCGCCGCAGAAATTGTCGCTGGAAATCGTCGAATCCGTCATCCTCGACGACGAAAAGACCGGCATCGCCGCCAAGCTCAGGCATATCCGCGCCGCCGGCGTGCACCTCGAGCTCGACGATTTCGGCACCGGCTATGCTTCGCTAAGCCACGTCAACCCGAACGAGATCGACCGGCTGAAGATCGATCGCCGCTTCGTCCAGAACATCAACGAGAACGGCGACAACACCAAGATCGTGCGCGCCATTACCGAGCTTGCCCGGGGTCTCGGCATCTCGATCGTCGCCGAAGGTGCCGAAACCGAGGCCGAGCTCGATTCCCTGATGGCGATCGGCTGCGACCAGGTGCAGGGCTATTCGATCGCCTTCCCGATGCCGCAGGACAAGGCGCGCGAATGGCTGCTGGCGCGCAGCCCGAAGAAGACGAAGCTCAAGGTGCTGCAGGGCAGCCTGGCCTGAGATGCGCCGATATTCAGGTGAGGCCGGCCTACAAATGGCGGCTTCCTGCGCTTCCGGTGCTCACGTAAGTTAAGTACGCTCCGCTCCGGCCTTCGCCGGCCGAAGCCCTCATAAGTGTCTCCTCTCTATGAAGGCTACGGCCGGCGAAGGCCGGTTCTCGGAATCCGCCATTTTCGACTCGGCCTGACCTGAATCTCAACGCATCTCGGCACCTAGCCATGCTTGACAAGATCGGCGCGAAAATAGCGGCTCGCCGTGATTGCAACCGGATTTCGCGGATGCTGTTTCGTCTCGTCCTGTTATTCTTGCTGCTCGTCGCATCGCCGGTTCTGGCCGCCGACCGCATCGTTTATCTCACCTTCGACGACGGTCCGCTGAACGGCACCGCCAACATTCTGGACGTGCTGCAGGCAGAGCAGGTGCCGGCAACTTTGTTCATGGTCGGCATGCATGCCGAGGCCAACGCGACCAATCGGGCGCTGGTGCAGCGGGCGAAGTCGATGCCGCTGGTGACGATCGGCAATCACAGCTACAGCCACGCCTATAATCACTACCGGCATTTCTACGGCGACACCGAAGGCGTGGTCGCCGACATGCTGAGGGCGAATACCGTGCTTGGCCTAAAGCCCGCCGTACACGCGCGGCTGCCCGGCCGCGACGTGTTCCGGCTGCCGTCGATGTCGAAGGACGACAACTCGCTCGGGCTGGCGCAGGCCGGACGCGAGGATCCCGACTACGAGTTCGTCGCCGCGTCAGGCTTCTGGCTCTATGGCTGGGACCATGAGTGGGTGCATGAGGACAGCGGCAAGCCGGTGCAGAGCGTCGACCACCTGGTCAGCGAAATCGACCATCTGTTCGGCTACGGCCATTTCGTCAAGCCGGGCAAGCTGATCCTGCTGATGCATGACGAGATGTTCCAGGACGCATTCGACGGCAAGGCGAAGCTCACGGCGCTGATTGCGGCGCTCAGGCTGCGCCACTACGCCTTCGGCGCCATCCAGACCTATGATTGAGGCGGTTTAGTCCCCGACATTCCCACGTAGTGCTGCAAGCACGTCCGCGAACTCGACCAGCCTCTCATCGGCAATTCCCGCCCGCAGCCGCTTGTCGAAGGCGATCGCTGCCATCCGTAATCTCTCGAACATGGCTTCGCCGGCCTCGGTCAGCGCCACCTGGTGGACCCTGCGGTTGTCCGGATCGCGGCGGCGCGTCAGCAACCCTTGCGCCTCCATGGCGTTGAGATGATGCGTCAGCGTCGCACCCTGGATGCCGATCATGCCGGCAAGCTCGCGTTGGTTGGCAAGTTCCTTGGACTTGACCGAGAGCAAGGTCAGCCAGACCGGCAGCGTGCCACCGGCCTCCACCAGGGCGGCGTCGAAGGCTTGCGCCACCACCTTGGCGGTGCGGGCGAGATTCATGCCGACGGGCGGGCGATCAAAAGGCGTCATGGCCGGACACTAGAACAAGCAACGGATCGGCGGAACTCCGCATGAGGAATTGACATCTAACCATTAGATATCTAACTTTTGTCCTATTGATGGTGTTGCCAAAGCGACTGACAGCGAAAGCGGCACGCCGGCGGCGGGCGAACGAGAGGAATGCGGTATGCAATATGTCTACATCGTCGTTATCGGCCTGCACGTTATGGCCGGCGTTTTCTGGGCCGGCACGACCATCGCGGTTGCCCGCGATTCGGAGATCAAGGCAGAGCACTTCATCCGACCGCAACTCGGTGCCTCCGGCCTGGTTTTTCTGACCGGCCTACTACTCTGGTATTTCTTCCACCAGGGTGCTTTCGGCTCGATGGAGGTCGTGCTCGCGCTGGGCATTGCGGCGGCGCTGATCGCCACGGGCGTGCAAGGCGCCCTTGTGGCCTCTGCCAGCCGGCAATTGGCCGGCGCCGATGCGGCAAAGCAAACCCAGCTGCGCGCAAAGATGACCAGAGGCGAACGCATTGCCGGCGGGCTGCTGGTCATCACCGTGTTTTGCATGGCGACCGCCAGGATGTTCTAACCAAGGCCAAATCGCACGGCGCCGGCGCAGGCTAGCGACCGTGCGCGGCGCACCGGACCAACGCGGCAGGTGGCTCTCCTTGCGAAGGTCCGGTGCGTTTCTCCAATCCCCGGCCTTCGGCGCGTCAGAGCGGTTGAGCGTTTCACAGAATCGCTGAACCGCTTTGAGTATTTGTTTTTACCCAATTCCGGGCGGAGGGCTACGGCGAAGTCGCCGAGCCTAAACGTTACACACTTTTCCTGGAATTGCTCTAGATCACCTCGACCGAACCGCCACGCAGATTTTCCCGACGCAGCTTTATGTAGGCGCGCATGTTCGGCGCGATGCGAAAACCTTCAAGCTTGGGCTCGTGCAACGCGGCCGCCCACGCCTGCGTCTCGTACAGACTGCCATAGGTTTCTATGGTCGCGGCCAAGCGCTCACGACCCAGGCGTCTGGCGAGGATAGCGCAAGCCGTGATCCGCGATCCTATCGACCGGCCATATTTGGGCGCGAATGCCAGCCCTCCGTCAGCCAAGTCATCGATCTCGTGGGCAAGACGCAGAAACAGGACGTCCTCGTCACCTGCCGGCACACCTTTCTCTACAAGGCGCTCGGGATCTCCAGTGTCGAACTTCATTGCATCGACCCGCGCGACGAGATCTTCCACCGTGGCTCCGATCTTTTGCTCCAGCCACCTGCGGTGCGCATCGCTGCGCCGGCTGGACTTGCCGTCCGGATACTGGCCGCTGTCATAGGCGGCGTGAAACATCGCCGCGATGACAAGATCAAGGTCCTTGTCGAAATGCGCGACCGATGACGCTGCCCCCACCGCATGGCAGATGAAAGGCCGTCCCGTCTTGCGGTAGCGGCCGTTGAACATTGCACACCCCACGCGGTAGGCCTTTTGGACGCGGACGATATCGTCCACCGCATGCCCGGCTTCGTAAAGTTGCATATAAAGCGCCGTGTTGGTCTGGCGCGGAACGAATAGTTCGGTCAAGCAAGCCCCCGACTGTGCAGACCGTTCAGCACAGGTTGTGCCTCCCCTGGATCGGCGCCAGAAAATTGCAGATACAACCAACCGAGTCCAGTCTTGCTGAATGCAGTGTGGCCAAGTCCAGTCTGACCCGCTTGGCCTGCTTAGACTCAGATCCGGATCCCGAACCTGATGCCGTCATAGATGGCGGCGTGGATGTTGCGCGAGGCGACCGCGTCGCCGATGCGGAACAACACGAAGCCGCCTTCGGGATTGCGCTGCGGAAAAATATCGCCGCCGCCGACCAGCCGCTCGTAGTCGACCGCGCCGCCATTCTTCGACAGCGGCTTCAACGAAAGATAGAGGTCGTCAAGGGGGGCCGTGCCATGCTCGACCACCACTTGGTCGACGCGCCGCTCGCCGCGCCAGCCATCGGCGAAGTCGGACGCCAGCTCGGCGATGAGCTGGTTGCCCTCGCGGCGCACGGAGCGCAAGCGGGTGTTGATGGTGACGGTGACGCCTTTCTCGTGGAAGGCCCGGATATAGGGCACATGGTTCAGGCCGCCCATTTCCGGCGCGAAGAAACGCTCGGGCGAGACCAGCTCCAGCTTCGCGCCGCTGTTGGCGATGAGTTCCGCCGCGCCCATGCCCTGATGGCCGCCATTGTCATCGTAAAGCAGGACATTCTCGGCCGGCTTGACGCTACCTGCCATGATGTCCCAGCTCGAGGTGACGAGATTGTCGCCCGCCGTCAGCGGCGGATTCTGCGGCAGGCCGCCTGTCGCGACGATCACCACGTCCGGCGACAGCGCGAGAACGTCGTCCTTCTCGGCCCAGGTGTCATAACGGATCTCGACGCCAAGGCGATCCAGTTCTGCCAATCGCCAGTCGACGATCCCGATCAGTTCCTTGCGGCGCGGGTTCTGGGTTGCGAGCCGCACCTGGCCGCCTGCCTGGCTGGACGCTTCGAGCACCGTCACCCGATGGCCGCGTTCGGCCGCGACACGCGCGGCTTCCAGGCCGCCGACGCCGGCGCCAACGACCACCACCCGCTTCCTCGCTCCTTCGCTTTTCGCGATGACATGCGGGATCGTCGCTTCGCGGCCGGTCGCGGCATTGTGGACGCAAAGCGCCTCGCCGCCTTCATAGATGCGGTCGAGGCAGTAGGTTGCGCCAACGCAAGGACGTATCTCGTGCTCACGGCCCTCCATCACCTTCTTGACGATATAGGGGTCGGCAATGTGGGCGCGCGTCATGCCGACCATGTCGAGCTTGCCGGTGGCGATCGCATGGCGCGCGGTAGCGACGTCGGAGATGCGCGCCGCATGGAAGGTCGGGAACTTGGTCGCCGCCCTCACCTCGCCGGCGAAGTCGAGATGCGGCGAGGAACGCATGCCGGTCACCGGGATGACTTTGGTCAATGCCGCGTCAGTCTCGATCGAGCCGCGGATGATGTTGAGGAAATCGACTTTGCCAGACTTGGCCAGCCGCCTGGCGATCTCGACGCCCTCCTCCTTGGGCAGGCCCTTCTCGAAATCCTCGTCGGCGACCATGCGGATGCCGACCACGAATTTTTCGCCGACCGCCGCGCGCACCGCGTCCAGGACCATGTCGGTGAAGCGCAGCCGGTTGTCGAGCGAGCCGCCGAATTCGTCATCGCGATGATTGGTCGCTGGCGACCAGAAGCCGTCCATCAGATGGCCGTAAGCTTCGAACTCGATGCCGTCGAGGCCGGCCGCCTGGCAGCGCTGAGCGGCCGCCGCATAGTCGGCGACGATGCGCTCGATGTCCCAATCCTCGATGGTTTTCGGAAAGGCGCGATGCGCCGGCTCGCGCACCGGCGAGGCCGAAAGCACCGGCAGCCAGTCGGCCTTGTTCCAGCCGGTGCGGCGGCCGAGATGGGTGATCTGGATCATCACCTTGCAGTCATGCTCATGGCAGGCCTCCGCCAGCTCCGCCAGCCACGGCACGATGCGGTCGTCGTAGACATGCAGATTGCCGAAGGCGGCCGGGCTGTCGCGCGACACGATCGCGGAGCCCGCCGTCATGGTCAGCGCCATGCCGCCCTTGGCCTTCTCGGCATGGTAGAGCCGGTAGCGCTCCTTCGGCATGCCGTCCTCGGAATAGGCCGGCTCATGGCTGGTCGACATCACCCGGTTCTTCAGCGTCAGGTGCTTGAGCTGGTACGGTTGGAGAAGCGGGTCGTTGCTGGTCATCGTCTTCCTGCCGTTTTCAAATTGTGCGGGAGCAACGTGCGGCTCCTGTTTCCGTTTCACGCATCGGACCACCCGAAAAACCGCTGCACATTTTTCGGTCTGGTGCTAAGGAGCGGCAAAAACCAAGAAGGCTCCGCCCCATGACTGATGCAAAGAACCTCACCCAGCTCGGCAAGCACGTCGAGACGCCACAGAGCCCGGAACAGGCGGTCCTGGAGACCGTACCGTTCCAGCGCGGCGACGGACCGCCGGCGATCGTGCGCTTCACCTGCCCGGAATTCACCTCGCTCTGCCCGGTCACCGGCCAGCCGGACTTCGCCCACATCGTCATCGACTACGCGCCCGACGAGACGCTGGTGGAATCGAAGTCGCTGAAGCTGTTCATGACCTCGTTCCGCAACCACGGCGCCTTCCACGAGGAATGCACGGTCATGATCGGCCGCCGCATCGTGGAGGCGACCAAGCCGCTCTGGCTGCGCGTCGGCGGCTACTGGTTCCCGCGCGGCGGCATCCCGATCGACGTCTTCTGGCAGACCGGCGCACCACCCAAGGACGCCTGGCTGCCTGACACCGGCGTGGCGCCCTATCGCGGTCGTGGTTGAGTTCCGCAGCGAGACGCTGGCGGGACAGCGCCCCCCTCTGTCCTGCCGGACAGAGGGGGGCGCGAAGGATCGCCGACGCTGATCTTTAATCACTATCATTCGCACTGGTATTGGCTGAGCGCCCATTCGCCGGTGACCGACAACAGGTCGGCGATCTTCCAGGCGCCGCCGACCTTCCTCAACTTCCATTCGAGCCGATGCTGGTGGCCTTCGACGACGAAGGCCACGACCACCTTGGCCTCGCCGCCATTGACGGCTTCGATGGTGCGCAGGCTCTTGTCGATGGCGAGCTTGTCGTAGTCGGCATTGTCGAACGCCATGTTGGGGTCGAGGCATTCGCCCTGCCCCGAGGCGCGCAGCGCATCGCTCTTGTCGAGGACGCTCTTGGCCGGATCGATGAAATTCTTGCGCTGGGCCGGATCGAGCTCCAGTCCGAGATGCTCGTAAAAAGGCTTCACCACCGCCGTCGGCGAACCAGGCAGGACGGGCGCGGCAGGCGCTGGTTCGGCCGGCTTGGTTTCCGGCGCGGCGGCGGGCGGCGACGTGTCGCCGCCTGAAGAGGCTTTCGGCGGCGGCGAGCCGAAGAGCCCCTGCGCGCAAGCGCCGCCGTTCAGACCCGCGGCCAGCATCGATGCACCTGCCAGCGCGAAAGCGAGGCGGCGAAGCATAGGATCACTCCGTCGAGGAGCCGCATCCCAGCGCGCTGAGCGTCCAGTCGCTGGTCTTGGAGGTGATGTCGGCGATCTTCCACTTGCCGTCCACTTTCTTCAGCGACCACACCATTTCGCGTTTGGAGTCATCGCCTTCCGGGAAAAGATTGAAGCTTGCCGTCACCTCGGCGGTATCGCCATTGACGGTCTCGGCAAGCTTCAGCGTCTTCGACACGGTCTTCTGGTCGAAATCCTGGGCGTCGAGGCCAGGGTCGAAATCGATGCAGGATACCTCGTCGGGCTTCTCCTTCTGTGCCTTGTCGTTGAGCTCGAAGAGTTTTGTCACCGGCTCGGTGAAGCGGTCACGGTATTTCGCGTCCGCCTCGAACTTCACTTCAGGCACATAGAAGAACTTCACAGCTTTGGAGGCCGGCCCGGCAAGTGCTGCGGCGGGCAAGGCGATCGACATGGCGGCGGCCAGCACTATCGGTCTCATGCAGGATCTCCGGATGTTCGGCGGCGCGGTGGCGAGATCGCCACCACGCATCCTGCATATCGGCTTTTTCGCGGCGCATGAAGTCCTTGCGCTGCCGTCTCAGGCTTCAAGCCAGACGTTCTGGAAGTCCATCTCGTAGGTCTGGTGCATTGAGTAGTTCTTCACCTTCTTGTTCATGTGGCAGTAGAGCTTCTGCCAGAACGGCTGGATGATGACGCCGGAATCCTGCAGGATCTGCTCGACGTCCTTCATCACCTCCTTGCGCTTGGCGACGTCGATCTGCGACAGCGCCTCCTTGAGCTTGGCGTCGAAGTCAGGGTTCGAGAACGCGGTCTCGTTCCAGGCCTCGCCGGAGCGGTAGCCCAGCGCCAGCACCTGCACGCCGAGCGGGCGCATGTACCAGATGGTCATGGAATAGGGGTATTTCGTCCAGTCGTTCCAGAAGGTCGAGCCCGGCAGCACCGTGCGCTTCACCTTGATGCCGGCATCGCGCAGCTGGCCGGCGATCGCGTCGCCGGTGTTCTTCTGCCATTCGTCCTCGACCGTGATCAGCTCGTGCTCGAAATCGGCTTGGCCTGCCTCCGCCATCAGCTTCTTGGCGCCGGCCGCATCGCGGGTCTTCTTGGGCAGCGGGTAGTACTCGGGATGGATCGGGCTGACGTGATGGTTCTCACCAACCGTGCCCCGCCCGGCGTAGCCGAGCTGCATGACTTGGTTGTTGTCGACGGCCATCTGCAGCGCGTTGCGCACCCGCTGATCGTCATAGGGCTTGTGGGTGATGTTGGTGCGGGCAACCAGCGTGGTTGCCGTCGCGACCTCCGATTTCACCAGATCCATCTTGTCGAGGGGGTCGATGAAGTCGGCCGGCGTTTCGAAATCGAGGTCGATCTCACCGGAATCGAAGGCATTCAGCGTGGCGTTGAAGTCGGTGCCGTAGTCGATGAACTCCACCCCGTCGAGCGGCGCTTCGCCACCCCACCACTTGCCGTTCTCGCGGCGCTTGACGACCGCCTTCTGGCCGACGTCGTAGGATACCAGCTCGAAAGCTCCGGTACCGATCGGCTTCTTGATCGGATCGGCGCCATCCTTGTCGAAGTCGCGATGCACGACGAGCGCCGGATAGTCGGTGAAGCCGGGTATGATCGCGATATCGGCTTCGTTGAGCTTCAGCTTGACGGTCAGGTCATCGACCTTGGTGATTGCGCCATCCCTTGCCTTGCCGGTCTTGGCGTCGACCAGCGCGCCGACGCGGGCCGCCATGGAATTGCCGGAAGCCCCCTTCTCGCACCAGCGGTTCAGGTTGAAGACCACGTCATCGGCGTTGAAGGCATCGCCGTTGTTCCAGGTGACGCCCTTGCGCAGATGCAATGTGTATTCGGTGGCGTCGTCATTGACGTCCCAGCTCTCGAGCAGCACCGGCTCGAAGGTGAACTGGTGCGTGTAGCGGACGAGCGGCTCCAGCCAGGTACGGGTGACGTTCGCCATCTCCGTCCAGTCATAGGTGCGCGGATCCTTCTGCGCCTTGACCGACATCGAGACATGCAGCGTTCCGCCTTTCTTCGGCTCGTCGGCTAGCGCCTTGGTCGGCGCGGCAAGGCCGATCATGCCGTAGGCGAAAGCCGTCGATGCGCCGAAGGCGCTGGCCAGAGCCAGGAATTCGCGCCGGTCGACGCGGCCTGCACGTGCCTCTTCCGCCATCGCCTCGATGGCGGCGGGGACTCGATCACCGTTGCTTTTGAAGATTGTCATTTTCATTCTCCCATTGGTTCCGTCGGGTCTTTGCCCGTTTTCTCTCAACTAACGCTGTCCGGCAGTTTTTCCTCACGCCGCGCGATAAAATCTGCGAGAGCCTCGGCGACGCCCTCGTCCAGCTTCGGCTCCTGGTAGTCGGCGAGCATGTTGCGCGCCTTTTCGAGGCCGCGCGTGTCGTGATCCTTGGCGCCTTCGGCGCTCCATTGCTCGAAGGAGTTGAAGTCCATGATGCTCGGCATGAAGAAGGCGCGCTCGAAATGCTCGAGCGTGTGCTGCGTGCCGAGGAAATGCCCCTGCGGGCCGACCTCGCGGATCGCCGCCATCGCTTCCTTGAAATCGTCGAAGGGGACGCCGCCGGCATATTTGTACCAGCCGACGAGCTGCTCGCAGTCGGTGGCGAATTTCGAGTAGCCGCAGGTGAGACCGGCCTCGAGCCAGCCGGCCGAATGCCAGATGTAGTTGGCGCCGGCGAGGATCGCGGCATGCATCAGCATGTTCGCCTCGTAGCCCGCCTGGGCGTCGTTGAGCTTGGAGCCGACATGGAAGCCGGACGTACGCCACGGCAATTTGTATTTCCGCGCCAGCGCGCCCATCAGATACATCATCTGGGCAGCCTCCGGCGTGCCGCCCATCGGCGCGCCGGTCTTCATGTCGACCGTCACCATGAACTGACCGTAGATCTGCGGCGAGCCCGGGCGGATGAGCTGGGTCAGGGCTACGCCGGCAAGTGCCTCGGCGTTGACCTGCGCCACCGCGCCGACGGCGGAAGCCGAGGTCGAGGCGCCGCACAGCGCGAAAGGCGCCAGGATCAGCGGCTGATTGTGGCTCGCATAGACCCGCATGGCGTCGATCATGGTGGCGTCCCACACCAGTGGCGAATTACAGTTGGTGATCGCCACCAGCACAGGGTTGTCGCGCACGAACTCCTCGCCGAAGACGATGCCAGCCATCGCCATCGTGTCCTCGGCGCGCTCCTTCGATGTCACGATGCCCATGAACGGCTTGTCGGAATGCTTCAGCGCCGAGTGTATGATGTGGAGGTGCCGCTTCGGCACCGCGATTTCCATCGGTTCGCAGATGACCGAGCTCGATGAATGCAGCGCCGGCGCCATATAGGCGAGCTTGTGGAAATTGTTGAGGTCGGTAAGCGTGCCGTAGCGCCGCTTGTTGTCGAGGTCGCGGATATAGGGCGCGCCATACATCGGCACGAAGATCGAGTTCTTGCCGCCGACGCGCACCGTGCGCTCGGGGTTGCGGGCATTGAGCGTGAACTCCGGCGGGACTTTCGAGACCAGTTCCATCAGCAGCGCGCGGTCGATGCGAACACGCGTCTCCCTGACATCGGCGCCGGCCGCCTTCCAGAGCGCGATTGCCCCGTCGTCGCGGAATTCGCAGCCCACCTCCTCGAGGATTTTGAGCGACTCCTCGTGGATCAGCTCCACCGCCTCGTCGGGAACGAGCTCGTAAACCGGAATCTGCCGGACAAGCGTCGGAAACGACGCAACCGGTGCGCTTCTCAGCGCCTTGCGCCCAAGACGGCCGCCGCCGCGGCGGTGGGTCGGTTCGATCGTTTCAGCGGCCGGTGCGTTCATGGGGTCTCCTTCTTCCCGCCCCGCCAAGTTAGCGAGACGAAATATGGCTGTGACGCTGGAAAATCCTGATCTCTTGTATAAGCTGCACTTATGCGAAGCCTACGACACCTCCTGCCCTCGGCAGGCAGCCTTATCGTCTTCGAAGCGGCGGGCCGGCTGTCCAGCTTCACCGCAGCCGGGCGCGAGCTCGGCATGACGCAGGCGGCCGTTTCCTATGCGGTGCGCGGGCTGGAGGAACAGCTCGGCGCCAAGCTGTTCCAGCGCCGCCACCGGCAGGTGCTCCTGACGGAAGCGGGTGAGCGCTTCCATGCCGACGTTTCGCTGGGCTTGTCGCATATCCGCAAGTCGGCCGAGGACCTTCGCCTGCAGGTGAGCGGCGGTCATGTGACGCTTGCCGCCTCGACCGCATTCGGTTCCTTCTGGATGATGCCGCGCCTGCAGCAGTTCCGCGACGCGCTGCCCGGCATTGATCTGCGCATCCAGACGGCCGACCGCGACCTCGACATCATCGCCGAAGGCATCCCGCTCGGCGTGCGCGGCGGCGTGCCGGGACACTGGCCGGATTATCATTCGCTGCCGCTCTCCGACGAGGAGATCTTTCCGGTCGCGGGCCCCAGCTATCTAGCCAAGTTTGGCCGGCCGGAGACCGTCTCGGAACTCGCCACGCACCGGCTCATCCATCTCGAGGAGCCCTACCGCGAGGCCCCGAATTGGGACGAATGGTTCGCTTCGGCCGGAACCAGTCTGCACAATGCCGAGCGCGGCCTGCGCATCAACGACTATGCCTTGGTGATCCAGGCGGTCATGGAGGGGCAAGGCATCTCGCTCGGCTGGCGGCATCTGGTCGAGCGGCTGGTGGCATCGGGCCTGCTTGTGCCGGTGACCGACCATGTGATGAGGACCGGCATCGGGTTTTACGTCATCTGGCCGAAGAACCGCGAGCTCAGCGACAACGCGCGCAAAGTAAGGGACTGGCTGGTCGCGCAGGCGTGAGTGTTCGACCGCGTTTGGCACCACGAGGCAGCGAAAATATCGATTTATATGGTCAAACCACGAATATATAGCAGGTAAAATAGAAAAACTGTTAGAGATATAGAGATAGCCGTCCACACAGAAAACCAAAGTATTCTAGCTGTTTGGCTTTTTCGTTTCTGTATCCATCGACCGAACTTTATCATTATGAAATCTAGTATGATATCCAAAATACTCCCTCCAGATTCCACACAAATCCTCCCATCACACGTAGGGCGCAAGCTTATCCGCTTCAATAACACCCTCACCCTACGCATCTTAGCGGGACAGAGGGCGCGCGAAGGAACGCGACGCTAGCTGTTGCCAACGCCATTCTCCCCCTCCCCCACGCCGTTCGAATCCGCCTATAATCGCCGCATGCCCATCCGCCAGCTTTCCGAAACGATGATCAACCAGATCGCCGCCGGCGAGGTCATCGAGCGTCCGGCGAGCGTGGTGAAGGAACTGGTCGAGAACGCGCTCGACGCAGGCGCATCCCGTGTCGAGATCGTCACCGCCGGTGGCGGGCTCTCGCTTATCCGCGTCACCGACGACGGCTCAGGCATTCCCGAGCGCGAGCTGGCGCTAGCGGTCGCCCGCCACTGCACCTCGAAGCTTTCCGACGATATCCACGACATCCGTTCGCTGGGGTTCCGCGGCGAGGCGCTGCCCTCGATCGGCTCGGTGGCGCGGCTGTCGATCCGCTCGCGCACGGCAAGAGGCGACAGCGCGGCCGAGATCGGCATCGACGGCGGCCGCGTCTCGGCGGTGAAGCCGGCGGCGGCCAATCGGGGCACAACTGTGGAAGTGCGCGACCTGTTCTTCGCCACGCCCGCACGGCTCAAATTCATGAAGGGCGAGCGCGCCGAAAGCTCGGCCACCAGCGACGTGGTGAAGCGCATCGCCATCGCCTTCCCTTCGGTGCGTTTCACGCTCGCCGGCTCCGACCGTTCGACGCTGGAACTTCTGGCGACCGGCGACACGCCGGAAGGCCGGCTCGCCCGCGTCGCGCAAGTGATGGGCAAGGACTTTCCCGACAATGCCATTGCCATCGATGCCATGCGCGACGGCGTGCATCTTGCCGGCCACGTCTCGATCCCGTCCTACACGCGCGCCAATGCGCTGCAGCAATATGCCTATGTCAACGGCCGGCCGGTGCGCGACAAGCTGATTGCCGGCGCGATCCGCGGCGCTTTCGCCGACGTTTTGCCGCGCGACCGGCACGCGGTGACGGTGCTTTTCCTGTCGCTCGATCCGGCGACGGTCGACGTCAACGTGCACCCGGCCAAGGCGGATGTGCGCTTCCGCGATCCGGGCCTGGTGCGCGGGCTGATCGTCGGCGCCATCCGCGAGGCACTGGCCGGCGCCGGCATCCGCGCCGCGACAACCGGAGCGACCGGCATGATGGCGGCGTTCCGGCCGGGCGCGGCGCCCTACGCGCATCCTGGACCGGCCGCCGGACACCGCAGCTACGAGGCGGCCTACCACGCCTCAGGCTCCAGCGGTTTCGACCCCTCGCGCTCGCCGCACCGACCGCTCGATATGGGCTACAGCGAGATGTGGCCGCAGCGAAACGGCTTCGCCGAGAGCGAGCAAGCCGCCTTCGACACCGGACCGCTTGCCAGCGCCGACACGCGTGCCGGCACAGCCGAGCCGGCCGAAGCGCTGCTCGGCATGGTGCTGGGCGCGGCGCGCGCGCAGGTACACGAGAACTACATCGTCGCCCAGACCAGGGATTCGCTTGTCATCGTCGACCAGCATGCCGCGCATGAGCGGCTGGTCTACGAGGCGCTGAAGAACGCGCTGCATTCGCGCGCCGTGCCTTCGCAGATGCTGCTTTTGCCTGAGATCGTCGACCTGCCGGAAGAAGACGCGGAGCGGCTGGCAATGCATTCGCAGACGCTCGCCAAATTCGGACTTGGCCTGGAACGCTTCGGCCCTGGGGCGGTCGCGGTGCGCGAGACGCCCTCGATGCTCGGCGAGACCAATGTGCAGCAACTGGTGCGCGACCTCGCCGACGAGATCGCCGACAACGACACGGTCGAGACGCTGAAGGAAAGGCTGGACAAGATCGCTGCCACCATGGCCTGCCACGGCTCGGTGCGCTCAGGCCGCTTGCTCAAGGCCGAGGAGATGAACGCGCTGCTGCGCCAGATGGAGGCGACGCCCGGATCCGGCACCTGCAACCACGGCCGCCCGACCTATATCGAGCTCAAGCTCGCCGATATCGAACGGCTGTTCGGGCGGCGGTGAGCATCTCGTTGCGCAACAGCGGGGCTGGCGGCTGAATATCATTTCTTCAGATGGTATTTTTTTGACTTCGGGTTGAGGACATACTCGTCCGCGTCTGCGAATTTGCCACCGCCAAAATCTACTGAAATGATGCCCTTGCCTCCCTCCACCCATTTTTGCACGTTCATATAAATGGGCGTCGTCGACATACCGGCGTTGCAGTCCGGATCGTCGAAGCCGATCTCCTGAACGACTTTCTGTTTCTTCTTGTTGATCACCTGCATTTTCGTCATGCAGATACCGGCGTTGGTTTTCGTGTAGACGCCGGCAAAACGGTCGATAGCGGTCTCGGCCCAAAAGGGAATCTCGAAGTTTCCGACGATTTTTCCCTCGCCGGTGTTGTCCAGGGTCGCCACCTTTTTCAGCGTGACCGGAAATTTGTCCGTGCCCTTGCTCCAGGTCCCTGTCGCGCCGCTCTCGCCGAGATCGAGAGACAATGGACATCCGGTGGTGTCGACGGGAATCTTCGATCCCATCACCAACACGCGTTGAAATTCCTTGTCGTCTGCGATCTCGCACAAGGTGAGCTTTGGGCCATCAGCCTTGCCGTAGATCGCGATGGGGCTCTGCTTCGCGTCGTAGAAATAGCTTCCTTCGACAGTGATGCCGCTGCCGAAGCTGGCATATCTCTGCAGGGAGAGATGGACCGGGTTTGGTCCGATCGATCCTTCGTAGTTTTCCACCTGGTACCAGCCCGCGAATGCCTTTTGGCTTAGCAGCAGCAAACAGCCAACCGCGGCGATCAACCCTCTTCGCATCCCGAACCCCTCCGTCAAGCCGGATCAAGATAGCTTGCCTCATGCGAGCATCAAGAGCTGACGACTGACGAGGTGCAACTTACCAATTTGAGTCGGAAAACAGTCGCAAACCTCTGATTTACCGCTTCAAATTCACCACGATCACGCCGCCCAGCGCCAGCGCGCCGCCGAGGATGCCGAGCAGTGACGGCACTTCGCCGAGCCAGAAGAAGCCGATCAGGGCGGAGGTCGGCGAGACCAGGTAGAGGAAGTTCGAGGCGCGCGCGGCCGGCAGGCGGGACAGCGCCGTCGCCCAGGCGGCGTAGGCGATCAGGCTCGGCACGACGCCGAGATAGATGACGGCGCCAAGACCGGCGTTGTCGGCGATAGCAGCCTGACGGAAGGCCTCGGGCAGGAAAGGCGACAGGCAGAGCGCGCCGAGCACCATGTTCGAAGCGGCGATCGTCAGCGGATGATGGCGGGCAAAGAGCGGCTTCTGGACGATGGTGTTGACGGCCGAGCAAAGCGCCGAACCCAGCACCAGCAGCGCGCCGGCGTTGAAATGCAGGCCGTGTCCGTCGGCGACCGCGATGATGCCGATGCCGGTAAACGAGATCACCGTGCCTAGCCAAGCCAGACGCGAGAAGCGCTCGCCGAGCAGCGCCATGGCCATGATTGCCGTGAAGATCGGGCTGACATTGATGATGAAGCCGGCGGCGCCGGCCGAGACGGTCAGCTCGCCGAAATTGAGCATGGCGGTGTAGAGCGCGACGAAGATGGCGCCGCCGAAGCCGAAGCGCCAGAGCTCGTCGATCCTCGGCAGCGCCGGGCGCTTGACCGCGAGGAAGATCGCTGCCGGCACGGCCGCGATGGCGAAGCGAAGCGCGCCCAACTCCAGCGGCTGGAAGGCGGCAAGGCCGGCGCGGATCGCCGGGAAGGCAGAGGCCCAGCCAACGACCGTCAGCGCCACCGCGACTGCAGCGGCGGTATCCATGCGCTGTGTCTCATTCAACGTGCCGGTATAAGCGCTCATTGTCGAATCCTCGTCTTCCAGTGCCATGAAGACAGAAAACGCCATTGCCGGCCGATTGACAAACGAGCAATTCGAGGGTCAGCTGTGAGCATGGATCACAGCTCAAACCAGATGTTGCCGTTGGAGACCTTGCGCGCCTTCGATGCGGCGGCGCGCACCGGGAGCTTTTCCGCCGCGGCCGAAAAGCTCAACCTCACCCATGGCGCGGTGAGCCGCCAGATCGCCAAGCTGGAGGACTGGCTGGGGCTCAAGGTGTTCGAGCGCAACGCGCGCGGCGTGACACTGACCAATGAGGGCAACCGGCTGCATCTGAGGACCACCGAGGCCTTCGCGCTGATCTCGGTCAATTCCGACCGGTGGGTCGAGCCGCGCGGCACCGCCGTGGTGCGGCTGGCCTCGATTCCCTCGGTCAGCGGGCTGTGGCTGATGCCGCGCATGGCGGCGCTGGAAAACAGCCCGACCCGGCTGCGCATCGTGCTCGATGTCGACAACCGCCAGGCAGACCTTGCCGACGAAGGCATCGACCTCTCGGTGCGTTGCGGACGCGGCCGCATTCCGGGCCGCGTCTCGGTGCAGCTTTTCGAGGAGCACATTTTTCCGATCGCGTCGCCGGAACTGGCGAAGGAGATTGGCCAAGGCGACCCGGCGCGGCTGCTCAAATTCCCGCTGATTAACGATTCCGACGCATCCGGCTGGCGCGCCTGGCTCGCGGCGCAGGACGTCGACTACCGCCCGCGCCCGCAGGACCGGCGCTTCGAGGACTATAATCTCGTGCTTGACGCCGCGGCGCACGGCTTGGGCGTCGCGCTGGCGCGACCGCCGCTGACGCAGGACCAGCTCAAATCCGGACGAATCGTCGCCGTCGACGAGCGCGTCGCGCTCAACCCGGTGTCTTACTGGCTCGACCGACCGGTCGGGCGGCCCCGCGCCGCCGCGGCCGATCTTGCCAGGCGCATTGCCGAACAAGCCGGGCTGGCGCCGGAAAAGCTCGAGGCCTTCCTGCAGGACGACGAGTAGGGTCGGTCGGACTCAGCGAAGCAGCAGCAGCACGATCGTGGTGGTCGCAGCAGAGACGATGGCCGTCACGATCGATATCATCCATAGCGACGGCTGGCCGGATTGAGATCGCGGAGCATGGCCTGTCGGCCGGGCCGACGCACCCCGCCGTTGCGCCGCGTTGGCGTTGGCCGCAACCAGCACCCCGGCAGCATTGGACGGGGAGAACGAAGACGGCGGCGGGGCCGCCGCGGCCCTGGCAGTGTCGGCCGCGACCGCCGGTTGCGCCTCAGCCACCATTCGCGAAGGCTGATCGGTATCAGCCGCCGGCCTACGTGCCAGGGTCCTCGGCGCAGCAGACTCCTTGCCGGCATCCGGTTCCATGACGGCCCTGTAGGCATTCTCGATCTCGGCGGAGGACAGGCGCTGGGACGATTGAGCAGGCGGCCTGGCCAGGGAGCCGTTCAGCGCCTGCGCGGCGAACTGCGCCGATTGCACCGTTTCGGGCGCCGGCGGCTGGACGAGCGCCTTGACCAGCGCGGCGGTCGCCGGGTCGGGCCTGGCCGACGGCACGGCCTGCGGGGTGAGCGCCTCCTTCAGCAGGGACGTCATGCTGGCATTGGCGATGTCCATGGCGCTTCCTGACAACCATTGTGCCGGCACAGCAATATTACATGAGCATTGCGCCAAGCTTGACCTTGCCCGCGATTTGTGGCGATTGAACCCACATGAACCCAAGCGTCATTCCATGATGAACCGTTTTGAAGGCCCCGGCGGCAAGGAAGCACGCATCCGCTATCTCGACGGCGACTTCCAGGTGACGAGCCCCGGCGCGTTCGTGCGCTGCGCGGTGACCGGCGAAAGCATTCCGCTGGACGAGCTCAAATATTGGAGCGTCGCTAGGCAGGAGCCTTATGTGAACGCTACCGCGTCTCTGCGCCGCGAGATCGAGGTGCATCCGGAGATGCGCAAGCGGGGGTAATTTATTGCGCTGAAGATCGCAGCGTCGCGTTCCTTCGCGCCCTTCTCTGTCCTGCCGGACATCTCCCCCTCAAGGGAAGATTGGCAGCTTCGGCGCCCCCCTCAATACTGCGCCTTTGGCGCTTGGCGAAAGCCGCGGTGACGTCCAATGTCCCCCTTGTGGGGGAGATGGCCGGCAGGCCAGAGGGGGGTGCTGTCCCGCCGGCGTCGACCGGTCACGCCCCGAACATTACCCCCGCATCTTCCGCAGCCGCCACGCATCCAGCGTCTCGTCGATGATGCGCTCCGGCACATGGTCGAGCTCGAACACGGCCTCGATGTCCAGCACGTCGAGCTGATCGAGGAAGCCGGCTGGTGCCGTGCCGTGGCGGAGCCGCGCGGTGTCCTTGGCGGTGGTTACAAGGCGCAGCCCCTCGCGCCGAGCAAGCGCCGCAAGATCGGCGAGCTCGTCCGCGGCGTAGAAATGATGGTCAGGAAAGGCGCGCGACAGCGCGACCTCGCCGCCGGCGCCGCGCACCGTGTCGAAGAATTTTTCCGGATGGCCGATGCCGGCGAAGGCGAGGAATCGGCCGCCGGCGAAGCGCGCCGGGTTCGCCGGCTCGACATGCGCCAGGAAGATCGGCCGGCCGGCGCGCGCCGCCTGGCGCACCACCGTATCGGCAGCGCTCCCCTCGCCCATCTTCAGCAATGCGCTGGTGAAGACCAGCTGGTCGACGACCTTGGCCCTGAGCGGTCCGCCCGGAATGACGCGGCCGTTGCCGACGCCGAAGCGCGCATCGACCACGACCAGCGCGTAGTCGATATGGATGCGCGCCGACTGGAAGCCGTCATCCATGATCAGGAAATCGCAGCCATGCTCTTCCATCAGCAGCCTGGCGCCGGCGGCGCGGTCGGCCGTTACGGCCACCGGCGCGTGCTCGGCAAGCAGCAGCGGCTCATCGCCGACATGCTTGGCGGCGTCGTGATGGGCGTCGACGACATGCGGCTTGGCGAAGGAGCCGCCATGGCCGCGCGACAGGAAGCCGGGCGAAAGCTGCATGCGCTTTGCCTGTTTCGCCAGCGCGATGGCGACCGGCGTCTTGCCGCTGCCGCCGACGGTGAAATTGCCGACGCAGAGCACAGGTGCTGCGACCTTCTCGCGTGGCGCGTGGCGCATGCGGCGGCCCGCAACCATCCCGTAGACCGCCGACACCGGCGACAACGCCAGCACCCGCCAGTCCGGCTTTTCCCACCAGAAAGGGGGCGCTTCGCTGGTCATGACGCCACATCCATGGCGCATGGTCCCTTCCAAAAATCGGGTGCGATTTTTGGGGCCATGCGCTAACGCCCGTTGGCGCCTTTCAGGCGCGCCTTGACGACCAGCGGCTGGATGTAAGGCTCGAGCGATTTCAGCGTGCGCTGAAGCGCGCCGCGCATCTCGTCGACGGTCGCGGCACCCGCCGCCATCATCTCGTGGCGCGCCGCCTCGTTGGTCAAAAGGAAATTGACGGCGCCGGCAAGCATGTCGCGGTCGCGCACCAGCTTGGCGCCGCCGCGGTCGAGCAGGCGCTGATAGGCCTCGCGGAAATTCTGCACGTTGCGGCCGGCAAGCACGGCCGTGTCGAGCATCGCCGGCTCCAGCGGGTTCTGGCCGCCTTGCGAGGTCAGCGAGCGGCCGACGAAGGCGATCTCGGTCAGCCTGAGATAGAGACCCATCTCGCCGATCGTGTCGCCGAGCAGGATATCGGTGTCGGGCGTAATGCGATCGCCCTTGCTGCGCCGCGCGACGGTCAACCCCATACCGGTAATCTGCGCGGCTAGCGCGTCGGCACGATCGGGATGGCGCGGCACGACGATGGTCAACAGGCCGGGGTGGCGCCTGTGCAAGGTGGCATGGACTTCCGCGGCGACCACCTCCTCGCCATCATGGGTCGAGGTCGCCGCCCAGGTCGGGCGGTTGCCGATCTGGCGCTGCAGCGTCGCCAGCGCGCGCTCATCGACCGGCGGTGGATTGGTGTCCACCTTGAGATTGCCGGAGACGGTGACCGGCCGGGCGCCGAGGGCGCGGAAGCGCTCGCCGTCGACATCCGACTGGGCAACGACATGGGCCAGGTTCTCGAACAGCGCCTCGGCGACGCTGGCGCGCTTCTTCCACGACCGGAAGGAGCGGTCCGACAGCCGCCCGTTGACCAGGACCTGCGGCACGTTGCGCGCGCCAAGCTCCAGGATGGTCATCGGCCAGATCTCCGATTCGGCAATGATGGCCAATTCCGGCCGCCAGTGATCGAGGAAGCGGCTGACCGCCGGCTTGAGGTCGAGCGGCACATATTGGTGGATGATGCGGCTCCCCAGCCGCTCGTCGGCAACCTTGGCCGAGGTCACCGTGCCGGTCGTCAGCACGACGTTGACGCCGTAGTCGAGGATGCATTCGACCAGCGGCACGACGGCGATCGTCTCGCCGACGCTCGCGGCGTGGATCCAGATCACCGGGCCCTCCGGGCGCGGCCGGCCGGCGACGCCGTAGCGCTCGCGGCGGCGAACGCGGTCTTCCTTGCCGCGCGAGGCGCGCCAGGCGACATAGGGTCCGATCAGCGGATAGGCGGCGGCCCCCGCATAGCGGTAGGCCCCCAGGGCCGCGCGCGCCCAGCGCTCGCTCATTTGTCGCCGTCCACGAGGCGATAGGCCTCGGCCGTCGCGGCGTTGAGGGAAGCGGTAACTTCCTGACGCTTGCGCTCCATCTCGGCGTCGTCGGCATCGGCCGACACGAAGACGGGCGTTCCGACGATGACCGCGGAACGGCCGAACGGCAGGTTGATGGTCGTCTTGTCCCAGCTCTTTTCCAACACCTTGCGGCGGCTGGTGGCGATCGCGGAGGGGAGGATCGGCCGGCCGGACAGCCTGGCCAAAAGCACGATGCCCAGCCCCGCGTCGCGCGGCGTGCCATGCGGGATGTCGGCGATCATAGCGACATTCTTACCGGCGACCAGCGCTTTCTTGAGCGCGATCAAGGCTTTGGCGCCGCCTTTGTCGAGATGCCTCGAACTGTCGCGGCCGCCCGAGCCGCGTACCGCCTCGATGCCGAATTTCTCGATCATCAGCGCGTTGAGCTCGGCATCGGCGCTGCGCGAGACCATGGCGACCAGCGGCCGGCCTTTCGGGTAATAGGCTGGAGTGAGAAGATGCTGGCCGTGCCAGAGCGCGATGATGCCGGGCTCGAGATGCGCATAGGCGCCGCCGGCAACCTGCGTCGATCCCTTGATCAGCGGGCTGGTGATGCGAATCAGGCGCACGAACCAGGCGAACAGGCTGGCGATGAAATTCTTGACGAATCGCGACTGGGCGAGCGGCTCGCGGATGCGGCGCCACAGCGTGCGCGTCCCGCCCCGCCTGGCGGCGCGCCCCGTTGCCCCTTTCACCGCTTCATGCTCCATCGATGTCAACCGGCTGCCTTTGTTTCCGGGTCGAGCAACCGGTGCAGGTGAACGACGAAATAACGCATATGGGCATTATCGACGCTGGCCTGCGCCTTTGCCTTCCAGGCGGCGTGCGCTGATTGATAGTCGGGGTAGATACCGACGATGTCGAGCGCGTCCAGGTCGCGGAACTCGGTTCCACCCAGCTTTTTCAGCTCACCGCCGAACACCAGGTGCAAAAGCTGTTTCTTTCCGTCTTCCACGGCCATGCCGATCCTTCGCAGATTCATGAATTTTGTGAAACGTTTAGACCAAAGCAGCCGGTTTTGGAACTGTGGGCCCGCTCACCCTTCGTCAGCTCCGGCGATGACACCGGCCAGGACGTCGAGCAGCTCGCCGCTGCCGGCGGCGAGCGCGCCGTGGTTGATCACCTCGCCGGCATAACACGGAGGCAGCCCGCCGCGGTCGAACAAGGCGCCGCCCGCTTCTTTCAAGATGAGGTCGGCAGCGGCGATATCCCAATCATGCGCATTGGGCTTGACGAAGGTCGCGTCGATCTTGCCGTTGGCGATCATCGCCAGCCGGTAGGCGAGCGAGGGAATATAAGCGATGCGGCGCAGCCGGCCCTGCCAGGCTTCCGGCATGAGGTCGACCAGCGGTTTTGGTCCGCCGATCTCGACAGTGTCGCCGAGCGGCCGCACATGGATGCGCTTGCCGTTGAGAAAAGCGCCCTCGCCCGGCAGCGCCCAGTAGGTCTCATGCTTTGCCGGGCATTCGAGCACGCCGGCCAGCGAGCGGCCGTCCTCAACCACGGCGACGCTGACGCACCAGGAATGCAGGCCGTCGAGAAAGCCTCGAGTGCCGTCGATCGGATCGACGACGAAGGTGCGGCGGGCCGAAAGCCTGGCATGATCGTCGGCGGTCTCCTCCGACAGCCAGCCGTAATCCGGCCGCGCCTTGAGCAAGGTCTCTCGCAGATAGGCGTCGGCGGCATGATCGGCCTCGCTGACCGGCGAGGTGCCGCCCTTCATCCACACTTGCGGATTGTTGCCGAAATAGCGCATGGCGATCGCCCCGGCCTCGCGGGCCGCATCGCGCAGCAAAGCGAGGTCCTCGCGCGCCCCAGCTGAGATGACCGCGTCAGGCACCGGCAAGGGTCATCCCCTCGATCAGCAGCGTGGGCGCGGCGGTGCCGAAATTGCGGTCGAGGTCGCTTGCCGGCACCATGTTGAGGAACATGGTCTTCAGGTTCGAGGCGATCGTCACCTCGGCCACCGGATAGGCGAGCGCGCCGTTCTCGATCCAGAAGCCGGAGGCGCCGCGGCTGTACTCGCCGGTCACCATGTCGACGCCCTGGCCGAACACCTCGGTGACGTAGAAGCCGCGCTGCAGCGAGGCGATCAGTTCCTCCGGAGCGCGCTCGCCGGGTTCGATGGCGAGATTGGTCGAGGACGGCGAAACCGAAGAGCCGCTGCGCGAGCCGCGGCCGTTGGTGGTAAGGCCGAGCTCGCGCGCGGCCGACGTCGACAGAAACCAGTGGTTGAGCACGCCCTTGTCGACCATCAAAAGCTTCCCACCCTCGACGCCTTCGCCGTCGAAAGGCCGCGAGGCCTGGCCGCGGCGGCGGAGCGGCTCGTCGGTGACGGTGATCGCAGTGGAAGCCACCTGCTTGCCCATCATGTCGCGCAGGAAGCTCGTCTTGCGCGCCACAGCAGCGCCGTTGATGGCGCCGGCGAGATGACCGGCAATGCCGCGCGCCACGCGCGGGTCGAACACGACGTCGACCGGGCCGGTCGCCGCCTTGCGGGCGCCGAGCCTGCGCACCGCGCGCTCGCCGGCCTTGCGGCCAATCTCCTCGGGCGCGTCGAGGTCGGCGAAATGCTGGCGTGAGGAAAATTCATAGTCGCGCTCCATCGCCGTACCCTCGCCGGCGATGACGCTGGTCGAGCGTGAGAAGCATGAGGCGACATACTGGCCAAGGAAGCCATGCGAGGTGGCGAGCACCAGCCCGCCCAGCCCGGCGCTGGCGCCGCTGCCGGCCGAATTGGTCACGCCTTTCACGGCAAGTGCCGCCGCTTCCGCGGCAAGCGCCGCTTCCTTCAACTGATCGGCCGAAACCTCGGTCGGGTCGAAGAGGTCGAGATCGCGCAGATTGCCGGCGAGCAACGCCGGATCGGCGAGACCCTGGAACGGGTCCTCGGGTGAGACTTTCGCCATGGCGACGGCGCGCTCGGCGAGCGCCTTCGGATCGGAAGCGGCGGTTGCCGAAACGCTCGCCACGCGCTGACCGACGAAGACGCGCAGCGAGACATCCTCGCTCTCCGACGATTCGGTGCCTTCGACCTTGCCCAGCCGCACCGACACGCCGGCCGAACGGCCACGCACCGCGACCGCGTCGGCGGCGTCCGCTCCGGCGCGCTTCGCCGCGTCGACAAGCGCTGCGACGCGGTCAGTCAGTTTCGCTGCGTCGAGCGTATCGGTCATGCGGTTAGTCCTGTTTGTTCGAAGCTGTCCGGGAGGCAGATGCTGCACACCATCTATGGATGCTACCGCACCATCTATTGTTCGGCCGCCGCTTGTGCAATGGGCGAAGGCCAATCAGGTTGCCGCGACCGAATCGCCCAAAGCGCCTGGAATGGCCAGCCGCTGCATTATTACCTGTCCGGAGCTCCCGCATGACGCCCTTCCACCTCGCCTTCCCGGTCCGTGATCTCGACGAAACCCGCGTTTTCTATGGCGAGGTGCTTGGCTGCGCGATCGGCCGCTCATCGGCAAGTTGGGTCGATTTCGACCTCTTTGGCCACCAGATGTCGGCGCATTTGCGGCCGCAGCCGGCCGAGGCCGCCCGTGACGGCAAGGTCGACGGCGTCGCGGTGCCGATCCCGCATTTCGGCGCTGTGCTTTTGATGGACGAATGGGAACGGCTCGCCGCGCGGCTCGAAGCCCGCTCCGACATAGATTGGCTGGAACGGCCGATGGTGCGCTTCAAGGGCGAGCCCGGCGAACAGGCGACGCTGTTCATCCGCGACCCATCAGGCAATGCCTTGGAATTCAAGGGTTTCCGCTCGCTGGAGCAGGTGTTCGCGTACTGAGCGACGGATGATCACGAAGGTCGGCGCCGCCCCTCACCCTTACCCTCTCCCCGTGAAGGACGGGGAGAGGGGGGCACCAGCGCTGGAGCGCGTCCCTTCTCCCCGTTCTTCACGGGGAGAAGGTGCCGGCAGGCGGATGAGGGGCAGCGCCGACATCCGCCGCATCACTCGGCCACCGGCGCCCAGATCACATCCTTGATCTTCTGTGCTCCCGTCGCCAGCATCACCAGCCGGTCGAAGCCGAGGGCCGAGCCGCTGGCCTGCGGCATGATTGCAAGGGCTGCTAGAAAATCCTCGTCCAGCGGATAGCGCTCGCCATAGATGCGCTCCTTTTCGTCCATCTCGGCGACGAAGCGGCGGCGCTGCTCGGCCGGATCGGTGAGCTCGCCAAAGGCGTTGGCGAGCTCGACGCCGCAGCAATAGAGCTCGAAGCGCTCGGCAACGCGTGGGTCCGCAGCACTCGGACGGGCAAGGGCCGCCTCCGAGACCGGGTAGCCGTAGAGGATGGTGGCGCGGCCTTGCCCCAGCGCCGGCTCGACCTTTTCCACCATCGCCCGGCTGAACAGGTCGGCCCAATTGTCATCGGGCGCTGTGCGCAGGCCGGCGCGGACCAACGCCTCATGAAGCGCGTCGCGATCGGTGCTGCCGTCGGCGGCGACGGTCGCCAGCAGGTCGATGCCGGCATACGCTAAAAAAGCTTCGGCGACGCTCAACCGCTCCGGCTCGGCGAGCGGGTCGGCCTCGCGGCCACGGAAGCGGAAGCGCTTTGTGCCGGCCTTTTCAGCGGCGAGCGCCAGGAATTCGGCGCAGTCGGCCATCAGACTCCGGTAGGTCTCGCCGACGCGGTACCATTCGAGCATGGTGAATTCGGGATGGTGCAGCGGCCCACGCTCGCGGTTGCGGTAGACCGCGCCCAGGCTGAAGATGCGCTTCTCGCCGGCGGCAAGCAGCTTCTTGCAGGCGAATTCCGGCGATGTGTGGAGATAGAGCGGCTGGCGCGATGCGTCCGGCCCGATCGCCTCGGTGGCGAAGGCGGCCAGATGCGCCTCATTGCCGGGCGAGACCTGCAGCGCCGACGTCGTCACCTCGACGAAATCGCGCGTCGCGAACCAGCTACGCAGGGCATTCGCAATGGCGTTGCGCGCCATCAGCCTTGGCCGGCGATCGGCATGAATATGCGGCGTCCACCAGGGCGAAGCGCCGGTCATGAGCGGGAAAATCGCCGAGAAGACTGGCGGTTCGACGCAAGATGCGCTAGGGCGCACGCGAAGGCCGCCGTCGCCGCTTCATGGGCATAGACGCTTGCAGGCCGAAAAACTCGATTGGGATTGAATATCGAGGTCAAGGTCATCGCCAGCTCCTTACGCAAAGGCAACGTCGTCGATAAGGACGGCAAGCTCTATGTCATCCTCTTTGCCGAAAACATCCACCCTGGCAAGGGCACGCCGGTAACGCAGCTCGACATGCGCCGCATCGGCGACGGCGTGAAGGTTTCGGAGCGCTACCGCACCACCGAAATGGTCGAGCGCGCCTATGTCGAGGAGCGCGAGCACACCTTCCTCTATTCCGACGGCGAAGGCTTCCATTTCATGAACCCGGAAAGCTACGACCAGGTCGTGGCTACGGAAAGCGTGGTCGGCGACATGGCTCCCTACCTGCAGGAAGGCATGGCGGTGCAACTGGCGCAGTTCAACGACGTACCCATCTCGCTGGTGCTGCCACAACGCGCCACTTTCGAGGTGGTGGAGACAGAGCCGGTCACGAAGGGCCAGACCGCGTCCTCGTCCTACAAGCCGGCCGTTCTCTCCAACGGCGTGCGCACGGCCGTGCCGCCGCATATCAGCGCCGGCACGCGCGTGGTGGTGATGACCGCCGACGGCTCCTACGTCGAGCGCGCCAAGGACTGAGGGTTCCGGCCTGATTAGCATGGCCCGCCTGCCAGGTGGGCATCAGCACGGTTTGTCCGCCGTCTGAGTGTGGATTTGACCTAAAGCGGATCTACCTTTGCCGCGACGTTAACGGCAGATTTGCGCCCCACGTCAGCCGTCCGGATTTGCTTTGCGGCTTCCTCAAAGCGGGCACAATGAGCTCCAGTTCCTCAAGTGTGGTTGCGTGACACCGGTCGCAAAGGCGGGTTCGACCGCCGTTACCTCACTCCAATTCAATTGTCCCCTCAATGCCGATCTTCTTCGCAGGGAAGGAACCTTTGATCCAATCCGCGAAGGCCTGGGCGGCAGCGGATGGGATTGAAAGCCGAGGAAGTAGAAGGTGGAAAGCATGACGGACGACTGGCCTGGCGTTGACGGGTTGAATGAGCGTCCCGTTCGCGAGGAATCTCTGAACCAGCGGCGGACCGATCAAGGCAAATCCCTGACCTTCGAGCGCGGCCTGAACCAGGTTCGTATAGGAATTCACGGTTATTCCGGCCTTCGCTCGTGCCAGATCGAGGCCGTGAACGCGTAGCCATGTCGACCACCTGGTATGTTCGTCATATGGACCCTCCAGGTGAATGAGCGGATAGGTCAGGAGTTCGGACGGCTCGAGCATCGTGCCCGCGGGCAGAAATGTGTTCGCGCAGGTAGGACTTATCTCTTGCCGAACAAGGAATGTCGTCTCGGCGTCATCAAACGGTGGGGAGCCGTATCGGATCGCGAGGTCCATGTTGTCCTCGAACTGCAAGTTGCTGTCGGAGACGATAAACCTCAGTTCGATGTCGGGGTGGATCGCCCTGAACTCACCGAGTCTCGGTGATAGCCAATAGGTCATGAAACCCGGCGTGGCGCCAACATTGACGACGTTGGTGTCGGAGCGCCGGCTGATTTCAAGCGTCGCGCGCAGCGCTCGTTCAAGGACCTCGGAGATGGCGCGGTGATACCTCTCTCCTGTCCTTGTCAACCGAACCGAGCGTTGCAGCCGTTCGAACAGCGGCACACCGAGAAATCTCTCCAGGGCATGAATCTGCTGGCTGACGGCGACGCGTGAAACATTCAGTTCCGACGCCGCTTTGGTAAAGCTGAGCTGACGTCCCGCGGCTTCGAAAGTTATAAGAAAATTGGGCGGCGGCAGCTGGTGGCGAAGTTTTTGCATAAAGCCCAGCTTACCCATTGCGTAGGAATTAAGCAACTTGCCAACTGTCCGCCGGGACGTAATCTGGCTTCTGCTTAATAAGCCGAAAAAACACCTGATCGCGCGCCGCGGGGAGGCAGCAATGCCGCTCGCCGCGAATGGTCAGGCACAACTTCGCCAAAGGGGAATGACATGAAATCTCTTCTTGCAGCAATCGGCATGATCGGCGCGAGCTTTTTGGCAGGCGCATCGCCCGCCAGCGCCGCCTGTGGCACTGTGACGATCACCGAAATGAACTGGGCCTCGGCCGCCGTGGTGACCGCCGTTTCGAGCTTCCTGATGGAGCAGGGTTACGGCTGCACGGTGAAGAAGGTGCCGACCTCGACGGTCCCGGCGCTTACTTCGCTTGCCGAAACGGGGCAGCCCGACATTCTGACAGAAGTCTGGCCCGGTGTCGCGGACATCTATTACAAGCTTGAGAAGGAGGGCAAGATCGTCAAGGTCGGCGATGTCCTCACCGACGGCGGCATCGATGCATGGTGGATTCCCGACTATCTCGCGGCGGCCCATCCCGAATTGAAGACGCTTGACGGGATCCTGGCAAACCCGAAGCTTGTGGGCGGCCGGTTCAACAACTGCCCTGTCGGCACGGGCTGCCGCCATTCGAACGACAACCTGGTCAAAGCTTTCGAACTCGAAAAGCACGGAATCGAGATTTTCAATCACGGGTCTCTTGAGACGCTCGCGACATCCATCGCATCGGCCTATGCGGCGAAGGAGCCCTGGTTCGGCTATTACTGGGCTCCGACCAGTGTTCTCGGCAAGTACAAGATGGTCCAAGTCGACATGGGACCTGTCGATAAGGACAAAGCCAAATGCAACGCTACCGCCGATTGCGCGACTCCGGGCAAGACCGGGTGGCCCAAGGCCACGGTCATGACCACGATGTCGAAGGATTTCCACGACAAGAACCCCGAACTGGTTGCTCTCATGAGCAAGGTAAGCTTCAACAACGACACCATGAACGAGCTTCTCGCCTGGCAGGAAGAGAATAAGGCCACCGCCGACGAAACCGCCGTGCACTTCCTGACAAAATACAAAGACGTTTGGCCGAATTGGCTGTCGGAAGACGCCAAAGCGAAGGTCACCGCTGTCGTGCAGTAACGTTCTGGGTCGCGGGCATATATGTCCGCGACCCATGTCGTTCTTCTTTGGTTTTCGAGATGACTTCGCGCGTCAATCGACGCCAGATGGAAGGCACTCATGGCTTTTTACGACGGACTATTCAATCAGCTCGGACTTCGTGGGTGGTGCGACGCCTCGGATTCCGCAGGGCCGATGAGCATTGCCGAACTGCTCAAGAAGAGCAAGGAAGCCAATGCGGGCGGGCACTCTGCGGCGAACGTCCCGTTCCCTTCGCTCGACGCGCTGCATGACGCCTGTCGCGCCGTGCCGCGCACCAGGGAACTCACTACCGGCATCGAGAACAGCTTCCTCCACGTGCGGGTCGCGTTGAAGACGGTGCTCGATCCTCTGACGCAACCGCTATCATGGCTCCTGGATTTCTCGCTCAAGGTCGTCGAAGTCGTTCCTTGGTGGGTGCTGGTGATCGCGCTCCTGTTACTTGTATATTTCGCGTCAAGGTCATGGTCCATCCTTTCTCTGGTGGCCGCAACGCTGTTCATTCTTGGTTTAACCGACCATCTCCATTATGCGCTCCAAACGATGGCGATCGTCTTTACGTGTACGTTCATCTGTATCCTTGTTGGCATACCTGTCGGCATCATGATGGCTAAGAGCAATCGACTTGAGAGCTTTAGCCTTCCCATCCTCGATATGCTTCAGACGCTTCCTTCGTTCGTTTACCTCATTCCCCTGATCTTCCTCTTCTCGGTCACCGAGTCGAAGCTCTACGGAATCGCTATCATCCTTTATGCCGTCGTTCCGGTAATCCGGCTCACGAACCTCGGCATCCGTATGGTCGACGGTAACGTCGGCGAAGCCGCGGATGCCTTTGGCATGGACCGCTGGCAGAAGCTGGCGAAGGTGGAGATGCCGCTGGCGCTTCCGAGCATAATGGCGGGCGTCAATCAAACAATCATGATGGCGCTTTCGATGGTCGTGATCGCATCCCTGGTGTCGGCTCCGGGACTTGGCGTCCTCGTCCTGCGCGGCATTAACAACCTCGAACTCGGCGTCGGACTGGTCGCGGGCCTCGGCATCGTACTCTTGGCCATCAATTTCGACAGGGTGAGCAAGGCCTCGATGTCGCGCGTCAACAGTACACTCCAGCTGCGGGGAGAAGGCCGTTGACCGAACAGCCGAAGATTTCCATCCGGAACCTGTACAAGATATTCGGTCCCGATCCGCGTTCTATGATCGCGAAAGTGCACGGCGGGATGGACAAGACCGAGCTGCTTGGCAAGCACGGCCACGTCATCGGGCTTCAGGACATAAACGTCGACATACGCAGCGGCGACATCACCGTGATCATGGGCCTTTCCGGTTCGGGAAAGTCGACGTTGATCCGCCATCTGAACGGCCTCATCAAGCCTACCGCCGGCGAAATCCTCCTCGACGGCATCAATGTGGCGGGCCTCACCGGCGCGGCGCTCCGGGAGCTGCGCCGGTTTCGGATGTCGATGGTGTTCCAGAGCTTCGCTCTGATGCCGCATATGCGCGTTCTGCAGAACGTCGAGATGGCGCAACGCGTCAGAGGCGACAGCGCAGCGGATGCCCATAATAACGCGATCAAATGGCTGGAGCGGCTCGGTCTCAAGGGCTTTGAGAACCACTATCCGCACCAGCTCTCCGGCGGCATGCAGCAACGCGTGGGCATCGCGAGAGCGCTGGCCTCCAATTCCGACGTCATGCTTATGGACGAGGCGTTTTCGGCGCTTGATCCGCTGATGCGGACGGACATGCAGAGCCTTTTGCTCGAACTTCAGGAGGAGCTTTCCAAGACGATCGTCTTCATCACCCACGACCTGGATGAAGCCCTCAGGATCGCGGATCACCTGGTAATCCTTAAAGACGGCGTGGTCGTCCAACAGGGTGAGCCGCAGAGCATCATCCTCAATCCGGCCGACGCCTACATCGAGAAGTTCGTGAACGACATAAATCGCGCACGCGTGCTCCGCGCCGAGTCCGTGATGGTGCCGGGTATCATCGTTGAATCCGGCACGTCGGGGCAGGTCGATGTGGACGACAATCTCGAAACAGTCATGGCGCGTTCGCAAGGCGATCTCACCTGCACCTTCGTGGTCGTCAGGGGCGGCATTCCGGCCGGGTTGATAAAAATGCAGGACGTCTTCGCGGCACTGGTCCCCCGGCATGCCGTGCCGCCTGCGGCCGCAATGGCAATCAAAGAGGCACGGACATCTTGAAACATCTCGACCATTTCTACATCGACGGTCGCTTCGTTCCGGCGAGAGACAGGCCACAGAGGGTCGTCATCAACCCGGCGACGGAAGAACCGGCCGGGAGTATCGCAATGGGCACCGCGAAGGACGTGGATACCGCGGTGGTGGCTGCCAGGAAGGCCTTCGGCACTTATGGTTGTTCGACGCGCGAGGAGCGCCTGGAGATGCTTCGGCGCGTGCTTGCGCTGTTCGATGAGCGTGCCGAGGAGTTTGCGCAACTGACGACACTCGAGATGGGCGCGCCGATCACATTTGCGCGGCAGGCCCAGATCGCCGGATCGAGGGCGCACATCGCCGACACCATTCGCATTCTCGAACACTATGAATTCGAGCGGCTGGCTGGCCGGACGCTGTTGGCATTTGAACCGGTCGGCGTCTGCGCCCTCATCACGCCGTGGAACTTCCCGGTGCTCCAGATCGTCACGAAAGTCATGCCTGCGCTGGCGACCGGGTGCACGATCGTGTTGAAACCGAGCGAGTACGCGCCGATCAGTCCCATGCTGTTCGCCGAAGTGCTCCACGATGCCTGCGTGCCGCCCGGCGTCTTCAATCTGATCAACGGAGACGGGGCAACGGTCGGCGAAGCGTTGTCGAGCCATCCGGATGTCGACATGGTGTCATTCACCGGGTCCACCCGTGCAGGCGTTCAAGTCGCTAAGAACGCAGCCGATACCGTCAAGCGCGTCCATCAGGAACTCGGCGGAAATTCCGCCAACATCGTGATGCCGGATGTCGACCTGGAACTGGCCGTAACAAGGGGAGTTCTCGGTGCCTACCGCAACGCGGGCCAGTCATGCACCGCGCCGACACGGATGCTTGTGCCTCGGCAACTGCACGAGGAGGCGATTGGGATCGCGAAACAGGCGGCCGAATCCGTGGTTATCGGTGACGTGAACGACGAAGCTACAATGCTCGGGCCGGTGATGAACGAGCGGCAGTTCGAGCGCGTCAATTCTCTGATCGAATCCGCGGTCCAAGAAGGCGCTATCCTCGTCACCGGAGGGCCTGGCAGGCCATCGTCGCTGAATCGGGGATTTTTCGTGAAGCCGACGGTGTTCGGCCATGTGACGAAAGGGATGACCGTGGCTCGGGAGGAGATGTTCGGGCCGGTCGTCAGCCTCATCCCGTATGACAGCATCGATGAGGCGATCGAGATCGCCAACGACACTCCTTACGGGCTAGCCGCTTATCTGCAGTCGAAGGATCTGGGCGCGGCCAAACGCGTCGCGTCGAAGCTTCGCGCTGGACAGGTGATGATCAATCACCCTGCTTGGGATGCGTCCGCGCCGTTCGGAGGCTTCAAGCAGTCGGGCAACGGCCGCGAATGCGGGGAATTCGGTTTCGAGGCATTCCTCGAGGTCAAGGCGATCGGCGGACTCCATGAAGGCTGAGCCAGGCCGCGCCCGCATTCGAACTCAGCGCACCGCGGCAACAAGCGTTCCCACGGCCGTCGCGATCCGCTGACGCAGTCCCTCCGTCGGTTCGTTTTCCGGCCCGAAATCGTGGTCGAGGGCATAAACGGACCCGGCCACCACGTTCGCCCGAAAGAAGGCAAACAGCGGTCGAAACTGGTGGTCGATCATCAGTTCGTGGCTCGGCGCCTTGGCGGTAGCGGCGACCAGGACCGGGCGCCCGCGAAGCGCGTTCATGTCCAGCACATCGAACAGATGTTTTAGCAGGCCTGTGTAGGATGCCTTGTACACCGGTGAGCCGACCACGAGCGCATCGCATGTTTCGATAGCCGTCCAAATTTCGTCGATTTGGGGCGGCGCCTGTTTCCTTCCGAAGGTGGCGCCAAGCGAAGGTCCGGCGTCCACCAGATCGAAGACCCGGGAGTCCCAATTCAATTCTCTCGCGGCCGTGTCGACAATCGTCTCCACCATGCTGCGGGTCTTCGAGGGACGGCTGAAATTGCCGCTGATGCCGACTATGGTTGCCACGGAGCCAGCCTCCTTTCCAGCTGTGTTTCGCGTGCGTCACAAATCGGTCGCGGTTGACGGCGCGATCGACGTCAGCTGAGCAGACAACGACCATCGCGGATCTATTGCCGCCAGGTAACCCGATGCGCTCCGCCGCAATGAAGCGGCGGACGCGTGTTCAGTCATACCATGCGTCCCAAGGATGCGCGCGATCCAGCCCGTCCGAGAGATGGAACGTAGGCACTTCGTGGACGCTGTGTCCGCATCTGCTGCGGGGAGACCCCATGGGATGCTTTGTAGCACTTGGCGAAATGGGACCCCGAGACAAAGCCGCACGCTACGGCCACGTCGATGATGGCCATGCTTGATTGCAGGAGCATCAGCCGTGCTCGATCCAGTCGAAGCTCGAGAAGGTAGCGTGAGGGAGATGTCGCGAGCTCCCTGGCGAACAGACGCTCCATCTGCCTACGGGAAAGCTTGATGTGCCTCGCCACCGCCGCGATATCCGTCTGATCCGCGATACTGTCTTCCATGAACTGAACGGCCGATAGCACAAGCGGGTTGACGCTGCCCAATGTTCTCAACGGACTGGGCTGCCGTTCAAACGGCTCCCTTATGCGGTCGACAATTGCCTGTTCGCATATCGCCAACGCCACCCGTCGGCCGCAGTCCTTTTCAATAAAGTGGAGCATCATGTCGAAGGACGCCGTCCCGCCAACGCAGGTATGGATGTCGTCGTCGCTTTCGATGAGGCCGCCGCTGACAATGACGGACGGAAACGTCTCTCTGAAGATTGGAAGGTTCTCCCAGTGGATGGTGCATCGACTCCCAGCCAACATTCCCGCATTCGCGAGAATATGCGCACCTGTACAGATTCCCGCCACGGAGATGCCGAAATTACGGCTTTGGCGCAGCCATCCCGCGACAGATTTGTCCACCGTACGCTCGACGTGCCATCCCGTGCAGACCACGATCATATTCGGCCGCTCTGCTCGTGTGCTCGAGCGCTCCGCAGCAACAGAGCGATCAGGTGAGACCGACAGTCCGCAACTGGATCGCACGGGGTCACCGTCCACGCTGACGATCCGCCATCGATAGACTTCTTCCCCCATGACCGCATTCGCCAAACGCAACGCTTCGATGGCGGATGTAAACGCAAGCATGGTGAATTCGGGCACGATGTAGAAAACGAAGGTCTTTGACACGGGCTCTTTGGTCATTGTCAGATCACTCGAAACTGCAGCGGCGGTCATGCTTACGCGCCCAGTCACCCATCATGCCGTCGCGTAGGCGGCTTGTTTCTGAAGGATCAGATCGGCGCCTTTCTCGCCGATCGCCATGCTGATGGCATTGAGATTGCAGCTCGGTATCTGCGGGATGATGGAGGAATCGACGACGCGCAGGCCCTCCACGCCGATGACCTTCAGATCCGGTGTCACGACGGCCATGGGGTCGATGCCCATCTTGCAAGTGCCGCACGGATGGTAGCTGCCGCTCGCGTTCTCGCGCATATAGGCGATCCATTCGTCGTCAGTCTGGACGTCCTTGCCCGGTTTGAACTCGCCGGTGACGTATGGCGCGAACGCCTTCGAGTTCAGCGCGGCGCGGGCGATCCTGCCGCCGGCCATCAAGGTCTCGATGTCGTAGCGATCGCTCAGGAGGTTCAGCTGGATCTTGGGTTGCTCGTATGGATCGGAAGAGCGCAGTTCGAGAAAGCCCCGGCTTCGTGAACTGTTGACGTTGGGCTGGAGGTTGATCGCGGCCTCCTTCTGCATCTCAATGCCATCATGGGTGTAGTTCGCCGAAAAAGCCCCGAAATGATACTGGATGTCGGGATATTCGAGCTCTGGCCTGGTCCGGATGAGGCCGACGCCCGTATAGGTGTAGGTGGCGTAACCCGAGCGGTCGAAAAGGAACTGTACGCCGTATTTCAGCTTTCCCAACAGGTTGAATTCCTGGTTTGCGGTCTTGATGTTGACGTAGGCCTTCACCTGCGTGCTGGCGTGCTCCTGGAGATTTCGGCCCACGCCGGGGCTGTCGTGCAGCACGTCGATGCCGTGCGCCCGCAACTGCTCCTGCGGACCGATGCCCGACAGCATCAGAAGTTTCGGCGAGTTGACCGCGCTCGCGGACAGGACGATCTCGCCGACGCACCGCTCAACCTGCGTCTTGCCACCGGCATCGAACTCGACGCCTGAGGCGCGACGTCCGTCGAATAAGATCCTGCGCACCACCGCGCCCGTCACGATCCTCAGGTTAGGCCGCTTCTTGATCGGATCCAGGTAGCCTCTGGCGGCGCTGAAGCGGGTTCCCATGTGCTGGGTGACATGAATGATAGCAGCGCCGTCCGTGGGTTCGGCGTTGTAGGCGGGGTTGTGTGGATAGCCGAGCTCTTTCATTGCTTCGACGAAGACGTAGGCAAGCTTGGGAGGCTTGCGCACGGCGCTGACGACGACCGGGCCGTCCTTGCCGTAGATACCGGTCACGCCGTCCCGGTTGCCTTCGACCTTCCTGAAGTAGGGCAGGATTTCGTCATAGGACCAGCCCCGGTTCCCCATCTGCGCCCAATGGTCGTAATCGCCGCGGTTTCCACGGACATAGAACATGGCGTTGATCGAGCTGGAACCGCCGAGTCCCTTGCCGCGGGGCATCATGTCCCGCCGGTTGTTGCGCGTTGGGTCCGGCTCGGTCATGAATTTCCAGTTGGTGCGTTCGTCGGCCATCGCCTTGAAGGCCAACGCGGGCATGATGATGTTCAATCGCTTGTCGCTGCCGCCGGCCTCCAGCAACAGCACTTTCGTGGCTGGGTCAGCGCTCAGCCTGTTGGCGAGCACGCAGCCTGCCGATCCGGCGCCTATGACGATGTAGTCCCAGTTCATCATTTCGCCGGTCTGTTCTGGGCAATCAGCTTCGAGAGAGTTCGCAGCGTAGCGCGAAGGTCCGCCTCCGGTATGCCCTCAAGCTGATCTTTCTGGAAATTCTGCCAACGCGTCCGGATCGCCTCGCGCCGATGCCGCCCGGCTTCGGTGAGAACCAACTGGCCATCCGCCGAACTGACGAGCATCCCGCGCTCGACAAGCGTGGCCAAGGCGTCCTCCGTGTCCCGTTGCCCGAGATATGTCGCCCGCGCCACCTGGTCCGTCTTCAGGCCCGGCATGTCGTACACGCAGGCGATCACCCGGGCCACCGAGATATCGAGACCTTCGGCATGGCGGTGCTCGTCGAAAACGGCCGAAAGGAGATGGTGCGCTTCGAATATCTGAGGAATGATCGTTCCCTCGGTAGCTGTCTCGGGCGTGAAGCGGCCGACCTCAGGCGCAGGCGAAACCTCCGGATGGGAATAGGCGACGCTGTACTGGCCCTGGGCGAAAAGCAGCGGCTCCCCGTCGAAACGACTGGCGCGGCGTACGAGACCGATCAGGATCGTATGGTCGCCGCCTTCGACCTGCGCGTAGGTTTCGCACTCAAAGTGCGCCAGACAACCGTGAAGCAAGGGGGAGCCGAACTCCCCAGGCGACCATGAGGTATCCGCGAACTTGTCCTCGACCTTGCTGGAGAAATGTCTGGAGACATTCATCTGTGTCGAGGCGAGGATGTTTACGGCAAAGCGCTTGCCGTTCGTGAATAGCGGATGGCTGCGTGAAGCGCGGCTTATGGACCAAAGCACCAGCGGCGGATCGAGCGACACGGAAGCAAAGGAGTTGACGGTCACTGCGGCCCGCTGATCCTCCATCTCCGCGGTGATGATCGCAATGCCCGTCCCGTAAAGGCCAAGGCATCTGCGAAAGAGACGGCTATCGTTCACTGGATCGCCCGCCTCGATCGGCTGGCGAGCGGTGTCCCTAGCAGAGAGCGTGTCTCGACCGGCGTTCGTTTGCATATCCGATACTCGTTCGATCAAATTTAACTGGCGAGACGCCTGTCGGCGGAAGCCGTGGTCGCGTAGCGGCTGGCGGGAACGGGGAGGCCGAGATTCTCGCGAAGGGTTCGCCCTTCATACTCGTCGCGGAATCGGCCGCGTCTGCGCAGTTTGGGCAGCACGAGCTCGACAAAGTCGTTGATGCCGTGTGGGAGAAGAGATGGCGTTATGTTGAAGCCATCGGCGGCGCCTTGCTCGAACCAGGACTCCATCTCGTCGACGACGTCGGCCGCGGTTCCCACGACGGTCTTGTGCTCCTGGGCCATGCCGATCTTTTTGTAGAGCTGGCGTATTGTCAGGCCCTGCTTCTGGGCGAGGTCGTAATACATCTGAGCGCTGCTCTTGAGTCCGACCTTGTCAAGGTCTGGCTTCGGCACCGGGCCGTCCATCGGCAGATGCGAAAGATCGCCGAACGAGCGGTAGAGCATCGAAAGGCCAACGATCGGATCGATGAGCGCCTCGAGCTGTTCGTATTTCTCTTGCGCTTCCTCGCGGGTGCGGCCGACGATGGGCGTAAGGCCGAGCATCATCAGGAGATCGCTCTTCTTGCGGCCGAAGTGTTCCAACCGGTCCTTCACCGAAGAATAGTAGTCCTGAGCGGACTTGAGGTCGTTCTTGGCCATGAAGACGATGTCACAGTACTCGGCCGCGATCTGCTGACCAGGCTCCGATACGCCAGCCTGGACCAGGATCGGCCGACCCTGCGGCGAGCGTCGAACGCTCAACGGCCCGCGGACGGAGAAATGCTTGCCCACATGGTCGAGGACATGCATCTTTTTTTCGTCGTAGAAGACCCCGGATTCCTTGTCGAGAAGGAACGCGTCCTCGTCCCAACTGTCCCAGAGACCGGTAACTACCTCAACGAATTCGTGCGCGCGCTCGTAGCGGGTGTCGTAATCGAGCTGCTTGCTCATCGAGAAGTTCCAGGCCTCCTGATCCGACCAGGAGGTCACCACGTTCCAGGCCGCGCGGCCGCCGCTGATCTGGTCGAGCGAGCCGTATTTGCGCGCGATGTGATAGGGCTCGTTGTAGGTTGTCGAAGCCGTGGCTACCAAGCCGATGTTGCGGGTAAGAGGGGCCAAGGCTGAAAGGAGCGTCAACGGCTCCAGTTCCACGTTGTGGCGCGATCTGCACATCGATCCCTTGGGCTTGTCGTCTAACCGGACCCCTATACCGTCCGCCAGGAACAGCATGTCGAACTTGGCGCGTTCGGCTGTCTGCGCCACTTCCAGAAACGACTGGAAGAGAGAGGCGCCATCCGCCGGTACATCCGGATGCCGCCATGAGCCGACATGGTATCCCATGTACCGCATGGAGAGCCCCAGCTTCATCTGCTTCTTGCTCATAAGAAAACCCTCCGTTGGCATGCGCGGCGGCGGCGATCTAACCACCGCCGACCCCTGGGGACATGGTCTTGTTGGGGGCAACGTCCGACTTCGGCCGGACATTGTAAACGCCGAAAAAACTGCCGTTGTTGTTAAGCGGAGCTTACGCTAGCGATGGGCTGAGGTTCTAGAAAATGTGAGGAAAATGCTACTCGCCAGACTTCTCGACCATTGCACCAAGTCAAGTGGGCGCTGGAACAAGAGGTAGCGCCGCTTTCGACGCCAATCCAGCCAGCCTGAAATGTCGCTTTTCGGCATACCACAGCGCAAAGCCGACAGACCGCTTGCGGCCCCACTCAAGGCATTCGCCATGTTGTAGCCAAGCGTCGGCAATTGGCGCTCGATGCCCTTTCGGCTCCAGCGAGCATTCCGCCCCGCCTAATTAGCCGCACCATCAGGCGGCTATTTCCACCGGCAGGCCGGCGGCCTTCCATTCCGGCATGCCGTCCTCGAGGCGGCGCGCGGAATGGCCGAGCGAGCGCAGCGCGGCCACCGCCTCGAAGGACATCACGCACCACGGACCGCGGCAATAAGCGACGACTTCCCGGTCTGGAGCGGCGTTGGCCGACCAGGCCTTGATTTCGCCAAGCGGAACATTGATCGCGTCGGGCACATGTCCAAGCGCGAACTCGTCCGGCGGGCGGACGTCGATCAGCGTCACCAGCCCGTCGCGCATGAGTGCCTGGAGTTCGTCACGTCCGACGGGCCGCATTTGGTCACGCGCGTCGAAATAGCCGCGCACGATGCGGTCGACTTCGGCGAGCTGCCGCTCGGCAACGGCGCGCACCGAAGCGAAGGCGGCGAGCACGCTCTCGTCCGCGAGTGCGTAATGGACGAATTTGCCGTCGCGTTCGGCCGAGACGATGCCGGCGCGACGCAGCGCCTGCAGATGCTGTGAGATGTTGGCGACAGGCTGGCCGAGCTTGACCGCCAGCGCTTCGACGCTGCGCGCGCCCTGCGCCAGATGCTCGATCATTTCCAGGCGCAGCGGATGGCCGAGCGCCTTGGCGACGATCGCGAACTGTTCGTAGAGGGCCTGCTTCGGATTGCGGATTGACATCGGCCTTTCAGCGACGCATCGTCATTCAATGTAATAATTGAATGATAGTTTCGGCCTGCCGTCAAGCCGGCGGTTCGCCAAGCCCAGTTGCCCGTTCGGAGGAAAGGCGATGATCCTCAGGCAATTCCTGCATACCGACCCGGTTGCCGCCTCCTATCTGTTCGGCTGCGGTGGCAAGGCTTCCGCGGCCGTCGTCGATCCGGTTGGCGACATCGCGCCCTATGTCGAAGCTGCAGATGCCACGGGCATGCGCATCCTCTACGTCGTCGACACGCATATCCACGCCGACCATATCTCGGCCGGGCGCGCGCTCGCGGAGACGACGGGCGCCGAATACGTGCTCTTCGAGGGCGCCGAGACCGGCTTCCCGTTCCGCCGCGTGAAAGACGGCGAGGTGCTGGAACTCGGCAACGTCACGGCGACCGTGATCCACACGCCCGGCCACACGCCGGAGCATTTGAGCCTTCTGGTCACCGACCGGACGCGGTCGATCGAACCCTGGTTCGTGCTCACCGGGCATACGCTGATGGTCGGAGATCTCGGCCGCACCGAGCTCGCCTCGAGCGCCGAGGACGGCGCGCGCGCGCTCTATGCCAGCGCGCGCCGGTTGAAGGAATTGCCCGACCACATCGAGGTGCTGCCAGGCGCCTATTCGGGTTCGGTCTGCGGCCGCTCGCTGAGCGGCAAGCCGACGTCGACGATCGGCTTCGAGCGGCGCTTCAACAAGGCGTTCCGCATCGAGGACGAGGATCAGTTCGTCGCAGCCATGACCGCCGACATTCCTGCCCCGCCACCGGACGCCGCCCGCACCCGGGCCGCGAATGCCGGGGCTCGGTCTTGAGCGCGGCTGCGCCCTCCGTTGCGCTCGGTCTGAAGGCCAACTGGAAGCAGTTTTCGCTTTTGGTGCTGATCAACGGCTTTGTCGGCGGCATGGTCGGCATCGAGCGGACAGTCGTGCCGCTGATCGGCGCGGAGGAATTCGGCGTCGCCTCCACCACGCTCGTCGTCTCCTTCATCGTCAGCTTCGGCGTGGTCAAGGCCTGCGCCAACCTCGTCTCCGGCCAGCTTGCCGACAAATGGGGCCGCAAGCGCGTGTTGATCCTGGGCTGGCTGTTCGGCCTGCCGGTGCCCTTCATCATCATCTGGGCACCGAGCTGGGGCTGGATCGTCGCCGCGAACGCGCTGCTCGGCATCAACCAGGGGCTCGCCTGGTCGATGACGGTGATCATGAAGGTCGATCTGGTCGGGCCGAAATCGCGCGGGCTCGCCGTCGGCCTCAACGAATTCGCCGGCTATCTCGCGGTAGGCGTCACCGCGTTCCTGACCGGCTACCTGGCGAGCCGCTACGGGCTGCGCCCGGTGCCGATCTACCTCGGCGTCGGCTATGCGGTCCTGGGTGCCGCGCTGTCGATCCTGCTCGTGCGCGACACGCGCGAGCATGTGCGGCTGGAACTGGCGAACCACGCGAAGCAGGCGTCGCCGCTCAGTTTCCGCGAGATCTTCTTGCTGACCTCCCTCAGTGACCGCAATTTGTTCGCCGCCTCGCAGGCCGGCCTGGTGAACAATCTGAACGACGGCATGAGCTGGGGCCTCTTCCCGCTCTTCTTCGTCGCCAACGGGCTCGGCGTCGAGCGGATCGGCATCCTCAAGGCGGTCTACCCCGCGGTCTGGGGCATCTTGCAGGTTGCGACCGGGCCATTGAGCGACCGGTGGGGCCGCAAGGGCCTGATCGTCGCCGGCATGTGGGTGCAGGCGGCAGGGCTTCTCACTACCGCCATGACGCGCGATTTCGGCTGGTGGCTGCTGGCGAGCCTGCTGCTCGGCCTCGGCACAGCGATGGTCTATCCGAGCCTGATCGCGGCGGTATCGGACGCCTCGCATCCTTCCTGGCGGGCGCGCTCGCTCAGCGTCTACCGTTTCTGGCGCGATCTCGGCTATGCGGTGGGCGCGCTGTCGGCGGGTCTCATCGCCGACTTCTTCGGTTTCGTCGCGGCGATCGCGGCGATTGCGGCGCTGACCTTTCTCTCCGGCGCGATCGTGGCTGTGGCGATGCGGGAGACAACAGCGTTAACGCCGGCACGAAGCGACGGCTAGCGGTGAAAAGCCTGACGCTTGATATCCGCGCAGAAGAGTCCGCCTTTGCTCGCGCCACGGCACGAGTTGATCCGGATGAGGCCTTACAACCCGCTGACAGAGGGCAGCAAGGCCATGGCCAGTCTTCCTGAAGACTCTCGTTCTCGCGGGGCATTTGAGGTATCCTTGTCCCCTTAAAAGCATGCTGCGTCCTCCGGCTTGCCTTGGGGAGGTGCCCAATGCGCAGGCTCCTGCTTTTCATTGCGCCACTGCTTGCATATTTCCCGATTGAATTGCGCGCCGCCGCCATTCACGACGCCGCGAAGAACGGCGATGTCGCGGCGATCACGGCAGCGCTCGACGCAGGTGCCGGCGTCGATGAGAGCGATGGAGACGCAACGCCCCTCTATTTTGCGGTCATGATGGGCCACATCGAAGCGGCAAAACTGCTCATAGAACGTGGTGCGGACGTCAACGCCCCGACGACTTGGGGTCGCCCGCTGATGGCGGCTATGGGGAAAGGCAAGATCGATCTGTTAAATCTGTTGCTGGAGCGGGGCGCAGATCCAAATTCGGACCGTGACGGCGAATCCGCCCTTCATGTCGCCGTCATTCTCGGTTGTCTCGACTGCGTGAAGGCACTGGTCGTGGCCGGCGCGGACGTGAATGCGAAGACAAATGGCGGCAAGACACCGCTCCATCTGGCAAAACGCCGGGGGCAACGCGAAGTTGCCGACTATCTGATGTCGCACGGCGTCGTCTTGCCAACACCAGCCCCGATCTCGATGAAGTTGGCTTCTGCCGATGTCGAGAAAGGCCGAACCTACTTCACCCGTGTGTGTCACGGTTGCCACAATGCCGAGCCACAGGGAGGGAACAAAACGGGACCGAACTTGTGGGGCGTCGTCGGCCGCGACAAGGCATCTATGGCAGATATGCGTTACTCTGACGCCTTGCTGAGCTGGGAAGGCGTATGGTCGTACGAGGACCTGAACAGATATCTCTTCGGGCCCATGCTCACCAGGCCGGGCGTCTCCATGGAGATTCCGGGTGTCCCGGACGAGACCGAACGGGTCAACCTGATCGCCTACTTGCGCACACTCAGTGACAAGCCGATCCCGCTACCTTGAATCGATAATCTCTTCCGCAACTACTGCACGGACCTGCGTCGTCGCCGCGTTTACGATATCCGAAGCTTCATGCTGCTAGGGTTGGGCCTGTCCGGTACTATGGCGCAGGTGAATTTCCTCGAGATCGTTCATGAGCAGCCCGATGCGCATGCCGTGGGTGGACACGGCGAAAGGTCTTTCCATCATCCTGGTGGTGATGATGTATTCGGCCTACAACACCGGTGAATACACCGGCGGCGTCGGCTTCCTGCATTACGTCATCGGCTTCGCGACGCCGTTCCGCATGCCGGAGTTCTTTCTCATCTCAGGCCTGTTTCTGTCGCAGGTGATCGACCGGCCGTGGCGGCGCTATATCGACCGGCGCGTCGTCCACTATCTCTATTTCTACGTGCTGTGGGCGATCATCTCGATCGGGCTGAAGATCGGCATCTTCAGCCGCGATCCCGCCGGTATGCTGCACGATCTCGCAATGGCCGTCGTTCAGCCCTATGGCGTGCTGTGGTTCATCTACATGCTGGCGGTGTTCGGCCTCGCCGCGCGCGTCCTGCGTGGGCTTGGCGTGCCGCACTGGATCGTGATCGCGGCCGCCGCGGCGCTGCAGATGTGGGCGCCGCATTCGCAGAGTTACGCCCTCACGCAATTCGCCGCCTATTTCGTGTTCTTCTATCTCGGCTTCGTCCTCGCGCCTCTGGTGTTCCGTCTCGTCGAATGGACGCAAAATCGTTCGACGATCGCCGTTGCGGGCCTGGCCGCGTGGGCGATCGTCAACGACCTGCTCGTCTATTCGCCGGGTTATGCCGTTCAGCCGGTCGGCATGCAAATGGGCCTGGCGGCATGGCCGCCGCTGCATCTTACGCTTGCCGTCGCCGGAGCGGTGGCGCTCTGCGTCGCCGGCGGCTTCCTGTCGAAATTCGCCTCGATGGAATGGCTGCGCTGGCTGGGCGAGCATTCGCTGGTCGTCTATGTCGCCTTCACCATCCCGATGTCGATCTTCCGCGGTCTCGCCCTTGCAAGCGGCCTTTTGACCGACACCGGCTGGCTCAGCCTCGCGGTGCTGCTCGTCTCGGTCGTCAGCCCGGTCATTCTCTATTTCATCGTCAAGCGCACCGGCTTCGGAAACTTCCTGTTCGAGCGGCCGGCCTGGGCGCATATCGACAGGCCGAGCGCTGCGAAGGCCTCCGAAAAGGCCATGGTCCGGCCAGCGCGCGAGGCGGCCTGATCGGGCCGCATGCTTGAGGCTATCCGTTACTTGCCAGCGTCGGACCCCGGCCGGCGCACGGCCTTGATCTTGCCGCTGCTGCCGCCACCGCAGAAGAAGCAGCCGCCGCCATCGGATTCCAGTCCAGAAACACCGGAGGGCATCGCCACCTCCTGCAGCACGTCGCCCGTCTCGGGATCAATGCGCAGCAAATCACCCTCCTCGCCTTCCCAGGTGGCATGCCAGAGCTCGCCATCGACCCAGGTGACGCCGGTGACGACGCGTTTCGACTCGATGGTGCGGATCACCTTGCCCGTCTCAGGATCGATCTGGTGGATCTTGTGCGCCCTGTATTCGCCGACCCAGAGCGAACCTTCGGCCCAGGCCATGCCTGAATCGCCGCCATTGCCCGGGGCGGGAATGGTGGCGACGACCTTGCCGGTCTTCGGGTCGACCTTGTGGATGCGGTCCTCGGCAATCTGGTAGAGGTGCTCGCCGTCGAAGGCAGTTCCGGCATGCGAGGCGACGTCGATCGATCGCACGATCGCGCCGCTCTCCGGGTCAAGCGCCTTCAGCTTGTCGCCGGTGGCGAACCAGACATTCTTGCCGTCATAGGTGACGCCATTGACGCGCTCGGCGTCCGGAAAGGGCCCATATTCGCGCAGGATTTCGGCAGCGGTTCGTTTCATTTTCGATCTCCATCTGAACAATGGCCGAGAGACTAGTCGCTCGGGAGCGGACCCGGGAGTAACAAGACGGTCGGGAATCCGGTCACCGGCGGCGTCATCCAGCGGCGCGCCCTGCCGCGGCCGACTGCCTGCACCTTATTTGCCGTCGAAAGCTCTTCGAGCGCCCGCTGCACGGTGCGCGCGCTGGCGCCGAGCGCGATCGCCAGCGCCGAGCTCGACCACGACTCGCCGTCGGCCAGGAAGGCGAGCACCGCCCCATGCTCCTCCTCGACAGGCGGCGCCAGCGCCACGACCTCGGCGGCATTCAGCGGCGAAAGCGCAAAGCCCTGGGCGGTCGCGTTGATCTCAGCGAGCGCACTCAATTCGGCGCGCAGCCGCCCCATCTCGACCCTGAGCCGCGCGCGATGCGATTCATCCGCGTGCCTGGCTCTGAAGGCGCGCCTCAGCAGCACCTTGCGCGACGCATCGGCCGGCCAGGCCTCGGCGAGCGCGCGCGCCAGCGCGAACAGCACCGGCCGGGTCGCCAGCGAAACGATCGTATCGGCCTGCCGCACGACATTGCGGCAGGCATCGATGACGAGCGTGCCGGATTCGAGCAGCGCCTCGACCTCGTCGAGCTTGAGCGGCGTGTCCAAACCCTTCGATACGAGCCGCGCGACCGGCACGTTCAAAACCAGCGAAGCGGTTTCGACTTCCGCCCTCAGCGCCGGGATGTTGGCTTCGTAGGCCGCGAGCGCCGCCCGGCCGAGCGCGGCCCGCGCGGCCTTCGTCCTCAGGCGTCGAACCGCAATGCCCGCGGCGGCGAGCTCATGCGCGACGCGCGCGACCGGCGGCAGCGGCGCCGGATCGAAGCCGGCAAGCAGGCGCTCGGCCTCGTCGAGGCGGCCGATCAGGATCAGGCGTCGCGCTTCGAGGCTTCCGGCATAGGCCGCGTTGACCGGGTCGCCATGTCCTTGAAGCGTCGTTCTTGCGGCTCGCAAAGCCTTCTCCGACCAGCCGAGATCGCGCGAGACCAGCGCGATCTCGGTTTGGGCGACGACGCAGCGGGCGCGCGCCACCGCTTCCTTCGGGCTGAAGGCGCGGGCGGCGCTCTTCAGCAGCGCCTTGGCCTTGGCGAAGTCGCCGAGCTGCGCCATCGCGATGCCGCGCAGCGCCAGCGCCGGCGCGTCATCACGCAGCGCGACGCGCTTCAAGGCGCCGAGCGGGTCACCCGACGCCAACGCGCGGCCTGCTGCATTGATCAGCGAGTCCATGCAATGCCCGCCTCAATGTCCGCTTCTGGGCCCGCTTCTGGGCCCGCTTCTAGGCCCGCCGGATCAAATCGCGTCACACTTGTAACTCTCACCATCGCGCCGTCCGGCCCTATGTCTGTCCGCGTCACCCTCAACCAACCGAGAGAATGGGACAAGAGCAATGACCCAGCAAATGCACACACCACCGGTCGTTTCGCCAGAGGCCTGGGAAGGCGCGTATGATGAGATGCTCGTGAAGGAAAAAGCCCTCACCCGCGCTCGCGATGCTTTAGCCGCCGAACGCCGCCGCATGCCGTGGATGCTTGTCGAGAAGGACTATGTGTTCGAAGGCCCGAACGGCAAGGCGAGCCTGCTCGACCTGTTCGAAGGCCGCCGGCAGCTGATCATCTACCGCGCCTTCTTCGAGCCCGGCGTCTATGGCTGGCCGGAGCACGCCTGCCGCGGCTGCTCGCTCGGCGCCGACCAGGTCGGCAACCTCGCCCATCTCAACGCCCGCGACACCACACTCGCCTACGCCTCGCGCGCGCCGCAGGCCGACATCCAGCGGCTGAAGCAGCGGATGGACTGGAAGATGCCCTGGTACACCATCACCGACAGCTGGGACAAGGATTTCGGCGTCGACGAATGGCACGGCCACAACGTCTTCATCCACGACGGCGACCGCATCTTCCGCACCTATTTCGTCAACAACCGCGGCGACGAGGCGTTTGGCACCGTGTGGAGCTATCTCGATGTCACGCCGCTCGGCCGCCAGGAGGTATGGGAGGATTCGCCCAAGGGCTATCCGCAGACCCAGACCTACAAGTGGTGGAACTGGCACGACAATTACGAAGAGGGTGCCGCCCCCGACCAGAGATGGGTCGAGGTTTCGGACGCCGGCGAAGCGGCGTTCCGCAACAAGGACGCCTGAGCGCGAAGCGACTCCGGCGGCGCCAACCGCGCCGCCGGAGCCGATTTTTCCACGAGCATTGAAAGCCCGCCCAGTTGGAATGGTGGATGAGATGAGCACCGAAAACCCGGACCTTGCCATCGAAGCGGCGGACTCCCCTCGCCCCTCCGGCCCGAGCGGCTTCGGCCTCGCCGACTGGCTCTGCCTCGCGGCGGCGCCGACCTTCGCGGTCATGGCGTTGCTCACCGCTGCCTATGGCGGCCAGGACATGATGTGCATGTCCGGGCCCGGAGCCTCCATGCTCAGCGGCATGGTGCCGATGTATCTGCTGATGGCCGCGTTCCACCTGGCGCCGTGGTTGCGGCTGGCGGCGAGGCGGGCGTGAGATTTGTCTACGAGCCCCCGTTCGCCGCCGCGCCGGGATATTTCGTGCTAGCCGCATTGGTGACGACCGGCTTCGGTTTCTTCGAAAGGCGGCTAGCGCCGCGGTATTGAGCATCGCCGGTCCGGCATCGCCTGTTTCGGCTTTGGATCAAGAACTGACGTCGCAGCGGTTCAATCCAGATGTCCGCTTTCGGGCGAAGCGCACCTTCACCCTGCGTCCGACATGAAGGCGCATGGCCGCCCCCACTGCCTTGGGGCCGGAATCAGAAGCGGTTGAGCAGGTCACGAGGAATATCCTACGAAATCCTCTGCACGACAGGCGGCCGGAGCCATGCGCTCGATCGAATGACCAGCCACTTGACGCGACTGCAAACGGGGGCATGCTCGGCGGGCGTGGCCTGCTTCCCGACCCGACGGAGTCACATCATGCAGTGGTCCTACCCGATCCTCCGTGTCGGCGGCACCGAGATCCGCATCCACCTGACTTTCCTGCTACTGCTCGCCTGGATAGGCATCGCCTATTTCCAGGAGGGTGGAACCTCGGCTGCGATCAAGGGGGTCGGCTTCATCGGCGCAGTGTTCGCCTGCGTGGTATTGCATGAGCTCGGCCACGCCGCTGCCGCTAGTCGCTACGGCATCCGAACTCCCAAGATCACGCTCTTGCCGATCGGCGGCGTCGCGGAGCTGGAACGCCTACCCGAGAAGCCGTCGGAAGAGATCGTCGTGGCGCTCGCCGGCCCGCTGGTCAATGTCGTCATTGCCTTTCTCCTCGTCGTCGCGCTCGGGACCACCGTCGGTCTCGACGCGCTGACGTCGATGGATAACCCGCATGTCGCGTTCGTGGCTCGCCTCGCCGCCGTCAACATCTGGCTGGTCCTGTTCAACCTCATTCCGGCCTTTCCGATGGATGGCGGGCGCGTGCTGCGCGCCTTGCTCGCCACGCGCTACAACCGCGTGCGCGCGACGGAGATTGCAGGGACTGTTGGCCAGTTCGCCGCCTTCGCCTTCGGCTTCATCGGTCTCGTCGCCGGCAACGTGCTGCTCATATTCGTTGCGATCTTCGTCTACCTCGCTGCCACTGCGGAAACCCAGGCGATGGGGCTCGAGGCAGCGGCGCGTGCCGTTAACGTCCGTGACGTCATGATCAGCCGGTTCGAAAGCCTGCCGGCGACCGCGACTCTCGACGAGGCGGCACAGGCCCTGTTGCGCACGACGCAACACGAGTTCCCGATCGTCGACGGTGACGGCAAGCTGCGCGGCGTGCTGACGCGTGACGGGCTCGTCGCCGGCCTGCAGCAGCGCGGCGGTCAGACCCCTGTGATCGAGGCAATGGCCGCAAATATCCCGGTGGTGCACGACTATGAGAAGCTCATCAAGGCGCTCGAACCCCTGAAGAAGGGAGCTGCACCTGCCGTCGGCGTGGTGGATGCCAAGGGCCGTTTGGTCGGCTACATCATCATCGAAAACATCGGCGAGCTCATGCTGCTGCGCAGCGCCGTCGCAAGCTGACAGATCTCGGCCGGGCCGCGGTGTGTGGATATACGGCTAGCGCATGAGATTGCACATGCGCTGGCTTCCGCAGGGGCGGCTCGACGCTGGATATTCTCTCGCGAGATGGCGCGGGCTGAAGGTCCCGCGAGTTTTGGGCTTTTGCGGGCAAGGCTGATTGACGCCGCCTTCTCGGTCTTGCGGCGTTTGAACTAAGGACCGCGTAGTTTTGCCCTGGTACCGTCTCGCGGCCTGTCGACCTTCAGCCATTTCCACACTGCCTTTTGTGCGAGTTTCGAAGCACAAAGGGCGAACATGGAGTAGCGGCTTATGTGTTTTCGCCGTCAACGGCTCTGGCTCGGTTCTGCAACTCCGATCGCCCGAGACCCTCAAGGTCCCTGATCATAGCGCGGATCGCGGCATTCGCTACGTCCAGCGCCGGTTTGTCGACTCCGTGCCTCTACGCCGTTCCGGGAGTTCGCGTGCTCCTTTCGTCCAGAGACACTGATCCGCAGGCCGGACGTTACCCCGGCGGCTATCCATTCTGGCCAGCCGGCGCGCGTCGCCGGGCGATCGTTGGCGTGGCCTAGAGCGGCTTCACCAGGAGCGGAACGCCCCTCTGCGGACCGGATGCATGTAGCGATGAAACACCCAGCGACAACCAGTTCCGTTCGCCGCCGCCCGTTTTTGAACTTGCTCGCGATGCCGGCAGGTAGGATTGCGGCGCCGAAAGTCCTGTGATGGCGCAACCATGACCTACAGTGTTGTCGCAGACGATGTTCGCTTTTCGGGCGGCGGCAAAGCCTATCTCGACTACCGAGATGGGCGCGAAGCGGGCGTGCAGCGCGCCCAGGAAATCCGCGAGTATCAGAAGCTGTTCAACAATGTCAGCTCCACTGCCCAGAACGGACATACCGCACCTACTTTCTCGCTCCGGACCGAACCCGCTGCGTGCCTATCGTGCGCGCCTTGACCTACCGCATTGCCTTCCGCGCCCGCCCGCACAATAGTCGGGCCGATGTTGCAGACGATAGCGAGTCACTGGTCTACGCTTATTCTCGCCCTGTCCCTGGCGATGGCGGCGGTCGGCATCGTCCATGCCATCATGACGAAGGAAGACGTGCGCGCCGCCACCGGCTGGGTCGGCGTGATGCTTTTGTCGCCCTTCCTCGGCGCGATCATCTACGCCATCGCCGGCATCAACCGCATCCGCCGCGCGACGATCAGCGCCATGCGGCCGGTCACCGGCGAAGCCGCCGAGGCAAGGCACGACCGCGACGTGGCCATGGAGGCGTTGATCAGCGCCCAATACGGCCAGCGTTTCATCGGGCTGAAGACGCTGGGCGACAGGGTGGCGCGACGCCAGCTCAGCTCCGGAAACACCATCGCCGCGCTTGAAACCGGCGACGAAGCGTATGCTGCGATGTGCCGGGCGATCGACGGCGCGCAAAAAAGCGTGCTTCTCGAGACCTATATCTTCGACAACGACGCGGTCGGACAGATGTTCGTCCAATCGCTCTCCGGAGCGGTCAAACGCGGCGTCACCGTGCGCGTGCTAATCGACGCCGTCGGCGTGCGCTATTCGGTGCCCAGCGTTCTCCACCAGCTGAAGGAAGCCAACGTCGCCGTCGATCTCTTCAACGGCAAAATCGTCATGGGGTTGAGACTTCCCTATGCCAATCTCAGAACCCACAGGAAGATCCTGGTCGTCGACGGCACGGTGGCGTTCACGGGAGGCATGAACATCCGCAAGGGATTCTCGGCCGAATTCGCCGGCTCCGACAGTTCCAGGGATACGCATTTCGAGGTTACCGGACCGGTGGTGGCCGACCTGTTCTCGGTCGCCGCCGAGGACTGGCGCTTCGCCGGCAACGAAGCGCTGAAGGACGATGTCTGGCAAGTCGAACGAACCGCGCCGCCGCCCGGCCAGCCGATGCTGGTCAGAGCCGTGGCGACGGGGCCGGATGCCTCGAACGAAACCAACCACAAGCTCATGATGGGGGCGTTTTCGGTCGCCCGCAAAACGATCCGCATCATGTCGCCCTATTTCCTGCCGGACCGCGAGCTGATCAGCGCGCTGACCACGGCCGGCCGGCGCGGCGTCGAGATCGACATCGTCGTGCCGGCGGTGAACAACCTTTTCCTTGTCGACCACGCCATGACGGCGCAGTTCGACCAGGTGCTGAAGCACTATTGCCGCGTCTGGCGCCACGAAGGCCCGTTCGACCATTCCAAGCTGATGGCGATCGACGGCGTCTGGGCCTATGTCGGCTCGTCAAACCTCGATGCCCGCTCGCTGAGGCTGAATTTCGAGATCGACATGGAGATTCTGGATGCCGACTTCGCCACCGAGATCGAAGCCCGTATCGGCGCAGCGATCGCTTGCGCGCAACCGGTGACGCTGCAGACGCTGAAGGCCCGCCCGTTTGCCATTCGTGTCTTCGACCGATTGCTGTGGTTGGGATCGCCCTATCTATAGACGAGGAAGACGAGCAGCAGGCATATGGGCAGAAACGGACGCAGCCTTCCGGAGACCGTGCTCCTGTCGATCCGCGGCAGAAAAGCACGCAAGGCGATGTCGACGCCGCGCAAGCGGACTGAAGGCGCCGAGATGGTGGTCGCCTCCTACAACGTCCACAAATGCATCGGCGTCGACCGCAAATTCGACCCCGAACGGACCGCGCGCGTCATCCGCGAAATCAGCCCCGACGTGATCGCCCTGCAGGAGGCCGACAACCGCTTCGGCGACCGCGCCGGGCTGCTCGACCTCAACCGCCTCGAAATCGAAACCGGGCTGGTGCCGGTACCGATCACCGGAAACGGGAAGGCACATGGCTGGCGCGGCAACGTGCTTCTGTTCAAGCGCGGCACCGTGCGCGACGTCCACCAGATCAGGCTGCCGGGCCTGGAGCCGCGCGGGGCGCTGGTCGCCGAAATCGATCTCGACGAGCACCGGACGCTGCGCGTGATCGCGGCCCATCTCGGCCTGTTGCGCCGCTCACGCTCCGAACAGGCCCGCGTCGTGCTCGATATCATGAGCAGCGTGGACGAAAGGCCGACGCTTCTGCTCGGCGATCTCAATGAATGGCGCCTCGGCAACCGCTCGGCGCTCAACACGCTGCACACAACCTTCGGCCCCTCGCCGCCGGCGGTGCCCACCTTTCCGTCGGGCCTGCCGATGCTGGCGCTCGACCGTATCATGGGCAACCGGCACGGCATGGTCTCAGCCGTGGAAGCGCATGACACGCCCCTCTCGCGGGTCGCCTCCGATCATTTGCCGCTGACCGCATTCGTGCATCTCTGACCTGCAGGGCATTTCTCGCAGAGAGGAGATGGCCGCTCAGGCGCCCGCCGCCTCCTGCCATGCCGGCATATTCGTCCATGCGCCGACGAAAGGCGGCGTCATCACGCAGGCTCGCTGCTCGACCGCTTCGCGGCACAGCCGTTCGGCCAGGGTGTCGATCCCGATCTCGTCGGCGGTCGCAATGCCCAGGCGCTCGGCCATCGGCAACAGGCTGCGCAGGGTTTCCGAGATATAGTTGTAGAGCGGCGAGGCCGGTCCGCTGCCGGCGAGACCGGCAGAGATCATCTGCGGCGCCGGGAGCCCCGCGGCAGCAAAGGTCATCGGCAGCCTGCTGCCCATGTCGACCTCGAAACCGGCGCGCTCGATAGTGTCGGAGATCCAGCCGACGCACCGGCTGAACAACAGTCCCTCGGGAAAGCAGCGCGTGAGCGGCATGGCCAGCTCCTGGAAGGCGACGACGCCGCCCGGCCTGACATGGCCGGCAAGCCGCCTGAGCGTCGCGGGCGGATCGGGCAGATACATCAGGACCAGCCGGCCGATCACGGCATCGAAGGTTTCGTCGAGTGCGAAAGCATCGAGATCTTCCGTGGCGAACCGGGTCCAGTAGCATTGCCCGGTTTCGACGGCACGACGCTCCGCTATGTCCACGGCCTCCGCCGAACGGTCGACGCCAAGCACCATGCCGCGAGGGCCGACCAGCTTCCCGGCAAGCAGCGACACATCGCCCACGCCGCAGCCGACGTCGAGCACGCGCATGCCCGGCCGAATTCCGGCCCGGCGCAGCAGGTCTTGCGTAAAGTCGCGGATCAATGCGCCCTGCAATTCCAGCCGCTGCATCTCGCGACTGGAGTAGCCCAGCGCGTAGGGGCGCGGATCGGCTGCACGCGCATCGGCGCTTACGACAGGATTGTTAAGCCTCTTTTCCATGAAATGCCTCCTCTTGGCTGAGAGGTTCTGCTTGCTATTCGTCGACCGGCCCGGTGGACGCCCGTCATTTGATCCCCACGATGATCGAATGGGGACCGGCGAGATGCTCGCAGCGCACCTCGGCAAAACCTGCCTCCCGTACCCAGCCGATGCCCTCGGCGCGGGTATAGTCGAAGCCACCATTGGTATTGACCAGCATGTTGAGGCTCATCAGCAGCCCTGCCGCATTCTCCCGCCGCTCGTCATCGATGATCTGATCGTAGACGATGAGCGCGCCGCCCTTCGGCAGCGCCGAATGAGCCTTTGCCAGCAATTTGCGCTTCACCTCCAGGTTCCAGTCATGGAGGATATGCCCCATCACCAACACCTCGGCGGAAGGCAGCGGCCCGGCGAGGAAGTCGCCGGAATAGAAGCTGAGCCGGCCGCCAAGCGCGTGCCGCTCGACATAGGCCTCGAACACCGGCCGCATCGGCGGCAGGTCGAAGCCGCCGCCGGTGAGATGCGAATGGAGGCGGCCGACCTCGACCGGAAGCCTGCCTTCGGCCGTGCCGATGTCGATGAAAGTGTCGTAGTTCGCCCAGGGAAAGCGACGGGCGAGCGCTTCCGCCGCCTGCAGGCTGCCGCCGGTCATCGCCTTGGCGAACATCGCCACCTTCTCAGGGTCCGAAAACAGCATCTCGAAGAGGTCTTCGCCGTCCTCGGTGCCGTTTTGCGGCTTGCCGGTCCTGAGCGCCTCGGTGAGCGAGCCCCAGTTGGCGTAGAGCCGTTGCCCTGCGCCGGCGAGCATGCCGCCGACATAAGTCGATTTGTTGCAGTCGAGGTAGCGGTCGGTCGCGGCGGTGTTGCGGTAGGCGCCGCCGTCGCGCTCCAGCATGCGCAGCGCCAGCAGCGCGTCGAAGAAGTCGCGCGCGCCGCGCTCATGCAGTCCGAGCCGGCTTCGCAACGTCTCGCAGTCGAGGGGTCCGGCGGCCAGCTCAGTGAAAAGGCCGAGCTCGACAGCGCTCAGCAACGTCTTCGAGGCCCAGAAACCGAGACCAAGCTGCATGATGCCTTCAGGCGAAAGTTCCGCGGCGTCCTTCTCTCCCGCCATCGCTTTCGTCGCCCCGGTGATGCGTGTATCCATGACGGTCCTCCTGCATCCGGGCCTGATCCATTGAATCGGGATAAGGCTCCAGCTGATTGATCGGCCACGATTTTTTCTGATCTAGAGGTTTCGGATCGCGGCCCAGGTCACGGCGGAACTGTCGGGGAAGCCCGCTACGGGCTGATTTCAGGAGGCGGGAGTTTGGTTACGATCGTAACGGGGATGGCAGCCGGCCGGCCGCTGTCGGCGTCAATGCAGATGGCGCGCGAGGCATTGCGCGACCGCGGCCGACAGCAGCGGCTTCTTGATGACTTCGCTGATGCCGGCCGCGGTCAGTTGGCGCGATCTCAGCGGCCGGCCGTAACCGGTCATCAGCACGACCGGCAGATCCGGCCGGATCCGATGCAATTGGCCGGAGAGCTCGATGCCCGTCATCTCAGGCATCACTTCGTCGGTCAGCACCAGGTCGAAGCGCTCCGGATCGGTGCGGAACGCGTTGAGGGCAGCCGGGGTCCGGTCGAATCCGACCGGCTCGTAGCCGAGTGCGGCCAGCATCTCCTCGGCAAGCTGCATGAGCGGCCTGTCGTCGTCGACGACAAGGATCGTCTCGCCGCTGCCGTACTGGATCGGAACGTCGGCGGCCTCATCCTTGTGCGCATCCTCGGCGGCGCGCTCGACCCGCGGAAAATAGATCTCGAACGTCGTGCCTTCGCCGACCTTGCTCTCCACATCCAGCGCGCCGCCGTGAGCCGCGACGATGCCGTGCGCCGTCGACAGGCCGAGCCCCGTGCCCTGCCCCGCCGGCTTGGTGGTGAAGAACGGTTCGAAGATGCGCTCGAGCGTCGCCTGATCCATGCCGCTGCCGCTGTCCCTGACGGCAAGGCGGATGTAGCGGCCGGGAGGCAGATTGCCGTGCGACAGCATGCTGGCCTCCACAGGAGCCGTCGTGTCGAGATCGACCCGCAGCACGCCGCGATCGTTCATCGCCTGCCCCGCGTTTGCGCCGAGATTCATGACCACCTGCTGAAGCTCGGTCGGATCGCCCATCATCACGGCATCGGCGGCGGCAAGATGCGTCTCCACCGAAAGCGTGGCGGGGAACGAGGCGCGCAGCAGGTCGACAGCCTCCGCGACCACGGGCTGCGCGGTCAGCGCGCGATGCCGCCGTTCCCGGCGGCGACCGAAAGCAAGAATCTGCTCGGTGACGTCCTGCGCCCGCTCGCCTGCTTTCATGATCTGCTGGACATAGCGCCGCGCGCGCGAATCCTTGAGCAGCACCGCCAGCGCCATCTCGCCGTAGCCGAGGATGGCGCCGAGGATGTTGTTGAACTCGTGCGCTATGCCGCCGGCCAGCGTTCCGATCGCTTCCAGCCGCTGCGACTGGTTGAGCCTGGCCTGCAGCGCCTCGCGTTCGTGTTCGCTCCGCTCGCGCGCGATGGCATTGGCGAAAATCTCCGCGGCGGTGCGCAAGAGCGCGATGTCGTCGTCGGTCCAATGCTTCTCATGGGTGACGGCGTCGAGAGCCAGGAAGCCCAGCCGCTCGCCGCTATGCCACAGCGGAATGCATAGCCAGGATCGAAGCCGCCAGGCCCGAAGGCGCTCCTTCTCCAGGCCATCCGGAAGATCGCCGACGCGAGGAACCGAGATGCAGCCCTGCAGCTCGTTGTCCGTGAGTGTCCAGCGCGAGGCGAGTTCGATCATGTCGTTCGCCGAACGCGCCGGCACATCCACGCCCCGGCGGCGATAGGAATAGCCGCCGGACGGTCCGACGTCGCCCGCGCGGCTGACGACGATCTGCGCTCCGTCGAGCCCAGACTGGGCCACCAGACGCGCAAGACCCTCGCCGATATCGGAGCGGATGCGGTCGCGCGGCAGGTTGATGAACTGGGACGAGATCGATGCGATCAGGCGCTCGAATTCCAGCCGCTCGCGCAGGATTTGCGCGTTGCGGCGCAGGCGCGCGAGCAGATAGGCCACATAGCCCACCAAGACCAGCGCGGCGATGTAGAGCAACGTCTGGAACAGCGCCGCCCTCGCCGCCACGCGCCCATGCGCCGCAAGATAGGCGTCCTGGAGTGCGCGGGCCCGCTCGCCCGTCGGCGCGGCCTGCAGGCGCGAGACGAGACCATCGACCTCGGGGAGTCTCGACACGATGAGCTGGCCGTGGGAGCCGAGCGACTGGACATCGCCCGCACGCGCGGTGTCGATCGAGGGGCGCTCCAGGCGGTCGAGCGCGGCGGTCACGGCCTTTGCCTCTTCCGGCTGGGGATCGCCGATGAACCGCGACATGGCGATGGTCAGGGCTCCGATCTCAACCGTGCGAAGGCCGTTGCCCTCGGACGCAAGCCGACCGCTCATGTAATTGAAATAGTTCAGGGAATTCTGCAGTAGCGCGTTGACCGACTTGAACGTCTCGACAAGCGTCTCCTCGTCGCGCACCGCAGCGATGACCCCGGCCACGCGACGGTCGATGTCCGCCCGCGCATCGCCGCTTGCGACGTCGCGGGCGGCCGGCAGGGCCAGCGTCGCCTCGTCCAGCCTGTCGATCGAGCGGACGAGCGGGTCGTAGTCGTGCAGCAGGCCCGTCCGCGCCCTCAGCACATCGCGCTGGAGCGCGGCGTTATAGAGAATGACGGTCCTGAGAGCGTCGAGGGTACGCTCGTGGCGCGCGGCATCGGGCGCCGCACCCTGCACCAGAAGATAAGTGAGCACGATGAGCAGGCAGGCGACGACCGGCGCCAGGATGGGGAGCGATTTCATGGTTGCGGGCGCTCGGCTGCGCTGGTCAATAGGCGCCCGCGATAACGACCGGTCAACGTGCCGAGGAATTCGACGATGAGGTCGGCATCATGCGGATCGAGCTCCCGGCCGAGCTGGTTGCGCGCCATGATCCTCACCGCTTCGCCAAGGGATGCAGTGCGGCCGTCGCGAAAATACGGAGCCGTTACCACGACATTGCGCAGGCTCGGAACGCGGAACACGTGGCGGTCGGCTTCGACGCCGGTGATGGCGAAGCGGCCGAGATCGGCCGTCGTGACGGTTTTCTGGACGGCGAAGGGATCCTGGAAGATGCCGAACTTCTGAAACAGGTTGCCGCCGATGTTGACGCCCTGGTGGCAGGCGACGCAGCCATAGGCCTTGAACAGCCGATAGCCCTGCGACTCGTCGCGCGTGATGGCATTGCGCTCGCCCTTGAGATAGCGATCGAAACGGGCATCGGGCGTGATTAGCGAGCGCTGAAAGACGGCCAGGGCGTCGAGGACATCAGTCCGTGCAGGGGCGGCGCCGTAGAGCTTCGCGAACCGCTCGGAATAGCCGGGGTCCGAGCGCAGTTTCGCCAATACTTCCTCCCAGCTCGTATTCATCAGCCTCCTGTCGAGCAGGGCCGCCTCGTTCTGCTCCTCGAAGGAGCGAAAATTGCCGCGCCAGTTCAGCCGGAAATCGAGTGCGGCGTTGAAAACCGTCGGCGCGTTGAAATCGAGCCGGCCGCCATCCTGCGCCACGGAGCGAGCCTGGCCGTCGTCGCCGCCGAGATCGAGCCGGTGACAGGAACTGCAGGTGAGCCGGTCGCCATGCGAGAGCCGGGGATCGTTGAAGAGGCTTTCGCCAAGCGCGACCCTGGCAGGGTCGGAAGCTTGAGCGTCCGCCAGCGGAGCGATCGGCTCAGTTGCCTCGGGAGCGGGCCGACCGCCCTGGATCCATGCAAAAGGGGCGGCCATTGCCAGGCAGAGCGGAACCAAAAGCCCCGCCCGAACCTTACCAGTCTGCTTATGCGCCATCGAATGAGCCTTCGGGCGGGCCAAGTAGATCATCGGCGCTTACCAATAAATCGCCGAAAATCGATGTTTAATGACGTTCTATAAAAGCAACGGCCAGGCCATGGGTTCCATGCTTGCGGACGGTGCGACATGCCAGCCGAACGGAACACGCGTCTCGAAGAACAGGCAGAGGGCAGGATAAAGTCGGGAGCGGCGGGACGGCATATCCTTGTCGTCGACGACGACCCCGACATGCGCGCCATGCTCGCCAACTACCTCGAGGGCGAGAACTTCAGGGTCAGCGCCGTCGCCGACGGCCGGGCGATGTCGCGCGTCCTCCACGAAAGGACCGTCGACTTGATGATCCTCGACATGAAGCTTGCCGACGAGGATGGGTTCGACATCATGCGGAAACTCGGCAGCCCGCCGGAAGCGCCCATCATCATCATCACCGGCCACAGGCGTGACGAGGTGGATCGCGTCGTCGGCCTGGAACTTGGGGCGGACGACTACATAACCAAGCCCTTCAGCCTCAGGGAACTGCTAGCGCGCGTTCGCGCCGTGTTGAGGCGGTCGGGCGCGACGACGCAACGGCATGCGCGCGGCAAGAAGCATAAACGCTACCGCTTTGCCAGGTGGGAACTCGACATGCGCACGCGCCGCCTGACGTCGCCTGCGAGCGAGGCGACGCCGCTGACCGCGGGCGAGTTCAACCTGTTGGCGGCATTCCTGCAGTCGCCGCAGCAGATCCTCAGCCGCGAGCAGCTTCTTGCCGCAAGCAGGATACACGACGAGGAGGTGTTCGACCGCAGTATCGACGTGCAGATCCTGCGCCTGCGCCGCAAGCTGGAAGCCAACCCGAGCGAGCCGAAGCTCATCATTACCGAACGCGGCGCCGGATACGTGTTCGCGGCGGCGGTGGAGGTGATTTGAGAGGTCGGCGGGGCAACAAGCGTCGAAGTAGCGATCCTTTGGAACGGCATGGTCTCAGCCGTGGAAGCGCATGACACGCCCCTCTCGCGGGTCGCCTCCGATCATTTGCCGCTGACCGCGTTCGTGCATCTGTAGCAAGGTAGAGGCGCAAACTGCGGCTCTCATCGAGTAAGACCCAGACGGGTCCGGCAACCCATCTACTCTCCGACTATGGACGCCGGCGGGCGGGCTGAGGTTATCGGATCGGCATGACGAAGGACGATCCTCCACGCGCCTTCTTCCCGCCGGAATATGGTGGTGACCCGAAGCGCAATCGGCACCAGTTTGTCGCCACCACCGACTTTGGATCGGAACCGCTCGATCTCGATGGTGTATCCCAAGTCCGCCGTCGCGTACTCGGAGATGCGCTCAAAGCCGGTGGCCTCGCCGTCCCGGTAATTGGTGGCAGCCCGTTCCATGGTCGCGGCGGCCTTTTCCCACCCCTTCGCCGGCGGCCCGAACGGATTAGCGATAATGACGTCATCCCGTCGCGAATAGAGAGCTTTCAGAGGTTCAGGATCGCCCTTCACAAAGGCATCTAAAGCGAGATGATCCTGCTCGATAAATTTCTCAAGGTCAGAGGCTAACATCTTAGCGCCCTCAGATGATCGGAAAGAGAACTTTATTCGAAAAATCGACCCCCCGCTCGCGCTATCTCACGTCCTGGCGCTTCTGCCCGTCAATGAGTTCACGTCTAGAGCGGGATGCATACGTAATGAAGGTAGCATCCCGCTCTATCTGTTTGCTTTAGCGGCATTTTCTGCGACGCCAAGTGATCGACTTGGCTGCAAAATGCTCTAAGCGCCGGCCGCTGCATGGCTGGCCGTAGGTGCCATCGGCGGCCCGACGATTTCGGCCCCATAGCGGGCGCTCACACGCTTCAAGGCCTCGATGTCGGGCGGCGTCGCCGGCGGTAATCCTTCCGCCTCGGCCGGCCGTCCGCCGTCGATGAAAACCCCTTCACCACCGCCAGGCGTCAGCAGCGTCAGCATCCGCACAGGCTTGTCGCCTTCGACCACGAATGTGTGGGGAACGTTTCTCGGCAGGAACACGAATGAGCCCGCGGTCGCCCGGAAGGTGCGATCGCCGCATTTCATCGTCAATTCCCCCTCTAGCACGTAGAAGGACTCGTCCTCACAGCGATGGATATGCAGCGGCGGCGAGAAACCCGGCGCGATGAGCGATTCCAGCAGGCCGAAGCCGCCTCCGGTACTGGCCTCGGTGGCCTTTACCGTCATGCGGTTCCTCAGAAACCAGATTGCTTCTCCCTCGCCCGGCCCCAGGAAACTGGCTTCGGCGGCGGTTTGGTTGGAGATTGTCATGAAAGCCCCCTTTCAAAGAGTCTGATATCATATTGCACTCTTGTGCAATTAATGCACTTCGGTATACTCAGCTCGTATGAATGTCAATCCGCACCCCCGCGCCGCACAGAAGCGTCGCACCCGCAAAGCGATCGTCGATGCGGCGATCGCGCTGCTCGCCCGCGGCGAGACGCCAACCGTAAACGACGTCGCCACCGCGGCGGACGTCTCGCGGCGAACCGTCTATCTCTACTTCCCGAGCTTCGATCAGTTGCTGCTCGACGCGACCGTCGGCGCGCTCGCCCAAGCGTCGGTCGATCGCGCCATCGAGCAGGCGAGCGACGATGGCGAGGCCCGCGTGGAGCATCTGGTCCGCGCGCTGCATCACGTCAGTCCCGAGATCGAAAAGCTCGGCCGCTCGCTGATCAAGCTCACGGTCGATGGAGAACCGCCGGCGGAGGGCATGCCGCGCCGCGGCTATCGCCGGGTCGAATGGATCGAGTCCGCTTTGTCGCCGTTGCGGGATCGGTTGGACCCGAAGCGCTGGAACCGGCTCGTCGGCGCGCTTGCCATGGTGATCGGCTGGGAGGCACTGATCGTCCAGCGTGATGTCTGCGGCCTCGGCGCCGCAGAGGGCGAAGCCCTGTCGTTGTGGGCGGCAAACGCACTTGTGCGGGCCGCGCTCGAGGATGAGCGCGATGCTGGCGCGCCCTAGGAATTGGGAAGGCCGGCTCTCGCCAGCATTTCGAGGAACCGGGCGTGATGATCGTCCCGCACGTAGCGCGGCAGGAACCCTGGGCAGACATTTTCGAGGTTGAGATGGGGCAGTTGCGACAGGCAATGATGGATGGCGCGTGAGGCTTCTTCATTGTTTCCGGTCGCCGAAGCCGCGGCCGCCCAATAAAGGGCGCCGCGGACGAAACCCGGCTTTGTCCTCACCACCCTGCGGGCGACTTCGAGCGCCCGGCGGTCGTCGCCGCCGGCGAAGAGCGCCACGGCCAGACCATGATGGCGCCAGAAGTCGATGACGTCGAGCGCGCCGAGCCGTATCGCTTCATTGGCCTCGCGCAGCGCCTCGCTCACCTGGCCACGCAGGCCGTAGAGCTCGCCGAGATCACCGTGGCCGCTCGGATAGCTCGGGTTGAGGCTGACCGCATGACGGCATTCGACGATCGCCTCGTCGATCCGGCCATCGCGCAAATAGGCAAACGACAGGATGCAGCGGGCGATTTCATCGTCCGGCACGGCCCTTACCGCGTCCTCGGCAAGCCGGATCGCGTTGTCGACATGCTCCCGCTTGCCTGGCAGCGCGCCGAATGCAAGGCCCATGGTCGTCGCGATGGACAGTGTCCGCTTTGCCCGAGCATTTTCGGGCGCAATCGACAGGGCCTTCTCGGCGAGTTCCTTCGACACCAGGAGCGAGTCCCGGGTCATCTCGAAGTACTTCATCAGAGCTTCATTCACCAACCTGCGCACTTCGGGGGTGCCCGCCGGGCTCTTGTCGCGGACCTTCCAGTTGGTCAGTTGAAGCTCGAGGCTGACCGCCAGCACAACTGCCTGCGCGATCCTGTCCTGGAATTCGAGCGCATCCTCCGAGTGGCCATCGAATTTCTGCGCCCAGACATTGTGGCCATCGGCAGCGTCTACCAACTGAACGTTCACCCTCAGTTCGTCCCCGGACCTCTGGATGCTGCCGTTTAGCATGTAGCGGGCCCGCGGGGCTGCCGACGCCTTGGATTCCTTGCCGTCCTCCTTAAGCGGCGGGAGCCCTGAGAGCACGACGTAGTCGGCCACCTCGGAAAGCGCCGTGGTTATGTCATGGACCAGACCCTTGGCGAAAAAATCGTCGCCGCGCTCGCCCGTCAGATTCACGAACTCGGCGACCCCGATGGATGGACGGCCGAGACGCTGAACGGCAGCAACGCTATTTGCCGATTGCTGACTCGACGAGGCATCGGCAGCAGAGATGGATTGCCAGAGCGCTCGTGTCTCCGGGCCGACGTCGACACCGAATTCCTTCTTCAGCACGCTTCTGCAAGCCTCGAAGGTTCGCAGGGCCTTGTCCCGCCGGCCGCAGGCAATGAGCAGTTCCATTTTCAGCCGATAGGATTCCTCTCGCGTCGGTTCCATGGCCAGAATTCGATCGGCCACGACCAGTCCACTTTCGGCGTCCACGAGGCGGGCGAGCTTCTCAAAGGACTCAAGCGCACGGCCGAGCAGCCTTTCGCGCTCCGATGCCGCCCAATCATCAAAAGCATTGCTGCCCAGGTAAAAACCGTCGAGAAATGGACCGGTGTAAAGTGCTAGGGCCGTTTGGAGTTCCTGGGCGGAACGGGCCAGCAGACCCGTCTCAAAATCCTCCACGTCAACCCGCACCGCACCCGGCGCAAGGCCGATTAGCTCCTTGCGGGAATGGACGAGATCCATGCCTGCTCGCGACAGATCCCGGCGCAGGACGCTGAGCGTTTGCCGCAGACTGTTGCGCGAGTGCTCGCTGTCGCTATCGCTCCACAAGAGGTCAGCCAGCCGCTCCCGTGGTGCCGCCATGCCCGGACAGCGGGCGAGATAGGCGAGGATCGCTGAACCTCGCTTTCCGGTCAGCCAGACGGGACCCCCGGCTTCCTTTTCAATCTGGAAACCACCGAAGAGTGAGACTTTACTGCCGGCGACGCCTGCCCCATTTCGCATTTGCTTGAACAGCTTTTCAGAATGACGAAATTCTAACTCAAAACTAACGCAACGGAAACTCCGCAGCCCCACCCCCAAGCGCTGCCGTGACGATACATCAATTAGGCTTCGCTGAATTAGGGATGACTGAAACCTGCCACAGGTTTCCGGTCCGGGGGTGCGGCGGATGTCGAAGCTCACAGCCAACTTGCTGCTCCTGTTTGCCGCCGCGCTGTGGGGCTTCGGCAACGTGGCGCAAAAGACGGTGCTCGATCATCTCGATGCATTGAGCGCGGTTGGCCTGCGCTGCCTGATCGGTGGGCTGCTTGTGCTGCCGTTCGTCTTGACTGAAAGGCGGCTGCCTGCCGGCGATGTCCATTTTTCCAGCCTCATCCGAGTGGTCGTGCTGTTTGCCGTCTCCATCATGCTGCAGCAGCTCTGCTACCTCGGCGCCACCGTCACCAATGCAAGTTTCCTGATAAGCACGGCAACAGTGATAACGCCGCTGGCCGCCTGGCTGCTCATGGGCGAACGTCCGACGACAGGCCTCATACTTGCCGCCGGATCGACCGTCGTCGGTTGCCTGTTTCTTTCAGGTGGGATTGCCGGTCTCGGCGGCGGCGACATCACCGCCCTCCTGTCGGCCGGCTCCTATGCGCTCTGGGCGGTCGAGCTCGAGCGGCACATGCAGACCCATGCCCGTCCCTTCACGGCAGCGGCCGCGCAGTTCCTCGCCGTCGCCGCGCTCGCGCTTCCGCTCGGGGCGATGCAAGGCAACCTGTCATTCGCGGCGGCTTCCGAGGCTGGCCCCGAACTGGTGGTGCTCGGGGTGCTCTCCACAGCGGTCGCTTTCGGCATACAGATCGCCGCCCTGCGCTTCACATCAGCCAGCCTCGCCGCCGTGATCGTCAGCGCCGAAAGCGTCTTCGGCGCCATGGGCGCGGCGATCTTCCTCGGCGAACAGTGCTCGGCGGTGGGAGCGCTGGGTGCGGTGATCATCCTCGCTTCGATCCTGTCGGTCGCGATATCGACCCGAGCGCCGGTGCGCCTCACCTCGCGACCCGACGCCGGCGCCTCCGACGCGAGAGCCCGCGCCTTTGCAGGCGCACCGGCCGGCTGGCCCGCCGCCACCAATCCTGCTCACGAGGAGGCGTTCCATGATCCTTGCCGGTGATGCGCCGCACTCGCCTGCCAGCCGAAACCGAGCTGTCGTTGAGATGGAGGGTAGAATGTTCGAACGACTTCACAGTGAACCAGGCTCCCGGCTTGACGCCGGGCCGGGGAAGCGTGCCGGCTCCTTGCCGAAACTGGCCTTGCCGAGACTGGCGGCGCTCGCCGTCGCGGCGTTTTTGGCGCCGACCGCGCATGCCGCCAATGTCGATGTCGCGACGCTGAACGTCGACGTCGCGATCGCATTCGCGGTCGATTTCTCCTCTTCGATCGACCCCAAGATCGCCGATCTGCAGCGCGAGGGACATGCAGCGGCGCTCACCTCACCCGAGATTATCAGGGCCATCTCCCAGAACTACCTGGGCTGTATCGGCGTGGCCTATTTCGAATGGTCGAGCCCCGGCTACTCGCGCACCGTGCTGCCGTGGACACGCATCTGCGGGCTGGAAGATGCCAAGACAGCCGCGTCGGTGATCAGGACGAACGGCGACACCGGCTATCTCCGTCGAGGCCGCGGCGGAACATCGGTCTCGGCGGCCATCGACGTCGGAAGCCTTCTGCTCGACCGGTTTCCGGGCAATGCGATGAAGAAGGTGATCGACATCTCTTCCAACGGCGAGAACAATGACGGGCTGCCCGTTCAGCCGAGCCGGCAGAACGCCATTGCCAAGGGATACACCATCAACGCGATCGCCATTCCGGCGGACGACGAGGACCCGAAGCAGCCGCTGGCTTCCTACTTTGCGCAGTCCGTCATCGGCGGCTCACAAGCCTTCGTGATGTCGCCCAAGGGACCGCACGACTACGTCACGGCCCTTCGCCGCAAGCTGGTGACGGAAGTGAGCATGAACGTCGACACGCACATCGCGGCAACAGGCAATCAATAGGCGTGCACCGCCACGGCTTTATCGGGCGCACCGGACCGCGCCCGATGCGGCCGCGGCGCCGGCGGCCCTCACCCTTCCCTCAGCCAGACCAGCATCTCGCCGGGATCGCGATTGTCCCAGGCGAAATAGGGAACGGCCTTGAGCTTCGTCTCCTCGGCGGCCGGCGGCTTGGCGCGGTAGAGATCGCTGCCCCAGTTTTCCGTCTCGGCCCGGCTGCCGATGGCCGAGAGCGTGACGATGCCACCGAGCAGGTTCGGCTCGGAATGTGCCTCCAACTTGGCCTCGCGCGGTAGTGCGATGCAGTGCAGCCCACCGCCATTGTCGGTTTCCTCGACGCAATAAATCAGCGGCCCGCGCGCCAGCGCGACGCGGCCGATGTCCTGGCGCACTTGCGGGTTGGCGAAGAGGCGGGCCATCGACATTTCGAGGTCGAGCTCGACCCGGTCGCCCCGGCGCCATTCGCGCCGGATCGCGGCGTAACCGTCGATGGTCGCAGCATCGAGGTCGACCATCTTGCCGTTCACCTTGAGCGCCGCGTTGCGGCACCATGCGGGAACGCGCAGGTAGAGCGTCAGCGCAATCGGCGTCTCGGCCTCGATCTCGATCGCGACCGCGCCATCCCAGGGGTAATTGCTGGTCTGGACAAGGCTGACCGGCCGACCGGCTATCTCGAAACGGGCCGTCGAGTCGCCGTAGAGATGGACCGCCAGCGCATCGTCGGCAAGGCCGTAGAAATAGCTGCCGATCGACGCCACCATGCGGCCGATATTGGGCGGACAGCACGGGCAGCGGTGCCATTTCCAGCGATGGTGGCCGCCGCGGCTCTCCAGCGGGTTCTCATAGAAAAACAATGAGCCGTCGAGCGAGAGGCCCGAGATCGAACCGTTGTAGAGGGCGCGCTCCATCATATCGGCGTAGCGCGCGTTCGGCCCCATGCCGAGCATGCGGCTCGCCCAGAACACCAAGCCTACCGAGGCGCAGGTCTCGGCATAGGCGGTTTCGTTGGGCAGGTCGTAGTCGCTGGTGAAGCCTTCATTGTGCGCCGACGGCCCGAGGCCGCCGGTGACATAGAGGCTTTTCGTCGTAAGATCGTCCCACAGCCGCTCGAGCGCGACCTTCAGCGTGTCGTCGCCATATTCGGTGGCGATGTCGGCCATGCCGGAATAAAGATACATCGCCCTGACCGCGTGGCCGACCACCTTGTCTTGCTCGCGCACCGGCTTGTGCGACTGGTTGTATTCGTAAGTCTTGAAGTGATAGGCCTTCGGGTCGGCGCCGCGGGCACGGGCCTCCTCGTCGAAATAATGCGGCTGCTGGCCGCGCTGGTCGATAAAATATTTGGCCAGCTCCATGTATTTGTTCTCGCCGGTCGCTCGCGCCAGCTTGACCAGCGCCAGCTCGATCTCCTCATGGCCGCAATAGCCTTTCCGCTTGCCGGGCTCGGGGCCGAACATCGAGGCGATGTGATCGGCGTAGCGGCACATGATATCGAGCAGCTTGCGTTTTCCCGTGGCCTGGTAATAGGCGACCGCGCCCTCGATCAGGTGGCCGGCGCAATAGAGCTCGTGGCAGTCGCGCAGGTTGGTCCAGCGCAGGCCGGGCTGGATGCGCTGGTACCAGCTCGAAAGATAGCCGTCGGGCTGCTGCAGCTTGCCGTACATGTCGATGACGGCGTCGATCTTCTTCTCCAGGTCGGGGTTGCGGCGGCGGTAGAGCGAATAGGCGGCGGTCTCGATGGTCTTGCCCCAGTCGGAATCCCAGAACATCTGCGTCGTCACCGTCGAACCGGTGAACTCGGCGCCCTGCGCGTCGGCCTCGTCCGGCGACGGCGAATGAAAAGGAATGACGACGCCCGGCGACGGCCGGTCCGGATCGATCTGCTCCAGCATGCGCGCCTCGACGCAGCGGTCGTAAAGGATGCCGGCGGTCTTGGCGGCAACCGCATCGACCCGGTCGCCCCAGAAGCCGCGGACATCGACCTGCGGCACAGGCAACGGCCGGAAGGCGAGCTTCGCGGATGTCTCCGCCTTGGTTGAGGCGGGGGGTTGCGGTGCGGTCATGAACGTCACTCCATTCAAATGCGGGAAATCACTTGACGGCCCCGGCCATCAGGCCGCGGATGTAGAAGCGCTGCAGCGCCAAGAACAGGATCAGGCAGGGCACCATCATCACGGTGACGCCCGCCTGCACGGCGCCCCAATCGATGGCGCCGAAGCGGCCGGACTGAAGCGCGGTCATCATCACCGGCAGGGTGAATTTGGACTGGTCGGTCATCAGCACGAGCGCTGCCAGGAACTCGTTCCAGGCGCCGAGGAAGGCGAACAGCGCGATGGTGACGACGCCCGGCCATACCAGCGGCAGCATCACCTTCACCAGCATGGTGACGTTGTTGGCACCGTCCATGCGCGCCGCCTCCTCGATCTCGCGCGGCACGGCGTCGAAGGCGTTGCGCATCATGAAGATCGAGAAGGGAAGCTGCAGCGTGACGTAGACGCAGACCAGCCCCGTCAGCGTGTTGTGCAGGCCGAGCCTTGTCAGCACCAGGAAGATCGGCGTCAGGATCGACTGGAACGGGATCATGATCGTCGACAGGATGAGGACGAAGAAGAAATCCCGGAACGGAAAGCGGAAGCGTGAGAAGCCGTAGCCGGCGAGCACGCTGACCAGCACCGACAGGATCACCGTCATCGCCGAGACATAGATGCTGTTCTGTGCCGAGGCCCAGAGCCCATCGCCGAACGTGTTCAGCGTCTGGTAATTCTCGATCGAGAAGCCGGTGGTCGGCCAGGGCGGCAGCGGTGGCTGGCGCGCCTCCTGCGCCGGCTTGAAGGTCGACAGCACGGTCCACACGATCGGCGCCAGGAACAGCACCGAAGCGACGATGCCGGTGGAATGCCTGGCGAGGCTGAAGGCCGCCTTGCGGTTCTGCGACATCGCCTCGGCCATCAGTCGAGCCCCTCGGGCTTGCGCAGCAGCCAGAGCTGGATGAGGCTGAGCGCCACCAGGATGACCAGCAGCACCATGGAGAGCGCGGCGCCGTAGCCCAGCTTGAACGAGACGAAGGACTGGTTGAAGATCCAGTAGACGGCCGTCAGCGTCTGGTTGCGCGGGCCGCCGCGCAGGATGATGTAGAACTGGTCGAAAGCGAGGATCGAGCCCGCCACCGACAGGATCAGCGCCAGCGCCAGCGTGCGGCGCATCAGCGGCAAGGTGATCGCCGTGAACCTGGCGAACGGCCCTGCCCCGTCGATGACGGCGGCCTCCTGCAGATCCTGCGGGATCGACTGCAGGCCGGTCATCAGGATGATCATGGTGAAGCCGGCGACCTTCCACACCACCATGGCGATGATCGACCAGAAGGCCGGCTGGAAGGTGGCGAGTAGATTGACCTTCTTCCCGGTCAGGCCGAGGTCGAAGGCGGCGGGGCTGAACAGGCCTGAATCGACGTTCAAGAGCCACGACCAGAGCAGGCTTGCGGAAGCAAAGCCCACCACCGCCGGCATGAAGAAGGCGGTGCGGTAGAGATTGGTGAGCGGGCGCGGCCTTTCGATGAAGATCGCCAGCGGAAAGGCGACGGCGAAGATCGCGATGGTGACGATCACCGTGTAGTAGAAGGTGAATTTGAGCGCGTTCCAGAAGCGGGTGTCGCGCAGGATCGCGAAATAATTGTCGAGGCCGACAAAGGCATGCTCGCCCATCAGCGGCCAGTTGTTGAGCGACATCCACGCCGTCATGCCGAGCGGGATGACGAAGAAGACGACGACGAAGGCGACGGCAGGCAGGACGTAGAGCAGGCCCACCCATTGCCGGCGGCCGACGCCGACACGTGTTCGGGCGGGAGCCGAGGTTACGGTGATGGCGGTCATGGCTTCGCTCCCCCTTCTCCCCTTGTGGGAGAAGGTGGATCGGCGCGCAGCGCCGAGACGGATGAGGGGTGTGCGACGGAGTGAGGGGGCGGCGATTTCACACGCATCGCCAAGCTGGAACACCCCTCATCCGACCGAGCTTTGCTCGGCCACCTTCTCCCACAAGGGGAGAAGGAGGAGCTAACTTGCCGACGCCCCGAACCGGCAATGGAAGTGAGCTTTCTCAACGCGATATCCTGCCATTCAACGATGCAATATCCCGGCCGCCCGGCCAGGGAGACGGGGCGGGCGGCCGGTCAGAGCCTTGGCGGCGAGGCGTTGCGCGATCCTCGCCGCCGGCTGGCCCTGGTGTTATTTGTTCGGCGCCTGATCGATGATCGACTGCATGGTCTCTTGCGCGTTCGAAATCGCGCCGTCGACATCGTCGCCGAAGAACACCTCGTTGACCATCTGCGTCCATGGGCCGTTGGCGGAGTTGATCAGGTCGTTGAACACAACCGTATAGGGCGTCTTGCCCTTGGCCATCGCCTCGGCCGCCACCTGGTAGCGCGGATCGAGGTCTTTCAACGCATCCTTGGCGATGTCGCCGCGCACCGGCAGGCTGCCGTATTTGGCGAGGATCGTCTGGCCCTCCAGCGAATAGGCGAAGTCCAAGAACTCCTTCACCACGTCGATCTTCTTGGTGCCCTTGGTGACGACGAAATTATCGCCGCCGGCAAAGGACGACCAGCCGCCATCCTTGCCCGGCAGGAAGGTGATGCCGTAGTCGATGTCGGGATATTGGGTGTTGAGCGCGCCGATGGCGAAGGCGCCGGAGGGCGAGAGGCCGATCTTGCCGCCGGCGAAGGCGGCAAAGAAGTTGGCGCCGGTGTCGGTCTGCGCGCCCTCGGGCACCAGGCCCTTCTTCACCATCGAGCGGTAGAGGTCGATCGCGCCGCGCAGCTGCGGGCTGTCGAGCGTCGCCTTCGAGCCGTCCTCGGAGAGAATGTCGCCGCCCGAGGCCCAGATCAGCGGCGTGAAGGTGAAGATGTTGCAGCCGCCGCAATTGCCGGAGAAGTAGAAGCCCTTGATGTCGCCGCCGAGCGCGTTGACCTTCTCGGCGTCGGCCTCGATCTCGGCCCAGTTGGTCGGGCCCTTCTCGGGGTCGAGCCCGGCCTGCTTGAACAGCTTCTTGTTCCAGATCAGCACCGAACTATCGGCCGAGAACGGCAGGCCATAGATGCGGCCCTTGTAGGTGCCGGTCTTCACATGCGCCGGCGAGAGGCTCGCAAAATAGGGCAAGGACTTCGCCCAGTCGGTGATGTCTTCCAATTGGCCGGCGGCGGCGAAGGACGGCGTGTAGATCAGGTCGAGCGACAGCGCGTCCGGCGCGGTGCCGCCGGCGGCGGCTGCGCCATATTTCGGGATGATCTCGGCGTTGGGGATGATGTCGAGCTTGATCTGGTCCTTGTGCGCCTTGTTGAAGGCATCGACGATGCGCGGCATGAAGTTCGAGCCGTCGGCGCGCACCCAGATGTTGGCGGTCTCGGCGGACGCCGCCTGCAGGCCGCCGCCGATCACGGCCGCGGCAAGCGCCAGCTTGGCAAACATGGTTCTCACGGTATTCCTCCTCATGGTTCTCCTCCCAGTTTGGCCGTGCCACCCGGCGGGTGCGGGCAGCTTGGCCTTGACTTTCCCGTCTCAGCCGTCCGGCGGACGGCCGCATGACTGACGCACCACCAGCCGGCACGGCAGTTTCCTTATGCCCGGCGCGGCCGGCTGGCCGCCCACGAGCGAAAGCAGCGCGAGCCCGGCCTCGCGGCCGAGCGTCGAAAGATTCATGTCGACCGAGGTGAGCGGCGGGCGCGTCGCCTCGGCCACGATCTCCCAATTGTCGAAGCCGATGACGCCGACTTCGTCGGGCACACGGATGCCGCGCTCGCGCAGCGCATCGATGACGCCGCGGGCGATCTGGTCGTTGCCGCAGAAGATCGCGTCCGGCCAGCCTTCCCTGCCCGCCTTGCCGAACAGTTTTGCCACTGCCTCGTGGCCCCAGGCTTCCGACCAGGCGCCCAGCAGCGGCTCGCCGACGGGCAAGCCCCGCTTCTCGAGCACATCCCGGTAGGCCTCAGCCCGCGTGTGCACCACCGCAAAGCTCTCCGGGCCGGTGACATGGGCGATGCGGCGGCGCCCGAGCCGCAAAAAATGCTCGACCGCCAGCCGCGCGCCGCCCGCATCGTCGGAAACGAGGCCGATCGCCCCGGGATCGGGCTGGGTGAAGGCGTAAACCACGGGCACGCGCAGGTGGGAGAGATCGACCGGCAGATGGCGGTCGATGCGTTTTCCCGTGGCGATGATGCCGTCGACACGCTTGTCGAGCATGGCCTCGACATGCAGCTGCCCGAGGCGGGTGTCGTCCTCGACATTGCACAGGAACACCGACACGCCATTGTCGACCAGCGCATCGGAAACGCCGGCCATCAGCGGCAGCGAGAAGCGGCCATAGGTATCGTTGGTGAGCAGGCCGACGGTGAACGAGCGCTTGCGCAGCAGGCTCTGCGCCAGGCTGTTCGGCCGGAAGCCGAGCAGCCGGGCCGTCTCGCGAATGCGCTCGCGCGTCTCGGCGGTCATCCGCCCCTGCCCGTTCAGCGCCTTGGACGCCGTCGCCACGCTGACGCCGGCCGCGGCCGCCACCTCGCGCAGCGTGACCGGCGGCTTGGCGGAAACTGGCGCTGGCTCGGCGTCGGCGGACATCTTTCGAGGCGCATCCCTAAGTTGGGAAAAGGTTTTCTCTTATCGCCCTACGCGAAGATGACGGGTGAGGTCAGCGGACGCGGGGTGGTTTGGGAAAAGGTTTTCTCATAGGAAGATTAGGGGAAGGTGGAGAGGTTGGCAAGGGGGGATGAAGGAGCAGCAGGCGCGGTTGTTCGTAGATGGACCGTCTTGTACCAAGAGCAGACGTTGGTTCGTCGATCCAAGGCAGTCGCCCAGCCTCTAGACTTAAGTTCGGCACCGAGCTGAAAGTTGTGGCGTCAAAAATCGTTAGAGTATACTTGATCGCTTATACGATTTGCCTGAGCGCTTTACATGTTTGAAATCAAGATCCCCACATCGGCTGGTGAGTACCAAGTCAGCGCCAAGCCGGGAGAAACACTCGTCTTTCTCGGCCCCAACGGCTCAGGGAAGAGCCGCCTTGGGGTTATGATCGAGGGTGGTCATCTCGCTGTGCATAGAATCGGCGGGCACCGAGCATTGCAACTCAACACCAAGATACAGCCTCCCAACCTGGAAACTGCACTCAACAGATTGTCATATGGCCACGAGCAACACCCAGGGAACCGAGTTACCTTTCGGTGGCAGAACAAGCCCGCGATCGCGCTGCTCTCAGATTTCGATCACCTCGTCGCGGCCCTCTACGCCGAAGAGAACGAAATTTCGGTTCAGCATCGACGAGCGCATATGAAGGATTTAACGATCGCGCCGCCTCAGACCAAGCTGGATCGTCTCAAGGCAATTTGGGACTCTTTATTGCCCCATCGCGAACTAATTATCCTTGCCGGAGACATAAAAGTTAAATCTTTCGGATCACGTAACAATGATTACGATGCGGCCGATCTAAGTGACGGCGAGCGTGCGACTTTTTATATGCTTGGTCAAGTGTTGCTCGCGCGAGAGAACACTCTTATTTTGATTGACGAACCTGAGCTTCATCTCAACCGCTCGATCTTAGCAAAACTCTGGGATGCTTTGGAGGCGGCCCGTCCGGACTGCATTTTTGCTTATCTAACGCATGACATTGAGTTCGCGGCCACGCGCACGTTTGCACGAAAATTTGCAATCAGCTCCTATGAGAATGGAAGCCAAGGTGAGCAGTGGGAGTTGGAGGAAATTCCCTCCGATACGGGCATCCCCGATGAAATCATGACTCGCATAGTGGGAAGCAGGCTCCCGGTCCTTTTCACGGAAGGGGATGGAGGAAGTCTCGACGTAGCTATATATCGTGCAGTCTACAGGGACTTCACAATCATCCCGGTCGGCCCGTGCGACAGCGTGATTCATGCCGTCGCAAGCATGGAGCAGCAAAAGGCATTTCACAGGCTTGGATGCGCCGGACTAATCGACGCTGATGGGCGTGACGATCAGTTGATCGCCTACCTCAAAGCGAGAAGCATCCATGCACTAGCGGTCGCGGAAGTTGAAAACGTGCTGTTGCTGCCAGGCCCCTTCAAAGAGTTGGCGCGGCTCGCACATTTCGATGACGCCGACGCGGCGAAGCGTCTCGATGAGTTGAAGCAGGAAGTTCTCAAACTGGCGGCTGCAGACGCGGAAAAATACGCATTGTCTGCGACGAAGCGAAAAATTGATCGAGGCCTCAAGCGGGTCGGCTTGAAAGCAAAAGACAGTACAGCGCTTATCGGCGAATATGACGCGGCAACCAAAGCTATAAACCCTCCAAAAATCTATGCTGACCTACTCTCCTACTTTCGAGAAATTATCGCCAAGAGCGACTACGAGAGGACCATCGCACTATATGACAACAAGGGGCTGTTGGACGTTGCCGCGCAGACTTTAGGGATAAAGTCGCGAGCCGCTCTTCAGGACTTGGCCCTGCGGACAATGAACACGAAAAATGGACGCGCCTTGGTTGAGGCAGTATCAAAGGAGCTCCCCGCCATCGAGCCAAAACGTGCGATAGGCATTCTTGCTTACGGCTCGCTGATTAATGAGCCTGGCGCTGAGCTAGAAAACGTCATAGTCCGAAAAATGTCAGCCGGCATTTCCACGCCCTTTCCGGTGGAATTCGCGCGGTCGAGTAAATCCCGCGGCGGTGGCCCTAGTCTAATTCCGGTAGAAGAAGGGGAACGCGTCAAAGCGACGATCCTCGTGCTTCGAGACGGTGTTACCCTTGCCCAAGCGCGCGATATGTTATGGCGGCGCGAAACTCGCAATGCGACAGGTACCTATCCCGCGCCAACCACGCCCGGTACAAACGACGTGATGATCAAAGAGTTGGACCAATTTCACGGCATCGGGAAAGTGCTTTACACGTCGATCAGCTCCAACATCGGCACATTGACGCCGGAGCATCTCGCCGACCTTGCAATTCAAAGCGCTGAGGCTGTTTCGAGAGGTGACCTCGAAAGACACGGGGACGGCATTACCTATCTCAACAACGCTATAACCGCCGGCATCGCGACGCGTCTGTCAGCCAAATACGCTGCCGCAATCCTTCATAAGACCGACACAGGTGATTTGGCTGCCGCAATAGGCAAGCTCGTTAAGTCCGAACAGGTGGAGAAATCGGATTAAGGGCGAGTGAGGTTAGGGGCCGGCCCCTCACTGCTTAAAACAATGCTCGCGATGCCATTGCAAGAACCGAGGATGCGGGCGTTCAGACATTCGGCTCGGCGAGAGCGCGTGGCGCGTTTTGTTGATGAATCCGTGCACGCTGTCGAGGTCGTTGACCTGTCGCGAGATCAGGATTTCCAGGTCGTCGGATAGGCTGATTAACCCTCGATCGAACATCCAATGCGCTGTGCCGGACAGCGCGATGCCATTGTTGATGACATCCGGGCCGTTGGCTTCGACAGGTCGAATATGGGCGGCGGAAACCTCGGCTCGGCCGCCGCCATTGATCAGCTTCAGCCCCGTGATGGCGCAGCGCTCGTCGTAGGCGCGCAGGACGATGCGGCGGAAGATGCGGTCCCGCACGATCCGCGATCCGATGTAGCTCACGCGGTCCCGGCTCTGCTCGAACTCGAATGGCGCCTGCTCATCTTGAAATCCGCCGCCGATTTCATCGACGCGCGGCAGCACCACCTCATTCGCGTCAAAGGCCAGATCGATGATGCGATTGAAATCGGCAGGACTGAGCGGGCGGACAGCGGATTGGGCGCGGCCGGATATTCTGCCCTCGTCATTGAGCAGACCTCGTTCGACCAGACCGTCGGCCCCATTGAATGGAACAGGATTGACGAAATCGAGGTAGGTTCCGGGCTCAATCAGCGCGAGATACATGCCAGACGCTGCAGGGTCGGGAATGACCTGCTGGACCTTGGCCATCGCGAAGTAACCGCGCGTTTCGGTCACCTTGCTGGGCTCGTAGTAGATGATCCAGTCACCGACGCAGGCCTCGACACGGCGTAGATACATGCGAGGGAACTGGTACTGCTCGGCGGGGCTGTCATCATAGATTGAATCTGTGCGGTGAATGAAAACCCCAAACGCCATGATCTTCTGCAATGCGTTGCTTAGAAGTACGTCCGAGCTGATACAGCCCGATATTCGGGGCTTAGTCTAGTCAGGAGAAGCTTTTCCCGCCGATAAGCTCGCCGCATGAAGACCATCGCGGATGCGGCCCTCGCCGGCTCTCCCTTCGCGGCGCGGGGTGGAAACTGGCCTATAGCTTTCTGAAGAAGCCGGACAAAATTTTCGGACCCGCTTCGCCGGGCCGCAGCCTGATGGCCGCATTCGCCAATCCTGCCAAAGTCGAAAAGTCCGACCCGCTACCCTGCAGATCTTGACGAAAATCGGTGCGCCTGTTTGAGAGCGGGGATCGAGACATTTGCTCCATGGGGAGATGAGCAAGCGGTGGGCAAACTGTGAAGCGCGTTCTTCGAATGCTTGCCGCGGTGATCATGGCGTCCGGGGTGGCCGGCTGCACGAGCATTTCCTATTACGCGCAGTCGCTGGAGGGTCATGTTGAGATCATGGCCGCGCGGAAAAATGTCGGAAAACTGATCCATGATCCTTCGACGCCCAAGGCATTGCGCACCAAGTTGACGTCGGCGAGCGCCATACGACGGTTTGCGACAGATGAACTGGCGCTGCCCGAAAACAACAGCTACCGCAGCTATGTCGATATCCGTCGCGACGCTGTGACCTGGGCCGTTTTTGCCGCGCCGCAATTCTCGCTGACGCCGCGAACATGGTGCTTTCCGGTCTTCGGCTGCGTTCCCTACCGCGGTTACTTCGACCGGAAAGCCGCGACTGAAAGCGCCGTCGAACTTCATAGGCAGGGGCTGGACGTCTATGTCTCAGGCGTCACCGCATATTCTACGCTGGGCTGGTCAAGCGACCCGCTGCTAAGCACCATGCTGCGTCAGGACGACACCTATCTCGCAAGCCTTGTCTTTCATGAACTGGCGCATCAGCGCATCTACGTGAACGATGACTCCGCGTTCAATGAGGCTTTCGCGGTCGCCGTCGAAACCGCCGGCACAAGGAAATGGCTGCGCGCCACCGGCGATCGCGCCGGATTGCGCCGCTACGAAGCCGATCGCAAGCGCAGGGTCGATTTTCTCGAACTGATATCGAAAACCCGGGACGAGTTGAGGCAGGTCTACGGAAGTCCCCGCAGCCCGCAGCAGATGGCGGCTGCCAAGGCAGCGGCGATCGACAGGCTGCGGATGCGTTACCGGCAACTGCGCGACAAGCGCTGGGCCGGATACCGGGGATACGATGCCTGGTTCAATGCCCCGATCAACAACGCAAAGCTCGCCGCGACTGCTGTCTACGGCGAACAGGTCCCGGCATTCCTTCGCTTGTTCGACCTGTGCTCCGGCGATTATCCAAGGTTCTACGCTTCTGTTCGACGGATTGCGGATTTGCCCAAACCTTCCCGAGCCAAAGCGCTCGAGGTTGCGGATACGTGTGAACAGGCACGGAGGCCGATGGAAACCGGCCTATAGCTTGGCGGGGGCCGGCTCGCAAACTCCGGCATGCGGCGAGATCTTTCGCGCGTGGAAAGCGCTGCAGATCTGCCTCTTCGATGATGGGCGAGCATGCCCGCGAGTCGCAATTTGTTGCGGCTGGTCCGGCTACAACCGAGCGGCAGGTCCAGCCGCCGCTGCCTATCCACAGCCGAACTGACCTTTTCTGGGTGCATCGCCCGGCTCTGCCTGCCGTGGCGGCAGTTTACCTATCGGTGTGGCATTTCTGCCACCACCGGTTGAGACAACCTCTGCTAGAAACGCGCCGGGTTTATAAAGGGGTATGGGGCTATGCTTACGCGCTTTTCAGCGAAATCTCTTCTGTTGTCCGCCGTTTCGGCGGTTGCTTTGATGTCTGCTGCTCATGCCGCAGAGGTCGTGCAGCCGGTCGAGGCGTCCGGCTTCAACTGGAGCGGTCTTTATGTCGGCTTTGGTGTCGGCGCCGGCGCCAACGTGCATGAGATCAGCAGTGATTTCATTCCGGGTATTTCACTCAACGGCATCGGCGGCGAAGGCATCTATGGCGAAGCGACCGTCGGCTACGACTACATGGTCTCGCAGCGCTTCCTGCTGGGCGCCCTGCTCGACGCTCATGTCGGCACCATCAAGACCTCGCTCGATGCGTTCGGCCTCGATGCCGACGTCAAGGAGACCTACGGCTTCGACGTCGGCGTGCGTGCCGGCTATCTCTTGACGCCGAGCACGCTGGGTTACGTTCTGGGCGGCTATGCCTGGCAGAAGTACAAGCTCGACACCAACGCCGGCTTCGGCATGGACTGGGATCAGGGCGGCTATTTCGTCGGCGCCGGTGTCGAAACCGCCATCAACGCCAACTGGACGCTCAAGGGCGAATACCGCTACACGCGCTTCAGCACCACGGACGATTTGCTTTCGCAGTTCGGCGCGCCGGATGGTGCGCTCAACCTCGACACCTCGCGCCATACCTTCCAGGTTGCCGCCAGCTACCGCTTCAACGCCGCCAACGGCGGTGGCACAAGCTTCGAGACGCCGACCTATAATTGGACCGGCTTCCATGTCGGCGGCGGGCTCGGCGCCGGCGCGTCCGTGCATCAGATCGATGTCCCGCCGGCCGGCGTGAAATTCAACGGACTGGGCGGCGAAGGCGTGTTCGGCGAGGCAAGCCTCGGCTACGACCAGGACTTCGGCAGCTGGGTGGCAGGCATCATGGTCGACGCGCGTTATTCCGGCATGACCTCGGAACTCGACCTCGGCGGCGGCCAGATCAACCTCGATACCGACTATGGCTTCGACGTGCTCGGCCGCGTCGGCATGAAAGTCAACGAAGCGACGCTGGCCTATGCGCTGGCCGGCTACAGCTGGCAGCATTTCGATCTCAATGCCTCCGACCCGATCGGCGACATCATCGACTGGGGCTCGAGCGGCTTCTCCGTCGGCGGCGGCCTGGAAACGGCCGTGTCGGACAAGATGACGGTCGGCATCGAATACCGCTATTCGCAGTTCGAGAAGCACGACTTTTCGGCGGATCTCGGCGCGCCGGACGGCAGCATCACATCGACGCCGTCCTTCCACACGGTGCGGATCGACGCCAAGTACAAGTTCAACTAAGCCCTCCAGGCAAAACTTCAGAAGCCCGCCACCCGGCGGGCTTTTTTCTTTTCCGCCGGGCCTATCTGTCGCCCGTCCGCGCCTCACCCTATGCTTTGTCCCATCGCCGTGACACTTTCTGCGACCAGGCCCATGCGATGCGCAGTTTGCACTGGGTGGCGTTGCGTCCGACAAGGGAGAAGATCATGAGGAAGCTCATCGTCACCGAGTTCATCAGCGTCGACGGCATCGCCGAGGTCGAGAAGCTGCCGAACGTCACCTGGAACGACGAGATGAACAAGTTCAAGGAGGACGAGCTTGCCGACAGCGGCGCCATGCTTCTCGGCCGCACGACCTACGAGATCTTTGCCGGCTCATGGCCGAAGGAAACCGGCGATTTTGCCGACCGCTTCAACGCGCTGCCGAAATATGTGGCGTCGACCAGGCTGAAGGCGCTCGACTGGCAGCCGGCCGAGTTGCTTGGAGGCCCCCTGCCCGACGCCGTTGCCAAACTGAGGCAAGGAAGCGGGGGCAACATCTATGTGCACGGCAGCTTGAGCATTGCCCGGCAATTGCTCAGCCACGGCCTCGTCGACCGCCTCCGGCTGCTCGTCTATCCCGGCGCCGTCGGCCAGGGCAAGCCGCTTTTCCCGACCGAGAAGCCGCTTGCGCTGGAGCTGATTTCAGCCGTGCCGTTCAGCAATGGCGTGGTGGCGCTGGAGTATCGGCCAGGAAAGTGAGAGATGCACGCTGACGCCCGATCCGGTTCGTCAGCCGCCCCTCACTTCTGCCGAAACGCCGTGTGCAGCGACGTCGTCAGCGGGCCGAGAATATAGTCCAGCGCGGTGCGTTCCTCGGTCACGATCATGACGGACGCCGGCATGCCGGGATAAAGCTGGATCTGCGGGGCGGCGGCGAGTTCCTGCTGATCCACTGCAACGTCGGCGACATAATAGGGAAAGCCGGTTTTGGCATCGGTGACGCGGTCGGCCGAGATGCGGGTGACGCGGCCGTGGATGACCGGCGTCGTGCGCTGCTTGTAGGAGGTGAAGCGCACTTCGGCCGTCATATCGGCGCGCAGGCTGGATATGTCCTCGACCTTGACCTGCGCCTGGACGATCAGTGAATTCCTGGCCGGCACGATGTCGAGGATAGTCTGGCCGGGGGAGACAACCGCGCCGGTGGAAAAGACCGTGAGGTCCATCACCTGGCCGTCATAGGGCGCGCGCACTTCGGCACGGTCCACCGTGGCCTGCGCCGCAAACATCTTCGGCACCAGATCGGCGAGGTTGGACTGCGTCTCGATCAGCATGGCCGAGAGTTTTGCGCGACGCTCGTTGGTGAGCTGCGCAATCTGGCTCTCGAGCTCGGCCTTGCTCTGGCGGTTTCCCGCGATTTCGCCGAGGGCCTGGTCGATGAGGCCCTGCAGGTCGGACGCCGAGCGGTCAAGCTCCAGGATACGCGGCTTGGTCGTCAGCCCGGCTTTCAGAAGCTTGTTGAGGCCCGCCTTTTCGTCGATCGTCGATTTGAGCTGGGCGCGAAAGGATTCGACGCGCGCCTGCTTGCCGTCGATCTGCTCGTCCAACTCGGCGATCCGCTTCTGCAGGATTTGCCTGGCGCCGGCCATGGAAGCGCGTTGGCTTTCGAGGTCGGCAATCTGGTTGGCCATCGCGTCCTGCAGGTAGGCCTGGTGCTCGGCGGTGATGTCCTTCGGAAAGGCGACCGCCTCATGGCCGTCGAGCTCGGCGCGGATGCGGGCATCGGTGGCGCGCAGCAGCGCATATTGCTGCGAATAGAGATTGAATTCGGAACGGGCACGTGTGTCGTCGAGCACAACCAGCACGTCGCCGGCCCTGACCATGTCGCCGTCCTTGACCCGGATTTCCTTCACCGTGCCGCCGTCGAAATGTTGGACGCTCTTGCGGTTGCCCTCGACCTTCACCACCGCGTCGGCAAGCACCGCACCGTTGAGCGGCGCGAGAGCCGCCCAACCGCCGAACACGCCGAAGAAGAGCGCGATGATGAGCACGCCGACCCAGACCGGTCCCCGGATCGAATCCGGGTTGGCGCCCTCGCCGTCGGCGCCCGGGAGGCTGCGATAGGTGGCGGCGATATCGGTCATTGGGTCGCCACTGCGATGGGCGCGGCGCGCTGGTTGAGCAGCGCCACGATCTCGTTTCGCATGCCGAAGGCTTCGACCACGCCGTCCCGCAAGAGCAGGATCTTGTCGACATTGGCCAAGGTCGAGGGCCGGTGCGAGACGATGATGACCGTGCTGCCGCGGCGCTTGAGCTCCAGCGCGCATTCGCTGAGCGCGCGGTCGCCATCGGCATCGAGATTGGAGCTTGGCTCGTCGAGCACGATGAGGTTCGGCATGCCGAACACGGCGCGGGCCAGCGCGATGCGCTGCCGATAGCCGCCAGACAGCACCGCGCCGCCCTCGCCGATCTGCGTCTCGTAGCCTTGCGGCAGGCGGATGATCATCTCATGCACGCCGGCGAGCCGTGCGGCCTCGATCACCTCGCGGTCGACATCGGTCTTGAAGCGGCCGATGTTGGCGGCGACCGTGTCCGAAAACAGCTCGATGTCCTGCGGCAGATAGCCGATATGGTCGCCGAGCGACTCCCGCCCCCACTGCGTCAGGTCGGCGCCGTCCAGTCGCACCGTGCCGCGGCTCGGCTGCATGATGCCGGCGAGATGACGGGCGAGCGTGGACTTGCCGGCGCCGGATGGACCGACGATGCCGAGCGCCTCGCCGGCCTCAAGCCGGAACGAGACATCACGCAGCAGCACCTTCTGCAGGTTGGGAATGGCGAAGCTGAGCTGCTCGACGGCAATCTTGCCGGTCGGCTTCGGCAGGTTGAACGAGCGCTCGCCTTGCGCGCCGCCGTCAAGCAGCTTCTCGACCCTTGCAAGGGCGGCCCGCGCCAGGATCAGGCCGCGCCAGAGGCCGACGATCTGCTCGACCGGCTGCAGCCCCCTGCCCAGCAGCAGGCTCGCCGCGAACATCGCGCCGCCGGTGATCTGCCGCTCGATGACCAGATAGGCGCCGAGGCCGAGGATCAGCGACTGCATGGTGAGGCGCAGGAAGCGGATCAGGCCCGACATCAGCGCGGCGCGGTCGCTGGCCTGCCCCTGCTGCCGGAGCGCCAGGCCGCGGTCGCGCCCCCAGCGGCGCACGAGGCCCTCGAGCATGCCCATGGCGCGAACGACTTCCGCGTTCCTGAGGCTCATCTCGGTGAAATTGTAGTTGGCCGTGGCGAGGTCGTTGGCCTGCTTCAGCGGTGCCCGCACCATGTATTCGTTGAGCACCGCCATGGCGATGAGAAGCAGCGAGGAGCCAAGCGCGAAGAAGCCCAGCCATGGATGCAAGAGGAAGATGATGCCGATGTAGATGGGCGACCATGGCAGGTCGAACAGCGCGTGGATGCCGCTGCCGGTGATCACCTGGCGGAACGTGTCGAAATCGCGTATCGGCTGGCTTTGCGCGGCGCCCTGCGACGGCGTCTCGACCGATGCGGCCAGGATTTTTGCCGAGAGCAGCCGATCGAGCCGCGCGCTGGCCCGCGTCAGGATCGCGGCGCGGACAAGGTCGAGACCCGCCAGCGCCAGGAAGGCGGCGAGCAGCACCAGGGTGAGCATCACCAAAGTGGTCTCGCTGCCGCTGGTGACCACACGATCGTAGATCTGCAGCATGTAGAGCGGGGATGCGAGGTAAAGCAGATTGATCGCCAGGCTGAACACCGCCGCGAAGAGGAAATAGCGGCGGCAGGCGCGAAGCGCATCCCTCACAATCTTGGATTTCTTGTCGAAATTCAACATACCCAGCGGAGAACCGCCCCCCGTCCAAACTGCTTGCCCGGAAGCGATCCTAACTCCCGATCCCTCAACCGGCCACGCGACCCGCTCGTAAACCTGCTGTAAACCTTAATTCGTAACCTCGAATTTTCGGCTTCGCGGGAGACAAGGTGAGCCGCGCGTAGCCGCGGGCTCACCTCCTTCGTCACAGCACGAAGTCGCTGGCCGTCAGTCCGAGATTGATGCCGGTCAGCGTGATCTGGAAGTCGGCCGTCGTATTGCCGCTCACATCGACATGGACGATGGTGTTCCCGCCGCTTTCGGACCAGGTGATGCTGTTGGCGACGGTGGCCGAGTTCTGTCCACCGAACAGGAAAGCCTGATCGCCTGGGGCGGCAGCGGCATCGATCGAGGAGAGGTCGATCTTGTCGACGCCATGCACGAAGTCGCTGATGGTGTCGAAATTTCCGGCGGTTGGCGCGGAATCCGTGACATTCGGCCCGTAGTAGAATGTATCGGCCCCTGCTCCGCCGGTGAGTGTATCCGCGCCGACACCGCCGACGAGCCTGTCATTGCCATCGCCACCATTCAGTGTGTCGTTGCCATCCTGCCCGAAAAGCGTGTCGTTGCCAGCCAGGCCGAAGATTTGGTCCGCTCCGCCATTGCCGTAGAGGACGTCGTCGCCGCCCACGGGATTGCTGAGGTTGTCGCCCGAGTTACCGTTGCTGCCGGTGATGACCTGGAACGTCTCGCTGTATTGGTATGCGGGCCCAACTGGGTCACCGACCTGTGTTGCCTGCACGGTGATGGAATAGGCCTTGCTCGGCGAGAGATCCGCGGAATTCAGTGTGCTGCCGGTGATCGAGAACAGCCCCGGGTCTGATTGCGAAGTGATGCTATAGACGAAGCTGCCGGGGTCCGGGTCGGTCGCGGTTAGCGTCCCATGGAACTGGAATGAGCTGAAAGTCACATCCCCGGTGGTGGTGCTCGGTGTAAGCTGGATATCGGTCGGAGCAAACCGGGGTGGGCCGTCGGCGGTGCCGAGAATGTCGATGGCGACCGAGCTGTGGGTGCCGTCGGCGCTGACCACGTCGAAGCTCTCGAGATAGTGCTGGCCGTCGACGAACTCGTCATGCGCCGAGCTTGCCGTGTAGGACCAGTTGCCGTCGGCATCGATGGAGAAGGTGCCATAGTTTCCGGCGATATTGTTCTGGACGACGAAGTGCGGATCGCTGTCGACGTCGGATATGGTGAGCTGGCCGCTGGTCGAGATGTCGGCGGCCGCGTTGCCTTCGGTCAGGTTGACCGAAGCGGAGGAGAGTATCGCCGCATCGTTGGTGCCGACGATGTCGATCGTCACCACCTGGGTGGCGAGGCCGCCATGGCCGTCGTCGACCTGCACGGTGAAGCTGTCGGCAAGAT